>CBIHPK010000010.1:0-83299 GCA_966211675.1 uncultured Myxococcaceae bacterium
CGCCCTCGGCCTCGGGCACCGGCTCCGCCCAGCGCAGCGTCGCGGCCACCCGCGCCCCCACGCCCGTCGCCTCGACCTCCGTGCGGTAGGTCTCGTAGCCCGGGTGCGAGACCTCGATCACATGGCGTCCCTCGGCCACCGTCAGCGGGCTCTCGACGGGCGTCCTCGCGACCTCCTGGCCGTCGACGCGCACCACCGCGCCCGGCAGCTCGCAGGCCACCTGGAGCGTCGAGCGCGACCGCGCGAGCGTCGCCGCGACCGCCGCCCGCTGTCCGCCCGCCACGTCCACCTCCGCGCGGAAGGCGTCGCGCCCGGGAGCGCTCACCACCACCCGCCGCCTCCCGGTGGAGACAGGGATCCCCTCGCGCCAGTCGCGCCTCGCGACCCCATCGACCTCCACCGTCGCCTCCGGGGCGTCGACGCTCACCACGAGGGTCCCGATGCGGGTGCCGAGGCGGGCGAGGGCGGCGACGATGTCGGCGCGGTGGCGCGCCACGGCCGAGGGCGGCGCGAGGCGCTGGTAGCGCTCGATGGCCTCCCGGGCCTCGACGTACTCGTTGAGGTTCTCGTGCGTGGCCGCGAGGTTGAAGAGCACCTCAGGGTTCTGCGAGGCGTCGTAGGCCGCGCGAAACTCCGTGAGCGCCCCCCGCAGATCGCCCTCGCTGGAGAGCTGCACGCCGCGGTCGAAGTGCTCGCTCGCCGAGGCGGTCTGCGCGAGCGCGGCCGAGGGGATCATCGAGAGGACGAGGGCGAGGGCGGCTCCCGGGAGTCGGGGGTGGGTCGGCAAGAGGCTTCTCCGCTGGCGAAGGGCATCGGGGGACCGCAACGGGCGTGAGGCGAAGGGGTCGGCGTGCCCGTCGTCGGCCAACGATCCCGTGGCTCCACCCGGTGCGATCGGGGAGCGACTCTATCCGAAGCGCCGCGCCCTGTGTCCCCGATGGCTCCCGTCCCCTCTCCGCAGGCTCCGTAATTCCGTCGGGCCGCGCCGATCGTGCTAGCTCACCGGACATCCCGATGATGCCTCGATGGATCTCTCCCCTCCTTGCGGCGGCGATCGCGCTGGGTCCCCTGGTCGGCCGATCGCAGCCCGCCCCCCAGGCCCCGGCGGCCGCCGACGCGCGGCAGTTCGGCGGCGTCTCCGAGGCCCGCATCCTCGAGTCGATCCGCAGCGCCCGGGTGCTCGGCCGGCAGAACGTGGGCAGCACCAGCGTGAACCTCCACCTGCGGCTGGAGGGTGGCATCGACGCGGCGTGGAAGCCCCGCACGACGACGCACGGCGACAGCTACCGCGCGGAGATCGCCGCCTACCGGCTCAACCGCCTGCTCGGGCTCAACCGGGTGCCTCCGGCCATCTCGCGCGCCATCCCTCGCGCCACGCTGCGGCTCGCGCCGGACAGCCCGGTGATCTTCGACCGCGACAACACGGCGCGGGGCGCGGCGATCTACTGGGTCCCGGTGCTCCGCCCCTCGCGCATCGACGGCGCCGAGGACCAGGAGCGCTGGGGTCGCTGGCTGCGCCAGGGACGAACCGTCCCGCCCGATCAGTCGCAGCGCGCGGAGGAGATCTCGACGCTGCTGGTCTTCGACTTCCTCACCGGCAACTGGGACCGATGGAGCGGCGCCAACGTCCCCATGGACGCGCAGGGCCACCTCATCTACCGCGACAACAACGGCGGCTTCGAGGAGCCCTTCGTCGAGGGCCTGCTCCAGCGCTCGCGCTCGCTTCTGCACCGCACGCAGCGCTTCCGCCGCGACGTGATCGCCCGGGCGCGAGCGATGACCGAGGCCTCGGTGCGCGCGGAGATGGCGCTCGACCCCGATCGCAATGCGCCCCCGCTCAGCGCGGGGCAGATCCGCTCGCTCTTGCGCCGTCGCGACCTGCTGCTGGAGTACGTCGACGGCCTCGCGCGCCGCCACGGAGAGGCCGCCGTCTACGCCTGGTGAGCGCCGCGCGGGATCAGTCCGAGAGCAGCGTCGGCAGCAGGGCGATGCCGCCCGCGATGAAGACCAGGTCGAAGATCATCAGCAGCCTGAACCAGTCGGCGAGCTGCGAGACCGAGGCGCCGCCGAAGAGGTCGCGCGTCGCGACGACGCCGCAGAGCAGCGCCGGGGAGACCAGGGGGTAGAGCACCACGGCGAGCAACAGGTCGCGGGCGCGGGTGCGTGCGATGAGCGCCCCGAAGAGCGTCCCCGCGGCGACGAAGCCGACGGTGCCGAGGAAGAGCAGCGCGGCGAAGGGACCGAAGTGCTCGAAGAGCGGCGCGTGCAGCAGCAGCGCGACCAGCGGCGCGACCACGCACTCGGTGACGAGCACGAAGACCAGCGCCCCGAGCGCCTTGCCGATGAAGAGCGACGCGGGGGAGGCGGGGGAGAGCAGCACCGCGCGCAGGGCGCCCTCCTCGCGCTCGCGGTCCCAGGTGCGCGAGAGCCCGAGGGTGCCGGCGAAGGCGACGGCGATCCAGAGCACGCCGGGCGCGACCTGCCGCCCGGTGGCCTCGTCGACGAAGAGCGACATGGACGAGAGCACCGCGACCAGCGCCGCGAAGAGCGTCATCGTCGGGACGACCTCGCGCACCCGAAGCTCGATCAGCAGGTCCTTGCGGGCGATGGCGAGCGCGTGGCGGAGCATGGTCACCGGCGGCGCGGCCGCGTAGGCTGGTCGAGCTCGCGCAGCCGCTGCTCGACCGCCGGCCGGTCGATGGACCCTTCGCCGCTGAGCGCCGCCGTGAAGGCCGCGCGGGCCGCGTTGCGGTCGCCCTCCTCCGCCGCGATGATCCCGCGGAGCACCAGCGCCGGGGCGTGGCGCGGAGCGTCCGTGAGCACGCGGTCGACGTAGGCGCGGGCGAGGGCGTTCTGCTGCGTGCGGTGCGCCAGCTCGGCGGCGCGAAGCCTGATCGCGGAGTCGCCGGGCGCGCGGTCGATCGCCCCGTCCCAGGCCTGCATCGCCTCGGGCTCGCGCTGCGTGTGCTCGAGCACCTCGGCGAGGCCCGCGTAGGCCGACGCGTCGGTGCCGACCTGGGTGATCGCGCGTCGAAACGGCGCCTCGGCCTCGGCCCAGAGCTGCAGCCCGAGGAGCGCTCGACCGAGGCCCGCCTGAGCGCCCGACTCGGTCGGCGAGAGGCGCAGCGCCGACTCGAAGGCCGCTCGCGCCGAGGCCGCGTCCCCGGTGGCGACCAGCGCGTCGCCGAGCGCCGTGAGCGCCTCGGGCCACTGCGGCCGGTCGGTGGTCGCGCGGCGCAGCAGGGGCAGCGCCTCGGCCGCGTTGCCCCGCTGTCGCAGCAGGAACCGCCCCAGCGCCAGCGCCGACTGCGGGTCCGCCGGGTCGGTGGCGACCGCGCGTCGGTACGCCGCCTCCGCCTCGTTGAGGTGCTGCGCGACCTCCGCCAGCGCGCCGAGGCCGAGCTGCGGCTCCGGTCGATCGGGCATCGTCTGCGCCGCCTCGCGGTAGGCGCTCTCCGCCGCGGGCAGGTCGGCCGCCATCCTCCGCGCGTCCCCGGTGGCGAGCTGGAGCTCGCCGTCCCCTGCGGTCATCGAGCGGGCGGCGTCGAGCTCGCGGTCGGCGAGGGCGACCCGGTGCCACACCAGGTAGGCGCGAGCGAGGCAGATCCTCCGTCGCTGCCCGACCGGGATCGCGTTGCACGCGGCCTGCGCGGGGCGGTAGGCGCCCTGGTCCATGCGCACGCGGGCGGCCTCCCAGCGGGCCTCGGTGCGCAGCGCGGGGTCGCGGACGCCGTTGAGCACGCGGGCGGCCTCCTCGAAGTGCCCGGCGCGGCGCAGGGCGCGGCCGAGGGCGATGGCTCCGCTGGGCGTCGAGGCGCCGGCGCGGAGGCCGGCGAGCGAGGATTCCTGGGCCGAGGCGACCGCCGGGAAGATGGTGAGCGCGGCGACAAGCAAGCAGGTCTTCATGGGAGCAATGGGTTCCCTTCGGGTTCAGGGGGCGGGCGTGCGCGGTGAGACGCAGCCGTCCCGCAGGATCATCACTCCGGCCACCGGGCTCATCGCGTCGAGGAGCGCGGGGCTCGGGTGCACCAGCAGCGGGACCGCGCATCCGCCGAGGAAGGTCGCGTCCCAGCCCCCGTCGCCCATCCCCAGCGCCGGGGGCCAGGCGCCCGCCGCCTGGAGCGCGTCGACCTTGCCCCCGTGCAGCGGGATCGGCCTCGCGAGCACCGGCAGCACCCGGTCGCCCTCGGTGCGGAGCGTCGCGCCGGAGACCGTCGCGTGGACGAGGCCTGCTCGCCGTAGCGTCGCCGCCACCGCGCCCGCGAGGCTGCCGGTCACGACGTGCACCTCGACGCCCGAGCGCCCGGCCTCCTCGACGATGAGCCGCACCGCGGGCCGGATGCGCGCCGCGACGCGCTCGGCCACCAGCGCCAGCAGCGCGTCGAGCGCCGCCTGCGTGCGGTCTCCCAGCACCTCCGACTGGATCTTGCAGATGTGCTCGATGCTCATCCGACCGCCGCGGTAGGCGTCGATGAAGGCGAGGGCCAGCTCGCGGAGGTCCTCCGGGGCCTCGTCGCCGAAGACCTCGCGCGCGCCGTGGCGCAGGCCCGCGAGGGCTACCGGACCGACCGGGTGGTTGGAGAGGGCCTCGATGAAGAGGTCGTCGCCGATGTCGCCTTCCCAGAGGGTCCCGTCGGCGTCCGTGGCGATGATGGGGCGGTAGGGCGACGGGGCCGAGCGGACCGCGCGCACGAGCGCTCGCAGGCCCTCGGACTTTACGGCGTCATGCTGGCTCATAGCGTTCCTCCGAGTCCCATCCACGCGCCGCCGGGCAGGGGCAGCGTCTGCCACGAGAGCGAGACCTGCGAGCGCCGAGGCCTCAGCCCGTCGATCAGCAGGAACACGCCCCCCGCGACCGCCACCGCCCCGGCGGCCACCAGCACCGTGTCCCGGGTCGTCGCGGTGTAGACCTCCTCCCGCCCGTTCGGCAGCTCGCCCACGCGCTGTCCGTCCTGGGCGATGGCGATGAGGCCGATGGTGAGCGCGGTCGCTCCGCCCGCGATCAACGCGCCGCCCAGAGCGGCCTCGATCGGGCGTCGGGTGGTGACCCACTGCGTCCTCGGTGGAGCGATCACCGACGGGGCCACCGCCGCCCTCGGAGCGGGCGCGGGCTCGACGATCGGAGCCGGAGGCGCCGCGGGCGTCGGCGCCGCCACGGGCGGGATCTCCGAGAGCAGCGTACGGGCGCTGACCCTCGCCATGGCGATGGCGTCATCCCAGCCGGCCACGACCTCCTGCGCTCGCTGCTCGCCCCGCACGACGCCCTGCGCGTCGAGCCAGCGGAGCGTGAGCGAGACCTGCCGGTGGTGACCGCGGGCGACGGAGACCAGCACCACGCCGCGCGCGTGCAGGGGGGTGAGCAGCGCCGAGGCGCACTCCGCGGCGTCGCAGGTGAGCCCGGCGGGGGAGAGGGTCTCGACGCGGGCGTGGACGTCGGAGGCGCGAAGCACCTCGGGCTGTCCGGTGGAGAGCACCTCCGCGACGGCGTCGGCGAGGCGGAGCCGGTCGGCGGCGGTGATGCCGCGATCGTTGCGGGGGGTGGCCGTGTGCACGACCAGCGGGTCGGCCGACGCGGCGAGCGGACACAGCCAGAGGATCGCGGCGAGTGCGGAGCGCTTCACGGCGACGTTCTACCGCGCGTCGAGCGCGGAACGGAAACGGATGACCGCCGCAACGACCGCCCTACCGGCGCCCGCCCTGGTTGCTGTTGCGGAGCAGGCGGAGGCGCTCGGCCTTGGCGGCCTTGCGGGCGGCGACGTCCTCGACCTCGGGCACCTCCACGCTCACCTCGCCCTCGCCGGAGCAGCGCGCCTGGCAGGCGAGGCGCAGCCCGACGATCTTGGCGATGGAGCCGAGGTGGTTGATCTCCTCCTGACAGATGGGGCTGAGGTGCTCCTTGCCCTGCTTCACGGTGACCTTGCAGAGGCCGCAGGTGGCGACGCCGCCGCACGAGGTGGAGATGGGGTGCCCGTGCTCCTGGAGCACCGTGAGCAGCGACGAGCCCGCGGGGCCGTCGACCACCCGCTCGGAGCCGGCGATGGAGATTCGGGTCATGGGGTGCGACCTGGCATGCGAGACACGGACTCCCTCTTAATCCTCGCGGGCGATCGCCTCGCTGCGGGCGAGGTCGACGTCGCGAACGAACTTCTGGAGCATCGCGAGGATCATCTCCCTCGCGACGCGGTTCTGCCCCCCTTCGGGGATGATGATGTCGGCGAAGCGCTTGGACGGCTCGACGAACGCGATGTGCATCGGCCGCACGGACTCGTAGTACTGCTGCCGCACCTGGGCAAAGGTGCGCCCGCGCTGCTCGAGGTCGCGCCGGATGCGGCGCATCAGCCGGATGTCCGAGTCCGTGTCGACGTAGAGCTTCACGTCGAGCCGGTCGCGGATCGCCGGCAGCGCCAGCACCAGGATGCCCTCGACCACGATGATGGGCGAGGGGTCGAGCCGGTCGGTCTGCGCGGTGCGGGTGTGCGTGGCGAAGTCGTAGCGGGGCTTCTCCACCGAGCGCCCGGCGCGCAGGGCGTCGAGGTGCTCGCAGAAGAGCTCGTTGTCGAGCGACTCCGGGTGATCGAAGTTGATGCGCGCCCGCTCCTCGTAGGCCAGGTGGCTGACGTCCTTGTAGTAGGCGTCGTGCTCGATGGCCGTGACGTGGTGCGTGGGCAGCGCCTCGACGAGGGAGCGGGCGATGGTGCTCTTGCCTGATCCGCTGCCACCAGCGACGCCGACGAGGAGGACTGTCACGACGGCGCGGACCCTACCGTTGTTCGCGGCGAGGACACCAGCGCTCGTTGGCGCCGACGCCTCGCCACGAGGCCCAGCATGACGAAGGCGACCCACCCGGCGACGCCGCGGCGCGCCCAGGGCGAGGCCGAGCAGCCCTGGAAGTAGTTGCCCTCGGCGGGGTTGACGCACTCCTCCGCGGAGTTGGTGATGGAGCGCCCGAGCGGGTCGAGCGCCTGCACGCTGAAGCACACCGGGCCGTTCGCCTCGCGGGAGCTGAGGCGGAAGGTGCGCTGCGCGGCGGCGTCGCTGGTGGAGCCGGAGCTCTGGAGCCGCGCCCGGTCGCGCTCGCGGGGACCGGAGACCCCGGGGCCGCGGGTGCTGTAGATCACGTACTCGATGTCGCTCTCGGGCCACGGGGTCCCGAGGGTGGCGTCGGAGACCACGCGGTTGAAGCGCACGGTGATGTCGTAGGCGTTGGGGTCGCAGGGGTCGCTGGCCACCGCCCTCGCGCTCGCGCCGCGGATGCCCGCGAAGGGAGGCGGGCCGGCGGAGGGACCGCGCCCGCTGCGGAAGCGCAGCGAGAGGGGGCCCGTGAGGGGGTCGGAGTAGTTCACCCGGTAGCTGACGTAGGGCTCGAAGGGACGGCCTCCCTGCGGCGTCCAGACGAGCTCGTCGCGCACGGTGGCGACGGTGCCAGGGAGGCAGCCCGGCATGCCCACCGGCTCCACGCAGAGCGTCGCGCCGGCAGGAACGCGCCCCACGAAGCGCAGCCGGATGGGGCTGTCCGTGGGCACGTCGAAGCCCTGATCGGCGGGGAAGGAGTCGCGCAGCGCGCCGAGGTCGACCGGGTCGCCCGCGTCGGCCGCGTCGCACTGGGCGCTCGCGAGCGGAGCGGCGAGCAGGCCTGCGCCGAGCAGCACCGTCGCGAAGGCTACAGGGCCGCGGCGCATCACCTCGGCTCCCACCGCAGCCCCTCCGCCACGCCGGGGAGGATCCTCTGCTGGTTGAGGCCGTCCTGGTTCATCAGGAAGATGCCGCCGCGCGAGGAGCTGAAGGCGATGAGCCTGCCGTCGGGCGAGTAGGTCGGGTCGGTGTTGTTGCCCTGACCCTCGGTGAGCCGCCGCGCCGCGCCCCCGGAGAGGTTGACCGTGAAGATGTCCGACGCGCCGCCGGTGCGCCCGGCGTAGGCGATGGTCTGGCTGTCCGGCGCCCAGGTGGGCCCGGTGTTGTAGGTGCCCTGGAAGCTCACGCGTCGCTGGCCCCCGCCGCCCGCGTCCATCACGTAGACCTGCGGGCCGCCCGAGCGGTCGCTCACGAAGGCGATCTTCGACCCGTCGGGGGACCACACCGGGGTGATGTCCGCGCCCGGGTCGTTGGTGAGCCGTCGCAGGTTGCTGCCGTCGGACGAGCCAAGGTAGATCTCGCTGTTACCATCCCGGGTAAGCACCACGGCCATGCGACCGCCGCCGAAGGCCGCGCCCATCACCAGCCCGTCGGCGCGCAGCACGGGCTCGCTGCGACCCTGGCGGAAGAGCGCCAGGAAGCCGTCCGGGGTCTGCGAGGAGAAGTAGATCCCTCCGGGGCCCCAGGCGGGCGTGAAGTTGAGCCGCCGACCGGCGGAGACCTGAGCGAGGTTCTCGCCGTCGCAGTCGACGGAGAAGATCTGCTTGCGGCCGTTGCCCGTTCGCCGGGCGAACGCGATGCGGGTGCCGAAGACCCCCGCGGTGCGCGTGTAGAGCAGGATCAGGTCGTTGGCGATGCGGTGCGCCAGGGCCCGCGGGTTGCCCGGGCCGTAGGTGCGCGTGAGCCGCGGGGCGGCGGGGCTGCCGGGCTCCCACACCTTGAGCTCGATGCGCGTGGCGTCGCCGCTGCCGCTGACCTGGGCCTTCACGACGGCGGTCGCGCCGACGCCCACCCACGAGGGCGCGTTGATGTTGAGGCCCTCGGCGTCGAGGTCGGCGGTGAACGAGCGCGCGTCGAGCACCCGGAAGAGGGAGCTCAGCCGGAGGTCGTTGGAGACCACCGAGGACACGGCGTCGCCGTTCGCACCGCGGAAGGCAGGGATCGCGACCGGGAGCAGCCGCGCCTCGAGGCCCTGGAGGGTGATGGTGAGCTCCCCCGGGCGGGGCGTACCCGCCGGGGGCGTTGGGGGGAGGGGCTGCGCGTCGGAGAGCAGCGGGGGGAGCGCCGCGGTCGCTGTCGCCGCCGCGATGAGGATCCAGTGGAGCTGCCGTCGCATCGTCTGCGCAGTCTAGCGGACGGCGTCGGGGATGCGAAGCGAGACGCGCTGAGGGGGGGAGGGCTAATGGACGATGCGGTCGATGGGCACGCGCACGTTGATGTTCGTGCCCGAGACGGCCGTGAGCTCTTCGGGGGTGAGGTCGGGCACGCGGGCGTGCGAGGTCGCGAGGCGCTGGGCCTGGCTGAGGATGTCGCCGTCGAGGCTCTCGTTGCCCGACGGGGAGACCAGCTCAGCCAGCTCGATCACGCCCGAGGGATCGAGGCGGATGCGGAAGGTGACCGTGCGAGGCTCGGAGCCCGTGAGCGTCGCCGAGAGGCGGATGTTCTCCCGAAGGAAGCGGTCGATCTTGGTGCCCGCGCCGCGGGTCGCGACGTTGGGGTCGGTGGTGTCGCCGTGCGCGCTGCCGGTGGGGTCACCCGGTCCCGCGGCGGTGGGATCGGCCGCGGCCTCCATGGCCGCCATGTGCGCGATGCGGTCGAGCTCGGCGAGGTCCTGGTTGCCGGAGCCGCGGCGGGTGCGACCGGTGATCGCGGCCATGTAGTCCTCGGCCCCCGCGTCGCGGGCGAGCGCCACCCGCGTCGGATCGGCCGTGGGCGCGACGGTCTGCGGCGCCTCGCGCTCGGCGCGGATGGGCACCTCGCGGTGCACCTGGCGTCGCGGGTCGAACACCCCTCCGCCCCGTTGCAGCAGGTGCGTCTCCAGGACCTGGTCCTCCCGAGGGTCTCGCGCCCGCGTGGCCGCCGCGCTCGGGTCCGGTCGGCCGAGGCGCACCGAGAGCACCACCACCAGGCCGTGCACCAGCACCGCGGCGAAGAGGCCCATCGCGACCCCGGGCCCGTCGGTGGCCTGCACCCGCTCCCGCTGGCGCAAGGGGGAGGGCGGCGGAGGCGTCGAGGTCACGCCCACCGCGAAGGGGATCGAGGGCCGCGAGATGCCCGGCACGCTCGGGTCGCGGGTCGGAGGCGGGCGGTGGGTCGGCGGAGGCGTGGTCACGGTTCGCTGCTCCTCGTGGATCGTCTACCAGAACCCCGGCCAACGCGCCGAGCTTTGAGTCACCCGCCGACTCGCAGCCGTACCCCCGGGGTCCGCCCTCGCGCTCCGCCGGGGGTGCAACGAAACGTTGCTCTCCCCATCACCGTTCCATCGCTCGGGGTCACGAAACGTGGACCCCCGAAAACCCTCGCGAATGGGGGTTTCCGGGAATTCCAAGGTGGCACCAACGTTGCTCAAAGGTTGTTCATCCCGGCGATGACCGGGACGGAGGTTGGACGGCATGATGGAGCATCAGGGCGTGCAGGTGGAGCGGATGGCGGGTCTGGTGGCGGTGAGCGCGGAGAGCCGCAAGGCGGTGGAGTCGGCGTTCCGCTCGTACGAGTCTCGGCTCTTCCACGCGGCGCTGCGGGTGACCCGCAACGAGGACGACGCCTGGGACGCCGTGCAGGAGGGCATGGTGAGCGCCCTGCGCCACGCCGATCGCTTCCGCGGCGACGCGGCCGTCGCGAGCTGGCTCTACAGCATCGTGGTCAACGCCGCGCTCTACCAGCGCCGCCGCACGGCGGCTCGCAAGCGGGGCTCGGACAAGTACACCGAGCAGGTCTGGCCCGAGGCCGAGCAGTCGGTGGACACCTCGACGCAGCACCGCGACCCGGAGACCTGGGTGATGGCGCGCGTCGACCTCGCCCGCGTCGCCGAGCAGATCGCCCTTCTCCCCAAGGGCAAGCGCTTGCTGGTGGAGCAGGCGATCGGCGGCGACTCCTGCGCGGAGATCGCGGAAACCGCGGGCCAGCCGGTGGCGGCGGTGAAGAGCAGGCTCTGGCGCACCCGCCGCGCGCTGCGCGAGCAGATGGGCTTCGACGCCGCGGCCTGAGGTTACTGGCTGGTGAGGGGGTCGGTGACGATGCCGAGGCGCTCGACCCCGGCGGTGCGCATCGCCGCGAGCACCCTCACCACGATGCCATAGGGGATGCTCTCGTCGGCCTGCACGTAGGCCTCGTGGTCGCGCTGGACGATGGCGTTGGCGCGCAGCTGCTCGGCGAGGCGCTCGAGGGTCGTGCGGTCCTGACCGATCCAGATGGCGATGGGGGTGGCGGGGTTGGCGGCGTCCTCGTGGCCGATGGTGACGCGGAGCTTCTGCTCGGCGTTGGGGATGGCGGGCGCCTCGGCGTTGGGCAGGTCGACGCGCAGCCCGGCCTGCACCATCGGCGCGGTCACCATGAAGATGATCAGGAGCACGAGCATCACGTCGACCAGCGGGGTGACGTTGATCTCGCTCATCGGCCCGCCGCCGCCGCTGCTGCTGGAGAACGACATCGCGGCCCTACTTGAGGATGTGCCGGCGCACGATGTTGAGGAAGTCGTTGCCGAAGATGTCCATCTCCGTGGAGATCACGCGCAGCCGACGCACGAAGTAGTTGTACGCGATGACCGCGGGGATCGCGGCGACGAGGCCCACGGCGGTGGTGAAGAGCGCCTCGGCGATGCCCGGTCCCACGCGGTCGATGGTGGCCGTGTCGCGCGAGGCCGAGAGCTGCATGAAGGCGTGCATGATGCCGTAGACGGTGCCGAAGAGGCCGATGAAGGGCGCCGTGCTGCCGGTGGTGGCGAGGAAGGGCACCATGCTCTCGAGCACCGTGGTCTGCCGGGAGAAGGCGCGGCGCAGGGCGCGCTCGACGTTCTCGATGCCCGGGGCGTCGTCGCCCTCGTGGGCGGCCTTCACCCGCAGCAGCTCGTCGTAGCCCGCGCGGAACATCTGCGCGACGGGGCTCCTCGGGCGCTGCGAGGCGGCCTCGGCGGCGACGTTGAGCTGCCGCGTCTGCTCGAAGATCTGGAGGAAGGCCTCGTTCTCCGCGAAGGCGCGGCGGAGATACAGCCACTTGTATCCGATGATGTACCAGCAGGCGATGGAGAAGATGAGGAGCAGGAGCACCACCATCTTCACCGGCAGCGTGGCCTGGGCGACGAGGTCGAAGGAGCTCGGCATGTGCGCCGCGCCTCCGCCTGGTGACTGTTGGTGGAAGGTCACTAGGAAACCGTAGATCACGTGGTGCATCGCGCGCCGAGGGGCGTATCGCCCTACCGTCGCCCGTGTCAATCATCGCGCGCGACCGGCGCAGGGTGACAGCCGCGGAGGCCCATTGCAGAGTCCGTCTCCAGAGAACCCATGAACCAACCGACGGTCCAGATTGCGGTGCCGACGTTCTCGCGCTCGATGAAGACCCTCTCGGCGCTCCTCGTGGGCCTGTGGCTCGTCGAGGCGCTGGTCGGCCGCTCGGGCCTCACCGGCAGCACCCCCGACCCGATGGGGCCCTTCGCGGCGCTGGCGCTCATCCCTTCGCGCGTCGCCCACGGCGAGGTGTGGCGGCTCATCACGCACCCCTTCGTGCACGACCCCTCGGGCATCCAGTCCATCCTCTGGACCGTCATCTCCCTGTGGTTCTTCGGCGGCACGATGGAGTCGCGCTGGGGCCTGCGCCGGGTGCTCACCGCGATGGCCGTCGCGTCGGTGGTCTCCGGTCTGGTGCTGGTCGCCGTGGGCGCGCTCTACACCCCCTTCTGGACGCAGCGCGCCTACTCGCCGGTCGCCGCCACCGCCCTTCTCACGGCGGCCTGGGGGATGACCGAGGGCACGCGACCGACCTCCTTCTTCGGCATCGTCTCGCTCTCCGGACGGCAGTTCACCGCCCTCTTCGCGGTCATCCTCGCGGTGGGCTTCCTCGTGTCCCGAAGCCCCGAGTCGGTGCTCGGGCTGGTGGGCTTCCTGGTCGGAGCGGCGCTCGGAAACGTCCCCGCCAGCCGCCCTCCGAGGGAGCGCCGCGAGAGCGGACCGAAGCTCCGCGTGATCAAGGGCGGCGTCGACCCGCGAGACCTGCCGAACTGATCAGTCGTCGAGCGCCGCGCCCGGCGTGCGATCGTCGTCGCCGCGCCCGACCCGGAACACCGACGCCCGCACGATCGGCGGCAGGTCGTCCCGCTGCACGCGCGACCCCCTCGCGGCCGCGACCGCGTGCGCGAGCGCGGCGTCGAGCTCCGGCAGCTCCCCCGGCCAGGGGTAGGCCCGCAGCGCGGCCAGGGCGTCCGGCGTGATGCCCAGCGGGCTGCGGTCGGCGCAGCGACACGCCCGATCGATGGCGGCGTAGACCAGAGACTCCACGTCCTCCGAGCGCTCGCGCAGCGAAGGGACCCGAGCGAGGCGACCCGCGAGCCGGCGCGAGAGCGACACGGGCAGGTCGCACTCGGCCGGATCCCTCGGCAGCCCGAGGATCACCCGCGCGTCCACGGCGTACGCCGTCTCATCGCCCAGGCGCCGCGCCGTGCCGTGCTCCACGGCGCTCGCGAGCGCGGTGAGCCCCTCGTGCCCGAGGGCCGCGGCGTGCTCGATGAGCAGCGTCGCGCCCGCCGCGCGCTCCAGCCAACCGGGCTTCGTGCCCTCTCCGCGGGCATCGCCCAGCAGCGTCGGGAGCACCGCGCGAGGGTCGATCGCCGAGGCGTCGAGCACCATCAGCCCGCGCTCCGAACGCGGCCCCATCGCGTGGAGCCTCGCTCCGGCCGACAGCACCGAGACGCCCGCCGCCGCGACCAGGGCGATCGGACCCTCCGTGGGCGCCAGCGCGTCCAGCGAGGCCTGCAGGGCGCGGGTCGAGGGCGAGTAGGCGATCCACCGGGTCGACCGGGGGCCGAGCGCCACCACGGAGGCCGACTCGACCACCAGCGCGCCCACCCTCGCGAGCTCCGCCTCGGCGGTCGTGGCCCGCTCGACCTGCGCCGCCTCTCGCCGCAGCGCCTCGGCCGCGCGCTGGCCCGCTCGCTCCGCCGAGAGGATGCGCAGCAGCGCGCCCTCGACGTGACGACGGACCTCCTCGAGCTGGCACTCCTCCTCGAAGCTCGGAGGCGCCCACCGGTCGCCGCGAGGGATGATCACCGCCCCGAGGAGCTGCTCGGCGTCGCAGAGCGGCATCGCCGCGAAGGCCTCGTAGCCGTCGAGCGCGTCGACCACCGGGCGCAGCTCCGGGCGGCGCACCAGGTGAGGTCGCAGCGTGTCGACGAAGACCACCGTCGGCCGGGTGCGGAGCCACGTCACGATGACCTTCTCGGCCTCGATGGAGAGCGGTCGCACCGAAGGGGTCCCGGCCACGTCGACCTGCAGCACGCGAGCGCCGTCGAGCACCCAGAAGGCCGCCGGGGCGCGGAGGTTGCGCGCGGCCTCGCGCAGCGGGTCGAGCACCGCCGCGGCGAGCTCGTCGAGGGCCTCGGCCCGGGCCAGTCCGCGGTCGATGCGCGCGCACGCGTCGAGGAGCCGCCCCTCCGCGGGGCGATACCAGCGGTCGATCACCGGGAGCACGAAGGCCGCCACGCCCAGGCCGATGGCCATCGCGGTCATCGGGGCGCCGGGGCCGAAGACCAGCGCGATCGCTCCCGCGAAGAAGCCCAGCGAGGCCGCGAGGGTGCGGCGGGCGAAGGGCCCCGCGTGCGCAGCGGAGGCGTCCGAGTGGCCGACCACGAGGCCCACCACCAGGGCCGCGACGCCCAGCGACCAGGCGAGCAGCGCCGCATCGCCGCCGCCCGAGAGGCTGCGCGCCAGCGAGGCGAGGCTGAGGGCCGCGACGCCGAGGGTGGGGTAGATCCATCGGGCGCGCTCGACCGGGGCGGTGGGTCGGCGCGTGGCGGCGAGGTGCAGCAGCGCGGCGATGCCCACGGAGACCGGGGCGAGCGCGCGAGAGCCGGGGAACCAGTGCTCCGCCCCGGGCCAGAGCCCGAGGGTTCCGACGAGGGCGACGAGGACCCCGGGGAGCGCCGCGCGGCGGAGCGACTCGGTGCGCATCGGCTGCGCGTAGGCGAGCACGGTGGAGAGGCCGATGAGCTCGCCCGAGGCGAGGGCGTGCGCGATGCGCAGCACCCGCGAGCCGGGGTGGAAGCCCGCGACCACGCTGGCCACCGAGAGGGCGCCGAGGGCCGCCGCGACGGAGATGGCCTCGGCCTGGGCGCCGTGCCCCGAGCGGGCGAGGCGCTTGGGCGCGAGGGCGATGAGCACCGCGAGGACCGCGACCGACAGGCCCCGAGGGTCCACCGGGCGGCCGGCGCTGCTCCACGCCGCGACCGCGGCGAAGAGGGCGCCCAGCGCGGCGAGCTCGGGCCATGGGACGATGGTTCGGGTGGGGGACATCAGCGCGACGGCGGGGACCCTACGGTCTCAGGCACCGAGGCTCAAGAACGGCACGCCGTATGGGAGGTCAGGGCGAGGCCGGGGCGACCTGGTCCTGCTTGCGGATCTCGCAGGCGGCGCCCAGCTCGTCGAGGCAGTCGAGCGCGAGGGCCATCTCCGCGCGGGTGTGACCGCGGGTGATGTTCACGCGCAGCCGCTCCTCGCCGGGCTTCACGCCGGGGTAGGTGATCGGGACCATGTAGATCCCGCGGTCGAAGAGCATCTGGTGGAGGATCATCGCCTTGCGCTCGTCGCGCACCATCACGGGCATGATGTGCGTGTCGCTCAGGCCGAGGTCGAAGCCCCGCGAGACCAGCTCACCGCGCATGTAGCGGGCGTTGTCCTGGAGCTCCTGCACCAGCGCCACGCCGTCGTCCTCCAGCATGGTGAGGATCGTCGCCGCCGCCGCCACGATGGGCACCGGCAGCGTCGCGCTGAACACGAAGCTCCGCGCGTTGTGCTGGATGAGCTCCACCACCTCGGTGCTGGCGAGGATGATCCCGCCGATGCCGCCGAAGACCTTGGAGAAGGTCGACACCACGATGGGGGCGCGGCCTTCGAGGCCGAGGTGCTCGAGGATGCCGCGACCATGCGCGCCGAGCGTGCCCGAGCCGTGGGCGTCGTCCACCACGAGCACGGCGTTGTAGCGCTCGCACACCTCCACGATCTCCTTGAGGTGGCCCATGTCGCCGTCGAGCGAGTAGATGCCCTCGACCAGCACCATCGCGTTGGGGCGCTCGCGGGTCTTCAGCACCCGCTCGAGCGAGCGCGCGCTGTTGTGGTTGAAGAACCTCACCTCCGGGGCGCGCCCCGGGCTGCCCGCGGCGAGGAAGGTGCCGTCGAGGATGCAGGCGTGCGAGAGGTTGTCGAGGATGAGCGCGGTGTCGCGGTCGGCGAGCGCCATGATGGTGCCGACCATCGCCTGGTAGCCCGTGGTGGTGACCAGGGCCTTCTCGAAGCCGAAGTACTTCGCGAGGCGCTGCTCGAGCTCGACGTGCGCCGTGGTGGTCGCCTGCACCCGGGAGCTCGACAGCCCGCACGCGAAGGTGTCGATCGCTCGCTTGGCGGCCTCCTTCACGTCCGGGTGCGTGGTGAGCCCGAGGTAGTCGTTGGAGCTGAAGTTCACGAAGGCGTGGCCGTCCACGCTCGTGCGGATGCCCCCGGTCTCGAAGGCACGGAAGAAGGGATACACCCCGGCCTCGCGCGCCTCGCGCACCCTTGCCAGACCCTCGTGGGCCTTGTCGTCAATCCAGCTCATCGATCACTCCGGACGTCGGACCACTAGCGCCGACGCGTTGCCGTAGAACCCCACGGACGTCACCACCGCGCAGGCTCCCGCGCGCTCGTCCGCCAACCAATCGATCGCCGCCGCGACCCCGAAGGCCCCAGCGGCCCCGAGCGTCTCGCCGCACCATGCCTTCGGCGTCCGCACCGGAACGTCCTCGAGCGTCCTGGTGATCGCCTCGCGCTCCGGCCCATCGACGACCCCGAGCCCCGAGAGGCCGCTCACGACCATCACCACGCTCGAGCGGTCGACGCCCTGGAGGGCGGTGCGCACCGCGCGGGACAGGGCCGCGGCGCTCACGTGCACCATCGGCTTGTCGGCCTCCGCCGGCTCGAAGGCCGCCCCGTACCCGATCACCTCGGCGTAGACCTTCGCCCCACGCCCCTTCGCCGCCTCGAGGTCTTCGAGCACCGCGAGGCAGGCTCCCTCCCCGAGCCGCAGCCCGCGCGGGCTCGGGTCCCCCGGCGACCACCCGTCGGGCTGCTCGTCGAGCGCACCGAGCCTGCGGAAGGCCTGCCAGAGCCCCTCGGACATGGCCTCGGCGCCGCCCGTGAGCACGGCCTTCGCGCGGCCCGAGTCGATCCAGAGCGAGGCCGCGTCGAAGGCGTCGAGACCTCCGGTCGGGCCGTTGGTGACCGTCGCGTTGAGGGCGCGCAGCTCCTCCCAGATGCTCACGTAGCCGATGGAGGCGTTGATCACCGTGTTGGGGAAGCGCGCGGGGTTGAGGTAGCGCGGGTCCTCCAGGCGGGCCACGGAGTCGAGCTCGTGGATCGCCTCCAGGCTCCCGTAGGCCGTCGACGCGCACACGCCCACCTCCGTCGGACCGAGCACCGCGAAGTCTCCGCCGCGCTTGATGCCCGCGTGCTCCAGGCCCAGCCGCGCGGCCACCAGCAGCAGCCGCGTGAGCCGGTCGTTGTTGCGCAGGCCCTTGTCGCCGACGATGGGCCGCGGGTCGAAGTCCTTGATCTCCGCCACGCGCAGCCCGGGGTGCGGGGCCGTGGAGAAGCTGGTGGGCGAGGTCGTGAACGCGCCGCCGGGCGGAGCCGCGAGCCCCTCGCAGAAGGCCTCCCAGCCGATGCCCAGCGGGGAGCACACCCCGAGGCCCGTGATGGCGAGCGGCTTCACTGCAGGTCTCCGCGCGCGTCCGGGGGAGGGAGGCGGTCGGGCTTCGCGAAGAGCACCACCGCGTCGTAGCCGCCGAAGGCCAGCGAGTGGTTGACCACCACGTCGGCTCGGCCACGCCCCGCGGTGTTGGCCACCACCGCCACGTCGCACTCCGGGTCGAGGGTCGTGTAGCCCGTGGTCGGGGGGTAGATCCCGCTGTTGATGGTCTCCACGCAGCTCACGGCCTCGATGGCGCTCGCGGCCCCCATGCAGTGGCCGATGAGGCTCTTGATGGACGAGATGGGCACGCGTCGGTCGCCGAAGACCGCGCGCACGGCGGTGGACTCCACCGCGTCGTTGGCCTTGGTCCCGGTGCCGTGGGCGTTGATGAAGTCCACCCCGTCGACGGAGATCCCGGAGCGCCGGATGGCCTCGCGCAGCGCGTGGATGACCCCGGCCCCCGAGGGCTCCGGCCGGGTGATGTGGAAGCCGTCGCAGGCGAGGCCATAGCCGCCGACCTCGGCCAGCGCCGTCGCCCCGCGGCGCACCGCGTGCGCCTCGGACTCCAGCACCATCACCCCGGCGCCCTCGCCGACGATCAGCCCGTGGCGGTCGAGGTCGAAGGGCTGGCAGCGCTCCGGGGCCACCGCGCCGAGGCGAACGAAGCCCGCGAACTGAAGCTCCTGAAGGATCTCCGCGGCGCCGGTGATCACCACGTCCGCGCGGCCCGTGCGGATCAGGTCGGCCGCGTAGCCGATGGCGTAGTTGCCGGCGGCGCAGGCGGCCGGGAGCGTGAGCACGGTGCCCCGGCAGCCGAGCGCCTGGGCGGTCTCCATGGAGACCAGGTAGGGCGCGCTCTTGGGGAGCACCCGCGGCGACATGGCGTCGGGGCCCTCGAGGATCCAGCGGGCGTCGAGCATCCCGCAGATGTCGGCCTCGCCCATGGTGGTGCCGAGCACCACGCTCGCCCGCTCGCTGCGCAGCGCGGCCTCGGTGAGCCCCGCGTCGCGCACCGCCATGCGGGCGGCGGCGAGCGCGAAGGCGCTGCAGCGCCCCGCGCGCCGGGTCTCGACCAGCGTGAGGTGGTCGCTCGCGACGAAGCCCTGCACCTCGGCGGCGAGCGTGCGCCCGAGGCGGGCGGCGTCGAAGGAGGTGATGGTGGAGGTCCCGCTTCGGCCTTCGACCATGGAGCGCCAGAAGGCCTCGCGCCCGAGCCCTACCGAGCTCACGACGCCCATCCCGGTAACGAGGACTCGCGGTGTCATCTGCGCGCGCTATACCCGATGGCCGACCGGGCCAGCAAGCCGCGCCGCGGCGCGAATCACCCTGCCCACCGCCACGGCCGCTACGCACTGCGACCTCGCGGAAACGCTTGTTCTGCAAGGGATTGAGCGCCTTGACAGGGGGCACTATCGCTGCGATGTACGCCGCGCGTTGTGGGGTCGCAGGGACCCCGCACGCACGGCCTTCACCGAACCAGAAGCACGGAGCGCGGCACCGCCATGATCGCACGAGACGAACTGCTCAACACCTTCCGCCGGATCGCGAGCGAGGTCGCGGAGAAGGAGATCCCGCTGCCCACCGAGACCACGCCCATCAGCGACCTCGGCATCGACTCCCTCGGCATGCTCGAGATCGTCGGGAGCATGGAGCGCGAGTTCAAGATCCAGATCCCGGACGACCAGCTCGTCGGCATCTCGACGGTCGCGCAGCTCGTCGACCTCGTGCAGAAGCGCACCGACAAGGTCGCCTGATCGCCATGTCCAGCAACGCCACGTTGAAGGAAGACCTCCGCGCGCTCATCGCGGAGATCATCGAGAAGGACGCGAGCGAGATCGGCGACGACGTGCTCCTGCGCGACCTCGGCGTCGACTCGATGCAGGCCATCGAGATCATCTCGGACATCGAGCGCCGCTATCAGCTCAAGATCGCCGAGAGCGAGTTCAAGAACATCACCACGCTCTCCAGCGTGCACCGCTTCGTCGAAGAGAAGCTCGCCGCCCGCGCGGGCTGAGCCTCCCTCTCCAATCCCCCCTACAAGACTGGTGTCGGCGGCGGGAGTCGAACCCGCACGAGGTTCTTAGCCTCCGGAGGTTTTAAGCCACCTGCGTATGCCATTCCGCCACGCCGACAGTCGCCGCGCATAGTGCACGACGACGACGGGCGCGGGCGAACTGAATCGCGCCGCGCCCGCACATCGACCGGCGCCCTCACGGGCCCGGCGCCGGGGTGTAGCCTCAGGGCAGCGGGAACACCCGCACGCCCCACCGCCGCGTCGAGGCGTCGGAGAGGTCGCGCCAGTAGGTTCCGACGCGGCCGCCGGAGACCGTGGCCCAGTAGCCGGTGTGGTTCATCGAGTCGAGGACGCTGCGGGTCCAGGTCGCGGCCATACCCGACCCGGTAAGCGCCGCGAGGCGGAGCGTGCCCACGGTGGTGTCCTGGTACACGACCCGCGGACCGGCGGCGCCGACGGTCACCGCGGCGCCGTCGCCGACGATGTGCCGCCCGTCGTCGAAGGTCGACATGGCCGCGACGCCGGAGCCGTCGTCGATGACCGCGGGCTCGCCCATCGGGCGCCCGCCGACCACGCGGAGGTACATCAGCCGCTCCTCCCAGCCGTCGACGTACGCGACGTGGACGGTGCCGTTGGCCTCCATCGCCGCCCCCGCGGAGAGCCCGCGGTCGCCGCCGTCGCGCATCATGGCCCCCTCGCCGTCGAGGATCACCGGAGCCGCGAAGCGACCCGACGCGTCGCCCTGGGCGAAGAGCAGGTTGCCGCGGTCGCGGTGATAGAAGACCAGCGCCGGGCGGCCCATGCCGTCGACCAGCAGGTTGATGTAGAGCGCGCCGGGGGGGAGGTCCTCCACCCAGTTGCGGTCATAGACGTCCTGGCAGGTGGTGCCGACGCAGGCCTGGCCCGCGCCGCAGGTCGCCATGCAGGTGCCCGCCGGGGCGCAGCGCCCGGTGCTCTTCACGCAGGCGCGCCCGGTGGGGCAGTCCGCGGCGCGGCAGGCGCTCGCGACGGTCACGGCGTCCGCGATGGTCCAGTCGCTGGCCCGCGCGGGGCTGGCGCTGTTGCCGCGGGCGACGCGCACCACGGCGGTCACCGCGCCGTCGGCCGCGACGTTGACCGCGCGGTAGGCGACGAGCGGCGTCCCGTCGGAGAGCAGCGCCAGCGAGGCGTAGCGGCCGTTGGCGCCGTTGGTGTCGACGTCGTGCGAGGTCCACGCGGTGCCGTTGTACGCGGCGAACTTCAGCCGGTCGTGCGTGGTGTCCCAGTACGCGACCCGGGGCTGGCCCGCGGCGTTGAGGGCGATGCTGTTGAAGCGGCCCACGTCGTCGCCGGGGGTGCTCACGCCGTTGCGCCAGCCCATCGGATCACCGGTGACCATCCCATCGGTCGGGACGCCGTCCACGTGGGTCCAGGCGACCGAGCTGGTCTCCTGGCTCCAGCGCCCGACGACGAGGTCGCCGTAGCGAGATCCGTCGTTGGGCTCGCCGGGCGAGTAGGCGGACATCCAGAGCGCTCCATCGGCGGCGGCCGCCATGTGGAGGTGCGACCCGACCGCGCCGGCGTTGAGCGGCGGGAGGCGCTCGCAGCGGCACGCCGCGTTGTCGTAGGCGCAGGTCGCGGCGTTGAAGGTGGGGCTGCCCATCGGGCCGAAGCCCGGCATGCAGTCGGGGCAGGCGGGCGGGGTCGTGCACATGCCCGAGGTGGCGCAGAGGTTCTGCCCCGACTCGCACATGACCGTCGAGCCCATGTCCCCGGTGGGACCGGCGTCGCCGTTGCCGCCGTCCTGGAGGACGCCGGTGGCCTCCTCGGCGCAGCCCGAGGCCACGACGCCGGTGGAGGCCACCATGAGCGCCGTCGCGACCCTCGCGCTGGCCCTGCGACGGCGGCGCGCCGCGATCACCACGCCCGCGGCGAAGAGCCCGAGCAGGCCCGCCGAGCCGTGGCCGCCGGCGCTGGAGGAGCTCCCGACGCGGCAGCCGCAGCCGCCGCTGGAGGGGTCGGTGCCGCGACCGCCGCGGATCAGCGACTGCCGGGTGATGACCCGCTCGGTGACGTTACCCGCGGAGTCGCGGACGCGCACCACGATGCGCACGGCCCCTTCGGGCACCGCGACGCGGTCCGAGGCGCCCCACTCGGTGGCGGGCGCGTCGTCGAACTGGAAGGAGTACTCGAGCGCGTCGGACTGGTTGTCCGTGGCTTCGGCGACGACGAGGTCGTGGTCGAAGCGAGTGGTCAGCTCCGGGGCGACCGGGTCGACGATAAAGGTGAACTGCGCGGGCTCCTCGTCGGCGCTCTGCGGCTCACCGGCGATGCGGGCGCGCACCTCGATGGTGTGCAGGCCGGGGCTCGCGAGCGCGAAGTCCTGCACCTCGTAGCGGGTCTCGGCGGAGAAGCTCGACCAGGTCTGGCGGTCGAGGCGCCAGCTGTACTCGGCGTCGTGGCCGAAGTCGTTCGGGGTCGAGACGTGGAAGCTCACGCGGGGGAGGTTCTCCCGGCGGAAGCCGTCGGCGGTGAAGAAGTCCGGGCTGACCCGGACGCCGTCGAGCGCCGCGGCGGTGTCGAGGGTGACGGTGCTGGTGCGCGCCCCGGCGGGCGTGAAGGCGATGCCCGCGAAGAGGCCGAGGAAGCGGTTGGCGCCCTCGGTGACGCCCTGCACGCCGTTGGGGGGGATGGTCACCTGGATGCGTCCGAGGGCCATGCCGCCGCTGCCCGGGATGTCGAAGCCCGGGATGCTGATCGGCGCGAGGCCGCCGCCGAGCATGCCGAGCGCGGGCGCGAGGATCGCCTGGAGCGAGGTCCCGATGAGCGCGGGGTTGTTCGACAGCAGGGTGTTGTTGGTGACGGAGATGTTCTCGGTGCGGAGCATCCCGAGGCGCGGGCGAAGGCCGCCGGCGTCCGGCTCCAGGTTGACCCCGACGATGGCGTCGGTGGTGAGGGTCATGAAGCGGACGTACCGCTCCTCGCTCCAGGCGTAGAAGTCGAGCGCGAGGCGGGGCAGGCGGATGTTGAGCAGCGGGTCCGTGTCGACGTTGGTGCCGCGCCCGAGGCGCACCACCGGGGGCTGCTGCGGGCGCAGCAGGATCGCGACCGGCCCGGTGGTCTGCGGGAAGAGGAGCTGGCGCATGGAGCTCAGCGCCGGGAGGATGCTGAAGGTGCCCGCGGAGATCTGCTGGCTCAGGTTGGTGCCCACGCCGAGGCAGAGCGTGCCCGCGTCCCAGAGCTGGTAGGCCGAGTAGTTGAGGTACTCCTCCGCGATGCCGATGCCGAGGTCCGCGGGGGTCGAGGTGCCGGGCACCACGTTGGCGCGCAGGGCCATGTACTCCGGGATCACCGGGATGGCCGGCGGCGGGATGCGCGGGACGCAGGCGTTGTGCGCCGTGGACTGCATCGCGCCGAACATGTTGATGGTCATGCCGCCGTTGATGACCTGCGCGTCGCGCATCGGGTCGCCGGCCGCGAGCGTGTAGCGGACGTTGGCGCGCACGCCGGGCGAGAGCGAGGCGAAGAGCGCGCCGAAGTTGCCCGCGCCGTCGGTGCCGAGGAGCGTCGGGACGTTGCTGTTGTCCGGGTAGACGCAGGTGCCGCTGCGGTCGGTGGTGCCCGTGGGGCAGCCCGGCGGGTTGGGCATCGAGCGCTGCGCGAGGGCGTTGGAGATGGGGCCGAGCGCGCCGCTGATCTGCCCGCGCACCTGGCCGATGATGGTGCCGCGCAGGAGGTTGACGATGCCGCAGACCCAGCTGCCCGAGCAGCTGATGTCGGCGTCCTCGATGCCCTCCCCGGGGGTCTCCTGCACCACGTCGCCGGAGCCGGTGGGCGAGACGAGGTCGGCGCGGTGGTAGTCCATCCGCGGCGCGTGGGTGTCTCGCCGGATCGTCGCCTTCGTCGACACGCCGATGTAGGGGTGGCTCCCTCGCGCGGTGTTGATGTTGAGCGTGGGCGACGCGATGGTGCCGCAGAAGGTGCCGCCGCAGGAGTCGCTGCAGGAGCCGACGCAGGCGCGGATGGGGATGTCGCCGTTGACGATGATGCGCGCGCGGACGTTGATCGCGTTGGGGTCGGCGAAGCTCAGGTCGAGCGCGCCGGCCGTGGGGAGGCTGATCGCGATGTTGCAGCGCCCCGAAGGACAGACGATCGCGCGTCCGACGGTGAGGTTCTGCGAGAGCGTGGGCACCGGGATGCCGCCGCCGACCAGGCCGCCGAGCAGGCCCGGCGCGACCGCCTCGACGCGGTTGAGGCCGTTCTCCGAGAGGCGGATCTGCGCCGCTCGCGGGATGCGCGTCTCTGGCGCCAGGGGATAGCCGCCTGGGATCGGCGCGATCGCCCCTCCCGCACAGCCGGAGCAACCACCGCCGCTACATCCTGAGACCAGGACCACGGCGATCATCCAGTAGACCCTACGCAGCGTCGACCACATCAGGACGATCCTCTTGCCGCGACGACGCGGCTGCTGGAGATGGGCGACGCGCAGGGCACCGGCGCGCCGTCCCCATAAGACGAATGGCGCGCACAGTACGGCGGCATCGCGTCCCGGGTAAAGCCAGGACGTGACGCGCTTCAGTGGGTCGTGAATGGCGGAGGGAGGAAAGGGCTCGAAGCCACGGGGACCGCGGCGGAGCGGCTTACTGGGCGATGTTGGCGGAGATCGCCGCGAAGTTGGCGCGGAGGTGGTAGGCCGGCATGCCGTTGACCATGGTGTCCGGCTGACGCGCCCAGCCCGACTGCGGATCGGTCATGCAGTTGGCGCCCGAGATGATGTTGCAGAGGGGCGTCGGGTTGCCGCCGATGGTGACGCTGACCATCTTGGCATTCTCGACCGTGATGTCGGCGTCCACGACGCCGTAGGGCTGGTCGCAGCTGTCCTCCGTCAGCCAACGGCTGGTGGTCTCGGTGTAGCGCCCGCCGGCCGCGAGGCCGCCGCCGATGCAGCCGCGGTCGGCCGTGAGGTGAACGTTGCTGATGCGCGCGTTGTCCATCGGCAGCTGGGTGAGCAGCATGGTGCCCGCCTCGTCGCTGAAGATCGGGATGTTGACCGTGGTGGTCACCGTCGCGGTGGTCGCGCGGGTGCCGGTCACGGTGACCGAGCCGGAGACCGGGTTGTACCGGTTGGGCGTCGCGCCCGGGCCGTTGTTGTTGAAGAACGCGAACTGGCCGTCCATCAGGCCGACGCCGGTGGAGCCGTGCGTGTACATCGGGTTGAGGCCGCCGGTGCGGAAGGTGTTGGCCGCGAGGTCGAGCTGGAGGCCCCAGAGGAAGGTGCCGCGCTGAAGGGTCGGGTTGACCGTCGAGAGGATGGCCGCGCTCGCGAGCGCCGCCGGCTGCGTGATCTTGATGTACGTGAGGCGATAGCCCGGGCGCATCACGTTGTTCATGTAGCGGTTGTGCGGACAGACCGGGTCGGTCGTGCACTGGAAGTACGGCACCGGGCCGCCGTCGACCGGGGGCGCGCTGCAGGAGGTCATGTTGGCGGCCGGGTCGGCGATGGGCGTCGGGGTACAGACGCCAGTGTCGGCGCCGCCCGTGTCGCCCTGCGGGCCGCTGTCGGTCGCGGGGGTGGCGGGATCGTCGCTACAGGCGCCGAGGGAGCCCGCGAGGACACTGGTGAGAAGAAGGGTCGAGAAACGGTTCATGAATACCTCCGCGATCGCTGATCGATGTGTGCACGCAGGGTAAGGAAGCCCCGATCGCCCGCGCGGCGCGGACGGTACGCGAAGCCTCCAGGGCCCGCAAGCGGCTGTCTGACGGGCTCTCAGATGTTGTCGTAGTGGACGAGGCGGCCGAAGGCGCGGACGCGCTCCTGGACGTGCGCCTCGGTGGCGTCGACGACGCCCTTGGTGCCGTACTGCTCGACGCAGAGCGAGGCGACCGCGGAGCCGTGCACCACCGCGCGGCGCATCGACGCGCCGGTGATCGGGCCCTGAGCGTCGAGGTAGCCGAGCATGGCGCCCGCGAAGGTGTCGCCCGCGCCGGTGGGATCGACCACCTCCTCGAGCGGATAGGCCGGCGCGTGGAAGGCCCCGTGGTCGTCGAAGAGGAAGGCCCCGTACTCGCCCTGCTTCACGACGACGCGGTTCGGGCCGAGGGCGCGGAGCGCGCGGCCCACTTTGGCGATGACCTTGTGACCGGACAGGTCGCGGGCCTCCTCCTCGTTGATGATCAGCAGGTCGATGCGGCGCAGCAGCCGGAGCAGGGCTTCGGGGGTGCCCTTGATCCAGAAGTTCATGGTGTCGGCGGCGACGAGCTCGGGCTTCTGCGCCTGGTCGAGCACCTCGGACTGCAGGTCCGGGTGGATGTTGCCGAGCAGCACCACGCGCGAGCTGCGGTAGCTCTCCGGGAGCGTCGGGCGGAAGTGCTCGAAGACGTTGAGCCGGGTGTCGAGCGACTCGCGCGACGAGAGGTCGGCGTTGTAGCGCCCGTGCCAGCGGAAGGTCTCGCCCTCCACGATCTGCACGCCGGCGAGGTCGACCCGGCGCGAGGCCAGGGTCTTCAGGGTGGCGTCGGGGAAGTCCTTGCCCACGACGCCGACCATCCGCACGTCGGTGTAGAGGCCCGCCGAGAGCGAGGCGAAGGTGGCCGAGCCACCGACCAGCTCGTGCCGCTCGCCCGTGCTCGAGAACTCCACGGTGTCGACGGCCATCGATCCAACGATCAGAACACTCACGATGAACTCTCCTGGTGCCGCGCGTCGCGGCGGGCACCGTCCCTACCGTGCCCGACGCGGCCCGGTCAACGCCCCGCGTCCCTTGCATAGGGAGCCCGCTCGACGCGCACGTCCTCCTCGCGGTCGGCCCGGCGCACCCGCAGCACCACCACGGTGCCCACCTCGCCCCGCAGCCGGGCGACCAGCTCGGCGGGCGAGTGACCGCGCACGGGCTGACCGTCGATGGCCACGATCGTCGCCCCGTGCCGCAGCCCCGCCCTCCCCGCCGCGCCCCCTTCGGGCACCCGATCGAGCACCAGCACCCCCTCCGACGGCCGGTGACGCAGCGTCGCTCCGATGCCGCCGGGCCACGCTCCTCCAAGGTTTCCGATGCTCGGAGCCCCGGTGGCGCACCCCAGCGCCAGGCCCGCGAGCAGGAGCAGAGAGGGGAGGCGTGTACCATTCGCTTGCGCCGCCGGGGCGGAGGCGCGACCATCGCGCGCCACCGTGACGAGTCCCAATCCAGCGCAGGCGCAGGGCGATCCGGCGCCTCCGGCGATGATCGGCGGATACAGGCTGATCGAGCTGCTGGGGCGAGGCGGCATGGGCGAGGTGTACCGCGCCGAGCGGGAGGGCCCCGGGGGCTTTCGACGACGGGCGGCGGTGAAGCGCATCCTGCCCCGGTTGCAGGGAGATCCCAACCTGCGCGCGCGCTTCATCCAGGAGGCGCGCATCAACGGCTACCTCGAGCACCCCAACGTGGTGCAGGTGCTCGACTTCGGCGACCAGCCCGAACCCTACCTGGCCCTGGAGTACGTCGAGGGCACCACCGCCGCGAGGGTGCTCAAGGCCTGCGCCGAGCGGGGCCAGCGCCTGCCCCCGGTCGCGGTGGCCTACCTGGTGGCCGAGGCCGCCACGGGGCTCGACTACGCGCACCGCCGCGAGGACGAGCAACGCCGCCCGCTGCAGATCGTCCACCGCGACGTCTCCCCGCAGAACCTCCTCATCTCCCTCGAAGGGACCATCAAGGTCTCCGACTTCGGCGTCGCTCGCGCGGTGCTGAGCGGCGCCGCGCCCGGCTCGGCGGTGACCAAGCTCGCGTACGCCGCGCCGGAGCTGCTCACGGGGCAGCCCGCCGACTGGCGCGTCGACGTCTTCGCGCTGGGGGTGGTCCTCTGGGAGATGCTGCTGGTCCGGCCGCTGGTGCCGCGCTCCGACCCCAACGCCGCGAGGCAGGTGCTCCTCTCGGGCCGCTTCGATCCGCCCTCGCGCGTCGACCCGCAGGTGCCGCAGCCCTTCGACGCGGTGGTGATGGGCGCCCTCGCGGTCGACCCCGCGAAGCGCACGGAGTCCGCCGGGCTCCTCGCGCAGCAGCTCCGAGCGCTCATCCACGGCATCCATCCCGGCTTCGACGCCACGGAGTTCGTCCGAGTGCTCGCGCGCACCCTGCCGGAGATCCCGTGGCGCGCCCCCTCCGCGCCGGAGCCGCAGCCGCAGGCGGCCATGCCGGCGATGCCCGGCCGCCCCGCCACCATGCCGCCTCCGACCCGCGAGGCTCCCGCCGGGCTCGCTCCGATGCAGCCGATGCAGCCGTTGCAACCGATGCAACCGATGACCGGGTTCGGCGCGCCCGCGGCGATGCCGCTCGGAGAGCCTTCGCCCGCCATCATGGCCCCGCTGCCTCCTCCCGCGGCGCCGGGCTTCGGCGGCCTTCCCTCGCTGGGATCGGCGAGCCCGCTCGACCTGTCGGTTCCGCCGTCGCCGAGGGCCTCGCTCGACGTCGCGCCTCCGCCGAGCGCCGCCATCGGGCCGCTGCCCCGCCCGAAGGAGACGCCCTCGTCCGGGCCGTCGACTCGCGTCATCACTGTCGGCATCGGCGCCCTGATGGTCGTCGCCGCGGGACTGATCTTCTGGTGGATCACGAGCAGCCGCGAGCCGGTGCGCCCGCCGACCGGCCCGGGCACCGCGGTGGCGATCCTGCCCGCCCCCGACCCGCACCCGATCGCCCCGAGCGTCGAGCCGACCACCGCCTCCCCGGTCCCCGTGCGTCCGCCCGCGGCGCGGGACTACACTCCTCGCGCGCTCGCGGCGATCAGCGCCCTCGAGCCCCGGGTCATCGCGTGCCTGCGCGCCGACCGCAACGCCGCCGAGGAGTGCACCGCGAGCGTGACCTTCGACAACGCCAACGGAGCCGCGGTGAGCAGCGAGGTGCTCTTCCGCGCGCCCCGGGGGAGCACCGCGAGGGTGCAGCGCTGCGTGCAGACCGTCCTCCAGCAGGCGCGCTTCACCACCGACCCGGGGGCCTCGGGCCTGACGCGGGCGACGAAGTCCTGGCGCATGGGTCGGGCGCTGAGCACTGGCGGTGGCGGCGGCGGCGGCAACGACACCATCTACTTCCCCTTCGGCGTGCCGCGTCGCTGACCGGTCGGAAGCCCTTTACGAATCGCGGTCGCGCGGGCACATTCCCGCCGCGCTCGGCCGACACCCCCTATGGAGGTGGGCCGGCACGGAGCGCCTGATGCGTGGCGCACGGAGCGCCCGATCACCCCATCACACGGAGAACCATCGTCATGGCGAAGCGGAACAAGATCGCGCTCATCGGCGCAGGCAACATCGGCGGCGAGCTGGCGGCCATCGCGGCGCGCAAGCAGCTCGGCGACGTGGTGCTCTTCGACATCCCGTCGAAGGCCGACTTCGCGAAGGGCAAGGCCCTCGACCTGATGCAGAACAACGCCATCACCGGCGACGACGCCTCCATCGTCGGCACCTCGGACTGGGCCGACGTCGCGGGCGCGGACGTGATGATCATCACCGCGGGCGTTCCCCGGAAGCCGGGCCAGAGCCGCGACGACCTCGTGGGCATCAACCTCCCGATCATCCGCAACGTCGCGGAGAACGCCAAGAAGCACTGCCCCAACGCCTTCACCATCGTCATCTCCAACCCCCTCGACGTGATGGTGTGGGCGTTCCAGCAGTGGACCGGCTTCCCCCGCGAGCGCGTGGTCGGCATGGCCGGCGTGCTCGACTCGGCGCGGCTCCAGCACTTCCTGGCGGCGGAGGTCGGCGTGAGCGCCAAGGACGTCCGCGCGATGGTGCTCGGCGGCCACGGCGACGACATGGTCGCGGCGCGCGGCTACTGCACCATCAACGGCGTCCCGGTCTCGCAGCAGATCTCCAGCGAGCGCCTCGACGCGATCGAGGCCCGCACCCGCACCGGCGGCGGCGAGATCGTGAAGCTCATGGGCACCAGCGCCTACTACGCCCCGGCGACCGCGGCGATGGCGATGGCCGAGTCGTACCTGCTCGACCAGAAGCGCATGCTCGCGGCGGCGGCCTACCTGGACGGCCAGTACGGCTACAAGGACATGTATCTCGGCGTCCCCGTCGTGATCGGCGGCAACGGCGTCGAGCGCATCGTGGAGATCCAGCTGAGCGACGCCGAGAAGGCCGCGCTCGCCAAGAGCGCCGACAGCGTCCGCGGGGTGGTCGACGTCGCGAAGCGCCTCAGCGCGCAGCAGGCCTGAGCCGATGAAGATCCACGAGTATCAGGGCAAGGAGATCTTCCGGAAGTACGGCATCGCGGTGCCGCTCGGCATCGCGGCGACCACGCCCGACGAGGCGAAGGCGGCGGCGGAGAAGCTCGCCGAGCTGACCGGCCAGTCGCTGGTGGTGGTGAAGTCGCAGATCCACGCCGGCGGGCGCGGCAAGGGCCAGGTGCACAAGGGCGCCAACGTGGTCTCGCGCGGCGTCGAGGTCTGCAAGGGCGGCGCGGACGCGGCGCGGGACGCGGCGTGGCGGATGCTCGGCGGCAAGCTGGTGACGATCCAGACCGACCCCGAGGGGCAGCTGGTGCGCACGGTCTTCGTCGAGCAGGGGATCAACATCGCCCGGGAGCTCTACCTGGGCATGCTGGTCGACCGGGACACGCGGCGCGTGGTGGTGATGGCCAGCGCCGAGGGCGGCATGGACATCGAGCACGTCGCGGCGACGACGCCGGAGAAGATCCTGAAGGTGTGGGTCGACCCGACGGCGGGGCTGATGCCGTACCAGTCGCGCGAGCTCGGCTTCGGCCTCGGGCTCACCAAGGACCAGGTCGCGAAGTTCGTCGCGCTGGTCGGCTCGCTCTACAAGCTCTTCGTCGAGGAGGACTGCTCCCTCGTCGAGGTGAACCCGCTGATCGTGACCGTCGACGGCAACGTGATGGCGCTCGACGCGAAGATCACCTTCGACGACAACGCGGACTTCCGACACAAGAACTGGGAGGAGCTCCGTGATCCGGGCGAGGAGGACCCGACGGAGCTCGAGGCCAAGAAGTCGGGTCTGTCGTACGTGTCGCTCGACGGCAACATCGGCTGCCTGGTCAACGGCGCGGGCCTCGCGATGGCGACGATGGACATCATCTCGCACGCGGGCGGCACCCCGGCGAACTTCCTCGACGTCGGCGGCGGCGCCACGGAGGAGGCCGTCACCCGGGCGTTCTCGATCATCCTGCGATCGCCCGCGGTGAAGGGCATCTTCGTGAACATCTTCGGCGGGATCATGAAGTGCGACGTGATCGCGCAGGGCGTGATCAACGCGACGAAGACGCTGGGATTGAAGGTCCCGCTGGTGGTCCGCCTCGAGGGGACGAACGTCGAGGAGGGGCGGCGGCTGCTCGCGGAGAGCGGCCTCGCGATCACGCCGGCGTCCACCATGCTCGACGGCGCACAGAAGATCTGCAGTCTCGTGAACGGGCAGAAGTAGAGGCTACGCGATGGCAATCCTCGTCGATGGAAACACGCGGCTGGTGGTGCAGGGCATCACCGGCAAGTTCGGCTCGTTTCACGCGAAGCAGATGCTCGCGTACGGCACGAAGGTGGTCGGCGGCGTCACCCCCGGTGGCGGCGGCACGACCTTCGAGGGCAGCGTCCCGGTGTTCAACACCGTGTCCGACGCGGTAAGGCAGTCCGGCGCCAACGCATCGGTGATCTTCGTCCCGCCGCCCGGCGCGGCGGACGCGATCCTCGAGGCGGCGGACGCGGGGGTCTCCCTCATCGTCTGCATCACCGAGGGCATCCCGGTGATGGACATGGTGAAGGTCCGCCGCGCGCTGGAGCACCGGCTCAACAAGGACCTGCGCCTCATCGGCCCCAACTGCCCGGGCGTGATCACCCCGGGCTCGTGCAAGATCGGCATCATGCCGGGGCACATCCACAAGGTCGGCCCCATCGGGGTGGTGTCCCGCTCCGGGACGCTCACCTACGAGGCCGTGGGCCAGCTCACGGCGCTCGGCATCGGGCAGAGCACCTGCGTCGGCATCGGCGGCGACCCGGTCAACGGCATGGACTTCATCGACGTGCTGCGGCTCTTCAACGACGACCCGCAGACCGAAGGGGTGATCATGATCGGCGAGATCGGCGGCGGCGCCGAGGAGCGCGCGGCCGAGTGGGTCAAGGCCAACATGAAGAAGCCGGTCGCGGGCTTCATCGCGGGCACCACCGCTCCGCCCGGCAAGCGCATGGGCCACGCGGGCGCGGTGATCTCCGGCGGCAAGGGGCGCGCGATCGACAAGATCGAGGCCTTCGAGGCCGCTGGCATCCGCGTGGCGCCGACGCCCGCGCAGATGGCCGAGACGCTCAAGGGAATGCTCCGCGCGTAGCGGAAGCACAGAGGAATCGAACCTCCCGCGCGGTGCGGAAGGCACCGTCGCCACCAGTTTTGAAGACTGGGCCCGTCACCAGACCAGGTCGTGCTTCCGCCGGGCACCGTAGCCCACCCGATCGTCGCGACGCCAGCGTCGATCGGGTGGTCAGTGCCGTGACCGTTGCGCCTCGCCCCCGCGTGCGCGACCACGGACCGGTGCGGAGATCGATCCCCCGTCTCTGCGGCGCGATGCTGGCCGTGGCCTGCGCCTCGGCCCGCCCGTCGATCCGCACCTCTCGCGCCGTCGAGGAGCCGCCGCCACACCGGCTCCACGCGCCGCGCACCCCCTGCCAGCCGCCCGATCAGCCCTCGCTCGCCGCCGGGTACCGCGTGGTGCGCTGGCCCTCGTCGCCGCGCTTCTCCTCCGTCGGCTCGCTCGGCGGAGCGCTCTTCGCGACCACCACGAGCTCCGTCTGCGCGAGCGGCGACGGCGGCCTCGCGTGGCGCCCGCTGCTGGAGTCCCTGGAGTTCCCGACGCTGCTGGCGATGGACGAGGGGGCGGTGGTCGTGCGCGAGGGCATCGACCCCAACGGCGACGCAATCCCTGGCGCGGAGGTGCGATGGTGGATCAGCGCCGACGGCGGCGAGCGCTGGCGCGATCAGCGGGCCGCGCCGGAGTCCGTCGGTCACGGCATCACCCGGGTGACGCTCCCGCGCCTCGGCGAGCGGGAGGCCGTGACCTGCGGCGGCGTCCTCTTCGCGACGATCGACCGTGAGGGCGCCGCGCCGATCGTGATCGAGAGCCTGGATGGCGGCGAGCGGTGGCGGCGGGCGAGGGGGGTCGCGCTGCCTCGCGAGGGGGCCCGGGTGCGCTGCGTGGCCTCGGGCTTCGTGATGATCGAGCGCCTCGACCGGATGCCCCTCGCGTTCTCTCGCGACGCGGGCGCGACGTGGCGCGCGGTGCGGCCGCCGCCGGTGATCGTGCCCGACGAGCGGGACGTGCTGCGCGTCGAGCGCGGCTGCGCCCCGATGCCCGGCCGCGGCCTCTTCTGCGAGCTCTACGGGCAGACCTGGGTCAGCGACGACGACGGGCGCCGCTGGCATCGCGGATCATCGCCCGTGGGCGGCCGGTCGCTGGTCGAGCGCGGGGCGCAGCTCGTGGGGGTGGGCGGCGGCGTCGCGGAAAGCAACGACTCGGGCCGTCGCTGGGTGCTCCGGGCGTCCGGGTCGGGCCGGTCGAACCTGGGCCTCCGCGGCGGGATCGTCGGCGACCAGAGCTACTGGCTCGCGGGCTCGGCCCTCTGGTGGACCGACGATGGAGGCGAGCACTGGTCCGCCACGCTGCTCTCGTGGGAGCTCGTGACCGTGCTCGACCGGCGACGCTGGGTGGGCTTCGTGCCGGGCCCCGAGGGGGAGAGCTGTCGCGGAAAGGTGGTCACGACGGTCGACGGCGGGCGTCACTGGCGCTCGACGCTGACCGGCGTGGTGTCGGTGCGAGCGCTCGACGGAGGGCTGCACGCGACCCTCTGCGGCCCGGCGCCGCGCTATCGCATCGGCAGCGACGGCCTCGCCTGGCGTCCCTCTCCCGCCGACGCCCCGGCCGAGGACAGCGAGCAGGACCCGACGGTCCGCACCGTCGAGGGCACCGTGGTGCGTCTGGAGCAGGACACGCTCCGAGCGGGTGAGGCGGTGCTGGCGTCGGGGTGGCCGCGGGACATCGTCCCGGTGGTCGCGCACTCGCGCGACGGCGCCGTCGACCTCGTGGTGTTCGGCAACGGAACGGTGCTGCGCCGCGCTCAGTAGCCCGACTGGTTGTAGTCGCTGTTGACGTTGGAGATCGAGCGTCGCGCGGGGCGGGTGGCGGCGGGTCGGGGAGCGGAGGGCTGCACCGATCCGACGGAGGTCTGCGTGCGCGGCACGGAGGTCGGGACCTGCCCCGCGAGCGCCGAGGGATCGGCGGCCTGGGTCAGGTACTGCGCCCGCACGCGGTTGGCCTCGTCGACGCGGCCCGCGCTGACGAGGGCGCGGTGCAGCGAGAGCGCGATGGCCTGGCGCTCGGAGGGCGGAGGATCGAGGGCCAGCGCGCGCTGGTAGCCCGCGATGGTGGCCGCGAGGTCGCCGCGGGAGGACGCGCTCTCGGCGCTGTTTCGCGCGGCCGACCAGCTCGTCGGGGCGGGGGCCGGAGGCATCGCCTGCTGGAGCTGCCGCTCCTCGTCCGCCGGAATCTGGGCGAGCCCGTTGTACGAGGGCGCCGCCGCGGCCGGAGCGGGCGCGGGGGCCGCGACGACGTTGTCGATCTCGTTGGGTCTCGCGAGCCCATCGGCGCTCGCGCCGGTCGCGCGCTCGTTCCGGGGGGCTTCGAGGGCATAGCCGCCGCTGCCGGTCGAGGCCCCGCGGAGGGCGTTGTCGCCCGGGGCGCGGCTCGATGCGCGGCCCTCGGTCGAGGCCGGCGCGCGCGGCAACGGGGCGCGCGCCCGCATCGAGGGCGTGGTGCTCTGCGCCTGGGGCGGAGCGACGGAGGGAGCGGGCGCCGGGGTGAGCTCGGTCGCCGGGATGACCTCCGGCTGGGAAAGCTCCGGGCTCACCGACTGCGTCGGGGAGCGGAACGGCAGGTACCGGAGGCCGAGGCCCACCATGAGCAGAGAGATGGCCACCATGGCGACCTGACGGCGCATCGCGAGCTCGCCCACGCGCTGGAGCCATCCCGCGGCTTTGACCTCGCGGGCCCGCTCGATCGGGATGACGGCGGATACCCTGCCCGAGACCGCGGCGGTGATCGGGGCGGTCGAGGCCAGCGCCGCCATCACGGCGGGCGAGTGCGCCGGGGCGTCCGGCAGCGTGAGCTTCGATGCGAGCGTGCGGGTGCGGCCGAGGCGCTCGCTCGCCGCGCGACAGTCGTCGCATCCGGCGAGGTGGGCGCGCACCTCCTCCGCGCGAGCCGCGTCGAGCTCGTCGTAGTGAAGGTCCAGCAGGAGGTCGTTGCAGGTCTCGCAATCCATGGCGTCACCCGAGGGTGCGGGCGTAGTCCTCGTACTCGACGAGGGAGGACTGCAGCCGCTCGAGAGCGTAGCGCATCCGGGACTTCACGGTGTTCTCCGGCGCGCCGACCACGTCGGCGATCTCCTTGAAGGAGAGGTTGGAGTACTCGCGCATCACGAAGACCTCGCGCTGGTCGCTGGGCAGCGACTCGATCGCCAGGACGAGGCTGCGCTGCAGCTGGTGGCCGATCGCGTTGCGGTCGGCGCCCGCGTCGTTGGCGGCGATGGTGTCGCCGAGCGTCGCGCCCTCCTCCTCGCGGGGCTGATCGAGCGAGGGGTGCCGGCGGTGCACGGCCTTGCGCGCGTGGTCGATGCACAGGTTGCGCGCCACGGTATAGGCCCACGTGGTGAACCGGGACGCGCGCTGAAACTCCCTCGCGCCCTGGATCATCCGGAGCCAGGCGTCCTGGAGGATCTCGTCGGCGGTCGCGGGGTTCTTCACCGAGCGCAGGATGAAATGGAAGATGGGCGTGCGGTGTCTGCGCATGAGCTCCTCGAAAGCGCGCGCCTCTCCCTCCCGAAAGCGATCGAGCAGCAGTTCATCGCTGAGCGTAGCCAGACGATCGGCGTTCACTGTGCCAGGCACTTGGGATCTTGGAGGTCGTTGCTTACGAGTACCTTGGACGCACGACCACCGCAGACGATCTCTCGCTCCGCGGCAGCGACCCACGCGGGACACTCCGTCCGCGCGCCGACGGGATCATCCTAGGCCAGTTCGAGGGGCGCGGTCCATCGCCCCGTGCTCGCTGCGAACGAGCGCGCACGGCCCGACGGTGCGCGTTGACCCTCGGGAGCGCACTAGGGTAAACCTGCCGCTGCGATTCAGGCGGTACTGCCCGACAACGTGGCGAGACGGAGGGTGCGCGTGCAACGGCGGATGCTGCCTCGATGGTTGGTTTCAACGGTGATCCTCGTGGCCCCGGCGCTCGTCGCCGCGCAACCCGCGCCGGTTCCAGGGCCTTCCCCGGTGCCGGCCCCGTCCGCTGCGGCGCCGATGGTGATGCCCGCGCCGCCCGCGACCACGCCGCCCTCGACGACGCTCGCGACGCTCCCGGCGCCCGCGCCGGTGACGGGTCGATCGGTGGCGCTGCGCGAGATCGACGGCGAGATGACGTCGCTCTCCAACGACCTGACCGCGGCGCACACGCGGCTGCAGCAGCTGACCGCGGCGGTGCTGAGCCAGGTGGGCGGCGGCGGCGCGCAGCTGATCATCGAGCACCAGAACGACATGGGATCGACGTTCCGTCTGGCGCGCGCGACCTACAGTCTCGACGGGGCGACGATCGGCACGCGCACCGACGAGAACGGCTCGCTGGCCGAACAGCGGACCTTCCCGGTCTTCGACGGGCGCATCACGTCGGGCGAGCACTCGCTCACGGTCAGCCTGGAGTACCAGGGCAACGGGTTCGGGATCTTCTCGTACATCCGGGGCTACACCTTCCGCGCGCGGTCGGTGCAGGCCTTCAGCGTCCCGGAGGGGCGGGCGCTCCGGCTGATCGTGGTGGGTTATGAGCGCGGCGGCGCGACGACCGCTGTCGAAGAGCGGCCTGCGATCCGATACACGCAGCAGGTGATGACAATCCCCGAGGCGACGGCGTTGTCGAACGCCTCCGTGGGCGGAGCGGCAGCAGCGCCGGCGGCGCGATGAGGCAGTCAGTGAAGAGGCGAGACGGCATGCGGCGGTTTACGGCGACGGTAATGGTGCTCGTGGCGATGGCGCCGGGCGGGGTGGCGCTGGCGCAGCAGCTCGGCGACGGCGGGCCTGGCCCTGCGCCGACCACGACCCCGGAGCCCGCGGGCCTCGCGGTGGACGGCGGCGCTCCGACGCAGGCTCCGGTCGGCGACGACGGTGGGGCGGTCACGGGAGAGCAGTACGTCGTTCGGCTGCGCAACCTCGAACAGCGCATCAATGAGCTGAAGGAGGAGATCTTCCGCTCGAAGGCTCGGCTGTCCCTGCTGGCCGAGTCGGTGCTGCAGAACGCCGTCGGCGGCTCGCGCGCGCAGATCGTCCACCAGAACGAGATGGGCGGCTCGTACCGGCTGGCGACGGTCGTGTACTCGCTCGACGGCGCCCCGATCTTCAACCGCGAAGACGAGTCCGGGGCGCTGGCCGATCGCCGGGAGTTCCAGGTCTACAACGGGCAGATCGGCTCCGGCGATCACAGCCTCGGCGTGAACCTGACGTACATCGGCGCGGGCCTGCCTTACATGCGCGGGTATCGCTTCTCCGTGCGCTCGACGCAGAGCTTCTCGGTCCCGGAGGGCAAGGCGATCCAGATCCGAGTGGTCGGCTTCGAGAAGGGCGGTCCCCTGGAGTCCCCCGAGAGCCGCCCCGCCGTCCGGTACGTCCAGCGCGTGATCTCGCTGCGGGAAGCGGCCGAGGGCGCCGAGACCGCGACGACGACGCCGACGACGCCGGCGGCACCGACGGGCGGGAACGGGACCCGATGAAGCGCCGGGGGATTCGGGCCCGCGGGCTCTCCGCGGTGCTGGCGGTGCTCATCGGGCCGTCCGTCGCGCGGTCGCAGGACCTCGGGGACGTCGGCTCGCAGCTCACGGTGCTCGAGGGGCAGACCGCGCAGATCGGTCAGCTCGCGACGAGCGCGGCGAGCGGCGCCGCGCGACAGGGCCCCGACTACCAGGAGCGCTTCGCCGACGCCGAGCTGCTCTACCGGCTGCGCGACTACGCGCGCTCGGCGGTGCTCTTCACCGACATCGTCGAGAACTACGCCAACACCCCGGCCTTTCCCCAGGGCCTGTACCTCCTGGGGGACGCGCTCTTCCAGGCCGGCGATCGCTACGGCGCGCGCACCCGCTTCCGCCAGGTGCTCGACCACGCCAACGAGCCGGTGTTTCGCCCCTTCGTCCAGAGGGCGCTGGGTCGGCTCATCGAGATCGAGATCGCCCTCGGCGCCAACGACGAGGAGAGCAGCCGCCGCGTCGAGGAGTACTTCCGTCGCCTCGGCCAGATCCCACCGTCCGAGATCGAGGCCCAGACCACGTACATCCGAGGGAAGTTCCTCTTCCTTCGCGGCACCCCCGACCTCGACGGCGCCCGCCAGGCCTTCGAGGCGATTCCCGCGACAGCCCCGCTCTATCCGCAGGCCCGCTACTTCCTCGGCGCGATCCTCACGGTGCGCCAGCAGTACCCCGAGGCCATCGAGGCCTTCCAGCGGGTGAGCCAGCTTGAGGCCGACGGCCCCGAGCAGCAGCGCGTGATCGACCTGTCGATCCTCGCGGTGGGCCGCCTCCAGGTCGAGCGGGAGAGCTTCGACGCGGCCATCGAGAGCTACCAGCGCATCGGCCGCAACTCCTCCTATTTCGACCGCGCGCTCTTCGAGCAGGCGTGGGCGTACATCAAGCTGGGCGACGCGATCCGCGCCGAGCGCGCTCTGGAGATCCTCGCGATCTCCGCGCCGGACTCGCCGCTCATCCCCGAGGGGAAGCTGCTCTGGGGCAACCTGCTGCTTCGCACCGGTCGCTTCCAGCGCGCCCAGCAGGTGTTCCAGGAGGTGCGCGACCAGTTCGGCCCGATCTACCAGCAGATCACCCAGGCCACCGACCGCGCGAACCCCGAGCTGTATTTCCGCGAGCTCATCCGGTCCAACCTCCAGGTGTTCGACGCGAGCAGCTTCCTGCCAGCGCAGGCCCTCGCGTGGGTTCGTCAGGAGGGCGGGCTCGACAACAGCATGCGGGTCATCTCCGACCTCAACACCTGCCGCACCTACGTGCGCGAGGCGACGGACCTCATCGACCGGCTCAACGCCGCGCTCAACGCCCCGTCGCGCTCGCACGTCTTCCAGGATCTCGGCCGCGCTCGGCAGCGCGTCTGGCAGGTGCTCAACCGCGCCTCGCAGCTCCGTGAGTCGGTCGCCCTCGTGATGGACCGCGGCGCCGACGCAAGCAACGTCGACCTCCAGGGGATCATCAGCCAGCGACGCGCGCTCTCGGCCCAGATCGGCCGACTCCCGATCGACGACGACGGCCTCCGTCGGCGCGATCGCCAGGCCGACAACGAGCTCCAGACCCTCTCGCAGACCCTCCAGCGCAACCAGCAGCGCGTCGATGGCCTCGAGGCCATGGTCGTCGCCATCGAGCGCTACCTGGCCGACCCGTCGCACCAGAGCGCGACGCTCGATCGCACCACGCTGCAGACCGAGCTCGGCCAGCAGCGGGCCGCATTGCAGCAGTACCGCGATCGCGTCACCAACATCCGCCGGATGATCAGCGCGGCCCGATCGCAGATCGGCCCCGGTGATCCCCGCTATGCCCACGACGTGGAGATGCGCGCGCAGCTCCGTGACCTCGTGGCGCGCGAGGTGGCGGCGCTGCGTTCCGCGGGTCGCCTGCCGGCCGAGGCGGAGGGCCTGCTCGCCCGCCTCGATCGCCTCGATCAGGGCATCGAGGCCGCCGACGCCCGCATCAACACCCTGGTCGATCAGCGCGTCGTCGTGATCACCAACCAGGTGCACGAGGAGGAGACCCGGGTCGCGGGCTTCCGCGAGCGCCTCGGGGCCCTCGAGCGTGAGGCCGAGGACGTGGTGGGCAACCTGATCCAGCAGCAGTTTCGCCAGGTGCGGCTGCAGTTCTACCAGATCGTGATGCGCGCAGACCTCGGCCTCGTCGACGTCGCGTGGGAGGAGCGCGAGGAGCACAACAACCGCGCCCGCCTCCTCGCCGAGGAGCAGAACCGAGAGATCTCCGCGCTCAACGACGAGTTCAGCGAGGTGGTCGAGGGCGCCTCGGCGGCCGACGCCCAGCAGCTCGCCGCCCCCCGACCCGCCTCTCCCGACGCCGCACCCGCGGCCTCTTCCGCGCCGGGGCAGACCCCCGCGCCGACTCCAGCCCCGGCGCCGACGCCGGGTGTCACCCCGCCTCCGACCGCCCCGCAGGGTGCGACGCAGGGGCCGGGTCAATGAGGGCTTCCATGCGATGGCGGATCGGTTTCCTTCTGCTCGTGGCGATGCTCGCCGGGCGCGTTCGCCTGGAGGCGCAGCCCATTCCCGCTGCCGGGGACGCCGGGGGCGTGTCCTCCCCGGTGGCCTCCGACGCTTCGGGGATGTCCTCGGGGATCACCTCGGATGACGCTTCGGTCGCGCCGCGCACGAGCGCCGATCAGGCGGTGGGCTCGACGCTCACGGGCGGTCCGCCGCCGCAGTCCGTCACGCCGCGTCCCGCGCCGACCCCGGAGCAGATCGAGGCCCTGCGGCTGCTCGAGGCGGAGGTCGACGGATTTCTCCAGCGCGGACAGGGGTTCCGTAGCTCCGTCAACGGGCTGCTGACACGCGAGCACGACCGGCAGCTCGGTCGGCTGCGAGCGGGCTTCGATCGACAGATCCAGGCCGAGCGCGCGGCCGAGGGCGAGGCGAGGCGTCACGCGATCCAGGTGTTCGAGCGCTTCCTCGAGACCTATCCCGAGGACACGGAGCGCACGCCGGACGTGATGTTCCGCCTCGCAGAGCTCTACTACGACGAGTCGGCCTACTCGCGCCTCGCCGCGATGGACGTCGCCGACCACCGCCGCGAGGAGCTTCGCGCTCAGGGGCTCCCGACCGACACGGTGCAGGACCCGCCGATCGACTACCGCTGCTCGATCCTCCTCTATCGCCACGTCATCTCCCGCTTCTCCGGCTTCCGGATGAGCGACACCACGCACTACCTCCTGGGGTGGGTGCTGAAGGAGATGGGGCGCGAGGAGGAGGCCATCAACGCCTACAAGGGCATGGTCTGCCCGTCGCGCTTCCACTACGACCCCTCGCAGGGTCTCGACCTCGCGGCGCCGCTCGTCCCGAGCGACCAGCCGGTGGTCTGCCCGCACCTCTTCGACATGCTCCGCCCGCGCGCCCCGGAGCTGGTCTCGCCGGCCGTTCCTGCGGCCGCCCCGGGGACCGACGCCGCCGTCGCGCTGCCTCCGCTGCCCGAGCTCGCCGCCAACCAGACGGTCGGGATTCCGAACGACTACGCGACCTGCGAGCCGATGCGCGGCCCCAACAACCTCCCGTCCCGGTACGCGGGCGAGGTCTGGTACTACATCGGCGACTACCACTTCGACAGCGCTCGGGACGACGAGGGCAACGCGCTAGCGATCGCCGCGTACCGCGCGTCGATGCGGGCGAGCCTGAAGCCGAGGCCGCCGGTGGCCAACCGCCTCCCCGCGGCCGGGATCCAGGGCGCAGGAGAGTCCGGCACGCAGATGCCGGCCGCCGCGCGGGCGCAGTTCGATCCGACGATGGAGTACGGCGTCTTCTGGTCGAAGGCGCTCTACAAGGTCGGCTGGGCGTTCTTCCGCATGCAGAACGGCTACCCCGAGGCGCTGCGAAACTTCTCGCTGCTGCTCGACTACTACGACTACGTCGGCGCCGAGGCCGGGTCGCAGGGCAACCGCTCGGACACCATCAAGTGGATCGGCGTGATCTTCTCGGAGAGCGACTGGGGCTCCGGGCCGGGGGACGACGTCACCCGCTGCCAGGGGCTCGTCGATCAGGTCGCGCAGCCGCCCGCCGACGCGGCGCGTCCCTTCGACTGCGCGGGCATCCTGCGCATGACCTCGCCCGCCGATCCGGCGCAGATCGCGGCGGCCCGCGAGGGCCAGGCGGCGCAGCGCGCGGTGCCCGTGCCCGGACGCCCGACGTACATCCCGCAGGACCGCCCGTGGACCCCGGAGGCCTACCTCGAGCTCGCCAACGACTACTTCCAGCAGACGAAGTACTACGAGGCGATCACGCTCTACCGGCTCTTCCTCGCGCTGTATCCGCTGCACGAGCGGGCGCCGCGGGTGGCCGAGAGCATCGCGATCTCCTACGAGCGCCAGCGTCGCTTCGACCAGGCGATCGACGCCCGCGGCGGCCTCGGCCGCTACACCGAGGGCAGCGCGTGGTGGAACGCCAACAACAACCACCCCGACGCCCAGCGCTACGCCGACACGGTCGCGCGCAACTCGCTGCATGACACGGCGCTCCAGCACCACCAGGCCGCGGGGCAGCTCCGTCAGCGCGGCCGCGAGCTCGCGGCGCAGGCCGCCGGGCAGACCGGCGCCGCGCAGGCGCAGCTGCAGGCCGACGCGCTCGACCGGCTCCGCCAGGCGGACACCGAGTACCAGGCCGCGGTGCGCGCCTACACCCAGTTCATCGAGAACTATCCCAACGACGAGGCCGCGTACGAGTTCCGGTACAACCGGGCCGACGCGCTGTTCTGGTCGCGCAACTACCAGGAGGCCTCGCGCGCCTACTCGGACGTGCGTGAGTCCAACGAGAACGATCAGTTCCTCGTGGCCTCGGCGTACATGGCCGTGAAGTCCCAGGAGGCGTTCATCCGCCTGCAGGCGCAGCGGCGCGCGTTCGATCCGTGCCTCGCGCTGCGAGCCGGCATCCCGGCCTCGGAGCTGACGGACGAGGGTGGCACCCGGCTGTTGACCGACGAGCAGGTGACCACCTGCACGGCGCCGCCGGCCACCGGCACCACCGTGACCGAGCTCAACATCCCCGAGCCCGTGGCGTCGCTGATGGCGGTGCGCATCGCGTTCTCCAACCGTGTCCCGGTGAACCTCGACACCGCCTCGGCGCTCACCGACGTGGTGACGGTGGACAACGAGCACCCGGAGAACAACCCCCCGTTCCGGCCGAAGTTCGCCTACCTCAACGCGCGCACCCTGCTGCGCTACGGCCACGCCCGCGAGGCCGAGGCGCTCTACCGTCAGATCCTGCAGGTGTACTGCTCGGACGCGACGGTGGCGGCGGCGTCCTTCGACGACCTCAACAACCTGTTCGTGTTGCAGGGGCGCCAGGACGAGCTCGAGGCGCTGGCCCACGAGCAGGAGCAGCGGACCTGCCAGGGCGTCGACCGCGATCGGCTCCGAGGGATCGGCGTCGACCGTGAGTTCCGTCTCGCGCTGGCGCTCTTCCAACAGGCTGAGCGTGCTCCTGCCAATGAGGCGGGAGCCCTGTACGAGCGGGCCGCCCACGACATGGAAGCGGCCGTGAACTCGAACCGCAACCACCCGCAGGCCGCGCTGGCGACCTACTACGTTGCGCTCGCCTACGAGCGCACGGGGCGCTTCGACACCGCGACGCAGACCTATCAGCGGATCACCCGGGACTTCAACAACACCCAGGACACCGCCGGGCACGAGCTCACCGGTGAGGCGCTCACCCAGCGAGTGAACATCCTCGAGGTGTCGAACTTCCGCGCCGCGGTGAACCTCGAGCGCATCTTCGATTTCGACAGCTCGATCCGCTACTACAACAACGTCGTGACGGACCGTCGCTTCGCCAGCGCGGCGGATCACGCGAGCCACGTCCACGACTCGCTCGCGTCCATCGCGCTGATCAACACCAACCTCGGACGCTGGGACGCCGCCCGCGCCGCCTGGATCGCGTTCGCCCCAAGGGCGGAGGCGGGCCGGGAGCGCGCGGAGGCCGAGTTCCGCGCGGCGGAGATGCCCTACAAGGCGTCCAACTGGGCGGTCGCTCTCACGTCGCTGCAGGACTACCTGCGCCGCACGCCGGCGAGCTCGGACACCGCGCAGTTCCGGGTGCGGGCTCAGTACGACATCGCGCTCACCCATCGCAGCCTCGGCAATGACCGCAACTACCGTGCGGCCCTGCGCGAGGTCGTGGCGGTGTTCCGCAGCTCCGGCCAGCAGCCGGGCTCGCCCGCCGCCGCGTGGGCCGCCGAGGCGCTCTTCCGCGACCTCGACGACCAGGTGAACCAGTTCACGCAGGTGCAGTTCCAGCGCGGCGAGCCCGCTGCGCTGACGGCACAGATCAACCGCTTCAAGGAGCAGCTCCGGGTGATCGACGCGTCCGCGCGTGAGGTCGTCTCGCTGCGCGGCGGTGAGTACTCGATCGGCGCGCTGACTCGTCAGGGCGAGGCGCACGAGTACCTCGCGACCCAGGAGGCCCGCATCGCGACGCTCATCGTCGTGCCGGCGGCCCAGCAGCGGCAGATCGCGACCGCGACCGCGCAGCTCGACCGGGCCGAGGCGGCGGCCAACCGGCTTCCGGAGGACAACCCCAACCGGCAGGTGCTGCTCGACCGCGTCCAGGAGGGGCGCGATCGACTGGCGGCGCAGCAGCAGGCGCAGCAGGAGGAGGTCCAGCGCAGCTTCGACGCCGAGGCCGAGGCCGAGCGCAAGCTCGCCATCATCAACTACGGCACGGCGGTCTACACCTCCCGCAACCAGAACATCCCCACCCCGTACGCCGCGCGCGCTCTCGAGCACATGCGGCTCGACGAGAACCGTCCGCTGGTGGACTCGGCGCTCACCCAGCAGCGGGTGTTCGAGTACCGCAGCGGGATGTTCGACGGCGAGGCGCCCGGCGCTACCGTCACCCAGACCACCCCGGTCGCCGGTCCCGGTCTCGTCAGCGAATGATCAGAGGAACGATGCGCTCCACTCCCTCCACCACCGCGGTCCTGGCGATCCTGCTGAGCCTGACGGCCAACGCGTGCTCGTCCACCCCCGAGCCGACGACCCCGCGCCCGACGCAGTCGAGCTCCGGGGGCGACACGACCGCGACCACGCCGGACGCGGGCCTGTCCGAGTCCACGACGGCGCAGACCACCCCGCCCCCGCCGACCCCGGAGCCCGCCGCGGCCGTGACGCCGACTCCGGCGACGGACACGCCAGCGCCGGGATCCGCCACGGCGAGCTCTCGCGTGACCCTCTCCGGGTCCGCGCGAAGCTCCTTCGATCAGGGCCTGCAGGCCGCCCGCGCCGGACAGCTCGAGCAGGCGATGCAGGCCTTCCAGTCGACCATGAGCGCGGAGCCCCGGGCCGCGCAGGCCGCCTACAACGCCGCGGTCGTCGCCGAGCGGCAGGGCAACGACGGCGCGGCGGACGGGCTCTACACGCGAGCGCTGGCCATGCAGGCCGACTACGACCCCGCGGTCGTGGGCAGGGCCCGGATGCTCGTCCGTCAGCGGCGCATCCCCGAGGCTGTCTCCTTCGCGGCGGCGGTGGCCCGGGCCAACCCCCGCAACGCCCTCATCCGCGCCGAGTACGCGCGGCTGCTGGTGCTGAACAACCGCGCCAACGACGCCATCGAGGAGGCGCGGCAGGTGCTGCGCTTCGACGAGCGCAGCGTCGCGGCGAGGCTCGCGGTGGCCGAGGCGTACCGCGCTCAGGGGCACGGCGACCTCGCGCTCTACATCGTCAACGACCTCATCAACGGCGCGGACCCCAACCACCAGAACAACGGCGCGGGCGCCAGCAACCCGGAGGTCCAGCACCTGCGCGGGCTGCTCCAGATCGAGATCGAGCGCAACGTGCCGGCGGCGATCCAGTCCTTCGAGCGGGCGGTGCAGCTCTCGCCCGAATACGTCGAGGCGCGCAACAACCTCGGCGTGCAGTTTCTCAACGCGGGCAATTACGAGCAGGCGGTGGCGAACCTCAGCGCGGCGGTCGCGCTGGCGCCGAGCTGGGCCAAGGCGCACCTCAACCTCGGCGACGCCCTCCGGGCCACGCGGCAGTACGACCGTGCGATGCAGGAGTTCCAGCGAGTGCAGCAGCTCGATGGGTCGCTTCTGGAGGTCCACTACAACACCGGGCGGCTCTACGCCGATCAGGCCCGTGACGTGACCGGCACCGCGGTGGACGCGCTACAGCGCAAGGTCACGCTGCTCCAGCAGGCGCAGGCGGCCTTCACCCGCTTCCGCGACGCGCTCGGCGCCCAGTACGCGTCGCACCCCCGGCACGAAGACGTCGAGGGTCAGCTCTCGCGCCTGCCGCAGGCCCTGGAGCGCGCGAACCGTGCGTTGCAGCGCGCCCAGGCCGCCGCCCGTCGCACCGGCGCCACCCCTGCCGCGACGCCCACGCCGGCCGCGACGCCCACGCCGGCCGCGACGCCGGCCCCTGCGCCGACCCCTGTGCCGGCTGCCCCCGAGACCCCAGCTCCAGCCCCGACTCCGGCGCCCGCCGCTCCCGCGGACAGTACGCCCGGTCAGGCTGGGGGGACGGCACCGTGATAGCTTTCGTGAGGTTCCCAATGCGTAGATCAGCTCGAACGGTCTTGGCGGTGGTCGCGGTCCTCGGGGTCGTGGCGCTGTGGAGCGGCGAGGCCGCGGCGCAGGTCCCGCCGACGGGAGAGCCGGGGGCGGACGCGGGCGCTGCGACCCCGCCGGCCAACGAGGACATGGCCGCGACCGTGCGCACGGAGAACGGCCGCCGGGTCTACGTGGCGAGCACGACCATCGAGGTTCGGGGGGAGATCCAGCGCCCCTACGCGTTCTCCGTGTCGGGGCGTTCGAGCCTTGGGTATTCGTACTTCGAGGCGCCCATCCACTTCATTCGCGAGATCGTGGACGCGGTGCGGCGGGCGCCCTTCTGACCGGCGTCGCTGCGCGGGGGAAACCTTCCGCAGCGGTCGCTGTCAGAGTCGGTGATAGATTTCCAGTACGGAGGCGATGACGATGGCCCAGCAGACACAACCGCCGCGCGGAGGAAAGCCCGGCGCGATGACCCAGGCGATGGCCGCACAGAAGGTGGCCACGGGCCCCAAGGTGCTGCGCATCGGCGTGATGCAGGGCACGCGGATGTCCGAAGAGCGGATCATCCGGGACCGCGGCTCGGTCAGCGTGGGTACGACCGAGCGCAACACCTTCACCGTGGCGTCCTCGGAGCTCCCTTCGAGCTTCGAGCTGTTCTCCATGGTCGGTGGCCAGTACCTGCTCAACTTCACCGAGAAGATGGAGGGGCAGCTCGCCCTCCCGGAGGGCATCAAGAAGCTCGCCGACCTGCGCAGCAGCCCCGGAGTGAAGCGCGGCCCCAACGGGTGGCAGGTGCCCCTCTCCGAGACCTCGCGCGGCAAGATCCAGCTGGGCGGGGTGATGTTCCTGTTCCAGTTCGTGGTCCCTCCGCCTCCGCAGCCGAAGCCTCAGCTCCCGGCGGCCATCCGGGCGGGCTGGGTCAAGAACATCGACTGGACCTACAACGCCTGCTTCTCGGCCTTCCTGGTGCTCGCCATCGCGAGCATCGCGTACGTCGAGTACGTCTACGACCCCATCGTCGACGACGAGCTCTCCCTCGATGACTCGCGCCTCGTGCGCCTCCTCGCGACCCCGCCCCCGGTCGATGAGCCCGAGCCCGCGGCGGAGACCCCGTCGGCGGACACCGCGGCCAACGCCAACACCCCCGCCGCCGCCGCGCCGGCCGAGCGTCGTCCCGCGCCCAATCCGGCCGAGCGCGAGGCCACCCGCCAGGCCGCGGCCGAGCGTCGCAGCGAGGCGGCCGCTGCGGCGGCCAACCGCGCGGTCGATGCGGCCCTCTCGGCGCTCAACAACAGCGCGGAGTTCGCGGCGCTCACCGGCGCCAACGACACCGGCCGCGGGAGCGCGCGCGACGCCCTCAACCAGGGCGGCCTCATGGCCGGCACCGAGCGCGACCTCGCCAACGTCGGCGGCATCTCCGCGGCCAGCGGTCAGGTCGGCGTCCGTCGCGGCGGCATCGCCTCGGCGGGCGGCGGCGGGCTCGGCGGTCGCGGGCTCGGCCAGGGCGGCGCCGTGGCCTCGAGCGGCAACGACATCGGCAGCGGACAGGAGATCGTGCGAGAGCGCGTGATCCGCGGCAACGCGGACATCGGCAGCGGCGACTCGACGGGCGGCGAGGGGCAGGTCGACGCCAACGCGGTCGCCCGCATCATCCGCGGCCAGCTCGGCGGCATCCGGGCCTGCTACGAGCGCGAGCTGCGCAACAACCCCACCCTCTCGGGCCGCCTCGAGATGAACTTCACCATCGGCGCGAGCGGACGAATCACGCACATCTCCGGCGGCGGTCCGCTGGCCTCGGCCGCGCCCGCGGTCGGGTCCTGCGTGAGCGGGCGCCTTCGCGGCCTGGTGTTCCCGGTGCCCGAGGGCGGGAGCGTGGACTTCAGCTTCCCGTTCACGTTCTCGCCGGGTAGCTGATCGCCCCACGCGCTTCGGAGTGACGCCCCGAGAGGAGAGGTGCAGAGCCTCCCCTCCCGGGGCGTCGCCGTTTTAGCTGGCTGGGTATGCGGGGAGGGCGGTCAGCGGGGGGCGCAGCCGCGGCCGGGCTGGCCTGCGTTGCTCGGGCGGGAGTACGTGATCGGCGCGCAGGACGGCGCCGCGGCGGGGCAGTCGGTGTCGACGGTGCAGGGCGCGGTGCAGTAACCCGCGGTGGCGGAGGTGCCCACGCAGAGGACGTTGCGGCACGTGCTGGCGCCGCTCGGGTTGCACGCCTCACCGACGCGGGCCGTGGCCGAGGCGGGCGGCGGCGCGCAGACGAAGTCCATGCGGTCGGCGAAGTAGTTCAGACGGGGGACGCAGGCGGAGTCGGCGGGGCAGTCGGCGTCGCGGGTGCACGACGGCGCGCACACGCCGAGCGTCGTGAGCGGCCCCATGGACACCGGCGAGTAGAAGACGTTGACGCAGCGCTGGAGCTCGCCGCGAGTGCGGCAGAGGGCGTCGCCCGCCTCGCCGATGGGACACGCGACGGTGCAGCGGCTGTTGGAGCAGACGCCGCTCTGGCAGTCGCCGCCGTTGCCGCAGACCGCCCCGAAGGCCGCGGCGCCGGGGGGCGTCTCGCAGTGGAAGCAGCGGCGCGCGAGGATGGCGCCCGCGTCGTTGACCCCCGCGTCGGGACCGCCGCCGCACACGAAGGGACCGCCGCAGCCCTGGCCCGCCGCGCACTCGTCGGCGCGGTTGCACTCGCCCATGTCCCGCACCGACGGGGCGTGGCAGGTGCCGGACTCGCAATACCCGCCCCCGTAACAGCCGCGCCCGACGCAGCAGGTCTGCCCGGGCATCCCGCAGTTCATCGGGGGAGTGAACGCGTCGACGGCGCCGGTGTCGGTGAGCGGCACTCCCGCGTCGGTGGGCCCGAGGTCGGTGCCCGCCGGGACATCCGTCGCAGGCCCCGTGTCCGTGCCCGGCGCGACGTCGACGGGCGCGCCGTTGTCCGTCGGGGGAGCGTCCGCAGTGGGACCGAGGTCGGACACCGCGCCGGCGTCGGTGCCGGTGCCGGCGTCGCCGCTCACGCAGCGAGCGGTCGCCCCGGAGCCCACGCAGGTCTCGCTCGAGCCGCAGGCGGGGTTGCAGGCGCTGACGCAGGTTCCGGATGGGGAGCAGACCGTCCCCGCGCGGCACTCGGGGAAGCACATCGTTCCGATGACGGCGGGGTTGTCGTCGCTGCAGCCCGCGACCATCCAGGCGGCCACCATCCACGCGTACGCCCAACGAGATCGCTGCCATCGCTTCATGGCTCCATGGGCTATCACGGAGCGGGCGGCGCGGTCATCGGCGCGGTCACCCGCGCGCTCTGCTAAGGTCGCCGCCGTCATGGCTCACGGCGGCAGCACCAAGGTCATCCTCACCTCCCTGGCGGCCAACATCGGCATCGCCCTCGCCAAGACCGCCGCGGCGCTGGTCACCGGGTCGGGCTCGATGCTCGCCGAGGCGCTGCACTCCTTCTCCGATTGCGCCAACCAGGTCCTGCTGCTCATCGGCAACCGCCAGGCGCAGCGTCCGCCGTCCGAAGCGCACCCGCTGGGTCACGGGCGGGCCTCGTACCTCTGGAGCTTCCTCGTCGCGCTGATGCTCTTCTTCGGCGGCGGCATCGTCGCGATCTACGAGGGCGTCCACAAGGTGCTGCACCCGGAGCCGGTCGAGCGGGTGGGCTGGGCCTTCCTGGTGCTCGGGCTCTCGCTCGTGCTGGAGGGCGCCTCGCTCGCGCAGTGCCTCGCGGAGGTGAAGAAGCTGGGCGGCGAAGGGGGCCTGGCCTCGCGACTGCGAGACACCAAGAACGCCGACCTCATCGTGGTCACCGGCGAGAACTTCGCGGCCGTGGTCGGTCTCAGCCTGGCGGTGGTCTTCCTCCTCGTGGCCTGGCTCACGCACAACGGCGTCTGGGACGGGCTGGGGAGCGTCGCCGTCGGGCTCTGCCTCATCGGGGTGGCGCTCTTCCTCGCCAGGGAGACCCAGTCGCTGCTGCTGGGCGAGAGCGGCGACCCCTCCATCGAGGGCCACGTGAAGGCCGCCCTCGCGGAAGACCCGCGGCTGGTCTCGATGCTCCGCCTCGTCACCGTTCAGCAGGGTCCTGGCGAGGTGTGGCTCGCCATGAAGGTGAAGCCGCGAGAGGGGCTGTCCGGGGCCGAGCTGATCCAGACCATCAATGAGCTCGAGTCCCGCGTGCGCAGCCGCTGCCCGGAGGTTAAATGGCAGTTCGTGGAGCCTGACGACGAGGCATGACGATGGGCGGTCGCGGTCGGCTGCGAGAGGCGTTCGTCTACGGGCTGATGGCGGTGCTCGCGGTCGGCTCCATGGGCTTCGTCGGCCGCCGCCGCAGGGGGTGCCCGGCGGGCATGATCGCCGTGGCGGGGGAGTTCTGCATCGACCGCTACGAGGGCTCGCTGGTGGAGGTGGTCGGCCGCGGGCGCACCCGCGCGTGGAGCCCCTTCACGGCGCTTCCGGTGGGCGCCCGGGTGCGGGCGGTGGCGAGGGCGGGGGTCTTCCCCCAGGGGTACATCTCGCAGGTGCAGGCGCGCGCGGCGTGCCGGGCCGCGGGGCGGCGGCTCTGCGCCGAGCCGGAGTGGGTGCGGGCCTGCAAGGGGCCGACGCCGAGCCCGTGGCCTTACGGGTCCACGTATGTTCCGCAGCGGTGCAACGACAACCGGGAGGGGCCCGTTCGGCGCATCTTCGGCCTCGGGGACGTCTTCCACGAGCCGCAGATGAACGACCCGCGGCTCAACCAGCTGCCCGGCACGCTCGCACGCAGCGGCTCGCACTCCCGCTGCCGCAACCGCTTCGGGGTCTTCGACATGGTGGGCAACCTGCACGAGTGGGTCGAGGCGACCACCCGAGGGGGCCGAGGGGTTTTTCGCGGCGGGTACTACGTCGACGTGCACATCAACGGCTCGGGCTGCGACTACGCCACGAGGGCGCACAACCCGAGCTACCACGACTACTCGATCGGCTTCCGCTGCTGCGCCGACCTGCGCTGAGCGCAGCGGCTCAGAGGTGCGGGAACACCGGCTCCAGCAGGAAGTCGTCGACCATGATGTGCCCCCAGCCCCCAGTGGCGCTGTCGTAGATCTCCAGGTGCGCCCGGCGCTCTCGCCACTCGCGCACGTCCCAGAAGGCGCGGTGCATCCCCTCCGTGTCGGACCCGGCGGTGCGGCGCACGGCCTGGCCGTCCACCATCAGCCGGACGCCGACCTCCTCGACGTTCGATCCGCCGCCGATGAGGAAGGAGATCGCGTCCGTGGAGACGGTGAACTCGCGGGAGCGCAGCGTCCCCACCGCCGCGTCGCCGGCGCGGTTGAAGGAGGTCGCGTAGCGCTGGCCCCGCCAGCCGTTGACGAAGGTCTGGCCCGTCGGGAGGTCGTGCACCGGACCGAGGTTGAAGGCCGTCCCGGTGGCGGTCCATCCGGTGTAGCGCGGCGCCTCGAAGGAGCCCTCCACGGTGTCGAAGGGGGCGCTCCCTCGCAGCCACGGGGCCGCCGCTCCGACGCGGGCGCAGTCGCCCTCTCCAGCCCGCGCGGGGCGGCCCGCGAGCGTGGCGAAGGCCTGCGCGAAGGCCGGGTCCCATGCGTCTCGGCATGGCACCGTCGCGGCGAGCCGGCGCGCCTCGTCGACCTCGCCCCGCGCCAGGTAGCCGCGCGCGGTGACCAGCCGGGCCCACGCGCTGCGTGGCTCGATGCCGGTGCGGTCGACCAGCGCCGAGGCGTCGATCGGGTGGCCGATGGAGCCGAGCATCACCAGCGCCTCGTTGAACTCCGCGCGGTCTTCGCCCGACTCGGCGAGGTGCTCGAGCGCCCACGCGGCGTTGCGGTAGGCCGCGGTCTCCCGCCCTCCGTCGTACGAGTGACGTCGCTGGGCGCGCAGCGTCTCGGCCCTGCGGCGCATCCAGCTCCGTCGCGGGTCGAGCAGCACCGCGTCGCGCGCGAGCGTGAAGGCCTCCTCGATCTGGCCCGAGCGCTCGGCGGCTCGGGATCGCTCGGCCATGCGCTCGGCGGCTCGCTGCACCAGCGTCATGGTCTCCGGGTCGCGGCGGCCGAAGCGCAGCGCCTGCGAGGCGAGCTCGCGGGCCATGGTGAACTGCGACTGCGAGGCCAGCGTGAGGGCGCGCTCGGCGAGGGCGCGGGCGTAGCGGGCCACCAGAAGGCGGGCGTCGGTCTCGGTCTCGTCGAGCGCCCGCAGCCGCAGCGACAGCACCAGTCGGCGAGCGTCGTGGAGGCGGCCGTGGGACAGCAGGTCGTCCATGGTCGCTCGCAGCTGGTCGAGCTCGCGGCGGGCCTCCGCGCGGGCGACGGTCACCGTGCCCAGAGTCGCCTCGGCCTGGTCGTTGCGCCAGCGGATCTCGTAGCGCCCCGCGGGGAGGCTGAGCCTCGCGCGCGCCCACGGCCGCTCGCCCGCCCAGAGCGCTGAGGTCGGCACGATGTCGCCCATCGGGTGCAGCGGGACGGACACCCGAGCGCCGCCCTGCAGGGGCTCTGCGACGATGCTCCCGGGGGTCACCTCGTTGGGGTGCGCGAAGGTCACCTCGACGCGCAGCGCGGCGCCCGGGTCGAGCCCTCGCGCAGAGAGGGTGTAGCCCTCGATGTGCCCCGCGGGACCGGAGGAGAAGAGCGGTCCCTGGTGGGCCTCCTCGGTCCACGGGGCGGCGAGGACGTCGCGGCGGACGTAGTTGCTGGCGTCGTCGTGCTCGGTGCCGATGAAGCCCGGGAGGCGGAGGTAGGCCTCGTCCAGCTCCTCGAGGCGCTCGAGGTTGACCGCGGCGTACCAGGCGCCGTGAAGGTGCACGAAGGTCGGGCGGCGCTCGTCGAAGATGGCCTCGCGCATCCCGGGCTCGTCCTGCGGGTGCGTCCGGGCGATGGCCACGTCGCCGAGGCCGAAGAGGTCGATCACCTCCAGGCCCGAGTCGTAGCTCATGCCGCCGACGTCGGGGTCGAGCACCGAGGCGTGCGGCAGGTCGAGCGTGCGCGCGGCGGCGGCGTAGTAGCGCGCCCGGCCGCGGACCACGGAGAACTCCAGCGTGTCGTGGTGGCGCGTGTTGCTGAAGCGCGCGGGGTAGTGGTGCGTGGTCTCCTTCAGGACCAGCCAGGCGGCGATGGGCGTGAGCGCGATGGCCAGCGGGGCGCGCAGGCTGCGGGGGACCGCGACGACCAGGATGCGGGCGAGGGCGCGCACGGACTCCGCGAAGCCGAGCGCGAGCAGTGGCAGGACGTACGTGAGGAAGCGCCACTCCTCCATCCAGTCGCCGTGCGAGTAGACCGGGAAGAAGAGCCCCACGGCGATGCAGAGCAGCAGGGCCACGCGGGCGACCGGGGCGCGAAGGGCGAGCAGCAGCGCGGGCACCACGGCGAGGGCGCGGGTGAGGTCGTAGCTGCGTACGAACTGCCGGACGTAGACCCAGCCCGCGGAGTCGAACTTCGTGAGGTCCTTACCGAAGTCGAAGGTGCGCTTCTTCGTGTAGAAGCTGTTGGGGAAGGGCCACGCGAAGTAGGCGAGGCGGAAGAGCTCGAGCGAGCCGACCATCAGGCCGAGGGTGAAGGCCCAGGTGAGGTCCTGCCGGCGGGGCTTGCCGGTGACGATGCGGAAGCCGCGCGCCATGGCGACGGCGAAGGCGTAGAGGGCGCCGTCGGGGCGCGTCGCGAAGAGCAGACCGAGGGTGACCGACGACCAGGGGAAGCGACCGGGGTCGTTCTCCTCCCAGGCGAGCGCCGTCAGCGAGGCCGCCGCCAGGAACTGGAACAGCCCGTTCTCGAGCCCGGAGGTGGTCCAGAGGGCGGAGTGGGCGAAGGTCGCGGCGATGAGCGGCGCGACGAGGTCGTAGTAGCGGGGGCGGCGCTGGTAGGCGATCGCGGGGAAGGCCGCGATGGCGCAGAGGGCGAAGGCCGCGAAGGCCAGGCCGAGCACCTTGGAGAGGGTCTCGTGCGAGACGCCGAGGCCGTCGGCGGGCGAGAGCAGGAGGATCCAGAGGAAGTTGGTCGCGGCCTCGACGCGCTCGGCGCCGGGGGTGAGGACCAGGCCGTCACCGCGCCAGAGGTTGCGGGCGTAGGAGTACGAGATGCCGGCGTCGTCGACGGTGAAATCCCAGGTCCGGCCGACGTTGGCGCCGAAGAAGCAGAGCACGGCGCCCAGCAGCGCGAGCCATGGGAGGGTCGGGGCGAAGGCGCTCGGGCGGCGCATGGGCGGCGGAACCTAAACCGGGAACGGTCCTGCTGTCGCGCAAGACCGACGGGAACTACGAGCCCGCGACGTCGCGGAACATCCGGGCGAGGGGCATCGAGGTGAGCGCGTCGCAGCGCACCTCGAAGGGCCTGGCCTGGAGGTACGCCGCGAAGATGGGACCGTCGTCGGGCCAGAGCCCCGGGTCGAGGGCGAGGCTCACGAAGGGGCGCAGCGCCGCGGGGAGCTTGGGGAGCAGCGCGTCGAGCTTGATACGGGCGTTGCGGAGCACCTCGCGCTTGGCCTCGATGCCGACGGAGCGGTCGGCCATGCGGGTGACCTCGGCGTGGCCCCAGGGACGCTCGCCGGTGATCGCCAGCGAGGCCATCAGCGCGAGGGCGACGAGGTCTCGGTGGCGGAGGAACATCCGACGGTCGCGAGGGTCGGCGCTCTCCACGAGGGGCGTGGAGACGAGGAAGTTCAGGTGCGTCCAGTCGGGCGTGACGAGGTCGAGGCCGACAGGGAGCGGATCGATGAAGGTGACGCGGCCGTCCTCGCCGAAGAGGATGTTCTCGGGCTTGAGGTCGCCGTGGGGCCACTGCAGCTCGTGCAGCTGGTGGAGCTCGTCGGCCAGCCGGGCGACGTCCCTGGGCGACGTGGGATCGAGCACTCGCCCCCGGATGCGGGGCATCACATAGGCCTGGCGGCCCTCGAAGGAGAGCTGCGCGGAGACGCCGATGAGCGAGGGGTGCTCGACCTCGCGGATGCGGTTGACCTCGCCGAGGAGCACGCGGTTGCAGCGGCCGAGCTCGGTGGGGGGGACGAAGCGAGGGCCGTGGCCGCTGTCGGTGAGCCTGGGAGCGCGCAGCCGGTGGACGGTCTTCTCGCCGAGGCCGCCGTCGTGCTCGCCCGAGTGGGGCCAGGCGACCTTGACCGCGACGGGCCTGGACTCGTGGATGGCGGCGAAGACGACGCCGATGCCGCCGCGACCGAGGATCCCTTCGACGGTGTAGCCGCGCACATCGAGGGCGCTGAGGGCATCGATGTACTCGCTGGAAATGACTCGGAGGGACGTCACGGTTGCCCGCAGTGTAACGGGGCACCCGCCCGGTTTGGCAACAATCGTGGCGGTGGGGGGGACGGGGGGCGAGGCGGCGCGAGGGCTACGCCAGGACGCGGACCAGCTCCGCGACGACAGCCAGGTCACCATCGCCCGGGGTCACTGCGATGGGCGGGAACTCCGGGTTGTCGGAGCGCAGCTCGATGCCTGCCGCACCGCCGTCCTCGGAGAGCGACGTCACTCGCAGACGCTTGACCGTGTAGCGCCCCCCACCCTCGGGGTCATCTGCCGATCGCCACTGCACCAGCAGCCGCCGACCGTCGAGCGCTCGCAGCGGCGGAGCACCGGAGTTCCAGCGGCGGAACATCACCCAGGCGCCGTTCGGCACACCCTCTCCATCGGGACGCTGCATCGACGCGCCCTCCATCCGCGCCACGAAGCAGTCGCGCTCGAAGGGCACGTCCGTCGTCAGGGGGAGCCACCCCACGGTGACCGGCTCCTGCGACTCGCCCCATCCACCCGCCGCCGCGACGAGGTCGTAGATGGGCAGCGCGCGGGTGAACCGATCCTCCGTGGGCACCGTCTCGGCGGCGAGCAGCGTGAGCGGCGCCGCCTTGTTCGTCGGATAGAGCGGCAGCGACTCGTGGCGTCGCAGGAGATCCTCCACGCGCGTCACGGACTGCTGGCTCCACCACGTGATGTCCTTCCGCTTGTTGGGCGGGTTCTCCAGCAGGAAGACGTAGTGCCAGGGGCGGCCGTCGGCCTCGGTGAGCTGCCGGGCGTAGGCGAGTCCGCGCTGCGCCTTGCGCTTGTCCTGGTCGTCGAAGCGTCCCTTCACCTCGATCAGGACGTTGTGCTCGACCTTGCCGATCTTCGCGCGAACCACGAAGTCGGGGATGTACTTCGCGACGCGGCCGTTCCAGTCGTACTCGATGAAGTAGGCCACCTTGCGGTGGTTGAAGATCCAGCCCTCGACGTCGGTGCACTGGTCGAGCAGCGCCGCGACCCGCACCTCGTCGGCGCTGTCCATCGGCGCGCAGTTGAACGCCGACAGCTTCGGCGCCGGGTACACGTTGGTCTTGCGCGCGGAGTAGGGCTCGACCTCCGAGGAGTGCTTCACCGAGATCAGCGCCTGCGTGCTCGGCAGCCGCTTTTCCATCGCCTCCTTCAGGATCGGCTGGAGCGCATCGATCACGCGCTCGGACACATCGCGGCGCGCGAGGTTCGCCATCGCCAGCCGCGCCGATCCCTGCTCCACGGACTTCTCGAAGCTCAGCGGCATCCCCGCGGGCGTGTCGAAGGTGCGTTGCTCCAGGTACTCGCGCACCACCGACTTCACGGCGTTGAGGTGCTGCCTGGACTTCTGGAGCTTCTTCAACAGCGGCAGCACATAGACCGCCTCCAGCACGTGGTCGAAGTCGCGGTACGTCGGCTTGGAGGGCAGCACGAAGCTCAGGCCGAACTCCTTGCCCGCGAGCTGCGCCTCCTGGAGTGTCGTGTTGATCTCCGTCTCGTCGAAGGTGCCGCGCCAGGGGCGGCGCGTCGCCAGTGCAGGAAGCGCCGACACCACCACGTCGTCGTGCCACTCGCGCACGATCTCCATCTGCCCCTCGTACCTCACCATCCGCACGTCGTGCGCCTCGGCGTCTTCGGCGCGCGGCTCCACCAGCACGTACTCCGGCGGCGGTGAGGGCTCGTCGGGGTTCGTCTGTTCGACGATGTCCTTGATCTCCTCGATGACCGCCGCGAAGGACGGGTGCTCGATGACGTAGAGCCTCTCCTGCAACAGCTCGGCGGCGCCGTCCTCGGCGATCTCCGGCGGGTGCACCTTGCGCAAGCCACGCCCGAGGATCTGTTCCGTCAGGGTGCGCGAGTCGCACGGCCGCAGCGGCACGATCACCGCCACGTTGCGCACGTCCCAGCCCTCCTTGAGCATCATCACACTGACCACCACCTCGATGGGGTTGGGCACCATCACCGGGTGGCCGAAGGCGTCGAGCGCACCCGTCGGGTCGGGCACCTTCTCCCGGTCGACGCTGTTCACCGACGCGCGGACCTTCTCCCAGTCCTTCTCGTTCGACTGCTCCTTCGAGCCGATGTGCACCTCCAGCACCGTGCTCTCCGGCACCCCATCGGAGCGCACGTGGCGGAACAGCACCTCCTTCGTCTTCGGGTCCTCGTAGCCGTGCACCGGCTGTCCCGAGAGGTTCTCCCGGCTCGCCTGCCCGTAGCGAAGGTAGTTGGCGACCTCCGCCGCCTCGCCCTTGTCCCCGCACACGATGAACAGGATCGGCGTCCGCGCGACGCTCCCCGCGCTCGTGTTGCGCACCTCCACCCAGCGCTGGATGCCTGCCGCCAGCAGGTGACGGTACTTCTCCCACGCGTTGGGCGCGCCGTCGTCGATGAGCGGCTGCGACTCGCCACTCCCGACCTTCGTCGCCTTCACGTTCTCCAGCGCGGGGCGCTTCACGATGTTCTCGTTGCGCGCCTCGGCCAGGTCGTAGCGCATCGCCGCGTGGCGGAAGAGCGACGGGCGCGCCGCCACGGCCACCGTCTTCGCCTTCCCCGTCGACTTCTTCTTCAGCCCCGCGCGCTCCTCGAAGAGCGTCGCCGAGAGGTCCACCTGGAGGCCCACCTTGCCGTTGGCCGTGCTGGTCCCGTGCAGGCGGCGGATCGCGCGGATCCACGCCATCGCCTGCTCCTCGCTCTCCTCCAGCTTCGCCCCGACGGCCTTCGCCTTCTCCTCGAACTGCTGGTGCCCGGTCTCGTCCCAGACGTGGTGGGCCTCGTCGTTGAGCACGAGCAGTCCGCGCGACCGGCGGAAGCGGTCGATCAGCGGCACGTCCACCGACTCCAGCTTCGAGGGCTCGCCCTCCTCGAAGAGCAGCGAGATCTGCCGCGGCCCCGATGGGAGCGTCGCCTTGCTCAGCTCCCCCTTGCGAAGGAGCTGGTGGAAGTTGGTCACCACCAGCGCGCCCTTGTGGGGGTCGAGCACCCGCGGGCACGTGTCCGGGTTGTAGACGTTGAGGTTCCAGTCTCCTTCCATCGACGGCGGGACCACCGGGTCGGCCACGAAGACGGAGCGCCCGCCGTCCTCGCCGGGAAGGAAGTCCTGTAGGAGCCGGTCGCGCACGAAGAGGCCCGGCGCGATCACCAGGATGTGCGGTCCCAGGCCGAGGGGATTGGCGTCCTCGCGCACGGCGTTGAGGTAGGCCCACGCGATGAGCAGGCTCATCACCTTGGTCTTGCCGGAGCCCGTCGCGAGCTGGGCGCCGAGCTTGGGCCACGGGTCGCGCTGGCTCCACTCGGGCGACGGGCCTACGAGCGACCAGATGTCCTCCGCCCGACGGATGCCGCAGACCTCGTGCAGGTAGATGAAGGTCTCGACCGCGCGGCGCTGGTGGGGCCAGTACTTGAAGAGCCGCGACTCGTCGCCGACGCCGACCTCGTGGGCCCACTGGGGAAACCAGTGGCGGAGGAGCTCGCGCGAGGTGACCGTGAGCGGGCGCTCGTCGGTGAGCTTGGGCTCGTAGACGCCCTCGCGGGGGTACGCGTGGCTGGCCGGGCCGAGCTGGAAGCCGCGCCAGTCGTCGACGCGGTGGCGGATGCTGCGGATGACGTCGTCGTGGTCGAGGCCGTCGCTGTCGAAGGGCGTCTTGTTCATGGGGTCGATACCGTCGGTCGGGCGGGCGTAGCGCGCAACGGGAAGTGGGACGGAGAATGTCCGGTCATCGAAGCTGGGTGACGCGCAAACCCGGGAGCTGGCTCGGATCGCGCGCGAGCACGGGGCAACTCAGAACGCGGACGTCGCGGATCTTGAACCATCCTCGCAGGTGTCGTTGCACCGCCGTGCGGAGACTCGTCGCGGTGAAGGGGTCCAGGGGAGGGTCGTCGTCGATCCAGACCACCACGGTGAGCGTCGGCGTGCTGCGATTGAGCTCTCGAAGTGTCTCGCGAATCAACGCGCGCAACGGCGGTTGGTCGCTGGGGCGGCCGCAGGTCCAGATCATTCCCGCCAGCGTGTCGCGCGCCTTCCCTGCCATCTCCTCTGCCCACTCCGGCGACGACAGCTTGTCCTTGTTGGCGGCGTGATAGCCGATGAAGTTCTTCACCTCGATCAGGTAGGCACCGTCGCCCTGACGAACGGCGATGAAGTCGCAGGCCAGGGTGCCTCTGAGCTCCCCAAAGCCGCCGCTGCCGGCATAGGCGAGGTGCTTGTCCCAGACCACGACGCTCCAGCCATCATCGAAGGCGAAGCGCAGGTCGCTCTCCTCTAGGGGCGGCACGCGTCAGCCTCCCACGTAGGCGCGGCGCTCGTCGTCGTAGAGCTTAAGGAACTCCGCCTCCATCGGCGTCTGCGGGAGGTCTGCGAGGGTGGCGCCCGACGCGATCTCGACTGGCGCACCAACCGCCGGGCGAGAGAGCAGAAAGAACTTTACGGACGGCCGGTCCGCGGAATCAACCTCGGAGATCAGCGAGAGTCGCTTGGCGAGCAGGTAGTCGTGCGTCGCGAGCACGATCTGCACGCCCGCCTTTGCCAGCGCTTCGAGGATAGGCACCAGCGCCGCCACGAGGCGCGCGTTGAGGTTGGCCTCCGGTTCGTCCCAGATAAGCAATCCACCTGGCGCGATGCTGCCGTTCTGTAGCAGGCGCACGAGGCTGGCGATCTTGCGAAGCCCCTCGGCGACAAGATGGGCTTCGAGGCTCGCGCGACTACCCTGGAACTTCACCTGAAACCGCTCGCCGGCCAGGGCAACCTTGCCTCCGAGAAGCTGACCAACGAGCCTGGCAAGGGGCTCCGCCTCATCGGCGCGTGGGCCTCTGAGGACCGACGCGCTCAAAGCGACGCAGGCGTCATAGTAGGTCTCGTCAATCGAAAGTTCGCGCTCCTCATAAGCGGCGACGAAACCTTCAAAGAGCGAGAGCACTTCACGGGACGGAAGGAAGAGAGCAGTGGTCGACGAATCCCACGTGCCACGGGACTTGCAACCACCCGTGCGCTGCTGCACGTAACGCACACGGCCCTCGTCGGCGACGATACTCATGATGCCTTCCTTTGCGTCTGAATCCCGCCGCATAAGCCGCCGCAAGTAGCCGCCACGGGGCAGGAACACCCCCGCCAGCTTGGGACGGAGGACAGACTCGCCGCTCCTGTCGCGTTTCGACTTCTGATAGGCCTTCACGCCCGAATACAGCCACTTCAGCGCGTGCGTCTTCCCCGTCGAGTTCGTCCCCAGCACGACGTTGATCCCCGGCACGAACTCGAACGTCGCCTTCTCGAAGACCGTCAGGTTCTCCAGCGTCATCGTTTTGATCGCCACTGTGCTGCTCCTTCACTTCACCGTCACGGTGACCGTTGCGATGCCGTCGTTGCCGAACACGTCCGTCACCTTCGCCGCGATCCGGTAGCTCCCCGGCTTCTCGTACCGTGACTCCGCCGTGAAGATCAGCGACCCGCCAGCCCCCTTCGCGCCCCGCTCGCGGAAGCTCTGCCAGTCCGTCTGGAAGATCGGCTTGCCGTCCTCGCCCACCCGCGCCCCGTAGTTCCAGTCGATGGACCAGAAGTCCACGAAGCTCTGCCAGCTCGTGGCCTTCTCCAGCCACGCCTCCAGCTCCTTCTGGCGGCCCTCCCACTTCTTGTGGTCGTCCGCGATGCGCTTGCGCGCCGCGGGCGTGCTCCCGCCACCCAGCGGCGGCAGCAACGGCCGCTGGCTGTCCAGGAAGGACCGGATGTCCACCTCGCAGCGATCCAGCTTGAAGCGCACCAGCCGCCCCTCCGTGCGCGCGTCCAGCCGGATCGACAGGGGCGCATAGAAGGCCGGGATCGCCATCGATTCGATGACCGTCTTGCCCCCCTTGCGCTGCGCCTCGATGCGCCGCCGTACCTCGTCGATCGCGCTCGCCGGGATCACCTTGATGTCCACGGCGATCCCGAGGTCCTTCTTGATGTCGGCGCGGTCGGAGGTGCCCGCCAGGGTGTCGAAGTCCGCCGACAGGATCGTCACCGCCCGCAGGTCGGTCTCCGCCGCCGCCTGGGCGATCGACCACGCCTGCGAACTGGAGATCGGTCCGTCGAGCGGGCCGATGTGCACCCAGGCATTGTCCTTCTGGCCGTGCAGCAGCGGGTGAACGTCCACCGGCTCGCCGCCGAACACCCGCACCATCTCGTCGCGGTTCAGGCTGCGGTTCTGCTGGAAGTCCTGCCACGCCTCCGCCCGCTGGTAGACGCCCATGTTCTCCACGGTGAAGGGCTTGACGTCATAGCGATTGGGACTTCGAGTCTTCTTGGGCTTGCGCTCGATGTTCCCGCAGGTGTCACATTGCTTCTGCTCGAACTGGGGCGTCTCAGGCTCGCGAGGTTGGCCGTGAAGTTGGATCAGACGCTTTCGAGCGAGATGTATCGCGTACTTCCCGGCATCGATTCCGATCCATCGACGGCCAACACGCTCGGCTGCCTCACACATGGTTCCAGAGCCCATGAAGCAGTCGAGAACGAGTCCGCCAGGCGGACAGGTCATTGTGATGAGGCGAGAGACGAGAGCGGTGGGCTTCTGCGTCGGATATCCTAGTCGATCAGTCGCTTGAGAGTTCACCGGCGGGATATCCGTCCAGATATCGCCCAGCGGCTTGCCCCGTTGCTCGTCGAGATAGCGCTTGAACCGGGGTACCGCTCCCGCGCTCGGTTGCACAACGAGCCCTGCGGCATAGGCCTCCTTCATCCTGTCTTGCGTCCAACGCCACACACGCGTCACTCCAAGGAACTCGTACGAGAGGTTTGGGCGATCTGGATTCGGATTGATCAAGCTCGTGAGCTGGTATCGACGGCCATCGGGGTCGCGTGATGAATACTTCTCGTCGGTCTTGGCGTCGGGCGCGTCGGAGTCATAGGGCTGGAACACCGACGAATCGTCCCAATGTCTTGTGTCTCCATTCATGTAGGCGAGGAGTGTGTCGTGACTGCTGGCCAGGCGTTGGGTCAGGAGACTCTTGGGAACTCCACGCTGCCAGATAATCTCATTCACGAAACGCTCGTACCCAAAGACCTCATCCATCAACACCTTGACATAATGCGCCGTGTGCCAGTCGAGGTGCACATAGATGCTCCCCGTCGGCGCGAGCAGCTCCTTCAGCAGCTCCAGGCGCCTGCGCAGCATGATGAGGAAGCTGTCGAGCCCGTTTCGCCAGGTGTCCCGATAGGCAATGAACTCGACCAGCGAGGGCTCCTTCTTCGCCTCGATGTGGGCCTCCTCGTCGAGGTCGATGGTGATGGCGTTGTCCCCCCGGAAGTCGCTGTTCACCATGAAGGGCGGATCGATGTAGACGAGGTCGACCTTGCCCCGGTAGCGGTAGTCCTTCGTCTTCGGATCGCGCTCATCCAGCAGCGAACGGAGCGCGACGAGGTTGTCGTTGGTCCAGATGATCCGGTTGGGGGCCTCTTCGCTGCGGGCGTGGTCGGCCACCGCGCGCTGGTTGACGTCGAGGAGCGTGCCGGAGCCCTTCTTCGCCGCGGCGTCGTCGAGGGCGCGGGCCCTCCCGGGGCGCACGATCTCCAGCACCTGCGAGGGGACCGCGGTGACGGCCTCGTGCTGGTCCATGCCCTGCCAGGCGAGGCGGGGCTGCTTGGGGAGCACCTCGATGGAGAGCGTGCGGACGTCGGAGCCGGCGTTCTGGATGAAGTGCACCGTGAGCGCGGTGACGTAGGGGCCCTTGCCGGGTCCGGAAGCGCCGAGCTGGAGCTGCTTGCAGAGGGCCTTGAGGGCGTCGCGGGAGAGCGCCGCGAGTACGGAGGCCAGAGAAGCGGCGTCGGAGTCGGCGATGACCCGGCGGAGGCCCTCCTCGGGGGCGCCGGGGGCGGGGGGGAGGCCCAGCGCGTCGGCGAGCTCGTGGAGGGTGTCGGCGTCGAGGTTGGCGAGCAGCGCAGGGACGGACATGGCAACGGCTCCGGGAGGGCAGAAGAAGCGGTGGCAGGCGGGTGTCGCACCCCCATGGAGGGTGCGGGAGGCGTCCGCGGGCGGTGGTTGTACCCTCACCTAGGGTCACAACGGTACCCGCGAGCAGGTGGCTGAGGGTCAGGCAGGGACAGGAACGGGGGCGGGGGCGGGCTTCGCGGCGGGGGTGGCGCGGGGCGCCCGGGCGAGGTCGTCGGCCATCTCGGCGTAGGGCTTGAGCAGGAACCTCGCGAGCGCGGCGGTCTCGGGGCGCTTGGGACTGACCTGGGCGGCGACCTTGAGGAGGTAGTCGCGGAGGGCGGCCTGCAGTTCGAGCTGGAGGGTGCGGGTGCTGGTGACGGCGTCGGGCGCGGCGGGGGTGGCGCGGGAGAACCCGAAGGCGGCGCCGAACTCCTTGTGGGCGGTGAGGACGGCCTTGAGGAAGCGGGTTCCCCCGAGTCCGTCGAGGGTCTCGGCGGTGGCGGGCTCGGCGAGGATGGCGACGAGGCGCTGGGCGACGTCCCACTGGCGACGGGGGCGATAGTTGATGAAGCGGAGTCCGTCGGTGGCGAAGAGGCGCTCGTGGAGGGCTTCGGCCTCGGCGCGACCGGGGATGAGGTCGTCATGGAGCAGGCGGGCCGCGTCGAGGAACTTCTCCAGAGCGCGCCACGACTCGTCGGCGGAGGTGTTGGCCGTCGGGGCGTGATGGGTGGCGCCAGACGCGGGAGCGGGCGCCGGGGCGCGGCGGCTCTCGGCCTCGCGGAGGGCGTCGCGGGCCGCGATGAGGGCGTCGTAGGCGTCCTCGACGACGGGAGCGAGGGACTTCGCGTGGGGCAGGGAGGGGTCGGAGGCCTTCGGGGAGAGGGCGGCTTTGACCTGCTGCTGGAGCTGATCGACGACGCCGATCAGGTCACCGGTCTGGGCCGTGGTGGGGAGCTCGACGGATGCGATGTCTTTCCAATCCATTGGGGGAGTCCTCCTATTGGGACAGGAGGGTAGTGGATGGAGCGGGGGCGAGGGAAGGGGGAAGTTGGAGGACGGAGCGATGAGCGCGGAATCAGGGAGCGTCGGGGGTGGCGGCTGTGTCGGCCGGGATGGCGGCATCAACGCTGGCGTCGTCAGGAGTGGCGGCGTCGCGGGCGTCGCAGGAGGTGGTCCAGTATCCGAGCGGTCCGCACACCTGCTGGCCGAATCAGGTCACACCAAACAATTACCTGCATGGATACTGAGGATTAGAACTTCCAGCGCAGAGTTGCGGAAATTGGCACTCCGCATGGCACCACGCGCCGTGCGACGATGGGCAACCGCAGACAATCCAATTGTTTGGGCATGTACTTGGACGGCTTACGCAGGAACCACCCGAAGTGAGTCGATACGTTCCATTGGGACAGGAGCTAGAGCTGCGACAGTAGTCCGAACTGGGAGCACAAACTCCACCGCCAGTGGATAGGGTCACACAGCATCCCGAAGAGCATTCCGACGCCGACGAGCATTGTTGCAAACATACCGTCCCGGAACCCTGCAAATTCACGCAGGTCTGATTGGATGCACAGCCGCCAGGACAGGTCGAGCCGCCACTGCCGCCACCGCCGCATGAAGAAGAAAACCAACTCCAGTCGGCGCCACAGGTGCCAGAGCTGGGCCCAGACAGAGTTCCTGTCTCACACAAGCCCGAACTACCACACCATCCACAACCTGCGCGTGCGGCACAAGACGAGCAGTTCGTACTCGATGCACATGGATCATTGGACACACATCCGCTGATGGTGTCGACCCCGAACGCTGTCATTGCTAGAATAACAATCCAAATGCCACGCTTTTTCATGACGACCTCAATGAATTCGATGGACGTAGCGAACGAACTACAATGCGCGCTGTCGCCCAAGCCACCCGTCGAAAGTATTTTCCCACCCCTCTCCGCACCGCCCTCCTGGCGAAGCGTTTCAATCTGCGGCCTGGGAAGAAACCTACGAAGGGTGGCTTAAGACTCGACATCCCCAATGTTGCTCGTCCAGCGGGCGATCATCTTCGACAGCGCTCACTGCCCCTGATCCGTCCCCGATGCGCCACGAGGTGACACGCTGCAAGGCACTCCTGCTCCCTGAGGGTTGCAGTTGACCGAACAGCAGTTGTAGTCCGAGCGACAGCCTCTGTCGTCGGTGCTGGTCTCCAGACACCTCTGGTAGCTCCGTTGACACCGCTCGCGACAGTCTGACTCCTCGTCGAGCCGCGAGACACCCCGAACATTGTCGAATCCGGTGCTACCAGCCTCGCCGATCGTCGCGGCAGAGGTGCTACCGGCACCCATCAGAACGAAGCACGCGATCAGATAGATCCTGTTCATGGAGAGGACAATCCCCGGTTGAGGGGCCGGTCACAATACGCAGAATTACGTATGGGCGCGTTTCCTGAGGGAACGCGCGAGCACCATGTGACGCAGAAAGTTGACGCCATGGTCCCGATCGCCTCTCCTGACGTGATGGGAGAGGTCTCCGCCCGGGTGGTTCACGCGGTGATCGAGGCTGCTGAGGCTAAAGGAATCGATTCGGCACCGCTCCTGTACGGTCTACCCTTCACGCGCTGTGAGCTGCGAGAGTGGACGCGTCGAGTGCGCTGGGACGACTACATGGAGATCTTCGATCGACTGGACCGAACCCTTGAGCGAGAGCAATTGCTCAATGTCTTCCGCGACTACCATAAGCAGTATCCCGAACTGGGTGCGCTCGCTGGCGCGCTGGTCAGTCCGGTAAGGTTCGCCCGCCTCTACCTCTCGATGGCGGTTGCGGCGGTGCCGCACATCCAGAGCAAGATCACATTCATATCGGATTTTGAGGTCCATCTTCGGATGGAAATCCCGCCTCCGTACCGCGACGGCAGAGTCTATTTCGAGTTGAGCGTAGTCGCCCTCGAAGCTCTCACCTGCTACCTCGGCCTGCCTCGCACTCGCGTCGACGCCGAGGTCGCACCCCGGTCCGCTCTATTCAAGATTCAACTGCCTGCGTCCCGCACGATTGCGTCGCGCCTGCCTGGTGTCGGAAAGGATGTAGCTGATCGCGCGCTCGCTCTCATCGCGTCGCTCCAGGGCGACCTGACCATGGGAACTACCGTGACCAATGCATCATCGAGCTCCGGGGATGTCGACATCACGGCCCGCTTGAACACTGCGACAACGCGGTGGCTGTTGACCCCGCGGGAGGCCGAGGTGCTCGGACTGCTCGTGCGCGGCCGAAGCAACAAGGAGATCGCGAGCGACCTGGGTTGCTCCCCGCGCACGGTCGAGATCCACGCTGCCCATCTGCTGGAGAAGTCGCGTCATCGGAGCCGTGCGGAGTTGATCTCGGCTTTCTGGTCGCAGCACTGACGCCGAATCAAGAACTCAGTCGAAACGTGGGCGGTCGCCCCCTCCGCTTCGCTCCGGGTGAGGCGTCGTCCGTGGACGTGGGCGGTCCCTCGCCAGGGTTCCCCCCCATCGGCCATCCATCCGCGAGACCGGACAACCCCGTAGGTCTCACATCCCCGCGGTCTCCTCCAGCTCGCGCCCGCCCGTCTCGGGCAATAACGCCAGGATCAACCCCAGCGCCAGCAGCGGGAAGACCGCCGTCGCACCCACCACCGGACCCCATCCGTGGAGGTCGGCGAGGTAGCCCACGAGCGGCGGCGAGAGAACGTACCCGATGCGCCCGAGGAGGTTGTTCGACCACGCGAAGGCGTCGGCCCGGTACTCCGTCGGGAACAGCTCCGTCGAGAAGGCGTTGAGCACCGGCAGGAAGGCGCTGCACCCGAAGACCGCCAGCACCAGCGCTCCGGTGAGCGCCCCTCGGCCGTGGAGCGAGTACGCCGCGAACACCCCGGCGGACAGCACCCCGTAGATGATCACCGCGCCGCGCTTTCGTCCGACCACGTCGAGGAGCTTCCCCGCGAGGAAGACCAGCGGCATGGAGATCAGCGCGGCGACGGTGATGGCGCCCCCCACCTGCGCGTCGGTGAAGGAGCGCTCCTCGACGGCGAATCCCTTCCAGAAGGTGATCGCGTTCTGAGTGCACACGTACGAGAGGAACCAGATCACGGCCATCTGGAGGACGCGTCGGAGGTGCGGCGTCTGGAGCACCGCGAAGAGGTCTCCCTGAGCCGCCGTCGCGCCCCGCGCCCGGGCCTCCTCGAAGCGCCGCGTCTCTCGCAGACCGCGGCGCGCGTAGGCCATGATCGTCAGAGGGACGGAGCCCACCACGAAGACCATGCGCCACCCGATGGGGCTGCGGAGCATCAGCGGGACGAGGCCCGCGCATGCGATGCCGCCGAGCGACGAGCAGGCCTGGAGGATGCCGATGATGGTTCCGCGGCGGGCGGCGGGGAACTCCTCGGCGGCCATGACCATGGCGATGGTCCACTCGCCGATCAGGAAGACGCGGGCGAGGCTCTGGAAGAGGCCGAAGACCACCGCGTTGGGGGCGGCCGCGGAGGCCAGCGAGGTGAGCGTGTACCCGACGATGGTGATGGAGAGCACGCGCTTCCTGCCGATGCGGTCGGCCATGCGGATCAGCAGGTACGCGACGATGGTGCCGAAGTTGATGAAGGCGAGGAGCCAGCCGATGCCCGAGCGGGAGAGGTGGAAGTCCGCGCGCAGGCTGGGGAGGATCTGCGCGATCGCGAACATGTCGTAGCCCTCGAAGAAGGTCGCCACGCTCAGGAACACCAGCAGGCGACGGAGGTACGGAGAGAGGGGCTCGCTCATCGGGCGCGGAGTCTCTCACCGCTCGCGAGCGCGGCGCTACGGAGCTCGCGCCGTCCAGAGCTCGACCAGCGCCTCGCCGTCGGGCTGCCGGAGCGTGCGCACCCGCCGCAGCTCCGTGAGGTCGGGCGCGCGCATCCGCGCGGTGAGCGCCTCATTGGCGAGCACGTCGGTGCGCGGCCAGAAGCCCGGCGCGAAGAGCCCGTCGGCCCAGCGGACGAAGAGCAGCCGCTCGCCCGAGCGCAGCGAGAGCGGGGCGAGGTTGAGCTCGACCACGCGATGCCCGTGCGCCGCGTTGGCGAAGTAGATCGCGTGGAAGACGTAGTCCGCGGTCACCACCGTCACCGGGGCGCCGCCGTCGAGGGAGCTCGCCTCGGCGATGATCTGGTCGACCACCGAGACGTCGCGCGCGGTCACCTTCCAGCGTCGGCCACCGGCTCCGTCGTGGTCGAGGAAGACCCCGCGGTCGGGCCCTCCTCCGTAGAGGAACCACTCCGCCCCGCGGCGCGTGGGGCCGAGCGCGAGGGCGACTACGGCGGCGAGGGCGATCCATCGGAGCCGCGTGGCGGCGAGGGAGGCGACGAGCAGGGCGGCCGGCGCGAGCAGCACGAAGCCGTAGCGCTCGGCGTCGACCGCGGGCATGTGCCACTGGCGCATCGGCGCGAGCAGCAGCGGCAGGCCCACCAGCGCCACCGCGAGGTGCGGGAGCGCCAGTCGACGCAGCGGGTCTCGACCGCGGGCGATAGCGAGCGCGACGAGGCCCACGGCGAGGGCGCCCGAGAGGAGCTCGAGGGCGAAGGGGAGCGTGGCGGTGGTGAAGTCTCGGAGGGTGGCCTCGCCGGAGAGCACGCCCGCGAGGGTGCGGGCGAAGACCTGGAGGCGCGCTCCGAGGTGGTCGAGCTGGGCGCTGGGACGGGTGCTGCCGTGCTGCGCGACGTGCGCGGCGCCGAGGGCGATGGGCGCGACGTGGGCGGCGGCGAGCAGGGCCGCGACCAGGGTCGAGCGCTCGCGGAGGCGGGCGCGGGAGACCGGGTCGGAGACGAGCTGGAGAGCGACGCCGAGCGCGGGGATCAGCGCGAGCGGAGAGAACTGGAATCCCAGGGCGATGCACTGCCCGCAGGCCACCCGCCACCAGGGGGAGCGCGGGGAGGGGAGGGTCCAGGCGCGGTGGGCGAGCAGGGGCGCGAGGGCTGCGAGGGAGAGCGAGAGCGCGTAGGGGGTGACGACGTTGCGGCTCCAGAGCACCGACCAGGGGTGCACCGCCAGCAGCGACGCGAGCACCAGCGCCGGGAGGGGGCCCGCGAGGCGACGGGCGAGCAGGGCGACGGCGAGGATGCCGACGACGCTGGCGGCGACCGGGACGCTACGGGCGCTGGTGATGGAGTCGCCGAAGAGGCGCATCGCGAGGGCCATCATCCAGGCGAAGAGGTCGGTCACGAAGCGCGCGTCGGGCGGCAGCGGGACCGCCCGTCCATGGGCCCGCTCCCACGCCGCCAGCAGCCAGTTGCCCTCGTCGTGCGCGGCGTTGGGGAGGCTCGCGAGCCTCGGGACCCGCAGCGCCAGCGAGCCCATGGCCACCATCGCGAGGCCCGCTGCGAAGGGCCACCGGGGGGGCGGGGGAGGGCGGTCGGTCACCGGCGGCGAGGGGGCAGCATGGCCGCGAGCTCTCGCGCGAACCCATCGGCGGGAGAGATCACCGTGCGGTCTTCGGAGACGGTCCAGCGGGCCTCCCTCGCTCGGCCTCCCTCGTGAGAGCGGAAGACCACCACGCAGCCGGAGCCCCCGTCGCCCGGGGCGTCGGCGGTCCAGCCGTCGGCGACGAAGCGACCCCGGCGAGCGCGCTCGGCGTAGGCCAGCAGCGCCTCGGTGCTGGTCAGACGGAAGGCGCCCCGCCACTCCTGCACCAGCGCCACGTCGCTCACCCGGCAGCCGGGCGCGATGGCCTCCCGCTGCGACGGGGTCACCGCCAGCATCGGGGCGTCGCGGCCGGTGAGCGCCGTGGCGTTGAGCCGCGTCGTGTGGGGCGTCTCCGAGGGCTGCGAGAAGGGGTTCTCGGGCATCCACTGGAGGATCACCGCGACCGCGGCCACGAGCACCCCGAAGCCCACGATGGCGTACCAGGCCTGCGCCCGCTGCTGCTGCTCCTTGCGTTCGTACTCGTCGCTCGGACCCGACATCGCTCCCAGCGACTCTGCCACGAACCCCCGGCGGACCGCGCGTCGACTCTCTTACGTCCTGCGGTATACCCCTCCCGGTGAGCACCACCCCCACCTCGCCGCCCCGCTGGAACCTCTCGGACCTCTACGCCTCGGTCAGCGATCCCGCCCTCGACGCGGACCTCGACACCGCCCTTCGCCTCGCCTCCGCGCTCGCCGCCACCTACCGCGACCGCGTGGCCTCGCTCGACGGCACCACCCTCGCGGCGATGCTCCGCGACTACGAGGCCGCCCTCGCGGTGACCTATCGCCCGCAGATGTTCGCCAACCTCGCGCTCTCCACCGAAGCCCTCGACGAGCCCACCCGGGCGCTGCACTCCAAGGTGGGCGAGCGCTCCAACGGGGTGTTCAACCAGCTCCGCTTCGTCGACCTCGAGCTCGGCCGCGCGCCCATCGAGGTGTGCGACCGATGGCTCGCCGACCCGGCGCTCGCCAGCTACCGGCACCACCTGGCGCGAGCCCGCGACGCGGCGCCGCACAGCCTGCCCAGTCCGGTCGAGGAGGCCCTCTCGACCAAGGACCTCACCGGCCGGCGCGCCTGGACGCAGCTCTACGACGAGCTCCTCGCGGCCTGGCGCTTCACCGTCGAGGTGAACGGCGAGCCTCGCACGCTCACCCTCGCGGACGCCCGCTCGCTGCGCGAAGACCCGGACCGCGAGGTGCGCCGCCGCGCCACCGTCGCCCTCCAGGATCAGCTCGCCCAGAGCGCCCCCACCCTCGGCTTCATCATCAACACCCTCTACCAGGACCACCGCCTGGAGAACGGCCTCCGAGGGCACGCCGATCCGGTCGCTCCGACCATGATCGACGACGAGCTCTCCCGCCCGGTGCTCGACGCGCTGATGACCGCCGTCGAGGCGCACTACCCCGTGGCGCAGCGCTACTTCCGCTGGAAGGCCGCGAGCCTCGGGCTCCCGGTGCTGGAGGGCCACGACGTGCTCGCGCCGCAGGCCCACGGCGACCGCGAGGCCTCGTGGGAGACCGCGCGCTCGGAGGTGCTGCGGGCCTTCGAGGACCTCGACCCGGGCGTCGCCGAGCTGGCCGGGAGGTTCTTCACCGAGGGGCGCATCGACGCCGAGCCGCGGCAGGGAAAGCGCGACGGGGCCTTCTGCGCGGGGATGATCCCGGGCGTGGCGCCGAGGGTGCTGGTGAACCACCACGGGCGCATCCGGGACGTCTTCACCCTGGCGCACGAGCTCGGCCACGGGGTGCACTTCGCGCTCGCGGGCAAGCAGTCGCTGCTCAACTACTGGCCGACGAGCCCGATGGCCGAGACCGCGAGCGTGTTCGGCGAGCTGGTGCTGGGGCGCAACCTGCTGGCGCACGAGACCGACCCCGCGGCCCGCAACGCCATGCGGGCGTCGAGGGTGGAGGACGCGCTCGGGACGATCCACCGGCAGGTGGCCTTCACCCGCTACGAGCTGAGGGTGCACGAGGCCAGGGCCGAGGGGGTGGTGCCCGTCGAGGACATCTCCGCCATCTGGACCGGCGAGATGGACCGGCTCTACGGCGACTCCGTGCGGCGCACCGAGCGCGATCGCTTCGGCTGGGGGGCGATTCCCCACCTCGTCCACTACCGCTTCTACTGCTACTCGTACGCCTTCGGTCAGCTGCTGGTCTTCGCGCTCTATGACCTCTGGGAGCGGGAGGGCGCGGCCTTCGTCCCGAAGTACCTCCGCCTGCTGGAGAGCGGCGGGCGAGACCGCCCGGAGGCCCTGCTCTCGGAGCTCGGTCTCGACGTGCGCGACCCGGCCTTCTGGTCGCGCGGCCTCGCGGTGGTCACCCGCATGGTCGACGACCTCGTGGCAGGCGGCTGATCGCCACCCGCTGGTCCTTCGCGAAGCGCGCCCCATATTCCCGGTGCGTGCGGAAGGCCCGGTGGGGCCTTCGTCTCGCTGATGGGAGCAGTGATGGGCCATGCGCCACGTCTTCATCGGTTCGCTCTTCGCGGCACTGATCGCGACGGCTTCGTCCTGGGCGGTGGCTGATCCGCGTCCCCGACCGCCGTCGCCCCCGGCGGTCGCTCCGACGCCGCAGCCGACCCGGCCGGAGATCGTCCCGATGAGCGCGGCGGAGACCGCGGGGATGCTCCGGCGGCTGCGCATCTACATGCTGCGCGCCCCAAACGCCTCGACCGCCTTCGGCTCCATCGGAGCGGGGCCGCAGATCTGGTTCGTGCTCCCGAGCTGCCGCGCCCGGCAGCCGGACGACCCGAGGGACTACTGCCCCATCGAGCGCCTCGACGTCACGGCCCTCCACGGGGCGGTGGTCGCGGGGCCGATGACCACGGTGATGGATGGCGAGGTTCCACGGAGGGTGCAGGCCTTTTCGACCGCGGCGGGCACCGACCTGCTCCGGGTGCGGCTCATCAGCCCGGACGGCCTCACCCGCTTCGAGGCGGTGGTGCCAGTGGCGGACCTCGGCGACCTCGCGGCCCCGGAGGGTCGCCCGACGCCCACCGGCTTCACCATCGACTTCACGCAGTACCCGGGGCGGTAGCCATGACCTGATCGCGGGCGGTTGATGACTCCGCCGCGGTGATGGTCTATTCCGCGCCCCTCTATGGAGAACTTGGACGTGGCGCAGGACGGCATCGGCTCGGGCGAGAAGCCCAGGATCGTGGGGACCCGGGAAGACGAGGCGTGGCGGGCCTACTTCGAGCGCAGCGCCGTCGAGGAGCCTCGCTTCTCCTTCGGCGTGCACTACCTCCGCAACGACGTGGCCGAGACCATGGCGCGCGCGATCCCGAAGGACGCCCGCGTGCTGGAGGTCGGATCGGGTCCGGGCGACACCCTCGCGAGGCTGCCCAACGCGGTGCGCGACGGGGTCGACCCCATCGCCGCCGCGGTCGAGCACGCGAGGCGCAAGCACCCGGGGCTCAACCTCCGCGAGGAGGACGCCCTCACCATGCGCCTCGACGAGCGCTACGACGCGATCATCTGCGACCGCCTCGTGCACAGCGTCCCGGACATCCAGCGCCTGCTGGAGAACCTCTCGCGGCACTTGAGCCCCGGCGGCCGGATCTTCCTCACCTGTTACAACTACCTCTGGGAGGTGGCGCTCCGGGCGGGCGAGCTCGCGGGCTTCAAGCTCCCCACCCCTCCGGCCAACTGGCTCGGTGAGTCGGACCTGAAGAACCTCTTCGAGATCGCCGGCCTCGAGGTCGTGAAGCTCGAAGACCGGATGCTGCTTCCCGTGCCGGTGCCCGGCGTCGCGGGGCTGCTCAACAAGTACGTCTCCAAGCTGCCGCTGGTGCGCCGCACCTCGATGTACCGGCTCTACGTGCTGCGCCGCCGCGGCGAGGCCGTGCTGCCGAAGGCCCTCCCGAAGGTCAGCGTGGTGGTGCCCGCCCGCAACGAGGCGGGGAACATCCCCAAGATCATCGAGCGCACCCCGGTGATGGGCTCGGAGACGGAGCTCATCTTCGTCGAGGGCGGCAGCAAGGACGACACCCGCGGCACCATCGAGCGAGCCATCGCGGACTACCGCGGGCCGCTGAAGCTGTCGGTCTACGGCCAGACCGGCAAGGGCAAGGGAGACGCCGTGCGCGTGGGCTTCCGCGAGGCCACCGGGGACATCCTGATGATCCTCGACGCCGACATGACCGTGCCGCCGGAGGACCTGCCGAAGTTCTACGACGTGATGGTCGGGGGCCTGAGCGACTACGTGCAGGGCACGAGGCTCGTCTACCCGATGGAGGCCGAGGCGATGCGCTTCCTCAACAAGCTCGGCAACATCGGCTTCAGCAAGCTCTTCACCTACCTGCTCAACCAGCCGCTGAAGGACACCCTCTGCGGCACCAAGGTGCTCTGGGCGCAGGACTACGCGCGCCTCGCCGCCAACCGCGCCTACTTCGGCGACTTCGATCCCTTCGGCGACTTCGACCTCATCTTCGGGGCGTCGAAGCTCAACCTGAAGATCCTCGAGATCCCCATCCGCTACCGCGACCGCACCTACGGCGAGACCAACATCTCGCGCTTCCGCCACGGCTGGCTGCTCCTGCAGATGTCCGCCGTCGCCGCGACCAAGCTCAAGTTCACCTGAGCCGCCTCCGGGGCGCGACGCGCGCCCGCCATCGCCACTCCAGCGCCACGTCCTCGGGCCTCCCCACCACGCCGATGCGCGGTCCCACCAGCACGTCGGCGTCGGCCGTGGGGCGCCCTTCGTGCAGGGAGATCGCCGTGGAGGTCACCACGTCGAGGCCGTCCCAGGAGCGGTCGATGCCGAGCGCGCGGCACAGGCTCCCGGGGCCCGCGCAGAGCTTCGCGTCGGGGGCCTTCGGACCTCGCCGCTCCCTCATCAGCTCGAGGCCCTCGACGGGCTCCAGCGCCCGGATCAGCACCGCCGCCCCGTCGCCCTCGCAGACCACGTTCATGCAGTAGTGCATGCCGTAGATGAAGTAGACGTAGAGCCCGCCCGGGGGGCCGAACATCGTGGCGGTGCGCGCCGTGCGCCCACGCGAGGAGTGGCTGCACGAGTCCGTGGGGCGGTAGGCCTCGGCCTCCAGGATGCGCCCCGCGGTGACGCCCTCCGCGGTGCTCGTGCGGATCACCCGGCCCAGCAGGTCTCTTGCGACCACCAGGGCGTCGCGAGCAAAGAACTCCCTCGGCAGCCGATCGGGCTCGTAGCGGCGAGACACCATGCGAACTGAAGCGTGGTCGAGGGAGGGGACGGCTGCAACGAGGAGCGTTCTGGAGGGTGTTAGCGTCGCCGCGATGACGCCACGGTCCGCCCTGCTCGCCCTCGCGCTGGTCGCCTGCTCGCCCTCACCCTCGGCGCCCGACGCCTCGCCCGCCGTGGACGCCGCGATGGACGTCGCCCCGCTCGACGCCGCGGCCGACGCCGCGCTCCCCGAGGACGCTCCGACCGACACCTCCGTCGTCGCGCCCGCGGACGTCCCGGTCGATTCCCCATCGGGCTGCACGGGGCCCGACGTGGCCGACCTGATCCGCGCGCTGCGCGCCCCGCGACCGGAGGGCGTGAGCGCCGTCGCCGCGCCGGGGATGCGCTTCGAGGACCTGCGCTCCCGCTTCGACGCGACGCCCGATGCGATGACGATCCTCGCGCGGGCCCGAGTGACGGCGAGGCGCTCGGTGCCCACGCTCGCGGCGGGCGACAGCGCCAGCTACCAGACCGTCGCCTCGCTCGCCCTCGCGGCGGCCCTGGTCGCCTGGCACGACCGCGACGCCACCGCCGCGCGCACGGCGCTCCAGACGCTCTCCGTGACCGCCGTCGCGCCCTCGTGGTTCGCCACGGCGGTGGAGGTTCCGATCTATGTGGGCGCGTCGCTGGTCGACCTCGCGGCCGCGGCGGACCTGCTCTCCGCCTCGACGCTCTCCGCCGCCGAGGTCGCGATGGCGAGGGCCTACGTCGGTCGCGCGGCCGCGGGCGCCGAGGCGTGGCTCCAGGGCGGGGGATTGATCTTCATGGCCTTCCACCGGGACAACCACGGGATGCGCCTCGGCGCGGGGCTCGCGACCGCCGCCATGATCGCGCCCTCGGATGCGGTGAGCGACGAGACGCTCGCCTACGCGCTCGCGCACATGGACGCGTCGATGGAGCACCAGACCGGCGGCGCTCAGGGGTGGGCCGAGGGGTCGACCTACTTCGAGTACGCCTTCGAGGTCGCGGCCCCCGCGCTCGCCGCCATCGACCGCGCGTGGACCGGCGCCGCGGCCCGCTGCGTCCGCTGCGAGCACCACGCGTACTCCGTGTGCGCCATGAGCCCGTCGCCCATCGTGCGCCCCTCGCAGGACCCCCGCGTCCTCGACCTCGTTCGCTGGAGCGCCTCGCTCGAGACCCGCGCCGGGTGGCTGCACCCCATCGACGACAGCCGGCTCATGGGCCTCCCCGCGCCGCTCCTCGAGAGGCTCGCGGGCGCTCGTCGCTACGCCCGATGGTCCGTCGACGGCTTCACCGGCAGCCTCGGCGGCTCGGTGAACGTCGGGCCCCTCGTCGCCCTCGCGCTGGCCTCGCCGGAGCTCCCGGCGGCTGATCCTCTCGTCACCGCGTGGCCCGTCGCGGGCACCGCTCGCCTCGACGCGACGGCCCCCTCCGGAGCGCCCATCGAGGCCCTGCTCATCGCCGAGCACGGCGTCGCCAACGGGGGCGGCGGCCACGAGCGACCCGACACCCTCGCGCTCACGGTGGTCGTCGACGGCGCCCTGATGATCGGCGCCTCGGGCTATCGCAGCTACGACACGCGCGCCCCGCTCGCTCGCGCCGACGCCCACAGCGAGCTCACCGTGGAGGGCGTCCTGCCTCGCGACCTCGGCGCAGGGGAGGGCGGGCCCGAGGCGACGCTCACGGCCGGGGGCGGCGGGGCGAGCGGGAGCTTCTCCCGCGATGGGGTCTCGGTCACCCGGGCGCTTTCCTTCGAGGCCGGGACGCTGGTGGTGCGCGACCGGGTCGAGCTGACCGAACCGCGCGACGTGGCCTGGCACTGGCACCTCCGCGGCGCCCTCGACGCGGATCGCTGGTCCTGGGCGGTGGGCACCCGGCGTTGCGAGGCGACGCAATCCGGCGTGGCGCTGACCGTCGCGAGGGAGACGGCGCCCGACTACGACGACTACTCGCGGATGGTCCTGCACCCGGTGGTGCGCCAGTCGGCGAGGCTCCCGGCGGGGAGGCACGAGCTCACGACCCGCATCGCCTGCGCGGTGAGGTGAGCGCTCGCGGCGCGGCCCGGGTGGACGCTCCACGCCCACCTCGGATAGACGGTGGGGCGCGCATGCTCACCACCTCGGCGATCTTCCTCGCGGCTGCGGTCGTCGCGGTCACGCTCTTCCGTCGGCTGGGCCTCGGATCGGTGCTCGGCTACCTCGCCGCGGGCGCGCTCATCGGCCCGTCGGGCCTCGGGCTCGTGCGCGAGGTGAACGAGACGCTGCACTTCGCGGAGTTCGGCGTCGTGCTGCTGCTCTTCGTGATCGGCCTCGAGCTCCAGCCCAGCCGGCTCTGGAAGATGCGCAGCGCGGTCTTCGGCCTCGGCAGCGCGCAGGTCGGCGTCTCGGCGCTGCTCGTCGGCGGGGCCGCGGTCGCCCTGGGCCTGAGCCCCGCGGCCGCGGTGGCGATCGGGGTCGGGCTGGCCATGTCCTCGACGGCCTTCGCCACGCAGCTGCTCGGCGAGAAGAACGAGCTCGGCACCTCGCACGGGCGCACCGCCTTCGCGATCCTGCTCTTCCAGGACGTCGCGGCCATCCCGGCGCTCGCGCTCATCCCCCTGCTCGGCGTGGCCTCGACGCCCGCCACGCGCAGCCCGCTGCTCCAGGTGGGGCTCATCGCCGCGGTCATCGCCGCGCTCGTGGTGGGCGGCCGCCTCCTGCTTCGTCCGGCCTTCCGCGTGGTCGCCGGCGCGCAGAGCCATGAGCTCTCCACCGCCTCGGCGCTGCTGGTCGTCGTCGGGACCTCCATCATCATGCACGCGGTCGGGCTCTCCATGGCGCTCGGCGCCTTCATCGCGGGCGTGCTCCTGGCCGACTCGGAGTACCGCCACGAGCTCGAGGCCAACATCGAGCCCTTCAAGGGCCTGCTGCTGGGGCTCTTCTTCATGGCCGTCGGCATGTCCGCCAACCTGCGCGTCCTCACCTCGCGCCCGCTGGTCGTGCTCGGCCTCGCGGTGGCGCTCGTGGCCGTCAAGGCCCTGGTGCTGGCCGCGCTGGGGCGCCTCGCGGGCCTCTCAGCCCGCGCCCGGGTGAGCCTCGGGGCGGCCATCTCGCAGGGCGGCGAGTTCGCCTTCGTCATCTTCTCCGTGGCCGAGACGGCGCACGTGCTCGGGCGCTCGACGGTCGAGCTCCTGGTGGTGGTGGTGACGCTCTCCATGGTGCTGACGCCGCTGCTCTTCGCGCTGCGCGACGAGGTCTTCCGCCGCCTCGACGCGGGGGGCGAGAAGCGCGCCTTCGACGCCATCGACGACGACGGCAGCCGGGTGATCATCGCGGGCTTCGGGCGCTTCGGGCAGATCGTCGGCCGCGTGCTGCGCCTGAAGCGCATCGCCTTCACGGCCCTCGACGCGAGCCCCACGCACGTCGACTTCCTGCGCCGGTTCGGCAACAAGATCTACTACGGCGACGCCTCTCGGGTGGACCTGCTGCGCGCCGCGGGCGCCGAGCGCGCCACGGTCTTCGTGCTGGCCATTGACGACTTCGAGGCCTCGATGCGGGCGCTCGAGACCGTGCGAGAGAACTTCCCGAAGCTGCGGGTCGTGGCGCGCGCCCGCAACCGCCAGCACGCCTACGCGCTGCTGGGCGCGGGGGTCGAGACGGTCATCCGGGAGACCTTCGCGGGCAGCCTCGACGCGGCGCGCGCCACGCTCGAGGAGCTGGGCGTCTCGCACGCCGACGCGCGGGCCACGGTGAAGCGCTTCGGCACCTACGACGAGGCCATGGTGCGCAAGACCTACGTCCACCGCGACGACGAGAAGGCGCTCATCGAGTCGGCCAAGAAGTACTCCGCGGAGCTGGAGAGCATCCTCCAGCAGGACGAGCGCTCCGGCGGGGAGTGAACCGCGGCTCAGCGGTAGCCGAGCACCAGCGCGCGGGCGAGCAGGAGCCAGCCGTCGGCGGCGACGAAGAGCAGGAGCTTGAAGGGCAGCGCCACCTGCGGAGGGGGCAGTCCCGAGAGGCCGAGCGAGACCAGCAGCGAGGCGATCACCAGGTCGACCACCAGGAAGGGCAGGAAGACCAGGAAGCCGATGGTGAAGGCCCGCGCGAGCTCGGTCACCACGAAGGCCGGGAGCAGCACCGAGACGTCGTCGTCGCCCACCGCCGCGGTCGCGCCCTGCCGCTGCGCCGACTGCCGGGCGAGGTCCGCGAAGAGCCGCCGCTCCCTCGCGTGCGCGTTGGCCCGGAGGAACCTCACCCATGGCGCCTTGCCCGCGTCCCAGGCGCGCCCCAGCCTGGCGAGGCCGTCGGGGGTGAGCGGGTCGGCCGCGAGCGCCTCGGTGAGCTGCGGGCCCGCGCGCTCGGCCATCGCTCGCGCCGTGGGGGCCATCACGTGCAGCGACAGGATCGCGCTCAGCCCCAGCACCACCAGCGAGCTCGGGGTCTCGGAGGATCCGAGCGCGTTGCGGATGAGCCCGAGCACCACCGAGCATTTGACGAAGCTCGTCCCCACCAGCAGCAGCGCGGGCAGGAGCGAGAGCATCCCGAAGACGAGCGCCAGCACGAGGGCTGAGGTGCCGACGGCGTTCACGGCGGGGGTTCCTTCGGGGACGCGTCAGGGAGCGTGGCGGGGTCGAGCTCGGAGAGCACCGAGAGGCTCCCGTCGCTGCCGCCGAGGAGGAGGGCCTTCGCTCCCACGCGCACCACGAAGAGGGTGCGCCGCGGGTCGAGCGCGACGCGATCGACGACGGTGATGACCCCGGCGGGGCCTCGCCCGACGCCCCGGCGCGCGGCCCAGCGGAGCACCCACCAGGCGAGAGCGCAGACCGCGGCGAGGGTGATCAGCGTCTGGGCGAGGGCGGCCCCGAGGCTCGGCGGCGGCGGTGGATCCATCCCGCCCGATGGTGCGGGAGGCGTGCAGCGAAGGGAAGGGGATCAGTTGGAGGCGGCGGGGGACTCGGCGTCGGGCGTCGCCTCGGGGGCGGACGGCGCGACCACCGGCTCGTCGAAGGCGACGGCGCGCTCGAGCACCTCGGCGATGTCGAGCTGCTCGACCGGGCGCTTGAGCTCCTCCTCCATGGACTTGATGCCGTCGGTGAGCATCGTCTGGCAGAAGGGGCAGCCGGAGGCGACCATGGTCGCGCCGGTGTCGACCAGCTGGAGCGTGCGGCGCTTGTTCACCCGCTCGGTGCCGTGCTGCTCCTCCATCCACATCTGACCGCCGCCGGCGCCGCAGCAGAGGCCCTTCTCGCGGTTCCACTCGGCCTCGACGAGCTCCAGGCCCTCGATGCGGCCGAGCACGTCGCGGGGGGCCTCATACACGCCGTTGTAACGACCCAGGTAGCAGGAGTCGTGGAAGACCACCTTGGCCTTCACCCCGCGGGTGGGGCGCAGCTTGCCGGTGGCCAGCAGCTCCTGGAGGAAGGTCGAGTGGTGAACCACCTCGTACTTCGCGCCGAGGTCCGGGTACTCGTTGAGCAGCGTGTTGAAGCAGTGGGGGCAGGTCGTGACGATGCGCCTCGGCTTGTAGTTGTTGAGCGTCGCGACGTTCTGCTCGGCGAGCATCATGTAGAGGTGCTCGTTGCCCGAGCGCCGCGCCGGGTCGCCGGTGCAGGTCTCCTCGCTGCCCAGGATGGCGAAGTCCACCTTCGCCTGCTTCAGCAGCCTCGCCATGGCGCGGGAGATCTTCTTGGCGCGGTCGTCGTAGCTGGCCGCGCAGCCGACCCAGTAGAGCACCGCCGCGTCGGGCTTCTCGCTCATCAGCTTCACGTCGAGGCCGTCGGACCACTCCGCCCGGTCCATGCGCGTGAGGTTCCACGGGTTGCCGTTGGTCTCCAGGGCCTGGAAGGTCTTCTGGAGCTCCGCCGGGAACTCACCGCGCACCATCACCAGGTTGCGGCGCATGTCCACGATCTTGTCCACGTAGGTGATCATCACCGGGCACTGCTCCTCGCAGGCGCGGCAGGTGGTGCACGCCCAGATCACGTCCGGGTGGATCACGTCGGGCACGAGGTTGAGGTCGAAGATGGGCTTCGGGGCTTCGCCGTCCTCGCCGTAGCCGTCGTGCGAGAACACCTCGTTCTGCTTCTCGTAGAGGTGGTCGCGGAGGTCGATGGTGAGGTGCTTCGGGGAGAGCAGCTTGCCCGTGCGGTGCGCCGGGCAGTTGTCCGAGCAGCGCCCGCACTCGGTGCAGGTGTAGAAGTCGAGCAGCGCCTTCCAGGTGAAGTGGTCCATGCGGCCGACGCCGACGCGGGCGGCGGTGGGGTCGGGCTGCTCCATCGCGGCGGCCATGGACTCCAGCAGCTTGTCCGAGCTCTCGGCCATGGGCTTGAGCCGGCCGGGCGGGTCGAGGTTGCGCGTGAAGACGTTGATGAGCGCCGTGATGACGTGGAAGTGCTTGCCGTAGGGCAGGTAGTTGAGGAAGGCGAACACCAGGAAGACGTGCACCCAGAGGCCGACGGCGCCGATGGCGTGCGCGGTGGAGGCGCTCGACACCCCGACGCCGTGGAGGATGAGCGCGAGCACGCGGCCGAGGTTCTCGCCCGTGGCGTTGCCGATCTCGTTGATGTTGGCCGCGACGTCGCCGCCCCGGTGGATGGCGTGCGAGAGGACCATGCCGCCGTCGGCGACGATGTCCATGACCATCATGGTGCCGATGACGCCCAGCACGACCCAGGCGTGCCAGCCGTAGGCGAGGCGGCTGAGCTTCGGGATGAGCCGGAAGTACATGAACGCCGCGACGCCCGCGATGACCCCGAGGACGACCACGTCCTTGAGGATGTTGTAGCCATAGCCGAGGGCGCGCAGCAGGGGGTCGGGGCCCTGCGGGTCGAGGATGAAGAGGTAGAACGACTCGTCGAAGCCGCGGCCCACGAGGATGATCGTGCGGAGCAGCAGGGTCGCGAAGCCGGTGAAGATCAGGTAGTGCGCGAAGCCCGCGGTGGCGTACTTGGGCATCTTGAGCTGCGCGCGCAGGGCCCAGAAGAGCGCCGCGCCGCCGCCGACCGCCCCGAGCATCGTCCCCAGCCGCAGGAACTCCCGGCCCGCCTCGCCGGGCGCGAGGCCCCCGAGGAGCGCCGCGGGCGCCGCCGCGAGACAGACCAGGGCGGTGAACACCAGCGCGCTGCCGAAGACGCTCGGCCCCTCCGACCCCGGGGCGACGGTGAGCCGCTCCCAGATGCGATCGAGCCGGTTTTCGGGCTGCCCCTGCGTCAGCAGGACGAGGCGCCGGAAGGCGCTCAAGGCAAACAGCCCGTTGAGCCCTCCAACCAGGAGGGCCATCGCGATGGGGTTCATGTCCGTCGACCGTAGCGTGAGGTTCCGCGTGCACCGCGCACGGGCCTACGCGCCGGGTCTTTTAGGCTCGCGGGATGACAGGGTCAATCACCCGCTGAACGGCGATTCAGCGGGGCAGCTTGGCGTCGAAGAAGGCGCGGAGCTTGATGAGGTTCTTCTCCTCGCGGCCGAAGCCCGGCGCGGCGTAGCTGCGGGCGAAGCCCTTCACGTCGGCGGTGAAGTCCGAGCGCACCGCCGCCCCGGAGATGATGTCGTCCACCGAGCGGCCGCGCGCGGCGCTGCGCTTGAGCCCCTGCACGTAGACGTCGAGCCGGTGGTAGTCGTCCGCGAGGAAGCTCTTCACCAGGTCGACGTCGGCCGCCAGGGTCTGGAGAGCGGGGTTGGTGCCGAGGTCGACGCCGTGGGCGCCCGCGTGCGCCACGGCGATGCGCAGCACGAAGGCGTCGTCGAGGTACCCGATGTCATCGATGCCGTCGGGGATGAGGTCGACGGACTTGAAGACGTAGTTGAGCCCCGCGGCGAGCGAGCGGCGCGCGGCCTCCGGGGTCTCCGCCGCGTTGAGCGCGTCGACCATCGCCTCCGCGTCGTGGCCCAGCGAACGAAGCCAGTTGGGGAAGGTCTCCAGGCAGCGGGCGTCGACTTCGGATGTCATGTCTCTCCTCGAAGGTGATGAACGGACGGATGAGCGTTGGCGACCAGCGGGTCGGGACACGAGCCCTCACAGCCTCCCGTTCGCGGCGCGGATGCTACTGGCGACCCAGCCCTCCCCACAAGGCTCCCGTTCTGTTGCGGGCGGGACGGTGCTAAGACCCATTCGCCGCCCCGTGCGCACCCGCCGCTCGTCCGCCCTCGCGCTCCTCCTCCTGGCCGCCGCCCCGGCCTGCGGCCGCTCGTCCGGCGGCACCACCGTCGAGCGCATCGGCGGTCGGCTGCGCGAGCGGCCCTTCGCCTCGGCCACCGCCTACGAGGCCTACCTGCGCGGCGAGCTCGCCGCCGCCCGCGGGGACTTCGTCGAGGCCGACCGCCAGCTCGCCCTCGCGGCCTTCGCCGACGAGGCCGACCCCTGGATCGTCGCGCGCCGGGTGCAGCACCTCCTCGCCGCGGGCCAGCGCGCTCGCGCCATCGACGTCGCCCGCGCGGCCACCGGCCGGCACCCCGACGCCGCCGCGGCCTGGCTCGGCCTCGCCTCCGCGCTCGGCGACACGGACGCCACGCTGGCCGAGCGGGACGCGGCCCTCGCCCGCGCCGTCGGCCTCGACCCGGAGGACCCCGAGGTGCGCGCCTCGGCGGTGCGCATCGCCTCCCGCGACACCGCCACCGACGCCGCGCCCGCGGTGCTGCGCCCTCCGCTCGGGGCGGAGGTGACCGTCGAGCGCCTCGCCGAGGCCGGGGCGTGGTCCCGGGCGGCAGCGAGGCTCGACGCCGCCGCGCGGCGCGCTCGACCGGGCGTGGACGACCGCCTCGCCTCCGCGGTGGCCCG
>CBIHPK010000011.1:0-81406 GCA_966211675.1 uncultured Myxococcaceae bacterium
CCGACTGCGACCCCCAGAGGCACCCCCCCCGGCCGGCGCGCGCCGGTTCGCCCAGGAAGCAGCGCTGCGTGCGGCCCGCGACGCAGGTGCAGTTGTCGTCGACGAGCCCGTTGTGGTCGTCGTCGAGGCCGTTGTTGCAGATGTCCGGGTGCTCGGGCGTCGGTCCACCGTCGGGGAAGGACCCGTCGAAGTCGAAGCCGTCGAGGTCGAGGCCGTCGAAGTCGAAGCCGTCGAAGGTCGGGATCGGTCCTGCGTCGAAGCCCGTCGTCGGTCCCGCGTCGAAGTCGCCCCAGCCGTCCTTGTCGTTCGGGTCCACGTCGCCGGACTGCGAGCCGTCGCCGCGCTGCGAGCCGTCGCCGCGGCCGTTGTTTCCACCAGGGCCGGTGTCGCCGTAGTTGTTGGGATCGGTGCGGATGACGTTGGAGTCACCGCTCGAACAACCCACCACCGGGAGCGACAGCCCCAACGCGAAGACGAGGACTCTTGAACGCATGATGGACCTCCAGCCGCGTGGTCCCCTCATCGGGCGGACCGGACCCCGGCACCGCATGACTCTACACCGCGCAATGCGCTCACCCGCAACGCCCTCCAGTCGAGATTCCACCGCCGTCGCAGTGGGGCTCTTGTGACCAGTTGCGCGGCGGTCGCGGCCTCCGCGGTTGGTGTAGTCTCCCGCGCCGAGGGAGATCCGAGACGATGGCAGACACCGTATTCAGCAAGATCCTCCGCGGGGAGATCCCCTGTCACAAGGTCTATGAGGATGACCTCGTCCTGGCCTTCCTGGACGTCGGTCCGCTGAGCCGCGGGCACACCCTGGTGATCCCGAAGGAGCCCGCGGTGACGCTCGACGCGTTGTCCGATGAGTCCTCGGCGGCCATCGGGCGGGTGCTCCCTCGCCTCTGCCGCGCGGTGAAGCAGGCCACCGGCTGCGAGGACTTCAACGTGCTCCAGAACAACGGCACCGCGGCGCACCAGGCCGTCTTCCATGTGCACTTCCACATCATCCCCAAGCCCTCGTCCGACCAGGGCCTCGAGCTGGGCTGGCAGCCGCTGGGGCCCTTCGATCACGCCGACGGGGCGGCCCTCGCGAAGGCCATCGCCGCGGCGCTCTGACCTCACCCCGATTCACCGTCCGATCGTTGTTCAACCGACAAGCCTCATGGAGCCACGAGAACCCCGATGAGTGATCGCCCCGACCTCCCTCCCGACTGGCAACTCGCGCTCAGCGCGGAGTTCGAGAAGGACTATTTCAAGAACCTCATGGACTTCGTCGCGAAGGAGCGACAGTCGGGAGAGGTCTTCCCCCCGGAGGGAGAGGTCTTCTCGGCCTTCAAGTACTCGCCCTTCCAGGAGACCAAGGTCGTGCTCATCGGGCAGGACCCGTATCACGACGTCGGCCAGGCGCACGGCCTCTGCTTCTCCGTGAAGCCCGGCGTCGCGACCCCGCCGTCGCTGGTCAACATGTACAAGGAGCTCAAGTCCGACCTCGGTTGCACCATCCCGAACAACGGATACCTCGTGCCCTGGGCGAAGCAGGGGATGCTCATGCTCAACGCCGTGATGACCGTGCGCGCCCACAGCCCCAACTCCCACAAGGACCACGGCTGGGAGCAGTTCACCGACGCCGCGATCAAGGCGGTCTCCGCGAGGGAGAAGCCCGCGGTGTTCCTGCTGTGGGGCAACTACGCCAAGAAGAAGGCGAAGCTCGTCGACACGAAGCGCCACGTCGTCATCGAGGGCGCGCACCCGTCGCCGCTCTCGGTGAAGCTCTTCATGGGCTCCAAGCCCTTCTCCAAGGTCAACGCCGCGCTCACTCAGCTCGGCCACACGCCCATCGACTGGCAGATCCCCAACCTCTGAGCGCGCAGCTCCCCGCTTGCCCGTAGGCCCGCTCGGCATGAACAATCCGCCGCGTGTACCCACCGGGCCCGGTCCGCTCGCTCCTCCGCTCCCTCCCTTGGGTCGCCTGCGCCCTCGTCGGCTGTGACGACACCGCGGCCTCCGTCGACGCCGGCGCTCCGACCACGGACTCGCCCGCCGTCGATGCGCCCGCCGTCGATGCGCCCACGGTCGACGTCCCCGGCCTCGACGCGCCCGCGTCCGATGTCCCGGGCTCAGTCTGCGAAGGAGCCCTCGTGAGCCGTCCCGGCAGCACCAGCGAGCTCGTCGACGGCGCCGATCGCACGGTCGTCACGATGGACGACCCGGCGGCCTGCGTGCGCACCTACCAGCTCCGCACGACGGCCGCCCTCCGCGACGGACAGCCCGCCAACCCTCGCACGGTGCGCGAGCGCGACGGCTGGCCCACGCTCCGCAGCGGCCACGACCTCTTCGACGCGCTCTACGCGTTGGCCGTCGACGAGATGCGCGAGGACTCCGTCGCCGCCATCCGAGACGGGTCGTTCAACAACGGCAACGCCATCGACTGCCCGGTGGGCGGCTGCTTCGAGACGGGCCGTCTCTGGAACTACGTCTGGACCCGCGACACCTCCTACGCCGCCCACCTGGCGCTGGCCTCGATGGACCCGCTCCGGGCGCGCAACTCCCTTGTATTCAAGCTCTCCGCGCGCCGCGACGGCACCAACCCCCAGATCGTTCAGGATACTGGAACCGGCGGCAGCTACCCCGTCTCCAGCGACCGCGTGGTGTGGGCCCTCGGCGCCTCCGAGCTCCTCAAGCACCTCACCGGCGCCGACCGCGCGAGCTTCCTCGCGCTCGCCTACCCCGCGATGGTCGACACCGCCGAGCACGACCGACGGGTGGTCTTCGACGCGCGCGACGGCCTCTACCGCGGCGAGCAGTCCTTCCTCGACTGGCGCGAGCAGACCTACCCCTCGTGGACCGCCACGGACCCGGTGCACATCGCGATGTCGCGCTCGCTCAGCACCAACGTGCTGCACTTCGCGCTGCTCGACACCGTCGCCACCCTCGCCGCCGAGCGAGGCGACGCCGCCGCCGGGGCGCGCTACCGGGCCTGGGCCGACGCGCTGAAGCAGGGCATCCAGCGCCGCTTCTGGCTGGCGAGTGACGGGCAGTTCAGCGCCTTCAGCACCACCGAGCTCGACCCGTCGCCGGTGCGCCGATGGGACGCGCTCGGCTCGGCGCTCGCGGTGCTCACCGGCGTCGCTACCGACGCGCAGGCCCGCGAGCTCGTCGCTCGCTACCCCCACGCGGGCCGCGGCCTGCCGGTGATCTGGCCGCAGCAGCAGTTCACGGCGATCTATCACAACCGCGCGTCCTGGCCCTTCGTGACGGCCTACTGGCTGCGCGCCGCCCGCCAGGTGCGCAACGACGCCAGCGTCGACTGGAACGTCGACGCCATGGTCCGCGCCGCCGCCCTCAACCTGTCCAACATGGAGAACTTCGAATTCACCAGCGGCCGCCCCCGGGTCGAGGACGGGATGTACAGCGGACCGGTGGTCAACTCGCAGCGCCAGCTCTGGAGCGTCGCGGCCTACCTCTCGATGGTCCACGACGTGGTCTTCGGGCTGGAGACCTCGGCGCAGGGCTTCCGGCTCCGGCCGTACATCACCCGCGCGATGCGCCACGCCTGGTTCGCCCACGCCGACCGCATCGCCCTTCGCGGCTTCCTCTTCCGAGGCCACCACCTCGACTTCCGCGTCTCGCTCCCGGCGCCTGGCACCGACCGCGCGGGCGCCTACGCCGTGGGCTCGGTGCGGGTGAACGGCCGCGACGTGGGCGACGCCTTCATCGACCCGGCGACCCTGCCCGACCGCTCCATCGTGGAGGTCGAGCTGCGCGACGCCCCGGAGGCCCGCGCCACCCTTCACGCCGTCTCCGACCTCAGCGACTGGCGTCAGGTCTTCGGCCCGCGAACGCCCTCCATCGCCTCGCTCGCCGCGGCGCCCGCGAGCGGCCGGGTGCAGCTCCGCGTGGACGTCTCCGGCGAGGAGCGCAGCGCCCTCGACGTGGTGATCCTCCGCGATGGTCAGCGCGTCGCCACGCTCGGTCCCGCCGACGGCGAGGTCTGGACCGAGACCCTCACGGACGAGCAGACGGCCTCGCACTGCTACTCCGTGGAGACGGTCTTCCGCGCCTCGGGCAACGCCTCGCAGCACGCCGCGCCGCAGTGCTGGTGGGGCGTCTCCTCCGCGCGGGTGCAACAGATCGACGCCACGCGCTTCGTCGCGACGGGCGGCCGCCTCGCCAGCGATCACGGCCGCGCCCACTACGAGAACTGGGGCGACCCGGGTCACCGGCTGGAGGTCTCGGCGCTGCGCGTCCCGCAGTCCGGCGCGTACCTCCTGCAGGTGACCGCGGCCAACGGCTCCGGCGGAACCACCACGGGCATCACCTGCGGCGTGAAGCGCGTGCAGGTCTTCGAGGCCGCGGGCGGCCGCGCGGTGGCCGACGGCTACCTCGTGATGCCGCAGCTCGGCAGCTGGGACGAGTGGCGCGACTCGTCCTTCGTGCGGGCGTCACTCGAGGCGGGGCGCGACTACCGCGTGGTCATCGGCGACGACGAGTCCGCCGTGAACATGTCCGCCTTCGAACACTTCACCCGCTACACCGGTGGGACGGGGGGCGCTGGCGGTGCCTTCTTCCGCGTGAACATCGCGGCGTTGAAGGTGCTCTACCTCGGGCCGGCGACCCCGTAGCGCGAGACCGACGATCAGGCCGCCTTCGCCTCGGTCGCGCGCGCGGTGAGCAGCTCGCGGAAGCGCGTGGGGTTGCACGACCGCATCATCACCAGCTCGCGGCCCATGCGCTTGGAGGCGTTGCGCGCCACCATCACGGCCGTGTGGCTGTTGACGTCCGTGGTCACCAGCACGAGGTCGGAGCGCTCGATCTGCCGCTCCATCACCTCGACGCCGCGCCCGTTCATGTGACCGCCGTGGAAGTCGAGCTCGTGCCCGAGGGACTGCGCGATCTTGGAGAGAGCGCGCTCGTTGCGTTCGACGCCACCGATGAGAGTGATGCGCATTGGGGGACTCCGCTTCTGTTCAGCCGGATCATCCGGCCCTTCATCTCCACGAACGCACCACCTGGGGAACGCTATTCCAACCGATGTGCTTCGACGGAGATCAGAGCGCCTTCGTTCTGATAGATGAACTTCTAGTATCGTGAACGGCCCGGGGCAAGACCCCGGGGCCCGTATTCGCGGGGGGAAGATCAGTTCGGCGGGGGGGGAGGGGCGGTGCCCGGTGCGGGTCAGTGCGCGGCGGGCGTCTCGAGCTCGCCGGGGTGCCGTCCGCCGGTCACCTTGAGCCCGTAGATGAAGCCGCCGATCGTGTAGAGGCCGGAGGCCGCGATGAGGTAGGTCGGCGCGAGGTGCAGCGGGATGAGGATGTAGACGCTGAGCACCACGAGCACCTGCAGCACCTTGATGACGGGCTGCGACGAGACGTGGAGCTTGGGCTGCGGGAGGTTGCTCACCATCAGCGCGGCGAAGAGGGCCATGACGCCGACGAAGGCCTGCAGCGACGAGGGGCCGAGGGCGTTGGCCTGGTGGGCGAGGAAGGCCGACGCGAGCATGCCGCCGCTGCTGGTGGAGGGCAGGCCGAGGAAGAAGCGCGAGCCGACCACGTCGGTGGTGACGTTGAACTTCGCGAGCCGGATGGCGGCGCAGAGCACATAGGCCGCGCCGAGGAGCTCGAGCCCGAGGTGCGCCGCGCCGTGCGACCAGGGCTCCGGGGCGCCGAGGGCGACGGCCCGGGTGATGAGCGCCGCGGGCGAGATGCCGAAGGTGACGAAGTCGGAGAAGGAGTCGAGCTGCACGCCGAACTCGCTGCTGGCGTTGAGCCTGCGGGCGATGGCGCCGTCGGCCTTGTCGAGGAGCACGGCGTAGAGGATCAGCCACGCGGCGGCCGCGAGCTGCGTCAGCGAGGTGGCGCCGAGGGAGGTGCGGATGGACAGGAGCCCGAAGACGAGGCCGATGCAGGTGACGCCGTTGGGGGCGAGGTAGCGCGCGGGAAAGCGGTCGAAGAGGCGCATTTCGTCGGGAACACAGCGCGGTCGACGCGCGCCTGTCAAGCGCTCCCGCGCCGGTCTCAGTCCTCGTCGGGGAGGTCGACGACCTCGACGCGGTCGTCGCTCGGCCGGAAGCACCACACGCCGCGATCGCCGGCAGGCGGCTCCGGGCGGCGCGGGGGGCGGGCGAAGTCCGGGCGAGGCGGGCTGACGGCCATCTGCGGCCGGTCGTCGGGCTCGATCACGACGCGCCGTCGCACGAGGGCGATGCGGGCGAGGCAGGCCATCTGCGCGTCGCGGGCGGACGGCTCCTCCTGCTCGACGCGGGGATCATTGCGCACGGGGCGCGGGGCGATCGGCGGGCGCAGGACGTCGCGGTGGCGGTCGGACATGGCGCGTCTCTCCTCTGCGACCCACCGTAGGGCGGGCTCGCGCGGGGCGAGGAGTTACGGGCACGTCCGCGTCGGGCGAGCGGTCAGCGCGCCGGAGAGCTCTGGGGCCGGGCGAAGCCGGAGACGTACTCGGCCCCCTCGAGGTCCCGTCGGGTGACGCCGCCCGCGTCGTGCGTCGACCAGGTCACCGCGACCGTCGCGAACTTGATGAGCAGGTCCGGGTGGTGGTCGACCCGCTGCGCGTAGAGCGCCACGCGCATCGCGAAGGCGACGCCCGCCTCATAGCTATCGAAGGCGAAGGTGGCCGTGATCGCGTCGCCCGCAAGCGACCAGCCCTCCAGGGCTTCGAGGGCGCCGTGCAGTTCCGTCTCGTCGAGTCGCTTGCGTCCCATGAACGACGGCGTAGCAGACGAAGGGCGGTGGAGTCTCGGGGCCGCGGCTGTCATCCTGTCGAGCGATGCGAGGCAAGGTCCTGGTCGAAGCGTTGGTGTCGCTGGCGCAGTCGCGGGGGCTGACCGTGCGCAAGGAGGCCATGAGCCGGGGAACCTCCGCGGGGGGCTTCTGCGTGGTGAAGGGCGTGCCGACGGTGCTGGTCGACGAGCGGGGCTCCGTCGACGCGCAGATCGAGGTGCTCGCCGGGGTGCTTCGACGCATGACCTGGGAGCTGGAGGGCCTCGACCCGAGCGTCCGCGCGGTGCTCGAGCGCCCCGCCGGGGAGAAGCGGGCGAAGGCTACCAGCGCTCCACAGGCCAGCCCCGTCGCCACGCGGTCCATCGGAGGCGGGGGTCGGGGTTGACCACGACGGGCTCGCCCACCGAGTCGAGCATGGGCAGGTCGGTGATGGAGTCGGAGTAGAACGCGCTGCCCCGCAGGTCGACGTCGTGCAGCCGCGCCCAGCGCTCGGCCACGGTCACCTTGGCCCCGCCGTAGCAGAAGGGCTCCTCGATGGAGCCGGTGAGCCGGCCGTGCTCGGTCAGGAGCCGCGAGGCGAGGATGTGCTCGATGCCCAGGGCCTGCGCCACCGGCTTCGCGGCGTAGGCGCTCGAGCTGGTGAGCACCGCGCACAGGTCGCCGCGCGCCTGGCGCTCCGCGACCACCGCCCGGGCGCGCTCGGAGATGAAGGGCACCAGCTCCGCGGCGGACCACTCCTCGACCTCTCGGATGAAGCGCTCCGCGTCCCGGCCGGCGAGCGGGCGCGCGATGGTGCGGGCGATGCCGCTCGCGTCGAGCGATCCGGCCATGTACCGGACGAACCACCACCCGAAGCGCGCGGCATCCCGGCGCCGGGCCTCGCCGCGGCCGCGGAGCCACCGCACGTAGAGCAGCGCGCTGTTGGCGGCGACCAGCGTGTGGTCCATGTCGAAGAGCGCGGCGGTCCTCACCGGCCCTCGAGGTAGCGCTCGAACACGTTGAAGATCGCGTGCAGGGCCACGGCGGCGCCGATGCCCCCGCGCCAGATGCGCAGCGCGCCGAAGAGGAGGCTCGGGAAGAAGACCGCGGCGCGGCCGATGCCGGGCTCGGCGATGACGTGCGTGAGGGCGAAGAGCGCGGAGGTGATCGCCACGACGCGCACCGCGTCGGCGAGGGGGGGCTTACGGGTGCGGGTAAGATCCGCGAGCCCGAGGGCGTCGGCGACGCGGGTCTGGAGGAAGCCCCGGAAGAAGAGTTCTTCCGTGAGGGCGACGGCGACGACCTCGCCGAGGAGGGTGGCCACCGGGTCGTGGGTGAAGGGGAGGTGCCGCGGCCCGATGGGTCGGTTGATGAGGGGCCAGGCCAGCGAGTAGACCGGGAGCACGAGGCCCGCGACGAGGGCCGCGACGCCGAGCTCGCGAAAGGCCGAGGGGATGGCCTCGACCAGCGCGCGGGGCAGCGAGCGAGCGTCGCCCTGGTGGCCCGGGATCAGGCCTTCGAGTCGGATGCCGTAGCGCTCCGTGTCGTCATCGTCCGCGGACACCCCTCGCAGCGCCGCCACCAGGAAGACCACCCCGATGAGCCCATGCAGGTCGCGTCGCACCGCCGCGGGGCGAGAGAGCGCGAACACCAGGGCGTTGACGACCCCGTAGGCGACGAGGAGATGGCGGCGGGCGCGCGGGAGGCTGTCCGGGGTCGACACGGGGCGGTGACGGTCAGTGCAGCACGCCGTCGCCAGCGACGTTCACGGGCTGCGCGGCGCTGACGGCGACACTCTGAGCGGTGACGCGCTCGACCTCGGCGTCCATGGTCCCGCGGAGCATCTTGGAGATCATCACCCAGTCGGCGGCGAAGGAGTACAGCGGGTGCCCGAAGGTGGCCGGCTTGTTCCCTTCGATGAAGAAGTGCGAATACCAGGCGAAGCTGTATCCGATGGCCGCGCCCACCGGGACCAGGGACTTCTTCCCCGTCAGAAGCCCGGTGAGGGCCACCGCCGCCCCGACGCTCGTGCCGATGGCGTGCACGGTGCGGGTCACCGGGTTCTTGTGCGCGCGCACGTAGTACGGCCAGAAATCCTCGAACGACTTGATGTCTGGAGTGCTCATGCGGAGGTCGTAGCGCCTCCCGGGAGGGGCTGTCGAGCCCGAGGCGCCCGGTTCGACACGGCTCAGTGTCTCGAGGGGATCGCCCCGAGGTGCGTCGCGTACCAGCGATCGCCCCAGTGGATCATCACTCGCACCTCCACACGTTCGGTCCGCCCCCCGACGGCGACCCGCAGCGTCGAGCGGTAGCAGCTCCAGTACGGCAGCCGGTTGGCCTCGCGACCGATGGTCATCCAGGTGCAGGCGCGCGAGAGGTCGAAGCCCTCGAAGCGGGCGCCCGACCAGTCGCGTCGGCGGGAGCGCTCGGCCAGGATGTCCCGTCGGTACCAGCGCAGCAGGGTCGCGAAGTAGCCCGCGGCGCCGGACATGTCCTTGATGGCGAGGAAGGGCTCGCGAGGGAGGAAGAACCCCTCGGCGCGCTGCAGCTCCGTCGGCTCGCCGGTGCGGAGGGCGTCGACCAGCAGCCGTGCGCGGGCGTCGACGTCCCCCTGCGGCGGTCGCCTCGGCGGGGCGCGGAGCGAGCGGGCGTTCTCCGGCGGGATCGCGAGGGCGGGCCACGGGTCGGCGGCCACGACGAGGGGGAGGGCCGCGGCCGCGAGGCCGAGGGCGGCGAGCTGGAGTGGGCGGGGTTGCAACGACATGACAGCGCCGTGGGCCTAACACGACACGCCGGTGGCCTTCGTCTTGCAGACCGCAATCGGTCGCAGATGCGCGGGATCTCCCGAGAAATCTCGGAGGTGATTCTCTCGGCGAGCTTCTTGACCCTTCCAGGGGGCCGAGCTACGCAACGTCCGCTCACCGGGCAGGGTATTCCTGAGTCTGAGCGATTTCCCCTTCAGCGCGAGGCGACAGCGGAGTGATCGATCGCAGCGTCGTCGACCAGGTCCGCCAGCGGACCGACCTGGTAGAGCTCGTCGGCCAGTACATGCCCCTGCGTCGCGCGGGCATGAACTGGATCGCGCGCTGTCCCTTCCACGAGGAGCGCACTCCGAGCTTCAACGTCAACGCCGAGCGCGGCTTCTACTTCTGCTTCGGCTGCAAGGCCTCCGGCGACGCGCTCAAGTTCTACGAGCAGATCGAGGGCGTGACCTTCGTCGAGGCGCTGCGCGCCCTCGCGGAGAAGGCGGGCGTCGAGCTCCCGGAGACCCGCGACCCGGAGCGCATCGCCGAAGACCGTCGCCAGCGCGACGTGGGCGAGCGCCTCGCGGCGGCCTGTGAGAGCGCCGCGGCGTACTTCGAGAAGTGCCTCGCGGAGGCGCCGTACAGCGAGCTCGCCCGCGACGTGCTCACCGAGCGGGGTATCAGCGACGAGCTCACGGCGCGCTTCCGCCTGGGCTACGCGCCCGCCCGATGGGACGGGCTCGCCGAGCACCTGAAGGCGCAGAAGGTGTCGCCCGCCGACGCCGAGCTCGCGGGCCTGCTCATGCCCGGTCGCAACGGTGGCTGGTACGACCGCTTCCGGCACCGGCTGATGTTCCCGGTGGTCGACCGCGCGGGTCGCGTGGTGGCCTTCTCCGGCCGGGTGCTCCCGGTCACCGAGGACATGCCCGAGGGCCTCGTCCCGGAGGACGCGGGCAAGTACATCAACAGCCCCGAGACGCCGCTCTACAAGAAGTCCGAGCTGCTCTACGGGCTCGGGGTCGCGCGCACCTCGATGCGTCAGAAGGCCGAGGCGATCCTGGTCGAAGGAAACTTCGACGTCGTGCAGATGCACCAGCACGGGTTCACCGAGACCGTGGCGCCGCTGGGCACGAGCTTCACCGAGGCGCAGGCGCGGCTGCTCCGGCGCTTCGCGGAGAACGTCGTGATCCTGTTCGACGGCGACGAGGCGGGGCGCAAGGCGACCGCCGCGGCCTACTCGGTCTGCTCCGAGGTGGGCCTCGCCGCGCGGGTGGGCAAGCTGCCGCTGGGCATGGACCCGGACAGCTACCTCCGGAGCGCGGAGGAGGGCTACGGCGCCGAGGGGATGAAGAAGCACCTTCACGAGGCGCCGAGCCTGGTGGAGTGGCTCATCAACGGCTCTCGCACCCGGCTGCGTGACGCGGTGCCCCAGCGCGTCGCAGCCCTTCGCGTCATCGCTCCCGCGATCGCGGCGGTGCGGGACCTCAGCGAGCGCAACGCGTACATCACGCAGGTCGTCCATACGCTGCACCTCGATCACGCGCTCGTGACCGGGGTCGTGCGCGAGTTCATGAAGCAGCTCGGGCGGACGATGGACTTCCACGAGCACGCGGCGGTGCTGCCGAGGTACCGCGCGGGGCTGGGCGAACTTTTCCCCGCCGAGGCCGAAGGGCGACTAAAGGAGCGCCAGGCGCAGGCCGCGGCGATCGGCGCGCTGCTCTCGTTGCCGAGGCTGCTGGCGACCGAGGACACCAACAGCCTCGGCAGCGTGGTGGACAAGGCCACCTGGACGCTGATCTCGGAGGCCCGACGGCAGTGGGAGGCGAATCAGGAGTTGAGCGCCGCGACGCTGCTGGACCTCGCGCCCTCCAAGGAGGATCGGCAGTGGCTCGCGGAGCAGCTGTGCGCGACCGAGCCCGAGGGCGCAGAGGCCCAGGCCCGCTGTGCGAAGGGCCTGGCGGACGCCCTCGCGACGATCAAGCGCCTCAAGGCGGAGCGGGAGTGGGGGCAGCTGAAGGACCGCAGCTTCGCGGCGGGCGTCGATGGCGACGAGCGGGGAGAAGTGCAGGCACTGAACGAGGAGCTGAACATGAAGCGCGAACTCGCGCTGAAGCGTCGCGTGCCCGGCTGACGGTAGATGAGGGTTGATGATGGGTGATTTGACGGGGCGGGACAGATCGTACAGACAGCGCGGCCGGTTACTGCGGCGCGGAGGAGCCGTTCGATGAAGGAAGAGACCACTCGCAAGGCGACATCTGGGAAGAACTCTGGCGGCGCGGCGAAGGCCGCGGAGGCGACGGCGCCTGGCAAGGGCCGCGACCGCAAGGAGGTCCAGCAGCTGATCGAGCTTGGCAAGTCGAAGGGGAGCATCACCCTCGACGAGATCAACGAGGCGTTCACGACGGACGCCATCTCCGCGGACCAGTTCGACGAGCTCATCGGCATCCTCGGCGACGAGGAGATCGAGGTCGTCGAGGCGAGCAACCAGGTGAAGGTCCCGGCCAAGCGCGCCGCGGAGGAAGACCAGGAGAAGCGCGTCGTCCCGATCCCGGACGAGGAGGAGGCCGTCGCCGAGGACGCGTACGCGGCCAAGAGCAACGACCCCGTGCGGATGTACCTCCGCAAGATGGGCTCGGTCTCGCTGCTCACCCGCGAGGGCGAGGTCGAGATCGCCAAGCGCATCGAGGACGGCGAGAACAAGGTCCTCAACACCATCCTCCGGTCGCCCATCGCGGTGCAGGAGATCATCAAGCTCGGCCAGAAGGTGAAGGACAACAAGGTCCGCCTGAAGGACGTCGTGCGCGACGCTGACGACGAGGAGGGCTACAACGAGGACGACGTCCGCAAGCGCGTCGACCGCCTCACGGAGAAGGTCAAGCGGCTGCAGCTCCACATCGAGTCGCTCGAGGAGTCGCTCGACCCGGCGAAGAAGCTCTCGGACACGAAGAAGCGCGCGGTCGTCGACGAGATCGAGAAGACCCGCGCGGACATGTGCCTCTCGCTCATCGACCTGCGCCTCAACAAGAAGCAGATCGAGAACATCGTCTCGCAGCTGAAGAAGCTGATCGATCAGCTCGAGCGCGCGGAGTCGCCCGTCACCGATGCGGCCCGCCGCTTCGGCGTCGAGCCCCGCGAGCTCAAGCGCCGGCTGCGCGAGTTCGAGGCCGCCGACAACCGCCGCCGGGGCGTGCTCGCGCGGCAGCTCAAGACCGTGGCGTCGGAGCTCGAGTCGCTGCTCGACGCGCTGAAGTCGAGCACGACCAAGGTCCGCACCGTCGAGGAGAAGGCCAAGGAGCAGGGCGTCACGCTCGAGGAGCTGCGCCGCACCTTCCGCGAGATCCGCGAGGGTGAGCGCACCGCCGAGCGCGCGAAGGCCGAGCTCGTCGAGGCCAACCTGCGCCTCGTGGTGTCGATCGCGAAGAAGTACACCAACCGCGGGCTGCAGTTCCTGGACCTCATCCAGGAGGGCAACATCGGGTTGATGAAGGCGGTGGACAAGTTCGAGTACCGCCGCGGGTACAAGTTCAGCACCTACGCGACGTGGTGGATCCGCCAGGCCATCACCCGCGCCATCGCCGATCAGGCGCGCACCATCCGCATCCCGGTGCACATGATCGAGACGATCAACAAGCTCATCCGCACCTCGCGGTACCTCGTGCAGGAGTTCGGTCGCGAGCCCACGCCCGAGGAGATCGCCGAGAAGATGGAACTCCCGCTCGACAAGGTGCGGAAGGTCCTGAAGATCGCGAAGGAGCCCATCTCGCTGGAGACCCCCATCGGCGAGGAGGAGGACTCGCACCTCGGCGACTTCATCGAGGACAAGAGCGTGATCTCGCCCTCCGAGGCGGTCATCTCCAACAACCTCGCCGAGCAGATGCGCAAGGTGCTGAAGACCCTGACGTGGCGCGAGGAGAAGGTCCTCCGCATGCGCTTCGGCATCGGTGAGAAGTCCGACCACACCCTCGAGGAGGTGGGTCAGGGCTTCGAGGTCACCCGCGAGCGCATCCGCCAGATCGAGGCGAAGGCGCTGCGCAAGCTCCGCCACCCCTCCCGCTCCAAGCAGCTCAAGTCCTTCATCGAGGGATAGACCGGCGCCGCCGCGGCCCTCACGTTGCGCCGGAGACGGTCAGCGTGGGGGCCGGTCTTCGTTCGCCACCAGGGCTTCTTCCACCGTACAGACACAGCGCTCGGCCGGGGCGTCGCTCGGCGACTCCAGCAGCGCCAGCAGCTTCGGCAGGTCGAGGGGCTTGTCCATGAAGTGCAGCGTCGCGATGCGCATCCGGTCGACCTGACGCGGCGCCAGGTGGAACGCGCTCACCAGGATGATGGGCGTCCCCGGGGCTCGCTCGGCGATGTCGCGAGCGAGCGAGACCCCGTCGGTCTCGGGCATCATCACGTCGCTCACCACCGCGTGGAACTTCGTCCCCGGGAGGGCCGCGAGGGCCTCCTCCGCGGTCGAGACGGCGGTCACCGCGTAGCCGACACGCTCCAACACCCGCATGAGAGTGAAGCGCTCATTGGCATCGTCTTCTACGACCAGCACCCTCTTCATTGGGGAGCCTCCGGCGACAGTGGTTAGGCAATCAATAATCGACCTGCAGCCGACGCACGCTTACCGCGGGATGTTCATTGCTCGCAAGGTGCAGCGCGCTGTCGGTCACCGAGGAGTTCTACCGCGAACAACGCACCTCGGCGACCCGGACCCCATGGGGGGTCGGAATGGCGACGGCGAACTCGTCGGGAGCGGAATTCGTCGCGGCCAGCGCCGCGTTGAGGGCCTGCTCGTCGAGGCGTAGGAACTCCCCCAGCCGGTCGGCCGCCCCGAGGCCGCGGCCCAGCGCGTCGAATCGACGATCGTGGAGCGTCGGGGCGGCGTGGGTGACGTCGAGCCAGAAGGCGATCCAGCCGTCGCTCGTGGGGAGCACCGTCGCGCCGCGCACCATGGTCGGGGCGGTCTCCGTGAGCGGAACATCCCGCAGCGCTCCAGCGAAGGGGTCGCCGGTGACGAGGCGCACGCCCGCGCGAGGACCGGTGACGATCGCCGCGAGGACCGGGCCGCGCCACACGATGGCCGCGACGCGGTCGCGCGAGGAGCGCAGGGCGGCCGACAGCAGCGGCGCCGCGTTGGGCCAGGGGGGGCCCTGGGGGACGGGCCTTGCGCGGGCCCTGTCGGGGGAGCCGAAGATTGTGCCCTAGGCGCCCTCGATGGCCGGGGCGGACGACGGGTCGGGCGAGGTGACGAGCGCCCAGGCGGGGCGGCTCGCGTCCGAGGCGTCGAGCCGGTGCAGCGCGACGGAGGCGAAGGCCGCCTCCGGGGCGGTCGAGGTCGCGACCTCGGTGCGGGGCCCATCCTCCAGGGTGTCGATGACCGAGTGGAGCACCAGCGAGTGGGGCGGATGGAAGCCGTTGGAGCGCGCGTCGCTGCGGTCGGCGATCCAGATGCGGTGGCGGGCGGTGCTCGCGACCATCGCGAGCCGCTCGCCCCGGGCGAACCGCAGGAGGATGTCCTCGCCGGGCTCGTCGTCGTCGCCCGCGTCCCCGAGGCGCTGCACCCGCACGGTCTCCCGGAAGGGACCGCCCACCAGGGCGATGCGCGCGTCCTGACGGGCGCCCACGATCACCGGCTGCGCGACCCGCTCGGAGACCGCGGGGCCCACGGCGAAGCGGGCGTCGATCTCGACCCGGGTGACCAGGGTGCTGGGCGCGTCGGCCGCGTCACGCGTGCTCAGCACCGTGGCCCCGGTCGCGTCTCCGGAGACGGCGATGAGCCGGAGGGGCGACGGCGCGGCGCCAGGCGAGGGCAGCGCCAGCGGCGTGAGGGACGGCGCGCAGGACGGGTCCACCGCGACGCGCCAGCCGTGCAGCGATCCGCCCTCGAGGGCGACGAGCACGAAGCCATCGCCCGCCCTCGCGATGCGCAGGTCGGCCACCGCTCCCCGCGAAGGGGTCGTCGCCTCGGGGGTCGCGACCAGTGAGGCGCCGCGAGGGTCGAGGCCGCGCGCGACGATCGATCCGTCGGCGTCCCAGACGGCGACCGCGCAGGTGGATGCTGCGGCGAGGTCGTGGTGGACGCCCGCGAGGCCGGCCAGCTCCAGGGGCGGTGCGCCCGCGGAGAGCTGCGTGGCCGTGAGGTCGAGGCGCGTCGCGACGACCCGGTCGCCCTCTCGCCAGAGGGCCACGGCGGCCGAGTCCGTGGCGGCGATCCGGGGGGCGCCGCTCGTGAGCGCGGTCGAGAGCACCGCCTCCCTCGGAGGCGCCGGATCGAAGGGGGCCGCGGGGAAGGCCACCGCCTCGACGCGGCGGCCCGTGGTCGAGTCGTCGACGAAGGCCCCCACGCGCCGCTCCTGCAGGAGCACCACCGCGTCGCCCAGCACCGCGAGCGCGGGCGCGTCGTAGCGGTCGCGCCGCAGCGGGCCGAGCCCGGGGCTCTCTCGCGTGTCTCGCTGGTGCAGCCGCCGCGTCCCATGCGCTGCGCCCCAGTGGGCGGCGACGGCGAGCGAGCCGTCGGCCTCGGTGTCGAGCGAGAGACGCGGGGTGCGGTCGGCGCGACCCGGGGGCTGCTCCCCTCGTGGCAGCTCGGCGGTGCGCGCCTCGCGGCCATCGAATACGGTGGCCCGTATGGCGGCGCCGGCCGCGCTCACGAAGGCGACGCTCCGGCGCGAGACCACCGGGCCTGCGACGGCGGCGGGGTCGGGGAGCGGAGTGCTGGCGACGGTGACCGACGCGGTGCGACCGGAGGCCGAGCGAACGAGCTGGCCGACGGCCCCGCTGGCGCCGCGGCGGATCGCGAGCGCCCAGAGGTCCCCCTGGAAGGAGGTGAGTCCCACGACGCGGTCGCTGGCCTCGCTGGTGATGGCGCGCGTGGACGACACCTCGCAGCGGCCCGCCGGAGGCACGTGGCCGCCGCCTCCGCGACGAACCACCACGACCGCGAAGGAACACACGGCGGCGAGGACGAAGGCCGAGGCGACGGCCGCTTTGCGGGGAGGAGGGCTCATGGTGTGGGGGGGCGCGCGACGGGTAGAGGCGCAGCGCGTCCTCGGGTTATGCTGCCCGCGACCCGGGCGCAAGCACACGCGGCGGGATCCAAAGGCCAAGGGCACGTGGTGATGGAGTCCCCGCTTCTGTTCGGGCGGTATCAGCTACTGGAACGCATCGCTCGCGGGGGGATGGCGGAGGTCTTCAAGGCCAAGAGCTATGGCGTGGAGGGCTTCGAGAAGGTCGTCGTCCTCAAGCGCATCCTCCCCGAGCTCGCGCAGAACCAGTCCTTCGTCGACATGTTCCTGCACGAGGCGAGGCTCTCCGTGGCGCTCTCGCACGCCAACATCGTGCAGGTGTTCGACCTCGGCCGTGAGGAGGACACGTACTTCATCGCGATGGAGTACGTGCTGGGCTCCGACCTCGCGCAGTCGCTCAGGCGCTGCCGGAGGGACGGGCGCGCGGTGCCCGTCGAGGTCGCCGTGCTCATCGCCTGCGAGGTGGCGCGCGCGCTCGACTACGCCCACCGCCGCAAGGACGCCCGCGGTCGCAACCTCGGCATCGTGCACCGGGACATCTCGCCGCAGAACATCCTGCTGTCGCGCGAGGGCGAGGTGAAGGTCACGGACTTCGGCATCGCCAAGGCCGTGTCCACCGTCGAGGCCGGCGGCACCGTGCGGGGCAAGTACGCGTACATGCCGCCGGAGCAGGCGCGCGGCGAGGAGGTCGACGCGCGGGCGGACATCTACTCGCTCGGGGTGACGCTCTTCGAGATGCTGGCCGGGGAGAACCCCTTCGCCCCGTCGAGCGCCTTCGCGCCGGACCCGAAGCAGGTGCTGGAGCGGGTCGTCGAGGGTCGTGCGACGCCGCTGCGCTCGCTGCGCGCGGAGGTGCCCGACGAGCTGCTCCGCGTGGTGGAGACCTCCATGGCCCCGAACCCCGCGGACCGCTACGGCAACGCCGCGAAGGTCTACGAGGAGCTGACGGCGTTCCTGTACACGCTGGGCCGGCGCGTGGGCGCCAACGACCTCGCGGACTGGCTGCGCTCCACGCAGGACGAGCCCGCCGCGCCGGTGGACTTCAAGAAGATCCGGCTGTCCTTCGTGGACCCCGACGAGGACGTCGAGCTGCTGGAGGTCGAGGACGCCGAGCCGGAGGAGTCCGCGCCGCGGGCGCCGATCCACTCGCACGCCGAGCGCCGCGACGTGACGGTGCTCTCGCTGCACGCGACGCGCTCTCGCGGCGGGGCGGTGGTGGCCGAGCGGGTGCTCGACGGCGCGGCCACGCTCGCGACCCGTCGCGGGGGCAGGGAGCTCTCCCGCGCCCCGGGCCGGGTGCGCTTCCTCTTCGGTGTGGACGCACCAGACGGGCGCGACACGGAGACGGCCGCCGCGGTCTCGCTGCGCATCATCGCCGAGGCGCCCGAGGGGATCGTCTTCGGCGCCGGCTTCACCAGCGCGCGCATCGAGGTGGACGGCGACGGCCGCCCGGTGAACGACGACCGCCTCGCGGAGAGCATCGCGACGGCCGACCAGCTCTCCGAGGCGGTGCCGGGCGCGGCGCTCGGCGACTCCTCGACGGAGGGCGTGCTGGGGGAGCGCTTCGAGCTCGTGTCCCTCGGGCACCTCGACGCGCTCCAGCTGGTGGGCCGCAAGGACCCCGGGAGACAGCGCGTGGTGGGCCGGCGGGTGGAGTTCCGCCGCTTCGGCGAGCTGCTCGCGACGGCGGCCAACCAGGGCCTCGTCACGGTGACCGTGGTCGGCGAGGCCGGCATCGGGAAGACCCGCTACCTGGAGGAGGTGCAGTACCGGCTGCGGCGGATGAACCACCCGGTGACCTGGTACGGCGCGACGTGCCTCTCGTACGGGAGGGAGGTCCCGCTGCAGGGGCTCCAGGGGATGCTGCGCGCGCTGCTCGGCATCGAGGACGGCGACAGCGAGGGCGTCATGCGCGAGAAGGCGCGGCGCGTGCGCGAGCTGGGTCTCACGCCCGAGGAGATGCTCGCCGTGGGCGTGGTGCTGGGCATCGTCAGCGCCACGATGGAGTCGCTGGAGTCCGCGTCGCGCCCGCTGCGCACGGCCCTCCAGAAGATCGTCACCCGGCTCTCGGAGGACCGCATCACGGTGTTCTGCTGGGACGGCGCGGAGCACCTCGATGACCTGTCGGCGACGCTCCTCGCGGACGTGATCGAGGGGGCCAGCAAGGCGCGCGCGCTGGTCGTGACGGCGCGGCGCCCGGGCCGGTCGTTCCCGTGGGAGTCGGCCGCGAACGCCGAGCACGTGCTCCTGGAGCCCATGAGCGAGGACGAGCTCCGGCAGCTCCTCGGGCTCGCGCTCAACACCGAGCTGGCCGCCCCGGTGGACCTCGTCGACGACCTCGCCGCGCGCTCCGGGGCCAACCCCTTCGCGTTCGTCGAGCTGGTGAAGGCGCTGCGAGAGGCCGGGGCGCTGAGCGTCACGGCCGATGGTGTGGTCTATCGCCATGACCGCGTCCCGGCGGAGCTCCCGCGCACCCTGCGGGGGCTCACCGCGAGCCGCGTCGCCCGCCTTCCCGCCGCCGAGCGTCGAGTCCTGCAGGTGGCCTCGGTGATCGGGCCGCGCCTCGCGACCGAGCAGCTCCTCGGCGCCGCGGAGATGCCCGATGGGCTCGTCGAGGAGGTGCTCTCGTCGCTCGTCGCGCAGGACCTGCTCGAGCGCACCGGCCAGCGCGAGTACCGCTTCCGCAGCGAGCTGCTCTGCGAGGTGCTCTACGACGGCCTCCCGGAAGAGGTCCGTCGGCGGCTCCACGCGACCGTCGCCGCGGTGACGGAGCAGTTCCTCCCCGACCGGGTCGACGAGTTCGCCGAGCGCCTGGCCAGCCACTACGACCTCGCCGGAGACCGCGCCCGCGCCGTCGACTGCTGGATGCGCGCGGCCCGGCGCCAGCTCCGCGAGCACGCGCCCGACGCCTCGGTGCAGAGCTTCGCCCGCGCCATCGACCTCGCCCTCGCTGGCAACGAGCCCGACCCGAAGCTGGTGCTCTCGCTCTACATCGCCCTCGGGGACGCCTCCCTCGCGGCTCGCTCGACGGACCTCGCGTTCGAGCGCCTGAAGCTGGGCATCGCCTTCGCCGAGGAGCGCAACGAGCGCACCGCCATCGCGCGCCTCGTGCTGGTGCAGGGTCGGCTCTTCGCGCGCAGGCAGCAGGTCGTCGAGGCGATCCGGCATCTCGAGCGAGCGCTCGCCCTCGCGGAACTCTCGGGCGACAAGGCCATCCGCGCGATGGTGGTCTCCGCGCTGGGCTCGATGCACGCCGACCGCGGCGAGTTCGGCCGGGCGCAGCGCTACCTCCAGGACGCCGCGCGCATGGCCTCGGAGCTGGGCCTCGCGACGGAGCAGCTGCGAGCGCTCGCCTCGTCGGCCCGCTGCCAGGCCGCGAGCGGGGACGCCGCCGCCGCGCGCGCCTCGCTGACGGAGATCGACGCGCTCTGCGCGCAGGAGACCGTCGACCGCCGACTGCTCGTGGAGGTCGCTCGCACGCGCGCCGAGGTGCTGCTCCGGCTGCGCGACCTGGGCCCGGCGGTGGCGTCGGCGCAGGCGGCGGTCGACCTCGCGCGGGAGGTCGATCGCGCGCTCGGGCTCTGCGCGGCGTCGATGGTGCTGGGCGAGGCGGAGTGGCGCAACGGCGACGCCCCGCGCGGGTACGCCGCCTTCACCGAGGCGCGAGGCATCGCGGTGGCGCGCGGGTACGTGCGGCTCGCGGCGAGGGCGGACGGGTACCTGGCCTTCCTCGAGGCGTCCCGCGAGGGCGCCGACCGCGACGCACCAAGGGCCCGGCTGGAGCAGGCCCTGGTGACGCTGGACGCCCAGGGTTTCCCCGCCGACGGCATCGAGGCGCGCTGGCTGCTGGGGCACCTCGCGCTCACCGAGGGGCAGCCCGACAAGGCCCGGCGCTACCTGCGCGAGGCGCTCACCAAGGCCGGCACCACCGACAACCGCGTGCTGCTGGAGGAGTGCGAGGCGGCCCTGCGCGAGGTGCGCTCGGCGTCGATACGGCCACCGTGATTGGGCGCACGCGCGGCTTGACAACAAGAGCCTGCGATGATTCCTTGCGCTCCCCCTAAGAGCCTCCGCTCTTCAACCCGAGAGACGCCATGGGCAGCCAGAACCCGAAGATTGAAGCGCTCCACACGCAGCGCATCGCCGACAACAAGCTCACTCCCTTCCGCGTCGGTGACACGGTCAACGTGCACTACAAGGTCGCCGAAGGCGAGAAGGAGCGCATCCAGGTCTTCAAGGGCCAGGTCATCCGCATCCGCAACGGCGGCATCGGCGCGATGTTCACCGTCCGCAAGATCTCCTACAACGTCGGCGTCGAGCGCATCTTCCCGGTGCACAGCCCGCGCATCGACAAGATCGAGGTCATCGCCCACGGCGTGACGCGCCGCGCGCGGCTGTACTTCCTCCGTGACCTCGAGGGCAAGGCCGCCCGCCTCAAGGACGCCCGCGACAAGGGCCCCTCCGCCTCCTGATCGCGCGATGGGTAGGCGCTCCGGTCTCCGCGCGCTCGCCCTCTCGCTCCTCGCCATCCTCTCGCACTGTACCGACGACCGGTACCCCCTCGGCGCAGCCTGCTCCGCGGGAACCCAATGCCAGACCGGCCTCTGCCTCGAGCGCGACACCGGCGGCGCCGTGTGCGTCACTCGCTGCGCGACGGACACGGACTGCCCTGCCACGGAGGTCTGCGGCCGCTTCGACTTCCGGGGCCGCGACGACGCGGGTGTCCCCGCGGGGATGGAGTCGGACGTGGTCCGGGTGTGCCGGGCTCCGCTGCAGGCCCGCTGTGACGGCGCGTGCGCTCCCGGTCAGCGGTGCCTTGGCGAGGCCGATCGGGTCTGCGTGCCGCCGTGCCGCGACCGCATCGATTGTGGCGGCCGGGACTGCGTGATCGACGACTGTGGCCCCGGTCACTGCGCGCCCGCGTGCGACAGCCTGCGCGACTGCCCGCGGTTCTTCGTGTGCGACACGGCGTTCCTCGGCACCGACGGGCACGGTCGCTGCCTCCCGGTGGCGAGCGGCGCCACGGACGCGGGCGCCTCCGATGGCCCCTGTACCGACGCGTCCTGATCCTCACCCATCCCGCTGGCCCACAGAGATCCCCCGCCATCATGAGCGCCGCTCCCACCGCCCCTGCTTCGCGACCCCCGAGCCGCGCGTGGTCCCTGCTGCGGGAGCTCCTGCTCACCCAGCGCCGCGAGGTGCTCTTCGGGGTGGTCTTCCTCGCCCTGAGCTCCATCACCGCCGGCGCGATCCCCCAGTGCATCCGCTTCGCCTCCGACGCGCTGCGGGCCTCGCAGGCCCCGCGCGCGATGGCCTTCGCGCTCGCGATCGCCGTCTTCGCCGCGCTGGGCGCCTGGTTTCGCGTGGCCTCGCGACTTCGCGTCTTCAACGCCGGGCGCGAGGTGGAGTTCATCCTCCGCGAGCGGCTCCTCGCGCACCTCCACCGCCTGGGCCCGTCGTTCTTCCAGCGCATGGGCCCCGGCGAGGTGATGTCCCGCGCCACCAACGACCTCGCGCAGGTGCGCCTCCTCGTGGGCTTCGGCGGGCTCAACCTCGTCAACGCGCTCTTCGCCTACGTCGTCAACATCCCGCTCCTCTTCATGCGCAACCCGCGGCTCGCCACGCTCGCGCTGCTGCCGTTCCCGGTCTTCGTCTTCCTCACGCAGGGCTTCGGCCGCGCCATGTTCGCCCGCAGCCGCGCCGCCCAGGAGGCGCTCGGCGTGATGTCCGAGCGCGTCCAGCGGGTGCTCTCGGGCATGCGCGTGGTGCGCGCCTACGGCCTCGAGGCCTCGCAGCGCGCGGGCTTCGACCAGGACATCGACCGCTCGCTCGAGGCCAACCTCGCGCTCGCCCGGCTGCGCGGCGTGATGTTCCCGGTGCTCGGCCTCGGCGCCGCGACCGCCTCGTTCATCGTCGTGTGGGTCGGCAGCTCGCAGATCATCGCCGCCCCGTCGACCTTCACCGTGGGAGACATCCTCGCGTTCCAGGCGCACCTCGCGATCATCGCGTGGCCCACCATCGCGCTCGGTTACCTGCTCTCGATCCTCCAGCGCGGCCGCGCCTCCGTCGACCGCATCCTCGACATCCTCGAGGCCTCCCCCGACGTCGACGACGCGACCGCCGAGCCGGTGGATCCCGCGTCCATCCACGGGGCCCTCTCCGTGCGCTCCCTGCACTACGCCATCGAGGGTCGCGAGGTGCTCGCCGGGGTCAGCCTGGAGGTGCCCGCGGGCCGTCGCGTCGCCATCGTCGGCCGCACCGGCGCCGGCAAGAGTGTGCTGGCGAGGCTCCTCGCGCGGATGCTCCCGACGCCCGCGGAATCGGTCTTCCTCGACGGCCACGACATCACCCGCATTCCCCTCTCGACGCTGCGCGCGGTCGTGGGCCTCGCCCAGCAGGAGCCCTTCCTCTTCTCGACCACCATCGCCCGCAACGTCGCCTTCGCCGAGCTCGACCCGGACGCGCCCTCGACCCGCGACAAGGTGCGCGCGGCGCTCGACTCCGCGCAGCTCCTGGCCGAGGTCGACGCGATGCCCGAGGGGGCGTTCACCATCGTGGGCGAGCGCGGCGTGCAGCTCTCCGGCGGACAGAAGCAGCGTGTGGCGCTCGGCCGGGCGCTGCTCGCGCAGCCGAAGGTGCTGGTGCTCGACGACCCGCTCTCGGCGGTGGACACGCGCACCGAGGCCGCCATCCTCGACGCCATCGACGAGGCCTCGCGCGGGCGCACGCTGGTGCTCGTCACGCACCGCGTGGCGGCGGCGGCGCGCTGCGACCAGGTGGTGGTGCTCGACGCGGGCCGCGTGGTCGAGACCGGGACCCACGACGAGCTCATCGCGCGCGGAGGGCTGTACGCGAGGCTCGCCGAGCGGCAGGCGCTCGAGGCCGAGCTGGAGGCGATGTGAGCGAACCCAAGCAGGCACCGAAGCAGTCCGCCGCGGAGGCCGAGCGCGTCTTCCACGAGGAGGACGCCCTCGGGAAGACCTACGACACCCGCCTCCTCAAGCGGCTCTGGCCCTTCGTGCGCACCTACCGCTGGGCCCTGCTGATCGCGATGGCGCTGCTGCCGGTGAGCTCGGAGCTCCTGGTCGCGCAGCCGCGCACCATGCGGGCGATCATCGACGACGGGGTCGGGCGAGGGGACGTCGGGGCGGTGCACCGCGGCTCGATCGTGCTCGCGGCGCTCATCGTGGCGGAGTTCGCCGTGCGCTTCGTCTCCGGCTACCTGCTGCAGGTGGTGGGGCAGCGCAGCATGGCGGACGTGCGGCGCGAGGTCTTCCGCTTCCTCCAGGGGCAGCGCATCGCGTTCTTCGACAGGCAGCCCGTCGGCCGCCTCACGACGCGCGTGACCAACGACGTCGACGCGGTGGGCGAGCTCTTCGCGTCCGGCGCCGTCACCGCCGTCGGCGACTTGATCACCCTCACGCGCATCGTCATCGCGATGGTCGTGCTGTCGCCGCACCTCTCGGTGCTCACCTTCCTCGCGGTGCCGCCGCTCGCGTGGCTCGTCGACCGCTTCCGCCGCCGCGCGCGCGACGCCTTCCGCGCCATCCGCACCAAGACCGCGCGGATGAACGCCTACCTCAACGAGCAGGTCACCGGCGTCGCGGTGGTGCAGGCCTTCGCGCAGGAGCAGCGCTGCCAGGACGAGTTCCGCGAGATCAACGCCGCGTACCGCGAGGCCAACCAGCTCGCCATCCGCTACGACGCGATGCTCTACGCGGTCGTCGACGCGTTCGCCTCCGTGTGCATCGCCTCGCTGCTCTTCGCCGGCGCCTGGGCCCTGCACCGCGACCAGCCCGCGGCCTCGCTCGGCGTGCTCGTCGCGTTCGTGCAGTACGTGCAGCGCTTCTTCGAGCCGCTGCGCGAGATCTCCTCGAAGTTCACCATCCTCCAGAACGCCATGTCCGGCGCCGAGCGGGTCTTCGGCCTGCTCGACAAGCCCGAGCCCGACGCGCCCGCGGTGGAGATCCCCTCTCGCGGCGACCGCCCGGCCCCCGCGGGAACCGTCGTCTTCGAGGACGTCCGCTTCGGCTACAAGCCCGACCGCCCCACGCTCCGCGGCGTGAGCTTCGAGGTCCCGCGGGGCCGGACGCTCGCCATCGTCGGCCCCACCGGCGCGGGCAAGACGTCCATCATCTCGCTGCTCCAGCGGCTCTACGAGGTCGACGGGGGGACGGTGTTCCTCGACGGGACGGACATCCGCGCGCTGCCCCGCGAGGCGCTGCGCCGCCGCGTCGTGGTCGTCCCGCAGGACGTCGTGCTCTTCCCGGGCGACGTCCTCTCCAACATGGCCCCCGGCGAGGAGCACCCCGACGAGGCCCGCGCGGAGGACATCGCCCGCCGCCTCGGGCTGCTCGACCTGCTCACCCGCCGCGGCCTGGGGCTGAGCTCCTCCGTCGGCGAGCGCGGCGGCAATTTCAGCAGCGGCGAGCGCCAGCTCATCGCCCTCGCGCGCGCCCTCTACCGCGACCCCGAGGTGCTGGTCCTCGACGAGGCCACCGCGAGCCTCGACTCGGAGACCGAGGCGACGGTCCAGCGCGCGGTCGCGGAGACGCTACGCGGTCGCACGGCCATCGTGATCGCCCACCGGTTGAGCACCATCCGCCACGCCGACGAGATCCTGGTGATGCTCCGCGGCGAGGTCGTCGAGCGAGGCAACCACGCGGCGCTCATGGCCCACGACGGCGTCTACGCGAAGCTCCACCGGCTGCAGTTCGTCACCGAGCCCGCGGTGGTCGAGCCCGCGGCGGTCGCGCCCGCGGCGCTCTAGTTCTGCTGGACGACCGTCTCGCGCGGGGCGTTGGGGTCGTTGATGCCGGTGACCTCACGCACCCGCCGCGTGAGCGCGTCGGTCTCGGGCGACAGGTGCCAGTGCGCACGGGGCGTGCCCTCGTCGTCGTACCAGCGCGCGAAGAGCAGGAAGGTCCGCACCTGGAGCCGCTGCTCGTTCTGGTGGATCGCGTTGAAGCCGACCTCCCCTTCGGTCACCCGCAGGTCGATGCGCCGGTCCGCGGGGAGCGTCCCCCGGATCGGGTCGCGCGTCGCCACGGCCGTGAGCCGGTACGCGCGGGTGGTGGCGTTGTCGTCGCCCAGGGTGACGGTCTCGACACGCACGGCGACGATCAGGTCGCTCTCCGCGGCGAGACCCCGCACCTGCCGACGCCAGTCCGAGGCGACGCGGCCACCGAGCGCGTCGACGTCCTCGATGAAGTCCGCGGCGTCGTCGAAATACCGGCCGAGCTCCGGGGTGAAGGGTCGCGTCGTCACGCCTGCGCCCTGGGAGCCGGTGCTGGCGCATCCTCCGCAGAGCGCTGCCAGGAGAACGAAGGCCGAGAGTCGGTTCACTGCGCTGGGGTATCACCCTTGCGCGGGACGGTCGAGACGGTTGCGCGGCGCTCCTCGCAGAACGCCCGCATGTCCGCCGGGAGCGGCGCCGAGATCGTCAGCGGGGTCTTCTCGATGGGATGGGTGAGCGTCACCTCGGCGGCGTGCAGGGCCTGCCGATCGAGCAGCAGCTTCTTCATCCGCGCCTCGTCCGGCGGCCCCTCCAGGCAGGCCAGGAACATCTCGTCCCCGTGCGCGTAGAGCTTGTCCCCGACGAGGGGATGGCCGACGTGGGCGAGGTGCACCCTGATCTGGTGCTGTCGCCCGGTCTCCGGGTGCGCCGCGACCAGGGTGTACCCGTCGAGGCGCGCGATCACATCGACCCGCGTCACCGAGGGCATGCCCCCGCGGGTCACCGGCCGGACCACCATCTTCACGCCGACCTCGCCGCCGTGAAGGCACATCGGCGCGTCGATCACCTGGTGGTCCTGCTCGATCACGCCGTGCACGAGCGCGTGGTAGGTCTTCTCGATCCTGCGCTCGGCGAAATCCTGCTTCAGCCGCCGCTCGGCCTCGCGCGACCGCGCCAGCAGGATCACCCCGGAGGTCTCCCGGTCGATGCGGTGCGCGAGCACCACGCGCTCCTCGGGGAAGCGCTCGGCGAGCACGCTGGTGAGCGTGTTGTGATGAAACTTCGCGGTCGGGTGCACCGGCAGCCCCGCGGGCTTGTCGACGGCGATCACGTGGTCGTCGACGTAGAGCAGGCCGACCTCGCGCGGGGCGGGCGGCTCCTCCCAGCGGGGGCGGTAGAGGGCGATCACCTCGCCAGCGCGGACCCGGTGCGAGGGCCCGAGGGCGGTGCCCTGCGCGGTGAACGCGAAGTGCGACACGATCTCCTGCGCGCGGCTGCGGGTGAGCCGGGTGAGCTCCAGCGAGAGCCACCGGTCGAGGCGCATGCCCGCGCGGTCGGAGCGCACCTCGAAGACCGAGCAGAGCGCGTCCTCGGGGACCGATGCGGGGCGCACGACCGGGGGCGTAGGGCGCTCGCGATGCTCGTCCTGGGAGTGGGCCTCTGTTCGTCGTCGTTGCATTCTTGTGTCGCCCGCTGGCGCGCCGGGGCCCGCAGGGAATAGCACGGAGCCCCGTGTCGCTGCTCCCCAAGACGATGCGCCCACCGCCTGCTGCCCTGGGGCTGCTGCTCTGCGCGCTCACGGCTCGCGACCGCCCCGGAGAAATCCTCCGCCCGGGCGTGGTCTCCGCGCGCCGGGTGCTGGCGTCGTCCCCGGCGGCGCGCGCTCGCGAGCCGGGCGGCGCCGTGCGGGGCCGCGTGACCGACGAGTCCGGCCACCCCGTGCGCGGCGCCTCGCTCCGCTGGATCGCGGTTCGAGAGGGCCTCGCGCTGCCCGTGGTCTCCGTGCAGACCGACGACGCCGGCCGCTTCGAGGTGCAGGACCTGCCGCTCGGATCATGGTGGGTGCAGGCCTCCGCGCCAGGGCGGGCGAGGGTGGTGCGACCGATCCGGGTGCGCGAGCCGTCGCAGTCCCTGAGCCTCACGCTGGGCCCGTCCGCGTCGATCACCGGCTCCACCTCCGCCCTTCGCGGCACGCTCCGCAGCCCCCTCGGCTCGGTGCTCCTTCGCGCCACCCGCGAGGGAACCACCGCGGCGGAGGACCCCGGCGTGGCCACCCGCAGCGACGCGCAGGGTCGCTTCCGCCTCGACGGGCTCTCCCCCGGGACCTGGCGCATCGAGCTCGCCGCCGACGGCTTCGAGACCCTCCAGCGCATCGGCGTCGCCGCACCCACGACCGAGCTCTCGCTGACGCTGCGCGCCCTGGCGACGCTCTCGCTCACCGTCCTCGACGGCGCGGGCCAACCCGCCGCGGGCGCAGCCGTCGTGGTCTCCGGCTCGGGCATCTGGCCTCCCCGCTCGATGACTGCGAACGCCCTCGGCGCCGTCACGCTCTCTTCGCTGCCCGGCGGCGTGTACGAGGTGCGCGCGACCCGCGGCACCGCCGTCGCCGAGCCCGTGGCGCCGCTCTGGATCGAGCCCGGAGAGTCGCGCGCGGTCACCGCGGTGCTGGGCGAGGGGAGGACGCTCGCGGGCCTGGTGACCGACGCGTCGAGCGGTCGTCCCCTCGTCGGCGCCCGGGTCGCGCTCACTGAAGACGGCATCTCCACGGCGCCCCGAGCGAGCTCCACCGCCGACGACGGGCGCTTCGGCTTCGAGGGACTGTTGCCTCGCACGCACACGCTCTGGGTGCGGCTCCCGGGCTACGCGCCGATCGAGGCGATGCCGGTGGTCCCTGGCGGCGAGGCGCTCGCGGTGCGCCTCGACCCGGCCGCCTCCATCGACGGGACCGTGATCGATGCGCGCGGACGGGCGGTGGCCAACGCGCAGGTCGAGGTCGTCGTCCGGGATCTCGACAACCGCCCCCGCTGGGTCACCGCCGCCGCCACGAGCTTCCAGGACGCGCTCTTCAACGCGCAGTCCGGCCGCACTCCGGCCCTGCTCCCTCGCGGTGACCTCGGCGTCCTCGCGGGGCGCGTGCCGATCGTCCCGGTGATCCCCGGGGCCTTCGCCGACACGGTGGAGTCCGCTGGATTCCGCACCGACGCCGCGGGGCATTTCCACGTCACCGACCTCCCCCCGGGGACCGCCATCGTGAGCGTCTCGCACCCGGGATATGCCCGCGCGGTGAGCGACCCGCTGGTCCTCGTCGCCTCTCGCTCGACGGCGAGGGAGATCGTCTTGCACCCGGGCGGATCGATTCATGGTCGCGCGGTGAACGACCGGCGACTGCCGATCGCGGGCGTCGAGATCGAGCTGCGCAGCCCCTCCGACCCGATGCCTCAGCGAGCGCTCACCACGCTCGACGGGACCTTCCATTTCGTCGGCATCTACGGCCCCGCGTCGCTCACGGCGTGGACCAGCGGGAGGGTGGTCGCTCGCGCCGAGGCTCGCGTCGACGACGGCGCGTCCATCCCGCTCGAGCTCGTGCTCGCCGGGTCGCTCCGTCAGGTCGAGGGCCGCGTGGTCGACGACCGCGGCTTCCCCGTCGGCGGGGCGATGGTCACCGTCGCCTCCCTCGACCCCGGCTCGGCCGGCGCTGGAACCGGCAGCGCCGCCCAGGACGGCACCTTCGCGGTCTCGGTGGGCGGTCGCGGCGGCGTCTCCGTCGCGGTGCGCCATCCGGAGTTCGCGCCGCGGGAGATCCGCCTTTCGCAGGTCTCGCAGCCCCTGCGCGTCGAGCTCGCCCGGGGCGTCTCCCTGCGCGCCGCGGTCCGCGACGACGGCTGCGCGACGGAGGCGCCCCGCGGCGGCATCGAGAGCGCCTGCGGACCCGTGACCTTCGCTCTGCGCGACACCCGCGACCTCGCGATCGACCACCTCTGCGAGGGCCGCGCGACGCTCCGCCTCTCGGCGACGGGCTGCGTCCCCGTCGAGCGGGAGATGCGCCTCACGGGCGCCTCGCTCGACCTCGGAGCGATCGAGCTTCGCGCGGGCGGGGCCGTGAGCGGCGAGGTCCTCGACGAGCGCGGCGACCCGGTCGAGGGCGCCTCGGTGCGGGTGTCCGCCGCGACGCCCGGCGACGAGATCCCCCCGGCGATCACCGACCGGAGCGGCCGCTTCGTGCTGCCGACGGTCCCCGAGGGGACCCGCTCCCTCGTCGCCGAGCGCCGCGGCCGCGAGCGCTCCGACCCTCAAGACGTGCGGGTGCTCCGAGGGACCGAGGTGCGCGGCGTCCGTCTTCGCCTCTCGACGCAGCCCGGAGCGCCGTCGACGCCTGCCGCCACGATCGAGCTCGCCCGGGTGCCGGGCGGCTTCCTCGTCGGTCGCGTGCCCGCCGACTCGGCGGAGGCGCGCGCCGGCATCCAGACCGGCGACGTGATCGCGTCGATCGACGGCCGCGAGCCTCGCGACGCCGCGGACGCCATCGCGCGCCTTCAGGGCGTGAGCGGCTCGGTGGTGATCGTGGATGTGGAGCGGGACGGGCAGCGGCGCGTGGTGCGCCTGTCAGCCATCGAGCGAAGGTAGCGGCGTCGGGTCATCGAGCTCGGTGATCTCCGGGCCGTCGTCCCAGGGCATCACCTCCGCCATCGCGGGCGGGCGGAGACAATACCTGGGCTGGTATTCCTCGAGCCGGATAACGCGCTGCCGCACGCGCCGAACGCCCCCCGTGGTCTGTACCTGCAGCCGTCGGATCGTGTGGGACCGAAACGCGCCATCCAGCATATGGACCTCCCTTGCGGGGGGTCTTCGCGGCGGGCGCTCCGGGCGTTTCCGGGGCTCCGAACTTTCTTTGGGAAATCCCCCCGGCCGTGGCGCTGGTGGGGGTTACAGAGAGGCGGCGAGCGAGCGCTGGCGGGTGAGCTCATAGAGCGTGATGGCCGCCGCGACGGACGCGTTGAGCGACGCGATGGGCCCGGACATCGGGATCTTCGCGAGCACGTCGCAGCGCTCGCGAACGAGGCGTCGCAGGCCGCGCCCCTCGCTCCCGACCACCAGGACGCACGGCACCGTGAGGTCCGTGGCCGCGAGCGTGGCGGACCCTTCGGCGTCGAGCCCGACCGTCCACAGCCCTCGCTCGCGGGCCGCGTCGAGGGCGCGCGAGAGGTTGGTCACGCGCGCGATGGTGGCGTGCTCGGTGGCGCCCGCGCTCGCTCGCACCACCGTCGGGGTCACCGGGGAGGCGCGGTCCTTCATGGTGACGATGCCCGTCGCCCCGAAGGCCACGGCCGATCGCACGATGGCGCCGAAGTTGTGCGGGTCCGTGACCTCGTCGAGCGCCACGATGAACCCGGCCGGACCGAGCGCCACGGTCCGATCGAGCAGCTCGTCGAAGCTCGCGTACGCGAAGTCCTCACCCGAGAGTCCGATGACCCCCTGGTGGCGATCGCCTTCGGCGAGGGCGTTGAGCTCGTCCATCGGCTTGAGCTCGATCGAGACGCCGCGGTTCTTCGCGTCGTTGACGACGTCGCGCAGGGCTCCGCGAGCGCCCTCCTCGTGCACGTAGATGACCGCGATGGACTGGGCGTGGGCGGCGAGGGCTTCCTTCACCGCCCGCACCCCGAGCAGGACTCGGCGCATCAGAGGCCGAGATCGCCCAGATCCGGCTCGCTCGAGCCGCCGCCCCCGGTGCCACCGGGCCGCGCCGGTCGCCGCGCGCCGCCGCCCGACGAATGGGGCCGCGAGGCCGCCGCCGCCGGACGCCCGCCGCTGGGAGCCGTCGCCGCCGCGAGGGCCGCCGCGTTCTGCGACGCGAGCAGCGCCGCCGCCGCCTGCCTCTGCCGCTCGGCCTCGGCCTCCGCCACGCGCCGCCGCGCGTCCTCCGCCGCCCGCTCGGCGACGACCCGGCGCTCCTCGGAGTCACGCCGCGCGATCTCCGCGCGACGAGCCTCCTCCGCGCGGGCCTCCTGCTGCGGCTTCACGACGCCGAAGAACACCCCCGCTCCCACCACGGCCAGCAGCAGGAACACCCCGCCGGCGACCGCGCCCGGGTTCACGCCCTTCTTCTTCTGCGACTCGATGACGGCGAGCTTCTGCTCCTGCTCCATTCGCAGCTGCATCTCGCGCTCGCGCTGCTTCGACTCCGCCTCCAGGCGGATGCGCAGCTCGCTCTCCTCGCGCTCGCGCCGGGTGCGCTCCTCGGTCTCACGCCGCTGGCGCTCGTCCGCCGCGCGGGCCTCCTCCGCCGCGCGCACCTTCGCCAGCCGCTCGTCCTCCTCGCGTCGGCGGGCGTCCTCGAGCCTCATCCGCTCGCCCTCTTCGGCGCGGCGCTTCTCGTCCTCCTCCTGCTTGATGCGATCCTCTTCGATCTCCATCAGGCTCCGGAGCGAGAACATCACGGAGTCTTCCTTCTGCTGCTGGCTCATCGCTCGGTTCTCCTCAGCGCTCTCGCGCAACGGTTGCCATCGTCGTCGGTCCCCAGGCTTATGGCACCGGGGGAATATTCCTGCAAGGCAGGAACAGCCCGAACCCTTCTGATTGGTGCCTCTCGCCCTGAAAGCAGGGCCTCGCTCACTCCCGCCAGAAGAACTTCCAGGGGTTGTGCTTGAGGTCCCGGATCATCTCCTGGAGGTCGTCGTAGATCTCCTCGTCCATGAGCAGCGCCCCGACGGTCCCCTGTCCGGCGCGCACCCGCGTGCTCACCGCCTGCACGTCGGTCATCACGGTGTTGGCCCGCTCGCTGAGCGTCCTAACCTCGCGCAGCGTGCGCTGCAGGTCCTGGATCTGCGGGTCGCCGACGCCCTGGGCGATGTGGTCGAGCCTCGCCATCAGCGCCCTCGCGTCGCGGGACAAGGGCGGCGCCTCGCGGTCGATGGTCGCGAGGATCGACTCCGCGTGCTGGATGATCCGCCGCGCCTGCGCGCCGTCGACATACCGGTCGCGGGCGGCGTTCACGAGCCCGTCGGTGTCACGGATCGCGCGGTCGGCGTTCTCGAGGATGCTGTCGACGCGGCCGGTGTTGCGATGGAGCACGTCGCGCGAGTCGTGGAGGATGCCCGAGAGGTCATCGACCATCCCCCCGATCTGCTGACGGTTGGAGTGCAGCGCGGTGACCGTGTCGTCGAGGAGCGTGTACGCGCGGGCCAGGAAGAGGTCGATGCGTGGCGGGTCGATGCCCGTTACCGGGTGCGAAAGGTCGAGCGGTGACTGCGCCGCGCTGCCCGGCTCGATGGCGAGAAACTGCTCTCCCAGCACGCCCTGGGTGGTCACATAGAACGCCGCGTCGGAGTGCAGCTCACGGCGGTACCGCTCGTCGACCTCGATGTGCACCCGCACGAGCGCTCTGCGGCCGGTGACCGGGTCTACCGGGGGGAAGGGCTCCAGCCGGTCGACCTGACCCACCTTCACGCCGGCGATCTTCACCGGCGCCCCGCCCTGAAGGCCCCCGGGGTTGTTGAAGTCCACGGCGACGGGGAAGCGCTTGCCGAGGTGCACGCCCCCCATCACCAGCACCAGCGCCACCAGGAGGCCTGCGGCGACGAGCACCAGCAGCCCAACCTTCACCTCGATCGATCGCGCAGCGGCCATCAGCGTTGGGCCCGGAGACTATCGTTGAATGGCATCGCCCTACACCTCCATCGGACCTTCCGCGATGCCGCGGGTGAACTGCTGCACGATCGCGTCGTCGCTGGCGCGAAACTCTTCCGGCGTGCCGACCTTCCGCAGCTTTCCTTTGTAGAGGAAGGCGATGCGGTCGGCGATGCTGAAGATGGACGCGAGGTCGTGCGACACCACGACGCTGGTGACCCCGAGCTTGTCGGACAGCTCTCGGATGAGCCGGTCGACGCGCCGGGCGCTCACCGGGTCGAGCGAGGTGGTGGGCTCGTCGAAGAGCACGTAGCGCGGGTCGACGGTGAGGGCCCGCGCGATGGCCACGCGCTTGCGCATCCCGTCGCCGAGCTCGGCGGGGTAGCGGTCGCCGTAGGCGTGCATGTGCACGACCTCGAGCCGCCGCCGCGCCTCCGAGAGCGCCTCCTTCATCGAGAGCCCGCGGTGCTTGCGCAGCGGCAGCGCGACGTTCTCCGCGCAGGTCATCGAGTCGAAGAGCGTCGAGTGCTGGAACACCATCGCGCACACCCGGCGCACCTCGTAGAGGGCCGCCGTGTCGAGCCGCGAGACGTCCCGGCCGTCGAGGAAGATCTCGCCCGAGTCGGGCTTGAGCAGCCCGATCAGGTGCTTGATGAGCACGCTCTTGCCCGCCCCCGAGGCGCCGATGAGGAAGAACACCTCGCCCTTCGGGATCACCAGGTCGACCCCGTCGAGCACCACCTTCGGGCCGAAGCTCTTCCGGATGCCGCGGAACTCGATCACACGAACACCACGAAGCCCGCGCCGGAGATCACCAGGTCGAGCATGATCACCGCGAGCGAGCTGTTGACCACCGCGCTGGTGGTGGCCGATCCGACCCCCTCGCTGCCGCCCCGCGTGGTGAGCCCGCACCACCCCGACACGATCGGGATGGCCGCTCCGTAGGCGACGCACTTGGCAAGTCCCGTGATGAGGTCGCCACGGTCGAGGAGCGAGAAGTTGACGTACGTGAGCGGCTGCACGTCGAAGACGAACCACGCCGTCGCGCCGCCCGCCGCGAAGCTCACCAGGCCCGAGAACATCACCAGCGCCGCGGTCATGATCATCGAGGCGATGAAGCGCGGCACCACCAGGTGGTCCACCGGGTCGACGCCGCACATGCGCAGCGCGTCCACCTGCTCGGTCACCACCATGCTGCCGATCTCCGCGGCGATGCCCGCGCCCACGCGCGTGGCCAGCATCATGGCCGCGATGGTGGGCCCGAGGTCGCGCACCAGCAGCTCCAGGAAGGTCGCGCCGAGCAGCGTGAGGTCGGGCACCACCCGCAGCAGCTGCAGCCCGCTCTGGAACACCAGGATCATCCCGATGAAGCCCATCGTCACCGAGAGGAAGAAGGCCGAGCGGTAGCCCACCTCGTAGCACTGGCGCGCCACCTCGCCGGGCTCGCGTCGGCCCCTCGCGGTCCAGTAGATCGTGCGCAGGAAGACCCCTTGGAGCTCGCGCGCGTCCGCGAACACCTGCCGCGCGGCGGCCTCCACGGGCCCATGCGGGCGGTCCATCGGGTCGGGCTCAGCGCTCATTGCAGCACATACGTCGCGAGGTAATCGCACACGAAGATCCCGGTCGCGCTCGCCACGACCGAGGCGTTGACGGCGCGGCCGACGCCTGGCGCCCCGCCGCTCACGGAGAGCCCGTAGTGGCTGCTGGCGAGCGCGATCACCACGCCGAAGAGGGCGCTCTTGATCAGGCCCGTCGCCAGGTCCCAGACGCGGATCGCGTCGAGCAGGCCGTTCCAGAAGGTCGCGGTGCTCACGCCCAGCAGGCCCTCGCCCATGAAGGCCGCGCCCAGGAGCGCGAGCACGTCGCCGTAGACCGTGAGCACGAAGAGCATCACGACCATCGAGAGCACCCGCGGGAGGATCAGGTACGAGAGCGGGTCGATCGCCAGGGTCTCCAGGGCGTCGATCTGCTCGGTGACCGTCATCGTCGCGAGCTCGGCGGTGTTGTTGGCCCCGACCCTCCCGGAGAACATCAGCGCGATCAGGATCGGCCCCACCTCCCGCAGCGTCGCGAAGCCGGCGCCCCACCCGAGCAGCCCCTCGGCGCCGAAGCGGCGGATGAGCACCCCCGCCTGGATCACCATGATCCCGCCGGTGAAGAGCGCCGTGACGCCGACGATGGGGAGCGAGCGCACGCCCATCCGGTGGAGGTTTCGCCAGAGCTCCGGCCCGTCGAGCTGCGGGGGCACCATCCGGCGGGCGAGCCGCCCGGCGAGCACCGCCGCCCCGCCGACGTCCGTCGCCAGGGCGAGCACCGCGCGCCCGGTCTGCGCGGATAGGCCTTCTTCCTCGGTCGCCATCTCAGCCTGTTCTGCGCCCCGGAGCCTACAACGGCCCGTCGACCTCGCCGTGCACGAACTGCTTTACCACCGGGTGTAAAGATCCCTGCGCCTCCGCGGTGGTGCCGTCGAAGATCAGCGCCCCGTCCAGCATCATCCCCACGCGGTCGGTCACCGTGAGCAGCCGGTCGATGTCGCTCGACACCATCACCACCGTCGCCCCGGCCTCCTGCTGCTCGCGGCGCAGCAGGTCGAAGATCTTCTGAGATGTCACCGGGTCGAGGCCCGCCGCGGGCTCGTCGTAGAGCACCACGTCCGCGCGCGTCACCGTCGCCCTCGCCACCCCGACGCGCTTCTTCTGGCCCCCCGAGAGACCCCCCGGGAGCCGCTGCTCGAAGCCCGGCAGCGAGACCGCGCGCAGCCGGTCGGCCACCCGCTCGGCGATCTCCGCCTCGTCCGTGACCCCTCGGCGCCGCAGAGGGAACGCGATGTTCTCGGCCACCGTCAGGTGGTCGAAGAGGGCGTTGTTCTGGAAGAGCATCCCGATGCGGTTTCGCACCGCCTGGAGCGCCACCTCGTCGAGTCTCTCGATGGCCTCGCCGAGGATCCGCACCGAGCCCCGCTCCGGATGCAGCAGCCCCGCGAGGCACTTGAGCAGCACGCTCTTCCCCGACGCCCCGGGACCGATCAGGCCGTAGAGGCAACCGGGCGGCACCCGCAGGGTCACGTCGCGCAGCACCGGCGTCGCGAAGCGCTTCCACACATTCGTCACCTCGATCATCGCGCGAACGATCCCACGCCGGGGCCCGCCGGTGTACCCTACCGGTCCGTTCCCCTATGGCTCCCCGGTGGCTCCTCGTCCTCATCCCCCTGGCCGCGTGCAGCGCGCGCAATGAGACCCCGTACGGGTCCTGTCAGGCGTCGGCGGCCTGCGCCGAGGCGACCCCCCGCTGCGTGCTCTTCAACAACCGGCTGACCGGGCGGCAGATCGGGCTCTGCACCGTCGCCTGCACCACGAGCGCCGACTGTCCCGACCACGGTGTGTGCGTCAACACGGAGACCGCCGCGCTCGGATCGGTCTGCGTCCAGCGATGCTCCGACGCCTCCGAGTGCCGCTTCGCGGGCGCCATCTGCCCCAACGTCCGACCCGCCGGGCAGCCGAGCGAGAGCGGCTGCGTCCCGTAGCGAACTACCGCCACCCCCACGGGTGGTTGTATTCCCTCCGGGTGATGAGCACCCAGGACACCGTCGCCCCCCGGCTTCAACCCATCATCGAGCGCACCTTCGCCGACCGCAGCATCCTGCGCTCCGCCGAGAGCACCGCGGCCGTCGAGGAGACCCTCGACCTCCTCGACCGCGGCGCCATCCGCGTGGCCACCCGCGACGCCTCCGGCTGGACCGTCCACCCGTGGATCAAGCAGGCGATCCTGCTCTATTTCGCCCTCCGCCCGATGGAGCGCTCGAGCGCCGGGCCGCTGTCCTTCCAGGACAAGATCCCGATCAAGACGCCGCCCGAGGGCGTGCGCATCGTCCCTCCCGGCACCGTCCGCTACGGCGCCTACGTCGCCCCCGGCGCGATCGTGATGCCCGGCTACGTCAACATCGGCGCCTACGTCGACACGGGCTCGATGGTCGACACCTGGGCCACCGTGGGCTCCTGCGCGCAGATCGGCCGCGACGTCCACCTCGCGGGCGGCGTCGGCATCGGCGGCGTGCTCGAGCCCCCAGGTGCGCGGCCCGTCATCATCGAGGACGGCGCCTTCGTCGGATCGAGGGTCATCGTGGTGGAGGGCGTGCACGTCGAGCAGGAAGCCGTGCTCGGCGCGGGCGTGGTGCTCACCTCCAGCACCGCCATCGTCGACGTGACCGGTGACTCGCCGGTCGAGTGGAAGGGACGCATCCCGGCGCGCAGCGTGGTGATCCCCGGCATGCGCCCGAAGCGCTTCCCCGCCGGGGAGTACAACGTCCCCTGCGCGCTGATCATCGGCCGACGCTCGGAGAGCACCGACCGCAAGACCTCGCTGGAGCGCGCGCTCCGCGACCACGAGGTCTCCGTATGAACCTCTCCCCGGTCGAGCAGCACCTCCTCGACCTGTGCGCGGTCCCGTCGCTGACCGGGGAGGAGGGTCCCTTGTGTGACCGGGTCGAGGCCCAGCTCCGGGCGCTGCTGGGGGAGGGGGCGGTCGCCCGGGACGGCCACAGCCTCGTGGTGACCCCGAAGGTCGCCGCGAGCGGTCCGCGGGTGGTGCTCGCGGGCCATTTCGATGTGGTGAAGACCCAGCACGACGGCCCCACGCGGGTCGAGGGCGACCGCATCTATGGCGCCGGGGCGGCGGACATGAAGTCCGGACTCGCTGTGATGCTCTGTCTGTTGGAAGACCTCGCGCGCGGCGTCCGGCCGAAGTTTCAACCGACCTTCGTCTTCTATGAACGCGAAGAGGGGCCCTTCCTCGAAAACCGCCTCGGCGACATCCTTGAACACTTCCCTTCATTGAAGACCGCCGACCTCGCGGTGTGCCTCGAGCCGAGCTCCAATGGACTTCAACTCGGGTGCATGGGCAGCGTGCACGCGCGAGTCCACTTCCATGGCCGCACCTCGCACAGCGCGAGGCCCTGGCAGGGGGAGAACGCCATCCACAAGTCCGGGGCATTCCTCTCTCGGCTCGGGGCGATGGCGCCGCGGGACGTGACCCTCGAGGGAATGCTCTACCGCGAGGTCATCTCGGCGACGCTCGCCGAGGGCGGCCGAGGGCGCAACATCGTGCCCGACCGCTTCACCCTCAACGTCAACCACCGCTTCGCCCCGGGGCGCACGCCCGACGACGCCGTCGCCGACCTCCAGGCGCTGGTGCAGGGCGAGGCCGAGATCGAGGTGTTCGACCGCTCTCCGTCGGCGCCGCCGTACCGCGAGCACCCGCTGGTGCAGGCGCTCATCGCCGAAGGGGTCGAAGGCGTCGAGCCCAAGCAGGCGTGGACCGACGTGGCCCGCTTCGCCAGCGTCGGGGTCGCCGCGGTCAACCTCGGCCCCGGCACCCAGTCGCAGGCGCACCAGCGCAACGAGTGGACCGACCGGGGCGCCCTCGAGCGCGGCATGAGCCTCTTCCGCCGCTGGCTACTGAGCCCCGGCTGAGCGCCCTTCCTTGAAGGCAACCGAACGAGCCCGCCCGATGCACGCTCCCGCCCGATGCACGCTCCTCGTCGCGCTGCTCGCCGCGCCCGCCGCCGCGTGGGCCCAGCCTGCCGCGTCGCCTCCGACGGCGGCCGGCAACACCGGGCTCTCGGTGCGGCCAGGCGTCGAGGTGTTCGCCCAGTACGCAGTGCGCTCGACCGTCGCCACCGATGGAACTTCGGCGTGGTCCCACGTCTTCGATGTGCCGAGGGTGCACGCTGCGCTCACGGGCGAGTTCGGCGATGCGCGGGCGCGGGTGCTGCTCGAAGCGGTGAGCCCGACCCTCGGCGGAACCCTGGGGGCCCTCGGCTCGGGCGCCTTCGTCTTCCGACTCCGCGAGGCCTTCGCGGGATGGGCTCCGGGCAGGGTGCTGCGGGTCCAGACGGGCGTGGTCCCGACGCTCACGATCCCCGAGATCGAAGGCACCTGGCGCCTCCGCGCGGTGGCGCCGACGACCCTGGAGCAGACGGGCCTCGGCGCTCCGGCCGACCTCGGCGTGACCGTGCGCGCGACCCTCCCGGGCACCTTCGGCTGGATCGGTGTGGGCGCCTACAACGGCGAGGGGTACATCGGCCGTGAGCTCGACCGCGCGAAGAGCGTCGAGGTGGCCGCCTCGGTGCATCCGATCCCAGGCCGCGCGTTCGCTCCCTTCGCGGTCTTCGCTTCGTACATCGTCGGGTCTTCGGGTGTCGCCTCGACGCGCGCCGATCGCCTCACCGCAGGGCTGCTCTGGCAGGGGACGGACCTGCGAGCGGGCGCCGTCGCGACCATCGCCTGGGGCGTAGGCAACGACGGCGATCGCGTGTCCTATCTCCTGGAGGGCTTCGCGCGATTCGAGCCCGTGGAGCGACTGCTCCTCGGCCTGCGCTACTCCTTCCTGCAACGCGACGATCGCCTCGAAGCGAACCAGGTTCACACCGTGCTCGGGACGGTGGGATATCGCGTCATCGAGCCGCTGGAGGTGTTCGCGGCGGCGAGCCGCGCGGCCCCCGGCGCCAACGCAGCCGCAGCGCTACCCGGCAGCGATCAGTGGGAGTTCCGGGTCGTGAGCCGCGGAGTCTATTGAATGAGGAACGGCATGAAACTCCATTGGACAACTCTATCGCTCATCGCGGTCGCAGGATGCTCCGAGTCCCCAGTCTCGACGATGGCGGATGTCCCGGTGATCCAGACCGATATCTCCACGATGGCCGATGTGGGCAATCCCGTCGACGCGGGCAACCCGGCGGACATCCCCGTGGCGGTCGACGCTCCCTCCACCAGCTCCATCGTGATCAATGAGATCCGCGCCGTCGGGGACGACTGGATCGAGCTCAAGAACGTCGGCACCGCCCCGATCGACCTCGGCGGCCTCGTGCTCGCGGACACCGACACCACCGTGGACGGCGGAGCCCCGCGCCCCTCCGACGGCGTGCGCTTCCCGGCCGGAACCTCCCTCGCACCGGGACAATATCTCCTGGTGGTCGCCGACCTCGCGGACGCCGGGGTCGGGCCCCAGATGACCTGCCTCGGCGACGCCGGTCCCATGACCTGCTTTCACGCGGGCTTCGGCATCAGCGCGTCGCGGGGAGAGCGCATCTACCTGCTTCAAGCCGGCGGCGCGGTGGTGGCCACGGCGGACTACCCCGCCAACGCGGTGCCCGATGGTCGCACCTGGGGCAGGCTGCCCGATGGCACCGGCGGGTTCGCGGCCAGCGCGCCGACTCCGGGGTCGGCCAATACGGCGCCGTGATTGCCCGCCCCGCCTCGCACTGTTAGAGGGAGCGCGTGCCACCTGCAAACCACGACATCCAACGCGACCCGGTCGGCTCTTATCTCGAGGAGTGGGAGGCCCTCCTCGCCTCCTGGGGTGAGCGCCCCTTCCGGGCGAAGCAGGTCTTCCGCTGGATCCACACCCGCTCCGTCGCCGACCCGGCGGGCATGACGGATATCGCGAAGACCCTCCGGGAGAAGATGGCGGCGCTGTCGATGCACATGCCGGCGGTCATCGAGCGGGCGCACCGCGCCGCCGACGACACCCGCAAGGTGCTCGTGGGCTTCCCCGACTCCGCCGCCAGCGGAACCGTCGAGACCGTGCTCATCCCCCCGATGCCCGATGACGACGCGGACGACGAGCTCGACGACGAGCCATCGCCCGCCACCCCTCGTGTCGCCGCCCGGCGGGTGACCCAGTGCATCTCCACGCAGGTCGGTTGCGCGATGGGCTGCGTCTTCTGCGCATCGGGCGTCGCGGGCCTCAAGCGACACCTGACCGCGGGCGAGATCGTCGCCCAGGTGCTCCTCGGTCGCACGCTGCTCGATGACGGCGAGGCGATCCGCAACGTGGTGCTGATGGGCATGGGCGAGCCGCTCCACAACTACGACGCGGTGGCGCGCGCGCTGAGGCTGCTCACGCACCGCGACGGCCTCGACCTCTCGACCCGGAGGGTGACCGTGAGCACCTCCGGGCTCGTCCCGGAGATCGAGCGCCTGGGCCAGGATTTCCGCGGCGAGGTGGCCCTCGCGATCTCCCTGCACGCGCCCACCGACGAGATCCGCTCGCAGCTGATGCCGATCAACCGACGCTACCCCCTGGCCGAGCTCATGCCCGCGCTGCGTCGGTATCCCCTCGCGCGCCGTCGGCGCATCACGGTGGAGTACACGCTCATCCGGGGGGTCAACGATCAGACCTCCCACGCTCGCGCGCTCTCGAAGCTGCTGCGGGGCCTCGCGGTGAAGGTGAACCTCATCCCGCTCAACCCCGTGGAGGGCGTCCCCTACGCGGCGCCGGTGCGAGACGACGTCCTGGCGTTCCAATCGCATCTGCGGGCCGACGGGTACAGCGTGTTCATCCGCAAGACTCGCGGGGACGAGATCGACGCCGCCTGCGGTCAGCTGGCGCTGCAGGGCGCGAAGCCGGTGAAGCGAACGCTCCCGGTCTTCGGCGGAGCCATCGACGCGTGAGCGAGCGCGAACCACGGCCGGACGACCGCCGTGACCGGCGAGCGCGCGCGGGCCTGGCCGCGCTGACGGTGCTGCTCGGGGCGGTGGCGCTGCTCGCGGAGTTCGCGCCGGGCTCGACGGCGGTGCTCCCGTACTCGGAGTTTCGCACCCGGGTGCAGGCCGGTCGGGTGGCCTCGGTGGTCATCGGTGATCGGATGATCCGCGGACAGTATCGGCGAGGCCCCGCCGCGGCGTCGCCGAGGCCGCGAGCGCCATCGGACTTCGAGGTGGTGCGAGTCTCCGATCCGCAGCTCATTCCCTTGTTGGCAGAGAAGGGAGTGGTCTTCGAGGGCACCGGGGACTCGCGCTGGCTCTCGTGGCTCCTGACCACGGGGTTGATGCTCCTCGGAGTGCTGCTCCTGGGCCGATGGATCGCCCAGCGCGTCCAGGGGCCGACCGGCGGCGTGCTGTCCTTCGGCAAGAGCCGTGGCAAGGTCGCGGGCGAGAAGGACGTCAAGGTTCGCTTCGACGACGTCGCGGGCGTGGACGAGGCCAAGCGCGAACTCCTTGAGGTGGTGGAGTTCCTGCGCGACGCCGAGCGCTTCAAGCGGGTCGGCGCGCGCATCCCCCGCGGGGTCCTGCTGGTGGGCCCTCCCGGAACGGGCAAGACGCTCCTGGCGAAGGCGGTCGCCGGCGAGGCGGGGGTGCCGTTCATCTCGCTGAGCGGGAGCGAGTTCGTCGAGATGTTCGTGGGCGTCGGCGCCGCGCGGGTGCGCGACCTCTTCGAGGGCGCCCAGGCGCAGGCGCCGTGCATCGTGTTCATCGATGAGCTCGACGCCCTCGGGCGCACCCGTGGCGGCAACGCGATGGGGTCCAACGAGGAGCGAGAGCAGACGCTCAATCAGCTCCTGGTGGAGATGGACGGCTTCGAGACCAACAACGGCGTGATCGTCCTTGCGGCGACCAACAGACCGGAGATCCTCGACGCGGCGCTTCTGCGACCGGGTCGCTTCGATCGTCAGGTCCTGGTCGATCGCCCTGACCGTTCGGGTCGGCTGGCGATTCTCAAGGTACACGCTCGCACGGTGTCGCTCGCGCCGGACGTCGACCTGGAGACCACCGCGGCGGAGACGACTGGATACGCGGGAGCGGACCTCGCCAATCTCATCAACGAAGCGGCGCTGCTGGCGGCCCGGCGCGGCGCGTCCGCAGCGACCGAGGCCGACCTGCAGGAGGCGATGGAGCGGGTGGCGGCGGGCCTGGAGCGTCGCTCTCGGGTGCTGACGCCGGACGAGCGCCGTCGTGTGGCCTATCACGAGCTCGGCCACGCGCTGGTGGGCGAGGTGCTGGGCGGAGCCTCCCGGGTGACGAAGGTGTCCATTGTACCTCGGGGCCTCGGGGCGCTCGGATATACCTTGAAGCGCCCGACCGAGGACCGATACCTGGTGACGGAGAGCGAGCTGCGAGCGCAGCTGGCATCGCTGCTCGGAGGGAGGGTGTCGGAGGCGTTGTTCCTCGGGGAGGTGTCCACCGGGGCCGCGAGCGACCTGTCGCAGGCGACGGAGATGGCGCGGGCGATGGTGGTCGAGTTCGGGATGTCCGATAAGGTCGGAGCGCTCTCGCTCGGGCGCGGGAGGCGCATCGGGGACTGGGGACTGACGACGGAGCACGTCGGCGGCTCCGAGCACGGCGGCGAGCTCGCGGACCTCGTCGATGCGGAGATCCGGCTGATGGTGGCGACGGCGGAGGGGGTCGCGCGCAAGGTGCTGGAGGACCGCGGGAGGGCGGTGCACTCGATCGCTGCGACGCTGCTGGAGCGCGAGCACCTGGACGGCCTCGAGCTGCGAACGTTGTTGGAAGAGGCGATGCGAGGAGACGGGGATCGATGAAGACGCGCGAAGGTCGATGCAGGGAGGCGAGGCTGCTGGTCCTGGCGCTGCTTGTCGGGTGCAGCCGGACCGAGCTGGATGGCGAGTCGTCCTTCGACCTGGACGGAGCCGTGGGCGATCGTCCGGTGCTCGACGAGGCCGTGACCGACCGCCCGGACGGTGCACGGGACGACGTGCCGATCGATCGGCCCGAACTGCGCGATGTGGCGGACGTCCCCGAGATCAGGGACGTGGCCGACGTGCCTGATCGGGAGGACCTGCCGGACGTGCCCGACGTGATCGACGGCGGTTGCTTCGACTGTGGAGTCGGAGCCGTCTGTTGTGGTGAGGTCTGTCGGGATATCGGCAATGACCCCGCGAACTGCGGCGGATGCGGCATCGCCTGTGGCTTCGGCGCTCGGTGCATCGCCGGGAGCTGCATGGGTACGATGGCCTGCAATGGCGGCCCGGTGTGCGACGTCGGGCAGGCCTGTTGCCTCGACGGGTGCCAGGATCTCCGGAGTGACATTCGCAACTGCGGTGGCTGCGGTCGAACCTGCGCGGCGGGCAACGTCTGCGTGGACGGCGAGTGCCGTCCCACGAACGCGTGCGGCCCCGGCGGCCTCTGCGCGCGCGGTCAACTCTGTTGCGACAGCCGTTGCATCGGTGTGCTCGACGACCGGGCGAACTGCGGATCGTGTGGACTTCGTTGTGGGGATACCCAGCGATGCATCGCCGGGCGCTGTGAGTCGCCCGGGTGTGGTGACGGTGGGGCCTGCGCGGCGGGCTCGGTCTGCTGCGCGGAGCGCTGCGCGGACCTGCAGAACGACACTGCGAATTGCGGTGCATGCGGGCTGGCCTGCCGCGCCGGACAGGAGTGCACGGCCGGACGCTGCAGCACTCCGGCGATGGGCTGCGGGGGCGGTCCGGCGTGTGATCCAGGGCGTCAGTGCTGTGGCGTCTTCTGCGTTGACGTAAGCGGTGATGTGGCCAATTGCGGGGCCTGTGGCCGGGCGTGCGTCGCGCCCCCCGGGTCGGCGGTGACGTGTATCGCGAGCGTCTGCGTGGCGGGACCGTGTCTGCCGGGCTTCACTGATTGCAACGGTCGGACTGTTGATGGCTGCGAGGTCAACACGGGCTCCGACCCGCTGAACTGCGGTCGCTGCGGCGTGGCGTGCATGGCCGGTGCGACCTGCTCCGATGGCGTGTGCGGTCGGCCGAGCAGCGGCGCCGAGGGGGCCTTCAACCCGACGGTCAATCCCACCTATCTGCGCCCGGGGGTGCACAACTTCACGACGATCAACGTCCCGGCTGGCGTGGTGGTGTTCGTCGCGGGCGGCGGTGCGGACAACGGCACGCTCGACCTGCGAGCGACCAGTGATGTCGTGGTCGACGGCACCATCGACGTGTCGGGCGGTCCGGGCAGTCAGTCGACCATCACCTCGCGGAGCACCCGGCAGGGCCGCGCTGGCGCAGGCGGCTTCACTGGCGATCCAAGGACGGCGACACCGGGGCCCGCCTGCGAGTGGGTGGCCGGGGTGTCTGGTGGGAATGGGCGCGGCGCTGCGGGGTCGACGGGCAACTGTACGGTCGGGAGCAACACCGCGTGCATTACCGACAACCGGACGCAGCTGATCTTCGCGTCCCCCGCGGCTCAGTTCGGCGGCGGCGGGGGGGTCTTCACTGGCTACCGCGCATTCGGTGCTGGGGGCGGCGGGTTTGCGGGTGGTGGCGCGGGCGCCCTCGGAGCCGCGTATTCAGGGCAGGGCGATTGCCGCGGTGTGACTGCCGGGGGCGGAGCTGCGACTGGACGCGGAGGGAGCTCGGGCGCGAGCTCGGTCTACAACGGACGGGATGGCGTGTTGGGGCAGACCCAGTGCCCGGGGACGCGTCCTGACATCCCGGCAGCGTGGGTAGGGGGTGGCGGTGGCGGCAGTATCGGAACAGACGCCGCGAGCGATCTGGCGATCGACCGCACGTTCTATCCAGGGTCAGGCGGTGGTGGCGGCAGTGGTGACTACCTGAACCGTCCTGCCTTTGGTGGTACCTCGGGCGGCGGTGGCGGCGGCGGAGCGCTCCGGGTCTGGTCGGACACGCGCATCACCATCAATGGACAGCTGCTCGCCAACGGCGGAGAAGGCGGCGATGCCTACATCGGGACGAACCGCGCCGCAGGATGCGACCCCCAGCCCGGGGCGGCGGGAGGCGGTGGTTCGGGTGGCGTGGTGTTCCTTCGCGCGCCGACCCTTACGGTGACCTCGCGCGCCCAGCTCTCCGCGGTTGGCGGACCCGGCGGCGCGAGCAGCCTCTACGCGACGGGCGGTGCTGGTGGAGCGGGAGGTCCGGGGCGCATTCGTCTGAGCGTCGATCCGTCGCGTTGCCGCCTGGATGGCCGGTTTGCTCCGTCCCTCACGGCCGGTTGCTCGCCGAGTGTTGGCGCCGGCGTCGCTGGTCAGGTCTTCGTCACCGCCTATCCGCGCTGACCCCGTCTCCTGCCATCCCTCCTTCGCCAACATGTGCGTGCGGCTGGAGGGTTCCCTCCTTGAGGAAGCCCGAGCCAGTCGACTGGTAGCCCGTGTCGAGCCACGTGCCGAGGCTCGTCTGGTTCACCAGGACAGGGATGCTGGGAGAGGGTAGTCGGCAGGCAGGAGATTGCCTGCTCAGCGATCGGCGAGGTCGATCGTCATAGAGGAATCCGAACTGGACCCATCGCTCTCGACGAGGCGTACGTTGCAGTTCTGCGATTGAAAGCCTGAAAGGCGTCTTCCGTAGTGGAATGACGCCGATCAGGACATTGGGGATCGAGTGAGATGAGGAGGACGCGAGCGGTGAGGCTGCTCACCCTCAGGCGAGCGACTACTCGAGCTCGTTGACGATGACGATCTGCGAGCCCTGGATCTCGCCGGCGTTGAGCGCGGCGGAGCGGCTGAAGGTCGAGTTCGTGCCGTCGCCGTCGATGTTGCCGGTCGCGACGGCGTTGAAGCTGGTCGCGCTCGCCGCGGCGGAGTAGGCGTAGTACAGCGGCGAGTCGACCGAGAAGCCGATGGCGCTCCAACCGGAGTCGCCGGTGAAGGCGGTCGGCTGCGCCGGGAACTTCGAGGCGGACGGCGTGCCCGAGGGGGTCGCGACGGCCGAGGCGAAGCTGGCGACGCTCTGCTCAGACGACTGGTTGAAGTAGCTGACCTCGCCCTGGTAGATCTTCGAGATGTTGCCAGTGGCCTCGCTGGTCTTCGAGCGCTTCACGTAGCGGGTGAAGGCGGGAATCGCGACCGCCGCGAGGATGCCGAGGATCACGACGACGATCATCAGCTCGACCAGGGTGAAGCCAGCGAGAACCTTCTTCATGGAACGCTTCATTGAAGTACCCTCCGTCCGTTGATTGATCTGGCAACTCGAACCACTCAAAGTGCCGGACCCTCGGATTGGACGAACCGGATCATTGCAGTCGTCATGCCAGTCCTAAGGCCGGTTGCCAGGGCGGTCGCACAATTGGCGAATCTACCGTGGAGCTCTCGAAAAGCTGCTCTGCCCGTGCCCTGCGAAGGGCGGAGGTCGAACCCCGATCGACCCGTCCGGGTGACGCGATTCGTCACCCCGGCTTGACGGGATCGGGCATCCCACATTCCCTGCTATGGAGGTGTGGGAGGCACGAGACCGCTGTTGAAAATCCGCTCGGACAGACCTCCGTAGGAGATCAGGCCGGGACCAACAACAGGGGGTGCCCTTCGCGATCCTTCCAAGCCCCCACAGGGGAAGGATTCGCTAAGGTCCAGACAGAATTTTGAGCCACCCAAGGGATTTGAACCCTCGACCTACGGTTTACGAAACCGTTGCTCTACCCCTGAGCTAGGGTGGCAAAGAGAGCGCCGCTTCTATCACAGCGCGGCGATGTTGCAAGAGAGAATGTCGCAGGTTGGCGCAGGCCATCGGATTCGGTACGACAGGCGGCGAAATGCTCCCACAGACGACCGACCTGCGCTCCGATACGGTGACCCGCCCGACGCCTGGAATGCGGGCAGCGATGGCCTCTGCGGTGGTCGGGGACGATGTCTTCGAAGAGGACCCGACGGTACGGGAGCTCGAGCGTCGGGTCGCGGATCTCCTGGGGCGTGAGGCGGGGCTCTTCGTCCCCTCCGGGACCATGGCCAACCAGATCGCCCTCCAACTGCACGCCCGCCACGGCGAGGAGGTACTGGTCGCGGAGGGTGCTCACTGCGTCTGGTACGAGAGCGGTGCGGCGGCGGCGATCGCGGGGGTCCAGCTGGTCTCCGTGGGCCGAGAAGGAGAGGTGACACCCGAGGAGATCCGGGGTGCCATGAGGCCTCGCGTCGACTGGTGCCCCGTCACCCGTGCGCTGGTTCTCGAGAACACCCACAACCGCGCGGGAGGGCGGATCATCGGCCTGGCGAGCTGTCGTGCGGCGGTCCGCGCAGCGCACGAGGCGGGGCTGACCGTTCACCTCGATGGTGCCCGGCTGTTCAACGCGGCCGTCGGCCTCGGGGTGTCTCCGAGCGAGATCGCGGGCGAGGCGGACACCATCTCGGTCTGTCTGTCCAAGGGCTTGGGAGCGCCGGTGGGATCGCTCCTCGTCGGAACGCGCGACCATGTCCGCGATGCTCGAAGACTCCGGAAGCGGATGGGGGGCGGGATGCGCCAGGTCGGCGTTCTGGCCGCGGCTGGGCTCTACGCGCTCGACCATCATGTGGACCGGCTGGCCGAGGATCACCTCGCGGCCAGGGCGCTGGCCGAGGGACTCTCCGAATGCCCGGGGCTGGTCGTCGTGGCGCCGGACACCAACATCGTGCTCCTCGACCTGCGCTCCGACGGACCCGTCGATGCCAACGCATTCGCGGAGCGAGCACGGGCGCGAGGAATCCTGCTGTCCGTCTTCGGGCAGTTCCGGCTCCGCGCCGTGACCCATCTGGACGTCTCCGTCGCCGATGCACGTGCCGCGGCGGGGGCCTTGTGCGATCTGATGCGCCCGGTCGCCGAGTGACTCGTCGGATCAGCTCGCGGGTGTGGCTGGGCGTCGGCGTCATGCTCGCGGGATGTGCGACCGTGACGCCGACCCGCTACCGGGCTCGCCTCGCCGAGGGCGATCGGGCGTACAGCGCGGGGAGGTTCAGAGACGCCGCCCGCGCCTATGAGAGCGCCGCCGCCGAGGTGGGGGCTGGGCGCGATGGAGACGATGCGCGGTACCGCGCCGCGATGGCCTGTCGGCGGATCGGCGATGCCGCGTGCGCTCGCAGGTTGCTCACGCAGGTCGCCGCGAGCGGAGGCGGATGGGACCACGGTCCGCGCGCGCGCCTCGAGCTGGCGTCGCAGGGCCTCGCGTCGATGGTGTCGTCGGAGGTCTCCGCGGCTCATCGTGAGCTGGCGTCGCTGATCGAGGACGCGCCCGATACCGGTCCCGCGCGAGGGGCGCTACGGCTTCGGCTGCGCTCGCTCGAGGCGATCGACCCCACGCGATCGACGGCCATCGCGTGGCTGGACTCGCTGGCGTCGGATCCACGGATCCGACGGTCCACGTTGATCGAGAGCGTGCTCGCCGAGCGTGCTCGCCTCATCGAGGCCACGGGCGATCGGACCCGCGCGGAGGCAGCATGGCGAGCCGTCGTCGAGCAGGTTCCCTACCCGGAGAACAGCCACTGGGACGACGGGCACCTCGCGCTCGCGCGGCTGCAGCGGGACGCCGGGCGGCCGCGAGAGGCGCTCGCGACGCTCGACCGGATGCTCGCCGTCCGAGAAGCGTCATGGGGCAACGGAAGCTACGCCGCGCCACGCTTCGACGACGGAGCGCTGCTCCAGGCGGAGATCCTGCGCGACGACCTCCGCGATCCGATCGCGGCGGCCGCGGCCTATCATCGGGTCTACGCCGAGCACCGCACGTCGTTGCGGCGCGACGACGCCCTCTGGGAGGAGGCCGCGCTCCTCCGGAGCAGCGATGCCGGCGAGGCGTGTCGCCTGTGGCGGATCCTAGTGGAGGAGTTTCCGTGCCGACGGTTCGCCGCGCGAGCTCGCGCCGCGCTCGCGGGTTGTGCGGGCGGCGCTGCGATCCAGGGCCGCTGCGAAGAGACGAGGCGCTAGGGATCAGTCGTCGTCGTCGACGGGCTCTTCGGTGTCGATGTCGTCGTCGTCGTCCGCGTCGAAGTCGTCGTCCGCGTCGTCATCACCGGCCGCCTCGACGGACTCGAACTTCAGCTCGACGCCGACGTCCGCGAGCTGAGACTCCAGGAGGTCGAGGAGCTCGTCGACGTCCTCGCCGGACCACTCCTCCAAGGTGTCGCCGAGGAAGTCGTAGAAGTCCGTGTCGATGCGGCGCTCGATCTCCTCGACCTGATCTTCGCTGAATGAGTCGAGGATGTCGTCGCGGAGCGTCTCCGTATCGCCCTCCTCGATGGCGTCCTGCGCCGAGAGCCGGATCTGCTTTACCGCACGCTTGTCCAGAAGGATTTCCATGGCGAGTTCCTTGTGCGGAGGGGATCAATCACAGCCGCGACGACGTTGTCAACAACGGTTCGAGGGCGTCGGCGCTGGCCGCCCCGGGACGAAGGCTCCTATCATCGGCCCGCGTGCACACCATGAGGAAACGACCCTGCGCCGCGCTCCTCGGCGCGATCCTATGTAGCGCTTCGGCGCCCGTGGCCGCGCAGGACATGTTGTCCCCGAGCCGGGAGGCACCCTACCGGGCGCACCGGCTCCTGAGCGTGGGGCTCGCCACGTCGGCCATCCTGCACGCCGACGCGGTCTGTCCCAACGACCAGACGCTGTGCCCGCTCGGCGGTGGTGGCGGCATCGCGGTGGCCGTCGGGCGTCGCACCTCCGCTTCGCGAGAGTGGCTCGTCGGCTACGACGTCTCGGTCCGCAACGCCCGCAACCTCTTCGCGTCCGCGACGCTGCAGCAGATCAGGTTCGAGCACCGATGGGTCATGGCGTCGCCCGGGTCGAACGCCGAGGCGTTCGTCGGCGTCGGTGGTGGCGTCGTCGCCTACGGCGAGCGCTTCGGCGTCACGACGCTCGGGCCCGCCTTCAGCGTGTCCGCAGGAGGCAGCTATTACCTGTCCCCGTTCGTGACGCTCGGCTTCGTCGGTCGGCTCGAGGCGCTGCGCTTCCTCGTCCCCTTCGACACCGGCGATGGCGTGCGGCGGAGCGACGGCGGCGTCGCAACGGTGCTGCTGAGCGGCTACATCACGGCGACGTTCCGCGGCCCTTGAGATCCCTGGCGGTGCGCCGTGGTTCTGCTTGACGGTGGGTGGCGCCGCGGTGTCCAATCTCCTCGTCATGCAGTGCTCGAACTGCGGGCGGGTGAATCCGGCGAGTGCAGTGTACTGCCTCGACTGCGGTCACAAGCTCCGCGAGACCGCCAACATCGCCGCTCCCCAGGCCGGGCCGTTTTCTGCGGCGTCTCCCGGCCCGACGCCCATCGCGGCGGCGGCCCTCGATCACTGCCTGCGCTGCGGCGTCGACAACCCTCCCGGGGTCCGGTTCTGTCGCATGTGCGGCTACGATCTCCGCGCCTCCGGTGAGCCCTCCTCGGTGCCCTCGCCGCAACCATCCGGCGCACCCGTGGCGGTCGCAGTGCAGGCTCCCGCCGTGTCGCCGGCCCCCTTCGCGGGCGGCTCCGCGTCCATCCACTGCCCTCGCTGCGGCACCACGTTCGACCGGTCGATGTCCTTTTGCGGGGTGTGTGGGCTCCCGGCCTCGGAGGTCGTGTCCGCCCCGGCGGTCGCCTCCGATCCCTCGCCGCCACCCGCCGTCCGGTCGTCGTCTTCGGGCGCCCCGGTGGTCGCGGCGGCGCTCGCGGTCGACGGACCCGCTCGCGTGGAGAGCCGCACCGACAACTTCGGGGCGGTCGCGACGCAGGCCGGCTCGCAGCTGGTCACGATCCTCAAGGATGGGTCCGAGGGTCCGGTGCATCGGCTGGGCACCGCGGTCACCGACCTCGGGCGCTTCGAGGGCAACATCACCCTGCCCGACGACCCGTACCTGTCGCCGCGCCACGCGCGCATCCAGAAGCGCGGCGACCGGCACTATCTGCGCGACCTCGGCTCGGTCAACGGGATCTACTATCGCATCCGTGAGCCCGTCGACCTGGCCCAGGGCGATGTCGTCCTCGTGGGGCAGCAGGTGCTCCGCGTCGAGATTCTCGGTGACGGCGAGGTCTCGCTCGGGCCCGTGATGCACTACGGGGTGATGTTGTTCGGCACCCCGGAGCAACCCCGGCTGGCGCGGCTGGTCCAGCTTACCAGTGAGGGTATTCCCAGAGATGTCTTCCACCTCTATCGCGACGAGACGGTGATCGGCCGGGAGTCCGGCGACGTCGTGTTCACCGACGACGTGTTCCTCTCGCGGAGGCACGTCGCGTTCAAGCTCGACCGCGCTCAGCGGAGGGTCCAGGTGCGCGACCTCGGGAGTTCGAACGGCACCCTGGTGCTCTTTCGTGGTGAGCGGGAGATCGCTGATGGGGACGTGTTCCGCATCGGCCATCACCTGTTTCGCTTCGACGCCTCACCGCGCAACGCGGTCGCGGGCGGCGCTCAGGGAAGCGGCGCCCGATGAGCGAGAGCGAGAGCACCCCGTCGGAGTCAGGCATCGAACCGTCGCCTGCTCCCGTCGTCCCTCCCGAGGTCGTCGTCGACCCGCCGGATTCTCCGTCGGCCTCGGTGCCGCCTTCCGATCCGGAGCCGCCGATGGTGCTGGAGTCCACCCCGGCGCCGCCGGATGAACCGCTGGTCCCCGCGGCCCCGGAGCCCGTCGCGCCGAGGCGCGTGGTGATGAGGATCGGCGGCGCCACGGACGTCGGGCGCATCCGCGATCACAACGAAGACAACTTCGTGCTCGCCGACCTGACGCGCGAGAAGCGCGGCGGCGAGGAGGTCGGCGACTCGGTCTCGCTGGGCGACCGCGGGATGCTCCTCGCGGTCTGCGACGGCATGGGCGGCGCGCTGGCGGGCGAGATCGCCAGCCAGATGGCCGTCGACGTGATCCACACGATCATGCAGGAGAGCTCGTCGCCCGACGACGCCGACGAGTTCGCGCAGACCCTGGTGACCGCGGTGCAGGAGGCCGGCGCGCGGATCTTCCTCGCCGCGAAGACCAACCGCAACCAGCACGGGATGGGCACCACCTCGACGGTCGCCGGCGTGTTCGGCACGACCCTCTTCGTCGGCCAGGTCGGCGACTCCCGCGCCTACCTCTTCCGCGGCGGCCGCCTTCGCCAGATCACCAAGGATCAGTCGCTCGTCTCGAAGCTCATCGAGGCCGGCCGGCTCACCGAGGAGCAGGCGGAGAGCTACGAGCACGCGCACATCATCCTGCAGGCGCTGGGTACGGCGGACGCGGTGTCGGTCGATCTGTCGTTCATCGATCTGCGGCGTGATGACGCGCTGCTGCTCTGCTCCGATGGGCTCTCGGGCCTCGCCACGCACGAGCAGCTGCAGGAGGCGGTGGCGGAGATCGACGACCCCGCGGAGTGCTGCCAGCGGCTCATCGACGTGGCCAACGAGGCCGGCGGTCACGACAACATCACCGTGGTGGTGGCCCGCTTCGAGGGCGATCTCCCGGCGGCCTCGTCGGACGATGAACCCGTCGGCTACCACGCCTTCGTGCTGTCCGAGTCCGTCGAGTCGCCCATCGTGGGGAGCGCGTCCTCCGCGCTGAAGATGCCGGCGCTTCCGCCGCCCGGGTCGGACGTCAAGAAGGCGCACTCCTACCCGCCGCACCGCGACGATCGACCGAAGGTCGGCGACGACCTCGTCGCGACACCTGGCGACCGGGGCGCGGACGATGACGGCGACGTGGCGGTGCTGCCGGTCTCGCGCTCCGGGCTGTGGATCGGATGGCTGCTCGCCGCGGTCGCGCTGCTCCTGCTCGCGTACGGTGCGTGGAGGCTCCTGCATCACGACCGCGCGGCCGAGCCGACGAACCCGCAGCAGGTCGGGGACACGACGCCGGTGACACCCGTGACTCCCCATGGCGGCGCTGCGCCGACGCTGGTTCCCGCGCCGTCGTGGGGCGATGCCGCGGGGCCCGAGGACGCCGGGGCGACGGTGGCCGCGGACGCCTCGCGGGACTGACCGTGCCTCCGGCGCGGGTGTAACATCCGGGACATCGTGGAGATCCGGCTGTTCCAGGAGAGCGGCGCCGACGCGGGGCGCCTGTGGCGCTTCGAGGCCGGTCGCGTGCGCGTCGGACGGTCGCCGGACAATGACCTGGCGCTCGATCCGCAGCAGGACCTCGACGCGTCGAGTCGGCACTGCGAGATCGCGTGGGAGAACGAAGCCTGGGTCGTGAGCGATCTCGGCAGCCGGAACGGGACCTTCCTCAACGGCGCGAGGGTTCAGCAGCGGGCCCTTCGGTCGGGGGATGTGCTGCTGCTCGGGGCTGCCGGGCCGAGGTTCCGGGTGGAGCTCCCCAGCACCGTTGAGCCCCGCGCCGGGACGCCTCGCGCGCCGGCCTCCGTGGGCGCGACGGTCGTGATGGCGCAGCCGCCGCCGGCGCCGATGCCGCCGAGACCCCCGGAGCATTCGGTCGGGCAGGCGATGGCCTCCGCGATGCCCGCGGGCGCCCAGGTCGGGCGGAACACCGTGGCGCTCATGATCGACCAGGCGATCGTGGCCTCGAACGCGCGCCGCTCGGACACGGGCCTGAAGGTCGCGATCGTCCTGCTCTCGGGGCTGATGGTGGTGTTCATCGCGCTGGGGGCCTTCCTGGTGCTCGAGCGATCGAGGAACCACGAGTCGGAGGTGGCGGTGCGGGTGCCGGCCGGGGGCGACCCGAGCAGCGTGGGCTCGCGCCTCGCGGCCGCCAACGAGAACACCATCTACCTGCTCGCGTACCAGCGCTCCGGCTCGGCGCGGACGCAGGGCTTCTGCACCGGCTTCGCGGTCACGCGCGACCTCATCGCGACGAACGCTCACTGCGTGCAGGTGGCCAACGACGAGATCGCGCGGGGCTCGCAGATCGTGGCGCTGCGCAACAAGGCTCCCGGCGCGGTGCTCGCGGCCCGGCCGGTCTACATGGACGCGCGCTTCCGCGACACGCGGTACTCGCGGGGCGGCACCGGGTATGACGTCGGCCTGGTGCGGGTGACGGGCACGCTGCCGACCTTCGCCCGGCTGGCCACCGAGGCCGAGCTCTTCGCGCTGCACGAGGGCGACGCGGTGTTCGTGTACGGCTTCCCCGGGATGACCATGAACGAGGCCTCGCCGGTGGCGACGATCACGCTCGGGCTCATCAACCGCGTCACGGATTTCCAGGACGGCGTCGCGACGCCGGCCGCCGCGCAGAAGCTGCAGCACAGCGCGCAGACCTCCGGGGGCTCGTCGGGCAGCCCGATCTTCCTGCCGAGCGGGAGCGTCGTGGGCATCAACGCGGGCAGCCTCGCGGATGACGAACGGCAGATCGTGATCGATCCGAACAACGGTCAGCGGCGCGAGGTCGAGGTCAACCGGGGGTCGAACTTCAAGTACGGGATGCGTGCCGATCTGATCCGCCAGGGCCTCGCCGCGGTGGGCGTGACCGGGCAGTGAGCGTCTGCGCGGTGGCATTTTCGCGGGCAGGGGCATAGTCTCGCAACCGCGGGATCGAGCGCGCATCGAGGCCATGGCGAAGCTGGTGATCATCGGGCCGGACGGTCCCCAAGAGCGAGACCTTGCGACGGTGAACTCGCTCGGGCGCCACCCGAACAACACCATCCAATTGCTCGATCGGATCGTGTCGAAGGAGCACTGCGTGGTCGAGCTGCGCGGCAGCCGATGGGTGCTCCGCGACCTCGGGTCGCTCAACGGCACGTACATCAACGAGCAGCGCGTGGCGGGCGAGTCGTTTCTCTCGCACGGCGACCAGATCGCGCTCGGCAACACGCGCGCGGTCTTCCAGGACGTCGCGGTGCAGCCGCCGCCGGTGGCGATGCCGTCGCACGGCGTGCCCCTCGTCGCGAAGCCGGTCGATCGGCCCGTGCCCCCGATCGGGGCGCCGCCTCGGGTCGGGCCCGTGGCTCCGACGGCGGGGCCGCCGGTGGTCGCTCCGCCGCTACAGGCGGTGCGCAACGTCACCATCGGCGGCGCGCAGATGGAGTCACACGTCCGCACGAAGATCGCCGCGGAGATGCAGCAGTTCCTGCCGGAGCGCTCGCTCCAGGACGTGGAGGTGCTGCGACGCGACTACGAGAAGCTCCGGATCTCCTACGAGCTGCAGCGGGCCATCGGCGCCGAGCTCGACCTCGACCGGCTGCTGGAGAAGATCCTCGAGCGCTCCTTCGACCTGCTCTCGGCCGACCGCGGGGTGATCCTGCTCTTCGAGGACGGCGAGCTGAAGCCGCGCTGCTCGCGGGCGAAGCGCGCGGGGCCGGAGGAGTTCGTCGCGTCGCGCGCGGTGGTGGGCCAGGTGGTCAAGGAGAAGGTCGCGGTGCTCTCCAGCGACGCCAAGGTCGACCCGCGCTTCTCCGAGTCCAAGTCCATCATCATGACGGGCATCCGCAGCTCGATGGCGGTGCCGCTGCTCCACAAGAGCGAGCTGCTCGGCGTGATGATGGTCGACTCGCAGAACCCCAACGCCTTCGGTGAGAAGGACCTCCAGCTCTTCACCAACATCGCCAACCAGGCGGCGCTCTTCATCGCCAACGCCGCGCTCGCGCAGCACCTGGAGCAGGAGGCGCTCGCTCGGGCGCGGTTCCAGCGGCTGCTGTCGCCGGCCATCGCGGAGCTGGTGGTGTCGGGCAAGCTGGAGTTGAAGCAGGGCGGCGAGCCGCGCGTCACCACCATGCTCTTCACGGACATCCGCGGGTTCACGTCGCGCTCGGAGACGATGCGCGCGGAGGACATCGTGCAGATGCTCAACGACTACTTCGAGCGCATGGTGGAGATCGTGTTCCGCTTCGAGGGGACGCTCGACAAGTTCGTGGGCGACGAGATCATGGCGCTCTTCGGCGCGCCGGTGTCCGGGCGCGACGACCACGTGCGCGCGGTGAAGTGCGCCCTCGCGATGCTCGACGAGCTGCGCAACTTCAACCGCGAGCGGGAGAGCCTCGGGCTACCCAGCTTCGAGATCGGCGTCGGCATCAACACCGGCGAGGTGGTCGCGGGCTACATCGGGAGCTCGAAGGCCATGCAGTACACCGTGATCGGCGCCCCGGTGAACCTCGCCGCGCGCCTCTGCTCGGCCGCCAAGGGGATGCAGATCCTGCTGTCCGAGCACACCTGGGGCCTGGTGCAGGACGTGTTCGAGGTGCGCGAACTCGAGCCCATCTCGCCGAAGGGCATCGCCCAGCCGGTGAGGGTCTTCGAGGTCCTGCGCGAGCGCTGATGGCCACGCTGGATTTCGAGCGCCCGCTGCGCGAGCTGGAGCAGCGCATCGAGAACCTCAAGGTCGCCGTCCGGCTCCCCGGCGCGGACGACGCGCTGGCCGATGAGCTGGAGCGCCTGGAGGCCGCGGCCCGTCGCCTGGAGGAGAACCTCTTCGGCGACCTCGGGGTCTGGGCGCGCGTCCGCCTCTCACGGCACCCCGAGCGGCCGAGCACCCTCGACGCCGTCGGGGCGCTCTTCGAGGACTTCATCGAGCTGCGGGGCGATCGGGCGTTTCGCGACGACCCGGCCATCGTCGGCGGCCTCGGCCGCTACCGCGGAGAGCCGGTGGTGGTGCTCGGCCACCAGAAGGGCCGCGGGGTGCGCGAGAACGTGAGGCGCAACTTCGGGATGCCCCACCCGGAGGGCTATCGGAAGGCCCTGCGATTGATGGACCTCGCGGCGCGGTTCCACCGTCCGCTCATCACCTTCGTGGACACGCCGGGGGCGTTTCCGGGCCTCGGCGCGGAGGAGCGAGGGCAGTCCGAGGCCATCGGGCAGTGCCTGATGAAGCTCGCGTCGCTGACGGTTCCGGTGGTGTCGACGGTGCTGGGCGAAGGGGGATCGGGGGGCGCGCTCGCGCTCGCAGTGGCCAACCGCGTTCTGATGCTGGAGTTCGCGACCTACGCGGTGATCACCCCGGAGGGCTGCGCGTCGATCCTCTGGAAGGACGGGTCGAGAGCGCCGGAGGCCGCCCGGGCCATGCGCATGACCGCCGCGGAGGTCTTCGCCGCGGGGGTGGCCGATGAGGTGGTTCCGGAGCCCGTCGGGGGCGCTCATCGCGACCCGGCGGAGACCTGGCGCCGGGTCGACGAGGCGGTCGGGCGGCACCTCGACGCGCTGCGCACGCTCAGCCCCACGGCGCTCCGAGAGGACCGCTACCAGCGCTTCCGCGCGCTCGGCGAATACACCGAAGAGTAAGCGTCAGGGCGTCGGGGCGGGGGCGATGAAGTCGCAGTCGCCACGGACCGCGCACTGATGCGCCGCGGGGTGGCTGCGGTAGTAGAGGTCGCTCCCATCGGTGGCGAAGAAGCGGCCGATGATGTTCATGAGGTAGCGGGACGGGTCCCAGGCGAGGTCCGGGTCCGCCACGCTGAAGGCGTGGGCTCCGCCGGGGTGGAGGTACGCGTTGAGCACCGCGACGGAGGGGCCGGTGTCGCCGCTCCAGGGGCCCAGCGTCGGGAGCCAGGCGGCGTCGAGCTCCGCGGCGCTGGTCGCGCGGATCGCGCGGCGAACCAGGCGCAGCGGCTGCTCGAGGCGCTGCTCGCCGAAGGCCTGGGCGCCCTCGTCGAGGTCGTCTACGTCGAAGAGCGCGTCGCGCCGTGACGCCGTGGGGAAGCGGTTGAGGGAGGCGAGACCCTCGAGCACGCCGCGGTCGACCAGCACCCGGTTGGGCGTGCGGCCGTAGCGATCGAAGAGCGGCTGCGGCGTCGCGTAGTCGGCGAGCGCGGGGTGAAGCCCGGCGGCGAGCGGGCCCATGAAGGGGATCGCTCCGGCGGCTCGCGCGAAGGCGTTGCCGGTGCTCACCGGGACGGACTGGTCGCCGGCGGTGTTGACCACGAGGAGGCCGTGGGGGCGCTGGTCCGCCGGGGGGCGCAGGAAGTACAGCGGCGCGAAGCTGATGGGGTCGCCGGCGTCGAGGGCCACCTGCGCGAGCTGAAGGAAGCGGCGCATCTCCGGGCTCTGTCGACGGAGGCCCATGCCCTCGGCGGGCGAGCGGAGCGGGGCGCCGCGCTGGATCCATCGGCGAGGGTGGGCGTCGGCCTGGAGCGTGGGCGGGATGTGCCCGCAGTGGATGTCGCAGTCGCCCTCGACGACGCTCACCTGGTTCACCAGGTGTCGCACCTCGGCGTCCGGCCGCAGCGAGCAGGTGCCGAAGTCGGTGACCGCGTCGCCGCGGAAGATCCGAAGCTCCAGCAGGTCGTCCACGTCCGAGGGCATCCCGATGCGGAAGCGGCCGTCGGTGCCGGCGCGGGCGCAGCGGGACACGCCGCTCCGGACGTTGGTGATCACCACGTCGTCGCCGGGGCCGAGCTCGCCGCGCTCGACGCACGCCACCTCGAGCTCACCGGTGGCGTCGACGTCCGGGACGACGAAGCGCAGCGAGGTCTGGTTCGCCCGGCACGAGGTGCGGGTGCGCCCCTCGAGAGGCGGGTACGCCCCGGAGGGCAGGGCCACCATGAGCGGCCCCATCACCCGGAGCATCACCGCCGCCTTGAGCGCGGCGTGGGTCGAACGAATACCCACGTCGGTAAGCCCCGCTCCGCCAGCGACCGGCGCCGCGGCCCGCACGCCAGGCTCGGCGCCGCCCAGCGTCATGGAGAGGGTGCCTCCGAGCGATGCTCCGGTGACGTAGAACGGCGCGTCGGGGCCGCCCACGTCGACCACGCCGTCGCCGTTGAAGTCGCCCGCGAGGTCGTCGAGCCGACCGTCGTGGTCGAGGTCGTCGAGGGAGGTCGCGCGCCCGTCGAAGCCTCGCAGCGCGCGGATGAGCTGCATGTGGTCGAGCACCGACTGGCGCATCACGTCGCGCGTGTGGAAGACGTAGGCCGTCCAGGCGTCGCCGCCGGAGTCGGCGAGTCCGTCGCCGTTGAGGTCGCGGGCGCGGTGGTCGAGCAGGGCGCGGGCGACGCCCTCGTTGCAGCTGCTGCGCAGCGCGGAGGAGAGGATCGCGCGGGTGCGCTCGTCCATCGCGAGGCCGTGGGAGACCGCGTTGACGCCGACGGTGGCGATGCCCTGCGAGGCCAGGAGGGGACCGAGGCCGAGCGCTTCGAGGAGGTTGCCCGCGTACCCGTGGCCGTAGAGGGCGACCGGGAAGGGAGCGCGGTGGCCCGCGAGGGGCTTCGGCACGACCATGGCGAACTGCACCGAGTCGACGCCGAGGTGGTCGATGACCCCGGTGCGCGCGTTGATCGACCAGCGAGCGTGGGGGTCGGTGGAGCGGGGATCGCCCAGGAGGAAGGGCGTCCGGTAGGTTCCGAGCACGATGTAGTCGACCCAGCGGAAGGCCTCGAGGAGGGTCTCGCGCCGGTTGCCGCGGACCCCCATGGCCTCGGCCAGGGTGCGCGCGAGGTTGGTGAGCGCAGCCCCGCGGACGATCAGCGGGCGGTCGGCCTGGTCGGCCGTGCACCCGGCGCCGCCGCCGAGGTCGCGGAGGCGGAGCTCGGGCGCGATGCTCGCGAGCTGCGCGAAGGCACCGCGGCCGTAGAGCCCCTCGCGCGCCGTGAGGAGGTCGCTGGTGGTGGTCTGCGTGATGAACGTCCACGCGAGGGTGACGCGCGCGACGTCGGCGGGGTCGTCCGCGCCGGGCCGGTACGCGAGGCGTCCGTAGTAGGAGCCGCGCTCGCGCAGGATGGCGTCGAGGGCCTCGAGGTCCCGGGCCTGCGAGGGGTGGGCGACGGAGGGGAAGGGCGAGCGCACCGCGCGACCACCGCGGCCGGTGAGGCGGCTCGTGAGCACGACGGCGTAGCGGGTGCGCTCCTCCAGAGGGACGATCGGGCGGAGGACGAGCGTGCGGGTGTCGGGCTCCCAGAAGGTCGAGAGGCCGTCGTTGGGGTTGATCCCGCGCGGGAACACGGCCGCGTGGTTGAGGACGCCGTCGAAGTTGGTGTCCTCGCCGGGGTCGAGGCGGCCGTTGCCGTTGTTGTCCTCCTCGACGGTCTCCAGGAGCAGGTTGCTCTGGCCACCGCGGGGGTCGTTGGGGAAGTAGCCGTCTCGGTCCTGCGCGGTGTAGACGAAGCTGCCGTCGCCCACGTCGAGGGGCACCGGGACGCCCGTGCGGAGGTTGATCAGGTAGACCGCGTCGTCGCGCAGGTCGTGGTCGTCGCCGCGCATCCGCCGGGTGAGGTTGGCGAGGTCGAGGTCGTCGTCGAAGGCGACCGTGAGGGGCTGGAAGGTGCCCCAGCCGTCGAGGCTGTCGAGGCCCTCGCGGAGCTGCGACTCGAAGCTGGTCGCGGCGAGGAGGCTCGCGTTGAGGCGCACGCCCGTCGGCGAGGTGCGGTCCGGGAAGGTCGCGACGTCGTTGGGCAGCGGGATCTCCGGGAGCGGCCGCGCGCCGAGGTCCCAGCGCACCCGGGGGCCGCGGAGCGACGCGGTGAGAGACGCGCCGGAGAGGGGGCCCTGATCGACGGCCTGGCCCCCGTCGCAGGCCGCGAGCGACAACAACAACGCGCCGAGGAGGCTTCGCGTACGCATGTCAGAACTCCATGCCGAGGCGCGCCGTGGCCATCGCGACGCGGCCGAGCCCGCGCCCCGCGGCGTCGTCGAAGGCGCGGCCCGCGAAGAGGACGCCGCCCTGCAGTCCGCCGGTCAGGGTTACCTGGCCCGTTAAAGGGAAGCGGCCGTTGACGCCGAGGTCGAGCTCGAGGCCGAGGTCGCGCTTCGTCGCGTCGCCGCCGCGGTAGTTGCGGGCGGTGCCGTAGATCTGCACCGAGGTGGGGTCGACCCAGTCGGAGGTCGCGACGCCGAGCACCGCGCCCAGCCGCAGGTCGAGGTGGCGGCCGAGGTTCATCACCGCGGTGGGGTAGAGGTAGGCCGCGCCCATGACGCCGCCGTTGGAGGGCAGAAAGCGGCGGCCGTTGGCGCCGCGCGCGACGAGCGCCGGGTCGCCTGCGATGGACGCCGACCGGGCGGTCTCCCACGCGATGAGCTCGGGGAACAGGATGAGCCCGACGCGGTGGCTCGGGTTGAAGGTGAGCCCTCGCTGGGTTGCGTCGATGGGGTTGCGATCGCCGGACGCGAGCCCGCCTTCGAGGGTGAAGCGGTACCGGCCCGGGCGCTCGATGCCGAGCCTCGCGGCGCCGCCGAACTGGAGCAGGTCGTGGGTGTCGACGGAGGCCGTGCGCGCGGAGTTGGTGGAGCCGGCGACGAGGGCCAGCTCGACGCCCGCGAAGACCTTGCCGGTGCGGTCGGGCGTGGTCCACTCCCACTGCGCGAAGAGGTCGCCGACGAGCACGCGCAGGAAGTCCCCATCGCGGAAGGAGACGTCGCGGTACGTGGCGAGCGCTCCGATGCGGCGGCGCTCGCAGTCGGCGCGGCAGGCGTGGTCCTGGTAGTAGACCGAGGCGACGCCCTGGAGGGCGAGGTCGCCGTCGACCAGCGTCGCGATGCGGTCGCGGTAGACCAGGTCGCCGGCGATGGACGTGACCAGGTCGGAGTCGCGGCCCCCGGGGCGGGTGGTGAAGGCGACGCGCTCGACGAGGTCGCCGTAGCGGTAGTCGCCGAAGACGGGGGTGCGGTCGCCGTCGTCGGCGACGATGCCGAGGCCCCAGCGGAAGCCCTGCTGCCCGAGGCGGAACACGCCGATCCTCGACTCCCATTCGAGGTAGCCCTCGCGCACGTCGAGGGCGCCGTAGGGGAAGGTGTCGCCGCGCGGCTCGCGCGCGAGGCCGACGTCCACCGCGGGGCTGTCGGGCACCACCGCGCGCGCCACGTCGAGCTGGAACACCACGCGGAAGCGCTCCCCGATGGAGAGGCTCGGGCGGAGGCGCAGCCACGATTCGAAGAAGAGGTTCTGCCCGAGCGAGGGCGGCTGATCGACGCGACCCGGGGTGGTCGCGAGGGGAAGGTCCGTGAGGCCCGAGTAGCGGAGCTGCGCCTCGCCGGGGATCTCGATGCGCAGCAGCGGGCCCTCCGGCTCCGCGGGGCGGGGCGGGGCGGCGGAGCTCGACGGCTGGGCGACGGTCACCGCGGAGGCGGCGGAGAGGGCGAGCGCGACGGCGAGGCAGGGGAGGCGGGTTCGCATGGAGCGGTAGGCGCGGACGCTATCGTCGCGCGCGCGACGAAGACAAGCCGCCGGTGCGAGCGACACCGGTGCGGGGCTCGCGCTATGGTCCCCGGGTGCGGCTCGCGTTGGTCTGCGGCGTCTTCGTTGTCCTTGCCTCGTGCGGCTGCACGAGCCCCGATCGGCCCTCCGGGCTCGCGGGCGACGGGTCGCTCCTGCTCAGCGACGCGGTCAGCGATTTCGGCCCCTCGCCAGACGCCGCGACGCGCATCGACGTCGTGCCGGTCGACCCGTGCCGGGACTCGCCCTGCGGTCCGGTGGAGCGCTGCGGGGCGGACGTCGACGGCGGCCGCGGTGCGGGCAACGGCATCGACGACAACTGCAACGGGCTCGTCGACGAGCTGTGCGGGTGCACCCCTGGCGAGATGCGTCCGTGCTTTCCAGGCGCGATGGATCGCCGCGGCGTCGGGGCGTGCGCCGACGGCGTGGCGCGCTGCACCGAGCTCGCGGCCTGGATCGGCAACGAGTGCCGAGGGGCCACGCTGCCCGCCGCGGAGACGTGCAACCAGCGCGACGACGACTGCGACGGCGCGACGGACGAGGGGCTCGCGGACTGCGCGTCGGCGATCGCGTGCCCGGCCAGCGTCGCGGCGGCTCCGCTGGTGGAGTTCAGCTACGACGGGCGGGCCATCGACCCGATGGCGACGGCGTATCGCTGGTCGATCGCGTGCCCGGAGGGCGTCGCTCCGTGCCCGACGCCGACGGGGGAGGGGGCGATGCTGCGGGTGACCGTCCCTCGCGCAGGGCGCTACGAGCTCACGCTGGAGTCCACCCGCCCGAGCGGCGTGGAGCGCTGCACCTTCCCCATGTACGCCCAGGGCCGCGGACTGCGGGTCGAGCTCGACTGGGACCGCAAGGGCGGGATCAACTCCGCCGGCGCCGACATGGATCTGCACCTCGCCCTGATCGATCGACGGCGGGCCCAGTCGTCCCGCTGGTTCACCCCTGACGACTGCTACTTCCAGACCGGGCGCTCTCCCGGCGGCACCGTCCACTGGAACGTCGACGACCGCGACACCCGCTTCGCGCCCTCCGCCACGAGCGAGCTCTGCGAGGGCTCGCCGCCGCCGCACGGCGACATGTGGCGAGCCGCTGGCCGCTGCTGGAACCCGCGGCTCGACGTCGACGACCTCGCCTGCGACCCGGCCATCACCGACGGCCGCGACCCGCGCTTCTGCTTCTCGGAGAACGCCGCGGTGGACGACCCGCCGGACGACGTGACCTTCCGCGTGGGGGTGAACTTCTATCGCGACCACGGGCTCTGCGACGGCGCGGACACCCGCGACGACGTGGTGCACCCGGTGCTCACGGTGAGCTGCGGCGGCCTGATCCGGGCGTCCGTGGGGAGCGTCGACGACGGCCTGGTCGCGATGAGCTGCCGCGACAACCCGATGATCGGGAGCGCCAACTGGACCTGGATCGCCGCGGACATCCGCTTCAGCCTGAACGTCTGTGGTGCCCGCGACTGCCGCGTGACGCCGCTGCGGGCGGGGGCGGGGCGCTTCACGGCGTGCAGCCGGGTCTCGGCGGACGGGGACGTCTGCCAGGACGAGCGGGGCAGGGTGTTCGTGCGGCGCGCGGGCGCCCGGCCCGTGGACGTCGAGCTCCCAGAGACGCCCTGAAGGGTCGTCAGCGACGCGACGGCGGTGGGCGCGTGTAGCGGCCGCCGCGCGGCTTGGCGAGCCGGAGGCGGGCGCGCACGGCCTCGCGCTGGCGCTCCTTGTACTCGTGGTGGGAGGCCGCGCCGGTGTCGTTCTGGCTGTCGGTCACCTGGTCGACGAGCTGAAACTCCGTGAGCACGAACACCACCGGGCCGAGCGAGCGCACGCTCTCCGGGGCGCGCTCGAGCACCTCGCGAGGGAGCCGCACCGGCAGGTCGACCACGAAGTGGATCACCCGGTAGCTCGGGGCGCTGAAGCGGTTGTCGACCAGCTGCGCGACGGCGTCCTTGCGGATGTGCGAGTCCGGGTCGTCGAAGAGGGCCCCGAGGTGCGGGTGCTTCTCGATGAGGTCGCGCGGGTTGACGAGGGTGTTCTTGCTCTCGTTGGGGATCACGTAGTTGAACGGGAACAGCCGCCGCGACAGGTAGTTGAGCACCGGCAGCACGTCGTCGGGCCCGCGCGTCACGATGCGGAAGCGGAGCTTGTCGTAGATCTGCGCGGCGATGGTCTCGCTCTTCGAGAGGAGCTTCGTATAGAGGGAGTCGCGGGTCTTCCGGCCGCCCTTGAACTGCACGATGGGCAGCCCCGAGGAGAGCATCTCGCCCATCACCCGGAAGATCTTGGCCTCGACGTACTGGAACACCTGCGCGTCGGAGAGGGGGAGCGAGAAGAGCAGCTCGCGGCCCTGCAGGTGATGGATGATGTGCATGACCTTGAGGATCACGCAGGCGCACACCTGGCGATGCCCGCGGCCCGAGGCGACGCCGAGGAGCGACTCGACGCTCCCGGAGGCGATGGGCCCGGGGATCGGGTACTCGTAGTTGCGGCGCAGGTAGTCGATGGCCTCGCGCTTGATGGCGTCGAGGCGCGCCGCGTCCTGCGGGTCCTCCGGGTGGAACTCCTGGACGCGCAGGAACTCCTCGGCGTCGTAGCGGTCGCTCAGGTGGAGCCGACGCCAGTCGATCGCGGAGTCGCCTCGGAGGATGTTCCAGATGGTGTCGAGGTCGCCGAGGGTGAACTCGTCGACGGTGCGAAACCCGATCGACCGGAGGTCGGACATGGCCGGCGCGTAGGGCGTCAGTGGCGGGTGCTGGTCGAGGCGGTGGTCACCTCGGTGGCGTTGCCCTGCGGGGCGCGCTGGCGACCGAGCTGGAGGGTTCCGACGAAGAGACCGAGGGTGAGCACGAGCGCGGTGGCGTTGCCCACCATCGCGTGCTCACAACCCGCGACCGACATCGCCGCCACCATCACCAACACCGCGTTCGACTGTGCCTTCGACATCTTCTTGGTCTCTCCGTAACACTAGCGAAACAGGTATTTCGACGTCGACCCGACGTGGGATCTCCGTAAGCCAATCTGAAGAGCCAAGGCAAAGCGCGGGCAACTTTTAGTCGGGAGCGCGGTCGGACCGCAACCCAAAAACCACCCCCGCCCGGAGACGGGACCAGGGCAGTTCCTTGACCGCGTGGGGGCGTGTGTGCAGTGGTCCCGGCCCATGGCATCCCCACACCTCATCGCGGTCGCGAATCAGAAGGGCGGCGTCGGCAAGACGACCACTGCGGTCAACCTTGCGGCGGGCTTCGCGCAGCGCGGACTGAAGACGCTGCTGGTCGACCTCGACATCCAGGGCAGCGCCAGCGCGTGCCTCGGCATGACCCCCGCCGAGAGCGCCGTCGACGTCGCTCGCGTGCTGATGGAGGACCGCCCCCTCGACGCGGCGGTGGTGCCGACGCGCATCGACAACCTCTCCCTCGCGCCCGCGGGCGAGGCGATGGCCCTGGTCGACCTGCACCTCGCCTCGGCCTTCGGCCGCGAGCGCGTGTTCGAGCGCACGCTTCGCTGCCCCGGCGTCCAGTCCATGGACGTCGTGGTCATCGACACGGCGCCCTACCTCGGGCTCCTGACCGTCAACGCCCTGGTCGCCGCGGAGAAGCTCCTGATCCCGGTGTCGTGCGAGTACCTCCCGATGCTCGGGCTCAAGCTGCTGGGCGACACGCTCGCCCGCCTGCGCGACCGCGCGGGGGCGAAGGCCGAGGTGCTGGGCTACCTGCTCACCATGGTCGATCGCCGCGAGCGCATCACCGCCGAGGTCGAGGAGCTGCTGCGTGCGCGCTTCGGGGCGGAGGTCTTCGACGGGGTGATCCGCGCGAACACCCACCACAAGGCCGCGCCGTCGCACCGCAAGACCATCTTCGAGCACGAGCCCGAGGGGGGGCGTGGCCGCGAAGACTACGAGGGTCTCACCTCCGAGGTGATGTCGCGTCTTGGGCTCATCGGCGTGCGCCGCAAGCCGCTCGCGCGGCGGGCCCCGTCGGCGCCCGCAACGAAGGCGAAGCGTCAAGCAGGTTGATCACGCGCTGCGTCGCGCCCGAAGAATCGAAGTAGTGGTGTGCGTGGGCTTGCAACCAGGGTCCGCGTTTCCTACGGTTCCACCACTGTGACGCGAGAAGACGAATCTACGAGTGCGGGGACAGGATCCATCGAGGTCCTCCCGATCCTGCCGCTGCGAAACGCGGTGTTGTTTCCCGCCGCCGTGGTGCCGATCAACGTCGGACGCGCCCGGTCGGTGCGCCTCGTCGAAGAGCTCATGCACCAGGAGCAGCGGCTGGTGGCCGTGGTGACGCAGAAGTCACCGGACACCGAAGACCCGACGCTGGCGGACCTCTACGAGATGGGCACCGTCGCCCGCATCGTGAAGGTCATCAAGCTCGGCGCCTCCAACTACTCGGTGCTGCTCCAGGGCATCGCGCGCATGAAGCTCGTGGGCATGGCCGGAGAGGCGCCGTACCTGCGGGGCCGCATCCAGCGCGTCAACGAGAACCTCTCGCGCAGCCCGGAGATCGAGCGCATCGCTCGCGAGCTGAGGGAGGTCGCCCGCGCGCTCGGGGAGTACTCGCCGCCGGTGCCGCGCGAGCTCGTCACGGTGGCGGAGAACGCCGCGGAGCCCGGGTCGCTCGCGGACCTCGTGGCGCTGCACCTGCCGACCCCGCCGGTGACCCCGGCGGACCGGCAGCAGGTGCTCGAGGCCGAAGACCTGGAGGAGCGCCTTCGGCTCGCGCATCACCTGGCCCGCCGCGTCCATGAGCTGCACCGCGTCCGCAAGGAGGTGCACCAGCTCGTCACTGGCGAGATGGGGCGCAGCGAGCGGGAGGAGATCCTCCGGGCGCAGCTGAAGACCATCAAGGAAGAGCTCGGCGAGACCGACGAGAGCGAGGAGGAGCTCGACCAGCTCCGAGAGCGCGTCGCCAAGGCCAAGCTGCCCTACGAGATCGAGAAGGTCGCCAAGCGCCAGCTCGGCCGGCTGCGCGCGATGCAAGGGCACTCCGCGGAGTACCAGGTGACGCGCACGTACATCGAGTGGCTCGCGGACATCCCCTGGAGCCGCTCGACGGACGACCGCTTCGACGTCGAGGCCGTGCGCCGCGCGCTCGACGAGGATCACTTCGGCCTCGAGAAGCCCAAGAAGCGCATCGTCGAGTACGTGGCCGTGCGCAAGCTGCGCAAGGACGGCCGCGGCCCGATCCTGTGCTTCATCGGCCCGCCCGGCGTGGGCAAGACCTCGCTGGCCAAGAGCATCGCGCGGGCGATCGGCCGGCAGATGGTGCGCATCTCCCTCGGCGGCGTCCGCGACGAGGCGGAGATCCGCGGCCACCGGCGCACCTACGTGGGCGCGCTCCCGGGGCGCATCGTGCAGGCCATGAAGAAGGCCGGCACCGTCAACCCGATCCTGATCCTCGACGAGGTCGACAAGATGGGGGCCGACGTCCGCGGCGACCCCGCCTCGGCGCTGCTCGAGGTGCTCGACCCCGACCAGAACAGCACCTTCGTCGATCACTACATCGACGTGCCCTACGACATCTCGCACGCGATGTTCATCTGCACGGCCAACAACCGGGAGACCATCCCGGCGCCGCTGCTCGACCGCATGGAGGTCATCGAGATCGCGGGCTACACCCGCGTCGAGAAGCTCCACATCGCGAAGGAGTACATCGGCCCGAAGGCGCTGGAGGAGCACGGGCTCACCAGCGAGCGGCTGGAGTGGCGCGACGAGGGGTACAGCTCCCTCATCGAGAGCTACACGCGCGAGGCCGGCGTGCGAAACCTGACGCGGGAGATCGCGGCGGTGTGCCGCGCGGTGGCCGTGCGGGTGGCCTCGGGGGAGGACGTCCACGAGGTGGCCACGGCCGCCTTCGTGGAGAGCGTGATGGGGCCGCCGAAGTTCCTCGAGGAGGGAGCCGAGCGGGCGCCGGGCGTGGGCATCGTGGCGGGGCTCGCGTGGACGCCGGTGGGCGGCGTGATCCTCTTCATCGAGGCGACCAAGTACGCCGGCAAGGGCAACATCTCCATCACGGGCCAGCTCGGTAACGTGATGAAGGAGTCCGTCGCCGCGGCCTTCAGCTGGGTGCGCACCCACGCCGAGCACCTCGGCATCGACCAGGAGCTGCTCGCCAACAGCGACATCCACCTGCACGTCCCCGCGGGCGGCACGCCCAAGGACGGCCCGAGCGCGGGCGTGGCGATGGTCACGGCCATCACCTCGCTCATGACCGGCCGCCCGGTGCGGAGCGACCTCGCCATGACCGGCGAGATCACCCTCCGCGGCATCGTGACCCCCATCGGCGGCGTGAAGGAGAAGGTCCTCGCGGCGCACCGCGCGGGCATCAAGCACGTGCTGCTGCCGGCGCGTAACGGCAAGGACCTCGAGGACATCCCCCAGGAGGTCCGCGACGAGCTGCGCATCGACCTGTGCAGCAAGATCGACGAGGTCCTGGCCTTCGCGCTGCTCGATCGTCCGGCGGCGCCGTCGCTCCCGCCGCGCGCCGATGACGACGATCCCTCCGTCGAAGCCGGTCGCTGAGACGCCGCCGCCGCTCGCCACCGCGCTCCTCGCGTCGTGGCGGGTGCGCGGGGCGGCGCTCCTCACCGTCGCCCTCGGCTTCTCGCTCTGGAGCAACCACCTCACCGATCACGTCGGCTACGTGTCGAGCCTGGTCGTAGGGCTCCTCGGCAGCGTCGCGTCCGCGCTCGTCGGCGTCCGCGTGGCCCATCTCGCCCGCGGTCGCAGCGGGTCCGCCGTCGCCGCCGCCGCGGCGCTCTCGGCCGTCGCGCTCGTGTTCGTCCCGCTCGCGATCGTCCTCTCTCGCGGTCTCTTCGCCCCGGCGTGCGCGCCCGCGACCGGCGCGGTCTACGCGTTGCTCTTCGCGCTGCCGGGCCCCGTCCTCGCGGCGCTCCTCGGGGCCATCCTCGGCGCCCTGCCGCGCCGTCGCGGCGTGGCCACGGCCGCCGCCGCGCTGATGGTGCCCGCCTTCGTCGCGTGGAGCCTCGCGCGCTTCTTCGCGACGCCGACGATCTTCGCCTTCGATCCCTTCTACGGCTTCTTCCCCGGCGCCATCTACGACGAGCACGTCCCTGTCACCCTCGCGCACGTCACCTACCGCGCAGGCACCGTCGGCTGGATCGTCGCCGCCGCCGCGCTGCTCGCCGCCGCCTGGGACCCCGCCTCCGGGCGCCTCTCTCCCGCTCGCCTCCGGGTCCGCTCGCCCGCGCTGCTCATGCTCGTGGTGGGCGCCGCGATGGGCGTCGGCGTCTACGCCGCGGGCCCCGCTCTCGGTCACCGCCACGACGCCTCGGACATCGCCCGAGCGCTCGAGCGACGCGTCTCCTCGCGGCGCTGCGAGGTGCTCTACGACCGCACCATCGACGCCCGCCAGGCGGAGCTCACCGCGCGCGACTGCGACGTGCGCGTGGCGCAGCACGAGGACTTCTTCGGCGTGCGCCAGGCCCGGAGGATCACGGTCTTCCTCTTCGCCAGCTCCGCGCAGAAGCGCGAGCTGATGGGCGCCGAGGACACGTACATCGCGAAGCCCTGGCGCCACGAGGTCTACCTCCAGTACGCGCCCTTTCCGCACCCGGTGCTGAAGCACGAGCTCGCTCACGTGGTCGCGGGGGCGATGGCCGAGGGGCCCCTGCACGTGACCGCGGTGGGGCGCTGGCTGCCGGCCCCGGGGCTCATCGAGGGCGCCGCGGTGGCGGCGGCGTGGGAGGGCGAAGGCGACGCGAGCCCGCACCAGTGGTCGCGAGCGATGCTGGAGGCCGGGCTCACGCCCTCGGTCGCGTCGCTGTCGGGCCTCGGGTTCTTCGCGGCGGCGTCGGGGCGGGCGTACACCGCGGCGGGATCGTTCTGCCGCTGGCTCATCGACACCCGCGGGGCGGCGCGCTTCCATCGCTTCTACCGGGACGCCGACGCGATGACCGCCTACGGCGAGTCGCTCTCGGCGCTCGAGGCGCAGTGGCACCGTTTCCTGCGCACCGTGGCGACGCCGGAGAGCGTGCTGGCGAGGGCGAGGACCCGCTTCCGTCGCGCGTCGGTCTTCGGGCGCACCTGCCCGCTGCTGCTGGCCGACCTCTCTCGCGACGCCGCGGCGCACCTCGACGCGGGCGATCTCGTTGCGGCCGACCGGGAGCTGCGCTCGCTCGTGACCCACGACCCGACGGACCTGCGCACCCGCCTGATGCTGGCCGTGGTCCGGGTGCGCTCGGGCGACCTCGCGGGCGCGGCGGCGGTGGCCTCGGAGGCGGAGCGGGCGCTCGGTCCGGCGGCCGGTCAGCGCGCGCGCTCGCAGGTGGCCGACCAGGTGTGGCGCTGGCGCGGGTCCGCCGCGGCGAGGCCCTTCTACGAGGCGCTCGGCGCGTCGACGCTCGACGACGACGAGGCGCGCACGCTGGTCATCAAGCGGGCGATGGTCGACCGCGGCGGGCTGCGGGCGGAGGTCTTCCGCGACCTGCTCATCGGCCGCGGCGAGCTCGACCCCTCGCCGACCAGCGCGATGGCGCGCCTCGGCCTCGACCCCGACGCGAGCGGCGACCCGTGGACGGCCTACCTCGCGGGCCGTCAGCTCTTCCTCGCCGAGCGCTTCGGGCCCGCGCTGGAGGCCCTGCGCGTGGGCGACATCGCGGCCCTCGGCGAGTCGCGGGTGCTCGCGGAGGCGCAGCGCATGCGGGCGATCGCCCTCTATCGCAGCGGCGACCTCGGCGAGGCCGCGGCCGTGTTCTCGGCGCTCGCGGAGGACCAGAGCCGACCGACGGGCACCCGGGAGATGGCGGCGGACTGGCTCGACCGCATCCGTCGGGAGTCACCCCAGCGCTGAGACGAATACCCGAGCGGGTAAGCGGTCAGACCTCCACCCGCGACCAGCGGCCGAGCTGCCAGCGCCAGGCCGAGAGGGCGGCGCGGACGATCCAGTCGGCCCCGCTCCCGAGCCAGACGCCCGCGAGGCCGAGGTGCAGCACGCGGACGAAGAAGAGCGTCGCGCCGATGCGCATGACGAAGGAGCCGAGCACCGCGATGGCGAAGGCCTCGCGGGTCGACCCTGCCCCGCGGAGCGACTGGAGCAGCACGATGGAGAGCGCCATCGGCACCTGCACCGCGGCCCCGGGGAGCATCGCGCGCACGCCCTCTCGCACCGCGGCCGGGTCGTCGAGGAAGACCCGCAGCAGGGGCGCGGCGCCCACGTAGAGGCCGACCGCGACGAGGGCGATGAGCGAGGCCGAGGAGGCCGCGGCGATCCACCCGGCGCGACGGGCTCCGCGCGGATCGTCGGCGCCGAGGCGCTGGGCGACGCGCGCCCCGGCCGCCACCCCGAAGCCGTCCGCCGACAGGAACGACACGCTCTCCAGCGACAGGAGCGCCTGGTGCGCGGCCATGGCGACGGGTCCGAGGCCGTTGGTGATGCGCACGTAGACCAGGTAGCCCGTGTGATAGAGCGTCCGCTCTCCGAAGGCGCCCCAGGAGACGCGCAGCACCCGGCGCATCCCGCCGCGCGCGTCGAGGGGGCCGGTGAAGCGAAGGCTCACGCTGGCTCCGGGGCGGGAGAGCGCGAGCAGCGAGAGGGAGGCCTCGAGCGCGAGGGCGGAGACGTTGGCGATGGCGGCGCCGCGCGCTCCGAGGCGCGGCAGCCCGAAGCGGCCGAAGATGAGCACGGCGTTGAGCGCGAGGTTGAGCGCGTTGGTGGCGAGGGCGATGGCGAGCGGGGTGCGGGTGTCGCCGCCCGCCTGGAGGGCCTGGGTGCAGACCATGGCCACGAAGAGCAGCGGCATGGCCGGGAGCACCACGCCGAGGTAGCGCGCGGACTCTCCGCGGACCGCGTCGGAGCCGCCGCCGCCGAGGAGGTCGATGAGGAGGTCGAGGCCGACATAGCCGCCGAGGCCGACGACGAGGCCGAGGCCGACGGCGGGGATCAGGCTTCCATAGAGGGCGCTGGAGGCCAGGCGGCGGTCGCCCGCGCCCACCGCGCGTCCGATGACCGCGAGGGTGCCGACCCCGAAGGCGCCGAAGACGGACTGGAGCGTCCAGGTGAGGGGGCCGGCGACCTGCATCGCGGCGAGGGCCGCGGCGCTGTGGTGGCCGAGGAAGAAGCGGTCCGCGAGGAAGACGAGGGTCTGCAGCAGCGACTGCGCGACGGCAGGGAGCGCGAGGGTGAGCGTGGCGCGGAGGTCGTCGCGGAGGTCGGGGCGGGTCAACGGAGGGTCTCGGAGCGAGGGGGGGGATTGGGGGGACGCACTCTACGCCCGGCTTCGCCGCGGGCTTTGCACTTCTTCACACTCGCCCGCGGGGGAGCTTCACAGAGCGTCGCCATCCTGCTCGTCGGCGGAGAGCAGTGCGCTCCCGCGGACGAGGAGAGTCAAAGCCATGTTGGGATTCATCGTTGGCACCGCGTGCCTCATCGGGTTGATCCGCACGCTTCGGCACGGTCACTGCGGTCACGGCGGCTACGGGTACGGCGGCGGCTACGGCGGGTGCGGCGGCGGTCGCTGCGGCGGCGGTCGTTGCGGCGGCGGCGGTCGCTGGGCCGGCCGCGAGCACGGGGGCGGCGGTCGCTGGGACGACGGCTCGGCGCTGCGCTTCATGCTGCGCCCGCTCTTCGAGCGCCTGGCCACGACGCCGGGGCAGGAGCGGGTGATCCTCGAGGCCGCCGAGGCGCTGCGGGCGAGGGCGACGGCCACGAAGGACGCGCTGCGCTCGACCGCTGGGGACGCGGCGAAGGCGTTCCGCGGGGAGCGCTTCGACGAGGGCGTGATGGGCGAGTCCTTCGCGAAGCAGGACGAGGCCCTCGAGGCGACGCAGAAGGCCGTGTTCGAGGCGCTGCAGAAGGTCCACGACGCGCTCGACGAGCAGCAGCGGCGCGATTTCGCCGACTACATCGAGCGCTTCACCGGCGCCTCCGGCCGCTGGGGCCGCGGGCCGTACCGGGCGTAACGACAGAGACGCGAAGGAGAACGAACATGCGACGAAACGTGAAGATCCTCGTGCTGGGCCTCGGCGTGGTGCTGGGCTACGGGTCCGGGTTCGCCGGGCTCTGCGCGCACCGCCACCGCCGGGAGGCCTTCGAGCGCCACGTGGCGCGGGTGTGCGTCGAGGCGGCGCGCAACCCCAACGCCGCGCCCGCCCCGCCGCCGCGCTGGTAGTCTCCGCGGAGGCAGCGTGACGATCCGCGTACTCCACATCGACGACGACGCGCGCTTCGCCGAGCTGGTGGCGAAGTACCTCTCGCAGAACGGGATGGTGGTCACCCACGCCCCGGACGGCGGGCGCGGCCTCGCGATGCTGGAGCGCGCGGACGTCGACGTGGTGCTCCTCGACGTCATGATGCCCGGCATCGACGGCCTCGAGGTCTGCCGACGCATCCGAGCGAAGCGCAACGTCCCCATCGTCATGCTCACCGCCAAGGGCGACGAGACCGACCGCATCGTGGGCCTCGAGCTCGGGGCCGACGACTACCTCCCCAAGCCCTGCTCACCCCGCGAGCTGCTGGCGCGGCTGCGCGCGGTGCTCCGGCGCACGCAGCCCGAGGCGATGGCCGATCGCCTCGTGGCGGGGCGCATCGCCATCGACGTCCCCGGGCGCGAGGTGAAGGTCGACGAGCGCCGCGTCGACCTCACGGGGCTGGAGTTCGACCTGCTGGTGGCGCTGGCGCGCAAGGCGGGCAGGGTGGTCTCGCGGGAGTCCCTGCTCGCCGGGGCGGGTCGCGACGACGTGAACATCGGCGAGCGCGCGGTGGACGTCCACGTCTCGCACCTGCGCCAGAAGCTCGGCGACGACCCTCGCTCGCCGACGATGATCCGCACCATCCGCGGCGTCGGCTACGTGCTCCTACGGGAAGGGGACGCGTAGGCCCGTGCGCGTCTCCGCCCACGACGGCTGCGGTCCGCCCCAACGACGGAGGAGCGCCGTCTGGTGGTTCGTGATGTCCCAGCTGCGGCGGAGGCTCTTCCTGGCCTTCGGCGCGGCGATCACCGTCACCGGCCTCGTGGCCTCGCTGGTGACCGGCGCGCTCAGCGACCGCGGCAGCTGGCGCGCCCAGCGCAACCGGATGGAGCACTTCGCGGGCGCCCGCTTCGCCGAGGTGTGGGAGCAGCCCGAGGCCCGCGACCGGCTCGCGTCCTCGGTGGCCGCCGACCTGCGGCTGCGGGTCGAGCTTCGCGATCGCGCGGGGCAGACCCTCCTCCTGAGGGCGCCCGTCGGGGTGGCCGGGGCGCGCTGTTCCCGCCCCGTGCTGCGCACCCGCGTGGTCGACCCGAGGGGCGTCGCGCTCGGCGAGGCCCGCTTCTGCAACGTCGACCACACCTGGAGCGCGGGTCGCTCGGCCCTGTTGCTGCTCGCGGTGGTGGCGGTGATCTGGAAGATGGCCGGCGGCATCGCGCGGAGGATGGCGCGCCCGCTCGACGACCTGGTCGAGGTGGTGCGGGACATCGGGGAGGGGCGGCTCGATCGGAGGGCGCGGCTCCAGACGCACGGGCGCAGCGAGCTGGGGCTGCTGGCGCGGGTGATCAACGACATGGCCGCGCGCATCGAGGCGCAAGTCGCGGCGCAGAAGGACCTGCTCGCCGCCGTCTCGCACGAGCTGCGCTCGCCGCTGGCGCGAGTGAGGTTTCTCCTGGAGACCGCGCGCAGCGAGGAGGCCGACGCGGGGGCTCGCTCGGCGGCCATCTCCGAGGTGGAGGACGAGCTCGTGGGCATCGACGCGCTCGTGGGCGACCTGCTCGCGACCTCGCGGATGGACTTCCAGGCGATGCAGCGGGTGCGCCTCGACGCGGCGGAGATGGCGACCCGAGCGCTCACCAAGGCGGGCGTCGACCTCGCGGTGCTCGACGCGCCGGACGAGGCGCTCCCGATCGTCGGGGACGCGACGCTCCTCACGACGGCGCTGGTGAACCTCATCGGCAACGCCGAGCGGCACGGGGGTGGGCTCCGAGCGCTGCGCGTGAGGCGCCGTGACGGCACCGTGCGCTACGAGGTCGACGACGCGGGCGGGGGCATCCCCGAGGAGGAGCTTCCGCGAATCTTCGAGCCCTTCTACCGCGGCTCGGCGGCCGGTCGGCGCGCGGGCGCGGGCCTCGGCCTCGCGCTCGTCCAGCGCATCGCGACCTCGCACGGCGGAGCGGTGTGGGCCTCCAACCTGCCCGGCGGCGGTGCGAGGGTGGGCTTCTCCGTGGCGTGCGAGGCGCCTGCTCCCGGTGTAGCTTCCGCGCAACGATGAGCGAAGCGACCGCCCCAGCCGTGACCCTCCCAGTCGAGCCTCTTCCGCCGGAGGTCGAGGCGATGCGCGAGGCGCTCGACCGCGGAGATCACCGGCAGGCCCGGGCGATGGCGGCGACGCTGTCCGCGAGCGACGACCCGGCGCTCAAGGCCGCGGGCGAGGAGATGGCCGCGCGCTTCCGACGCGACCCATGGGTCGACGCGGTCTTCCTCGGCACCGGGCTGCTGATGGTCTTCCTGGCGGTCCACTACCTGGGGCACCGCTGATGCTCGATCGCCGGGCCTTCCTGGGGGTCGCCGCGCTCGCGCTGGGATGTGCGACGACGCCGGTCGCCGCGCCGCCGCGGGGTCCTGCGCGGGCGGTGGACTTCTTCCCGATGCGCGCCGGGATGGCGTGGAGCTACGACACCGAGACCGGCATCGGTGGCGACACGGTGCTCAACGTGCTGGCCGTCGAGCGGGCCGACGGCGACGCCTTCGTCGTGCGAAGCGGCACGCGCCGGGAGCGCTACGAGCGCCGCCCCGAGGGGGTGCTGCGAGAGGGCGAGTACATCCTCCGAGAGCCGCTCCGCGTGGGCGCCTCGTGGGAGGCGAGCGGCGGCGGACACGTCGAGGTGCGCAGCATCGAGGCCTCGCGCACCGTCGGGGGGCAGGTCTACCGCGAGGTCGTCGAGGTGCACCGCAGTTCGCCCCAGTCGCGTATCGAGACGACCACCTGGTACGCGAGGGACGTCGGGGCGATCGAGATCCTCGGCGAGACCGTGAGCTCCATCGGAGGACGGCTGCGGGTACGCTCGACGCTGCGCGGATACACGCGGGGCGACGAGGCCACGCGCTAGGGCGCGGCGACGCGATGCGTCAGTGAATGGCGTTTGATCTTCCCGCGTTGGGATGGAAACATGCAAACGATGAGACGAAGTACGTGGGTGCAGGCGTGCGTCGGACTCGCCGCCGTGGGCTTCGCCAGCAGCGCGGCCGCACAGGGGCGTGGTCCGGGCCCCTTCGCGGGGAGCTTCACCGTGTCGTCGAGCACGACGGTCTCGGTGACCTCCCCGATGGCCATCACCGAGGAGCGCACCACCCGCGAGCGGCTGGAGATCAGCCAGGGCTCGCGCTCGGACCTCAACGTCCAGGTGACCAACGACCTCGGCGAGCACTGCACCCTCACGGCCAACCGCTCGGGTGATTCTGGGCTCTCCTTCGGGTCGGGCCAGCGCTGCACCTTCACCGACTCGGTCCGCAACATGCGGATGAACTTCACGCTCCGGTCGGGCTCCGGTTCCATCTCCGGCGACCGGCTCTCGCTGTCCTTCAGCTGGAACGTCGCGAGCAACGGCGGCTTCCTCTCCGTCTCCGGGAGCGCCTCGCAGCACTCCGCGGGCAGCCGCACCGGCGGTCGCGCGGTGGCCGACAACGTGGCCCCCGTGGTCGAGCCCGTCGCTCCCATGGTCCCGGTCGCCCCGTCCTTTCCGGCCGCCGTCGTCCCGGTCTCGGAGCCCGCGGTCGCGCCCATGATGCCGATGACGGGCACCCCGACCCGCGTCACCACCCGGCGCACCTCCACGGGCAGCAGCTCCCGTCCGCGCGCGACCGCCCCGGCCCCGACCCCCGTCGTCGCTCCGGCTCCGACGCCCACCGTCGCCGTCGCTCCCTCGCTCCCCGTCGCTCCGGCTCCTTCGCCCGCTCCTTCGGCGGCGTGGGGCAGCCCGAGCCCTTCGCCCCAGCCCGCGCCCGCGGCCGCGTGGGGCAGCCCTTCGCCCCAGCCCTCGCCGGTCGCGACCAGCTGGACCACGCCCCCCGCGAACGCCACCGGGTGGGGCGCTCCGTCGGGCGCGGCGCTCCCCATCGACGCCAACACCCCTGGGGCCGTGGTCCTCCCGTCGGGGTGGATCCTCGGTCCGCTCCTCTCCTCCGTGGCCGCGGCGGTCCCGGTGGCGACGCAGGCGGTCAGCTCGTGGTCGACGCCGCAGCAGCCCACGATGGCGCCCTCGGTGGGCGTCCCCTGGGGCTCCCAGTCGAGCGCCCCGGCCGCTACCGGCTGGACGCCCGCACCGGGTGGTCCTGGCGTCGTGCTCGGCGCCCCCGGCGCGGCCCCGTCGCAGGGCTTCGGCGTCACGGTCACTCCCTCCTCGGGCCGCCCGATGGGGCCGACCACCGCCCCACCCGGCGGCACCGGTCCGGGTCTCGTCTTCGGCGCCACGCGCTGAGCGACCCTTCCCCTCCCTCCCATCCTCGTCCCTTCTTCCATCCCTCCGCGCCTGGAGCGCCTCCGTGAGCGATCCGATCCCCGACCCCCAGCTCTTCATCAACCGCGAGCTCTCCTGGCTGGAGTTCAACCAGCGGGTGCTCGACGAGGCCGCCGATCCGGCGGTGCCTTTACTCGAACGGGTAAAGTTCCTCTCGATCGTGGCGACCAACCTGGACGAGTTCTTCATGATCCGCGTGGCGGGCGTGAAGCAGCAGCTCGCCGGGGACGTGGTCGAGCTCACCACCGACGGGCGAAACCCCCGCGCGCAGCTCACGGCCATCACCGAGCGCGCCCACCGCCTCGTGAAGGACCAGTACGCCCTCTACCGCGACCTGGTGCGGCCCGCGCTGGAGGCCGCCGGGATCCAGCTCGGCGAGCGCGAGAGCACCCCGGAGATCGCCCGCCGCATCGAGGCGTACTTCCGGCAGGACATCTACCCCGTGCTCACGCCCCTGGTGATCGACCCCGGGCACCCGTTTCCGCACCTCAAGAACAAGTCGATCAACCTCGGCATCGTGTTCGAGTCCAACCGCGAGGAGTCGGGCATCGGCTTCGCCGTCGTGCAGGTGCCGCAGATCTCCGCGCGGCTCGTGCCCTCCGGGGTCGGCGCCGCCGGGCGCGCCTGGCTCTTCCTGGAAGACGTCATCGCCCGCAACTTGTCGCTGCTCTTCCCTGGGCGGAAGATCGTCTCCGTCGCGCCCTTCCGCGTGACCCGCAACTGGGACCTCGAGATCGACGAGGAGGAGGCCGACGACCTGCTCGCCACCATCCAGCAGGAGCTCCGGCGGCGCGACCGCGGCAACGCCGTGCGGCTGGAGGTCGCCTCGGAGGTCGATCCCCGCTTCCTCGCGCTGCTGCGCCACGTGCTGCGCCTCGACGAGGGCGACGTCTACGCCGTGGAGGGACCGCTGCACCTGGGCGACCTCATGGCCATCGCCTCGGGCGACGACCGCCCGGAGCTGCACGACGAGCCCTTCACCCCGCAGGTGGTGCCGCCCTTCCGTGACGCCGAGGACCCCTTCGCCCTGGTCAGCGATCGCGACGTGATGCTGCACCACCCCTACGAGAGCTTCGAGTCGGTGATGGACTTCATCGCCCGCGCCGCGGACGACCCGAAGGTGCTCGCGATCAAGATCACGCTCTACCGCGCGGGGGCCAACTCGCCGCTCGTCCGCACGCTCGCCCGCGCGGCGGAGAACGGCAAGCAGGTGACCGCGCTCGTCGAGCTCAAGGCCCGCTTCGACGAGGAGGCCAACATCAAGTGGGCGCGCGCCCTCGAGGAGTCGGGCGTGCACGTCGTCTACGGCGTGCTCGGGCTCAAGACCCACGCGAAGGTCTGCCTCATCGTGCGCCGCGAGGTGCCGGGGCTGCGCCGCTACGTCCACCTCTCGACCGGCAACTACAACCCCATCAGCGCGCGGCTCTACACCGACCTCAGCTTCTTCACCGCCCGCCCGGAGATCGGCGAGGACGCGACGGCCCTCTTCAACCTCCTCACCGGGTACTGCGAGCCGCCGTCATGGAAGCGCCTCGCGGTCGCCCCCCTCAACCTCCGGGAGCGAGTCGTCGAGCTCATCGCCCGGGAGGCCGAGCACGCCCGCCAGGGGAGGCCCGCGCGCATCGTCGCCAAGCTCAACTCGCTCGTCGACGAGAAGGTCATCTCGGCCCTCTACGCGGCCTCGCAGGCGGGGGTGCAGGTGGACCTCATCATCCGCGGCGTGTGCTGCCTGCGGCCGGGGTTGCCGGGCGTGAGCGAGCGCATCCGGGTGGTCTCCATCGTCGACCGCTTCCTCGAGCACGCGCGGGTCTTCTCGTTGGAGAACGGCGGCGAGCCGGAGGTGTACCTCTCCTCCGCCGACTGGATGCCGCGCAACTTCATCCGCCGCGTGGAGGTGATGTTCCCCATCGAGGACGCGAAGATCCGCCAGTGGATCCGCAGCGAGCTCCTCGGGTCGCAGCTGCTCGACAACGTCAAGGCCCGGGACATGGAGCCGGACGGCACCTACCGCAAACGAAGCCCGAAGCCCGGCGAGGCCCCGAACCGCACCCAGTCCAGGTTCATGGACCGCGCGAAGGAGCGGGCCCGCGCCAGCGTCTGGTCGGTGCCTCCGACGCCCTTCCGGGCGATGCCCAACGAGGAGCCGATGATCCTGCCGATGCCCGAGATCCCCGCCCCTCCGAGGGTGCCCAAGCGCCGCAAGAAGCCGGGGTGACGCGCTCGCGTGCCGGAGGGCCGCGCGCCGTGCTAGAGACGGCGCCCATCGCGAAGGTTCTCGCGGAAGGAGAAGCACCCCAATGGCACAGTCGGCAACGTTTCCTGCGATCAACGTCCCCGGTGAGGGCGACCTCTTCGCGAGGCTCACGACGGGTCAGGGCGAGATCGTCATCAAGCTCGAGGAGAAGCTCACGCCCAACACGGTGCGCAACTTCGTCGGGCTCGCGACGGGCGCCCAGACCTGGGACGACCCCAAGACGGGCAAGCCCAGCAACCAGCCCTTCTACGACGGGCTCTTCTTCCACCGGCTCATCCCGGGCTTCATGATCCAGGGCGGATGCCCGCAGGGCACCGGCACGGGCAACCCGGGCTACCGCTTCGGCGACGAGTTCCACCCCACGCTCAAGCACGACCGCCCGGGCATCCTCTCGATGGCCAACGCGGGACCGGGCACCAACGGCTCGCAGTTCTTCATCACCGAAGGCCCGACGCCGCACCTCAACAACAAGCACTCGGTGTTCGGCTCGGTGGTCAAGGGTATGGATGTGGTCAACCGCATCGCCAACCTCCCGCGCGGCCGGCAGGACCGCCCCAACGACCTCGCCGCGGCCACCATCCAGCGCGTCGAGTTCTTCCGCGCCCAGACCTGAGATCCGGTACCCCCTCATCCCTCCCGGGGCGTCGTCGCACGCGGCGCCCAGATCGAAGCCCCGACCATGGATCCGGCAACGCCCGCTGGCTGGCTCGACCCGCGAACCTTCCTCTCGCGCCACAAGCTCCGCCCGAAGGACAGCTTCGGGCAGTGCTTCCTCATCTCGCCGCACGTGGTGCGGTCCATCGTCGAGGCCGTCGACGCCCGCCCCGACGAGACCGTCATCGAGATCGGGACGGGCACCGGCACCCTCGCTCGCTGCCTCGCTCCGAGCGCCCGCCGGGTGCTCGCCATCGAGCGCGACCGCGACCTCGTGGCCGCCCTCGCGTCCGATCCGCTGCCGCCCAACGTGACCGTGGTGGAGGCCGACGCGGCGACCTTCGATTACGCCGCGGTGTATGCCGAGGGGCCGACCGCGGTGGTGGGCAACCTGCCGTACCAGATCACCGGGCGGCTCATCCGGGCGCTGGTCGAGACGCCCGGATGGCGGGTCGCGGTGGTGATGGTGCAGCAGGAGGTCGGCAAGCGCCTCGCCGCCTCGCCGGGCGACGACGACTGGGGCGCGCTGTCGGTCTTCACCCAGGCGGCGTGCGAGGTGGAGAAGGTCTGCGGCGCGGCCCCGGGGTGCTTCCACCCGGCGCCTCGGGTGCAGTCGACGGTGCGCCGGCTCCGGCCCCGCGCGACCCCGCGGGCGGTCGAGGACAAGCGCTTCCAGCACGTGGTGAAGGCCCTCTTCGCGGCGCGGCGGAAGACCCTTCGCAACGGCCTCTCGTCGGTGGTGGGGCGCGACCACGCCGCGGCGGGGTGCGAGGCCGTGGGCATCGACCCGGGGGCGCGCC
>CBIHPK010000012.1:0-81389 GCA_966211675.1 uncultured Myxococcaceae bacterium
CCCCCCCTCTCCCCGGCCGCCGCGGGGGGGGCGGCGCCGCCCCCCCGCGGCCTCCCTGGGGGCCCGCTCCGCGCGGGGGCGCGCCCCCCCCGACTCGCAGCGCGTCAACGACAGCGTCCCCAGCTGGATGCAGGCCATCGACGCCTCGCTCTCGAACGGCGACCTCGCGGGCCTTCGCGTCTACCTGCGCCTGCACCTCGCGAAGGTCATGGCGCCGGTCCTCGCCCGACCCATCGAGCTCGCGTTCTTCGACTTCTATCAGCGGCAGATGCGCGGCGCGCGAGAGATCGCTCCCCGCTGGAAGCGCTGCCTCCGGCTCGTCGACCGGGCCCTCGGCGACGACGTCGGGCAGATGTTCGTCGCGCGCTACTTCACCCCTGACAGCCGGCAGCGCGCCCAGCGGATGACCGAGGCGCTCGTCGACGCCTTCCGCAGCAACCTCCGCACGACCACCTGGCTCAGCCCCGCGGCGCGCGAGGCCGCCCTCGCCAAGCTCGCGAGCGTTCGCATCGTGCTCGGCTACCCCAACCACTGGAGGAGCTACGAGGGGCTCCGCGTCGATCGCGGCGACGTGTTCGGCAACGCCTGGCGCGCGCGAGCGCTGGCCGCCGAGCGGGACCTGACCAGCCTCGCGCGACCGGCCGATCGGGACGGGTTCAACTCGCTCGCGCAGTCGATCGACGGGTTCGGGCAGAAGCAGCTGAACAACGCCGGCTTCACCGCGGGGCTGTTGCAGCCGCCGTTCTTCGATCCTCGGATGGACGACGCGGTGAACTTCGGGGCCATCGGCGGCATCATCGGCCACGAGCTCACGCACCAGTTCGACGACGAGGGGCGCAAGTACGACGAGCACGGCAACCTGCGCGACTGGTGGCAGCCCTCGGACGTGGCCAGCTTCCGAGCGCGCGCCCGGTGCTTCGTCGAGGAGTATTCGAGCTTCCACGCCGAGGACGGGACGCCCATCAACGGCACGCTGACGCTCGGCGAGAACATCGCCGACAACGGCGGCCTGCGCCTCGCCTGGAGCGCCGCGCGGCTGCCCGAGGGCGGCGCTCCGATCGACGGCTTCACCCCGGCGCAGCGCTTCTTCCTCGCGTGGGCGCAGATCCGCTGCCAGAACGTGACGCCCGAGGTCGCCCATCGCCGAGCGACGAGCGACGAGCACGCTCCGGGCCGCTGGCGGGTCAACGGCGTCGTCTCGAACATGAGCGAGTTCGCGCGCGCCTTCTCCTGCGGAGCGGGCTCGCCGATGGTCCGTCCGCAGGTCTGTCGGGTGTGGTGAGGGCCTCGCGGCCGCAGGGCGACCCGAGGCCGCGCCCTACACGTTGATGAGGTCGAAGAGCTTGTCCGCCAGCGGGCGGTTGAGCAGCTTCAGGGACTTGTACACGTCCTGCGCGCTGTTCCAGTCGCCGGACCGGTAGAGGCACTCGCCCAGGTCGAACTGCAGCTGCGCGTCGCTCGGGTTCTGCCGCGACGCCCTCCGCAGCGGATCGACCGCGTCCTTGAAGCGCCCGGTCTTCTTGTAGGCCATGCCCAATCCCCGGTGCGCCGAGGGCGCGTCCGGCGACGACTGGAGCACCCGGCGGAAGGCCTTGATGGACTCCTCGTCGCGCCCGAGCTGGCCCAGCAGCAGCGCCGCCGCGAGGTGCGAGTCCACGTCATCGGGCCGCAGCTTGATCGCGTTCTGGTAGGCCTCCGTCGCCTCCTGCAGCCGGCCGCTCTCGGCCAGCATGTACCCGAGGCCCGCCTGCAGCGTCGGGTCGCGCGGGTCGAGCCTCGCGGCGTTCTCCACGTGCATCAGCCCGGCCTCCGCGAGGCCCTTCTGCCGCATCGCCAGCCCCAGCGAGTAGTGCGCGTGGGCCATGTCGGGCTTGAGCCGCACCGCCTCGCGCAGCGCCTCGATCGCCTCGTCCGGGCGCTCGGTGTACATGCTCAGCACCCCGAGCTTCTGGTGCGCCTCGGCGGACTGCGGGCGCAGCCGTACCGCGCGCTTGCAGGCGTCCGCGGCTTCCTGCCAGCGGCCCATGCGCTCGTAGGTCAGCGCGAGGCGCCAGAGCGCGTCGGCGTGGTCGGGCCGGTAGCGCACCGCCTGGCGCAGCGACTCGGCGGAGTCCTCCATGCGACCGAGCTCGGCGTAGCTGCGCGCGATGCCCAGCAGCGCGTCGACGAGGTCGACCTTGATCCCGAGCGCGCACTCGAAGGCCGACACCGCCTCCGCGTGGTGGCCCGCGTCGCCGTAGAGGTTGCCCAGCGCCGTCCACGCGTCGGCGTGGGTGTGGTCGAGGTCGATGCACGCGCGGAAGGCCTCGCCCGCCTCGGCGTAGCGCCCGAGGTCGCGCAGCACCTCGCCGAGGGCGAAGCGCAGCCCGGGCTCGCGCGGCAGGAGTTCCACCGAGTGCTGGAGCGCCGCCTCGGCCTCCGGCAGCCGGTCGAGCTGCTTGCTGGCGAGCGCGAGCAGCCGGTACGAGTCCGCGTGGTCGGGGTTGATGCGGATCGCCTCGCGCAGCGGCGGAATGGCCGCCTCGTAGCGGCCGAGCGCCACGGAGACGGCGCCGTACCCGCGGTGCGCCGCGCCGTCGTGGGGGTCGAGGGCGAGCGCTCGCTGGAAGATCTCCGCGGCCTCGGCGTTCATGCCCGCGGCCTGGTAGGTCTCGCCGAGCACCCGGTACGCGGCCGACTGCCGGGGGTCGAGGCGGATCGCCTGCCCCAGCGAGTCGACGGCCTCCTGCGGGCGCCCGAGGCGGGCGTAGAGGGTGCCGAGCTCGAGGTGCGCCCGCGCGTCGTTGGGCCGGATGCGCAGCGCCTGGCGGAAGCGCTCGATGGACTCCTGATCGCGCCCGAGGTCCCGGGCCACGGCGCCGAGCGCGACGTAGGCCTCGGCGCTGTCGGGCCGAAGGCGGGCGAGCTGGCGGTAGGCCTGCGCGGCGTCCTGCGGCATCTCCAGGGCGCGGTAGGTGTTGCCCAGCGAGAGGTACGCGTCGGCGAAGTCCGTCTGGATCATCGTCGCCTGGCGGAAGCTCTCCACGGCGGCGCGCTTGTCGCCCTTGCGCTCGCGCATCAGCCCGAGGTGGTAGTGCGCCTCGGCGTAGTCGGGCTTCCGCTCGACGGCCTGGCGGAAGTAGTCCGCGGCGTCCTCCCAGCGCTGCCCGCGCTCCAGGGCGAGGCCCAGGAAGTAGAGCCCCTGCGCGTCGTCGGGGTTCTTGTCGACCGCCTTGCGCAGGCTCTCCAGGGCCTCGTCGCCGCGGCCGAGGCGCTCGAGCGCGATGCCGTGGTTGCGCTGCGAGTCCATGTCGTTGGGATCGAGCCAGACGGCCTGCTCGTACGCGTCGACGGCGTCCTGGAAGCGCTCGATCTCCAGCAGCACGGACCCGAGCGCGGCGTGCAGCACGGGGTTGTTGGGTTGCAGCCGGATGCCCTGCTGGAAGGCCTTGATGGCCTCGTCCGGGCGGTCGATGCGGCGGTAGGCGAGGCCGAGGTTGTAGTACCCGTCGGGGTGGTCGGGCTTCACCTTCACGGCGCGGAGCAGCACCTCGATGGCCTCGTCCTTCCGGTCGAGCGAGAGCAGCGCGACGCCGAGGCGGTGCAGGGTCTCCGGGTGGTCCTTGCGCATGGTGAGCGCGGTCTTGAACTGGTCGACCGCGTCGTCGAAGCGCGAGGTCGCGGCGTAGGTGACGCCCAGCGCCACCACCGCGTCGAAGTAGTCGGCCTTGAGCCGGATGGCCTCGCGGAAGGCCTCCACCGCCTCCACCTGGCGGCTGAGCCCCGCGTAGACCTTCGCGAGCTCGAAGTGCGACTCGGCGTGCTCGGGCCGCAGCTTGATCGCCTTGCGGAAGGCCTCGATGGCCGCGTCGGGCTTGTCGATGGCGGCGCACACCTCGCCGAGCACGTGCAGCGACTCGGGGTGGTTGGCGCGCAGCCTCGTGGCCTGGCGCAGCGACTCCTCGGCGATCACCAGGTTGCCGAGCGCCCGCTCGTGCAGCCCGAGGGTGTAGTGGAACTCCGCCTCCTCGGGCCTCAGCCGGATGGCGTTGCGCACCGCCCTCGCGGCCTCCGGGATGCGCCCGAGGTCCTTGTAGACGATGCCGAGGTGGTTGTAGCCGGGGGCGCAGTCGGCATCGATCTGCACCGCCTGCTCCAGCGCCTCGACGGCCTCCTGCATGGAGCCCACGGCGGCGCACGAGACCCCGAGGCCCACGCGCAGCATGGGCTGCGTGGGCGCCCGCTTGATGGCCTCTCGGAAGGCGCTCACGGCGTCCGGGTGCAGCCCGAGGGCCTGCGACGCGGCGCCGATGCCGGCGAAGCCCTCCACGCGATCGGGGGCCACCCGCGCGACCTCCTGGAAGGACGCGAGCGCCTCTCGGTGGCGCTCCAGGCGCGCGGCGAGGTTGGCGGCGGCGAGGTGCGCGTCGAGCCGGTCCGGGTGGGCGCCGGTGCAGGCGCGCCAGGCGCCGAGCGCGTCGTCGACGCGGCCGACCTTCTCCAGCGAGACCCCGAGGCGGTACTGGTCGTCGGCGGTGGGGGCTTCGATCTTGGCGAGGTGCTCGAAGGTGCGGACCGCGTCCGCGTCGCGCCCGGCGCCGTGGTAGGCCCACGCGAGGTTTCGGATGATCTCCGCCTCGCCGGGGCGCATCTCGTTGGCGCGCTCCAGGTAGGGGATGGCCTCCGCGAAGGCCCGGGCGCGCACATAGACGAAGCCCACCTCGGAGACCGCCGCGGCGTAGTCGGGCTTGACCTTGAGCGCCTGGCGAAACGACCCGCTCGACTCGTCCCACTGGGCGAGCTTCGCCTGGCACTGGCCCAGCCGGTACCAGGACTCGGCGTGCTCGGGCTTGAGCTTCGTGGCCTCCTTCAGCGCCGGGGCGGCGGAGGCGAAGTCCTCCCGGGCCATGTAGTCGAGCCCGAGGTTGAACTGCCCGTCGGCGAGGTTGGGATCGATGGCGATCACTCGCTTGTGCGCGACGATCGCCTCCTCCAGACGGCCGGCCTGGCGGTAGAGGTTCCCCAGTCGGTTGCGCTGGAAGGGGTCGTTGGGCCTGATCATCAGGGCCGTCTTGGCTTGCTCGATCTGCTCCGCCAACCGTTGCTGCTCGCTCATCGATCCCCTTGAAAACGGGTGTTCCGCCGTGTCGCGGCGGCGATGATCGCCAGTGCGCCCGCCGCTGTCCATTCCGGCGTGCATCCCTTTACCCCCCCCTTCAGCCCCCCGCCGTCGGCCTGCGCTCCGCGGTCGGCGCTACCAGCGCCCCGCGAAGGCCCGCTGCGCGGCGTCGTCGACCAGCGCCCCTTCGGGCGTCGCCGCGATCACCGCCGGGGCGTAGCCGCTCTCGACGGAGACGATCTGCACCGCGGTCCCCTCCACCCGGAGGCGCAGCCGCCAGGCGCGCCACGCGATCTGCAACCCTCCGTCGGGCAGCGCCTCGATGCGGCGGTAGGGGTGCGGCGTGGCGTCGCGGCGGAGCACGTCCTCCAGGGGGTGGAGGTCGACGGCGTGCTCGGTCCAGAGCCAGTCGCGCTGCGCGGCGGCGCGCTCCGACCAGGTGACCGCGTTGGGATAGGCGCTCCCGTCCCGCTCCGCTCGGACCAGGTCATCGATCCATCCGGCGCGGGCCTCGGGCCAGGCCTCGACGGTGGGGTGGTAGGGCTTGAGGTCGAGCACGGGCGTCCCGTCGAGCAGGTCCACGTCGGCGACGCGCAGCGTGCGCCCTCGGATCTCCAGCAGCCGCACCAGCGAGAGCCCGATGGGGTTTGGGCGGTGGGGCGAACGCGTCGCGAAGACGCCCCGCTTCACCCGAGGACCCCGCGGCGGCAGCACCATGGGCTTCCACCCGCGCACCCGGTCGAACCAGGTGATGAGCCAGATGCGCTCCATCGCGCCGAGGTCGCGCAGCGCGTCGGTGATGCCCTCGGCGGGGTGCAGCACCACGAGGGCCTCGCGCTCGCTCGCCGCGGCGCCAGGCTGCCTCGGGGTGCGCGCGAGGTGATCGTGGACCGATCGGATCACGCCGATCTCACGCAAGCTCATCGGCAGGCCGTTCATCGGGGAAGGGACGCCGATCGTGGCACGGCTCGCGCGACGGCGCTGACCTTCCGCGGCCATCGAGCTTTCTTGACCCCTCCGCGGTTTCGCCGCCCTATCGGCAGTTCGTGCACGACCTCCTGCCCGCTCGCGCCCTGGTCCCCCTCGATGCTCCGCGCGTCATCCGCTGCCGCGGGGCGATCCATCTCTACTCCGCCGCCGGGCTGCGCCCCGACCGTCGCTCGCTGGTGCTGCTCGCCGCTCCGGACACCGACGCCGCGGAGGCCGTTCGCATCCTCGACGCCATCGAGCGCGCGCACTCCGTCGCCGCGGGCGACCTCTTCGCCGCGCCCCTCGCCCGGGGAAACCGTGAGGGGAGGGAATTCCTCGCGCTCGACGCGGACGGGGCCTTCGATGGAGAGCGCATGGTCCAGGCCTTCGCGGACACCGGTCGGCGCGTGCCCTTCGCCGCGGCCGTGGGCCAGCTGCTGCGCATCGCCGACGGGCTCACGCTCGCCCACTCGGTGAACGTCCGGTTGCCCTCCGGGCCGCTCGTGGTCGGGACGCTGCTGCCCTGCCAGTTCATCTTCGACGCCGAGGGGCGGTCGACGGTGCTCGGGCTGGGCGACCCCGCGATCGCCCGCGCCGCGCCCCCGGGGATGCTCATCGCCCCGGAGCTGCAGCTCCGGAGGGCCCCCGATCATCGCACCGACGGCTTCGCGCTCGCGGCGATGATGCGCTCCATGGCTTCGTTCACCGAGCTTCCGCCGGTGATGGAGCGCGTCCTGGGCGGCGCCGAGCGAGGGCCGGAGCGGATCCTCGGGCGGCATGTGAGGGCGTTCCAGGCGCGCATGTGGAGCGGGCCGCCGCGGCTGCGGCTCGATGCGGCGCCCGTCGCTTCGCTGGTCCGCATGCTCTGCCACGCGCTCTCCGTCGAGCCTGACGCGTCGGCCTTCGACCGCTTCGTCGCCTCGCTCATGGTCCCGGAGGCCGAGGCCGCCTCGGAGGTTCCGACGCACGTGCTGCAGGTGGCCGACGACCTCGGCTGGTTCGAGATCGACGGCGGTCCCAGGTGTCGCCTCGCGTCGCGCGCGTCGCTGCGACGACTGCTCACCGTCCTGGTCGACCATCACCGGGACCGTCCGGGCGCCGTGCTGGAGCCGGACCTGCTGCTCGCGGCGGGCTGGCCCGGCGAGCGGGTGCTGCCTGAGGCCGGGCTTCACCGGGTCCACGTCGCGCTGTCCGAGCTCCGTCGGATGGGCCTGCGCTGCGCGCTGGAGCGCTTCGACACGGGCTACCGCCTGGCCCCCTCGTTGGCCGTGCAGCGGGGCGCGATTTGAGCTTCTTTGACTGGTGTCGCTCGGGGCGGTCCCCGTAGATCTCCAGCGTTGGGGGATGGAGACGCCGGCGCGGCCTGAGCTCTCCCCGATCGGTAGAACCGGTCGGGGAGAGCCGACAGGGTGCTCATCGGGTCGCGGCGATCCACGCGGGGTGCTGGCCGATGAGGGCGAGGGCCTGGGCGAGCAGGCTCTTGCCGGGCTCGCCGCGGTGCCAGGTCGAGACGCCGCTCGGGTGCGGCAGTGCGATCACGTCCGTCTCCACGCCGTGGAAGCGCGCCCGCTGCGTGGTGCCGATCACCCCGGTGAGCGGGCCGCGGTGGCCGAGCACCTGCTCGATGGCGAGAGCCCCCACCGGGAGCACCAGCTCGGGCCGGAGGATGTCCACCTCGCGCGAGAGGAAGGCCCCGCAGCGAGCCACCTCGTCGCGGTCGGGCTTGCGGTCCCCGCCGCTCGCGGCCTTCCCCGGGAAGCACCGCGCCACCGCGGCGATGTAGACCCGCTCGCGGAAGGTCGCTTCGTTCACCCCGAGCGTCGACTCGAACCACCCGAACAGGGTCTTCCCCGCGGTCCACGCGAAGGGCCTGCCGAAGCGGCCCTCGCGGGGGCCGGGCGCCTGGCCGACCAGCAGCACGCGGCTGAGCACCGGCGGGCCGTGCACCACCGGGCCGATCATGGAGAGGCACGCGCGGCAGGCCGCGAGGTCGCGGTGCACGGCGTCGAGCAGGGGCAGTCGGTGGTCCATCATCGGGGAGGAGGCGTGGTAGAGCGTCGCGCGCCGCGGCGCCAGCGGATGCCTCCACGTGATCTGTGGGCGTCACAGGGCCTGTTCGCGCATACACTCCGCGCCCGTGGACGCCCGCGACCTGCCGCCTGAACAACCCGCGCCGCGCGAGGTGCTGTGGCAGCAGGCGCTCATCCGCGCCTCCCTCCAGGGCCTCGAGGACGTCGCCGCCGCCGAGGCCGCCGAGGTCCTCTTCGCGCGCTCGCGCCGCGCCTCCACGGCCGCGGCCTTCTTCGACCAGCTCGGCGAGGCCGCCCTCGCCCGCGGCTTCGCCGTCGCCCGCGTGAGCGTCCTCGAGGAGCGCGCCTTCGACACCCTCGACGGCCTCGTGCGCAACCTCCTGCTCTCCCTGCGCGTCCCCGGCGCCTCCTCGCGCGCCCGCGGCTGGGCCGCCGTGCTCGATCACTTCGCCGCCGCGCACCCCTCGCCCGTCGCCGCCTTCGACCGCGCCGCCGCCCGCTTCGGCGCGGCCGGTGACCTCTCGGTGCTCTCCCGCGAGTACCTCGACGCCGCGCCCCGCTCGTCCCGCGTCGCCGCCCGCCTCGACGCCTGGGCCTCGGGCACCGAGCTCGCTCGCGTCGAGGGCCGCGTCACCGCCCTCTCCTCCCTCACCTCGGTCACCGCCCGCCGCGCGCTCGGCGAGTTCACCCGGCTGCTCCGGGCGCTCGGCCACCACGGGCTGCTCATGGTCTTCGAGGGCGCCGAGGTGCTCACCCGCCTCTCGCCCGCGCGCCGCGACGGGAGCTTCACCGTGCTGCGCGAGCTCGTCGACAACGCCGACGGCGGCCGAGGCCTCGTCGCCGCGCAGCTCTGGGTCTCCGGCACCGCCGCCCTCTTCGACGGACCGCGCGCCATCACCGCCTTCCGCCCCCTGGCCACGCGCGTGCTCGTCACCTCCACCTTCGAGGGGATCTTCCCCCCGCCGCACCGCGCCCTCGTGGACCTCACCCCGCTCGGCGACTGGGACCCCGGCGGCGTGCTCCCCACCGTGCGCCCCCCGCCTGCCGCCGCGGCCTCCGCGCTGCGCGCCGTGATGCGCGCCTCGCACGGCCTGCCGCCCGCGGACCCGGAGGTCTCCATGAGCGTCGGCCACGAGCGCATCGACGCGACCATCACCGAGCTCTTCCACCACGCCGCGCTCGAGAGCTCGGTCTTCGCGCTCGTCACCGGCGTCTACGGCGCGGGGAAATCGCACCTGCTGATGCACCTCACGGCGCGCGCCCTCTCGGAGCGCCGCCCGGTGTTCCGCCTCGCGATGGAGCACCTCGACGCCGACCTCGGCAACCCGCAGCGCCACCTGCGCCGCATGCTCGACCAGGCCGTGCTCCCGCTCCCGTCGGCCCCCTCCGCGCTCGACCGCCTCGTCGCCTGGACCCGCTCCGCCGTCGGCGTCTACGACCTCCTCGCCGCGCTCGAGGACATCGCGACCACCACCACCGGCGACGCCGCGGTCGCCGCGCGCAAGGCCCTCTCCCGCGCCTCTCGCCACGCGGGCGCCGGCGTCGCGCTGGAGAGCTTCCTCGGCGCCTCCGACCTCGCGGCGCGCGTGGGCACCTCGGCCTATCGCAAGGACGCCTACCAGCGCCTCCAGCTCTGGCTCGAGCTCCTCGCTCGGATGGACGACTGCCGCGGCCCGATGATCCTCATCGACGAGGCCGAGAACCTCTACCGCGGCCTCTCCTCATCGCAGCGCCGCGCGGCCCTGCGCTCGCTGTCCTTCTACTGCGGCGGGACGCTCCCGGGCTCCTGCGTGGTGCTCGCGATCACGCCGGACGCGCTCACGTCGCTGCGCCACGAGGCGGGCGAGCTGCTCGCGGACGTGACCGAGCAGCGCACCGTGCTCCCCTCCGAGGACGCCGCGATGCTGCGCCGCCGCATCACCTGGACGCGCCCGGTGGAGGTGCCCGAGCTCGACGCCGGGCAGCGGGTGGTGCTGGCGTTCCGGGTGCGCGCGACGCACGCGAGGGTGCGCGGCGAGGTGGACGACCCGCGCTGGGCGTCGTGGGTGACCGGCGCCCTCTCCGACGCGGCGACCCCGCGCGAGCTGGTGCGCCGCGTGATCGACCGGCTGGAGGGGCTGTGGTGGCGCTCCGGGGCGGCGCCCACGGCTCACATGCTCTTGAACCAGTCGTGACCCGGGCCCAGCAGGAACCCGATGAAGCTCCCCACCATGAGCGCGGCGATGATGAGCAGCACCGAGGTGCGCGTCGGGGGCGCCGGGGTCGAGCGCCAGCTCCGTCGCATCAGGCGCTTGGTGATGATCTGCGTGAGCGGACCGGACGGGTCGGCGCCGAGCATCACGCTCAGGCAGCGCAGCATGATCTTCTCGATGTCCGGCGCGCGCTTGTCGACCATGCCGCCCGGCACCCGCAGCTCGTTGAGCGCGACGGCGTAGATGAACGCCATCCCCACCGGCAGCTTGCCCTGGTTCTCCGGGGCGCCGAGGATCTCGCAGACCTTCGTCCACTGGTTCTGGCTCACCAGGTTCTCGATGGTCTGCATGGTGAGCGTCGACGCGGGCGACGGGGGCATGCGCGAGTGCGTCGGCGCCGGGAGGTTGGAGGGCATCACCTCCCGCTGCTTCACCTCCTGGTAGGCCTCCGGCGGCATCGTCTCGATGAAGGTGATCTCCGTCGGCAGCTTCGCCGCGGGCGGAACCGTCGGCATCGACTGCGCCGCCTGCGCCGCGGCCCCTTCCGCCGGCGGCAGGTCGCTCACGCGCTCCGGGCTCACCGTCGCCTCGAGCAGCTCGGCCAGCGCGCGGATCGACGGCCTCTTCTCGGGGACCTGCTCGGCCTGCTCCCAGCTGTCGTCGGATTGCGCGCGGTCGGCCGGCTCGGTCATCGTGGGCTCTACCTCCTCCTCGGTCGCCCGCGACGATACGCCGCGCCGCCCCGCGTTGCCCACTCTCCTGCACGGTCCGCTACTCGTACACCCCGTCCAGGCGCCACCGCGCGGCGAGCGGGTCATACGCGATCAGGTAAAGCCCGCCGTCCTCCAGCTCGACGTCGTAGCCCTCGTGCGCGTAGGCCTCGTCCCACCAGGCTCCCTGCACGCGCCACGGCCCGCTGCACGCCACCACCCGCCCGCGCACCTCGCCTGAGCGCACCCCCGCGGGGCCCCGATCGCCCAGCGTCACCTCGACCTCCCTCGGCGGGCGGTAGACGTGCAGGGCCATCGCTCGGCCCCCTTCCTCCCCGGGAGCGCGCGGCGTGCGCGGCGGGTCGAAGGCCGTCACCGCGGCGGCGTAGGGGCGGTGCGTGTCCGGCGACGAGGGGGCCCCCACGCGGTCGCCGCCCACCAGCGCCGCGAGCCGGGCGAGCGTGAGCGCGAGGCGATCGGGCGCCGGGCCCGGCGGGTCGAAGAGCCCGAGCTGCGTGGCGCGCAGCGGCTGCGGGAGCGCGGTGATGCGCAGGGCGCGCACGGCGTCCGGGGGCCCCTGCTTCTCCAGCGCCGCTCGCACGAGGGCGAAGAGCGTGGGGACGTCGCGCGTGGGCGACGCGAGCGGGAGCGCCCGCTCGTCGGCGACGCGGGAGACGAGCTCGAGCGAGAGCACCAGCCCGCCGACCCCGAGGCCCCGGCAGGTCAGCCGCGCCACGAGCGCGTCGAGCACCCGGCGGGTGACGAAGAGCAGCGGCTCGACGGTCTGCACCTCCCACTCGAGCTCGACGCCCTCCTCGTAGCGCGAGGGCAGCGGGTGGGGCACGAAGGCGCGGTCGTCCTCGCCGCGAGCGAGCCGCACCGCGCGGGCGGCCTCCTCGCCGAGCCGCAGCCCCGCGGCGTCGAGGGGCAGCCGCGCGAGCTCGGCGACCCGCGTGACGCCGAAGCGCCGAAGCTCCGCCCGCAGCGCCTCGGAGAGGGGCAGCGCCTCCACGGGCAGCGGGCCGAGGTAGCGCGCCTCCTCCCCCTCGGGGATCACCGTCACGCCCCCACGCCTCGCCGCCACCGCGGCCACCCCGAGGTTGCCCGCGATGCCCACGGAGACCGTCAGCCCCACGCGCCTCGGGGCCTCGCTGAGCGCCGCCCCGAGCCCGGCCTCGCTCTCGTACATCCCCGAGAGCTCCGCCGCGTCGACCCAGACCCCGTGCGGCGCCGGGGCGAGCCGGGCCCCCACCGTCGCCACCGCGTCGAGGAGCGCCGCGCGTGCCCGCTGCGCGAGCTCCGCCGAGGCGCCGCGCAGCCGCAGGTCGGGGGCCACCGCGCGGGCCTGGTGCCCGGTCTGCCCGACGGCCACGCCGAGCGCTCGCGCCGCGGCGGTGCAGGCGAGCACCCGGGCCGCGCCGTAGCCCGGCGGCAGCGCCCCGGCGCGGGCGAGGTCGTGGGCCACGTCGAGCACCGCCACGGGCTGCAGCGCGAGCTCGGGCTCGACCCGAAGCAGCGCCGAGAGGCTGAGCTCCCGCACCCTCACGAAGGCCACCCGCCGAGGGCTCACGGCGTCGCCGCAGCGCCCCAGCGGAAGCCCTCGCCCGGGGCCGCTCCGCCGCGCAGCCGTCGCACCATGAGCTCGGCCTCCACGCCGTCGAGCAGCGGGGCGCCGCCGATCCAGAGGGCGCGCCGACGTTGCACGGCGAGGCCCACCGCGGCGAAGGCCCCGGGGCGGAAGCGCGGGTCGCCGTCGGTCACCACCAGCAGCGCGGAGTTGGCGCCGAGGGCCCGCTGCGCGAGGCGCGCCCACGCGGAGGCCGGGACGCCCCGAGCGAGCGCCCTCGAGGGGGGAGCGCCCACGAGGTAGAGCGCGACCAGCGCGAAGCCGCCGCCGTCGAGGAGGAGGTCGGCGCAGCGGAGGGCCGCGCGCAGGTCCGCGGGGCGCACCCAGAGCAGCCGCGCCCGCTCGTCGGGGGAGAGGTCGTCGGGCTCGAGCGCGTCGGCGACGTCGATGAGGGCCACGGGCTCGCCCGCCGAGGAGGCGTGCGACAGCAGGTGCAGCGTGACGGCCATGCGCCCGGAGGAGCGCGCCCCGGAGAGCTCGCTGATGCGCCCTCGGGGCAGGCCGCCGTGGAGGGCGAGGTCGAGCGGGGCGATGCCCGTGGACACCACCCCCGGGCGCGTGCGCCCCCCCGGAGAGCGCTGCGCCGGGACCACGAGCCCCAGGTGCTGCGAGGTCTGCGCGAGCACCTGGCGGGCGGCAGCGAGGCGGAGGTCGATGGCGGCGGACGACATGGCAGTGGCCACTGCACAGGGTACTGAACAAGTGTTCAAAGGCCAATGTCTCGAAGGGCGAACGGAGGGCGCGTCTTGGGGTAGAACCGCCGCCCCGACGATGAACGACCCCGTATGGAAGCAGGCGATCGCGCTGGCGTGGATGACCGCGGGCTGCGGCCTGATGGGCGGCGGTGGGGGCGGCGCGGGGGCGGCGACCCCGGCCAACCTCGCGGCGACCACGAGCACGCCCACGAGCGGCGGGTCCGAGGCGAGCCCCGACGCCGAGCTGCGCGCGATGGTGACCGAAGCCCTCACGCCGCAGCTCTGCCCGAGGCTGCTGGGGTCCTACGTGGGCCTGCCCGGCGAGGGGGACGCGCGCGGCCCGGCGGCGGGCGCGACGGCCTCGGTGGGTCGCTGGTGGATCCGCCGCTGCGAGGCGCGCACCGTGGGCGACCGGATGGAGCTGGCCATCGGCGGCTCGGGCTGGACCTGGATCGACCGCGAGGCGGGCGGCTTCCGCGTGCGGCAGTACCTGCTCTTCGACGCGAGCGCCTCGCTCGGGGCGGACGTCACCGTCGGGTACGATCGCGCTCGCCGCGTGGCCTCGCTCTGGATGACCCCCGCCGCGGGGGTGCAGGCCACGATCACCCCTCGCGGCCTGGTCAACGTCGAGCCCCAGGGCTTCTTCGCGTCGGTGCTCGGCGGCGTGGCCGCGGTGACCGGAGCGTCCGTGAGCGAGCGGGCGCGCACGCAGGCCGCGGAGCTCGGCTCGACGCAGCTGCGCGACCGCCTGGGCGCGGGCTTCACGATGACCGTCGCGCTGGAGCGCCGGCAGGTGGACTTCATGGTGGGCGCGCTGCAGCGGGGCGAGGTGCCCGAGCGGCCCTATCCCGCGGCGGAGGGAGGGCCCTGGCTGGTGAACCAGCGCTCCATGGTGTGGCCGGGCGGCCTCGACGTGGTGGGCCCGGTGGACGCCTCGCAGGGCGCGCTCGGCCTCGACGTGGCGCTGGAGGAGGGCGACGGGGCGGTGATCCGCGCGGTGTGCGCCGAGCCCCTGACCCGCTACTTCGACGCGCGCTTCCGCGACCCCGTGGCCACGCCCGCGGCGCCCTCGGGGGAGGTCCTCGCGGAGCTCACGCAGGGGTCTCGCGAGCGCCACCTCACGCTCCCCGCGCAGGTCTCCGGCGCGCGGTGCCCGGTGGTGCTGACCTTCTCCACCCGCAGCGGCAGCGCCCTCCCCGCGCGCATGCGCTACCGCGTCGCCCCGGAGCTTCCCGGCGCGGTCGTGACGCCCTCCGCGGCGCGCCGGGTGCGCGTGCAGGTGGTGGGCGTCTCGGTGACGCCGCGCAACGCCAGCGGCCGCGCGTGGGACCTCGTCGGCGGCGAGGCCGACGTGCGGGTGATCACCGCGTCGGTGCCGCTGCGGCGCGAGGTCGATCGCACGCCGGTGGTGGCCGACCGCAACGACGCGACCTGGGGGCGCTGGCTGCCGTCGGCCTTCGAGGTGGGGCGCGACCTGCCGCTGCGCTTCACCGTGGTCGACGACGACACGACCACCGAGGAGGTCATCGGCAGCGCCGACCTCGATGCCGACGCGCTCGCCCGAGCGACGCCCGAGCTCTCGCTGCCGGTGCGCACCGCGGGCGCGGTCCCCACGCAGACGGGCACGCTGCGGCTGCGCATCGAGGCGCTTCCGTGAAGAGGAGCACGAAGGGACCGATGACCCACCGAAGCGCCGCGGCGCTGCTGGCCCGCCTCGTGGTCGCGCTGCTGATCGCGACCTCGCTCACCGGATGCCGCCGCGCCCGATCGACCTGGCGACGGCACACCGCGCTCGGCCGGGCGCAGGCCCAGGCGGCGGTCGTCCGCGCGGCCCGCGTCGCCCGCGGCCGGGCGCACTACGCCCGCTACTGCGCGCTCTGCCACGGTCCCAACGCGGAGGGCTACGCGGCCGACCACGCCAACGCCCTCGGCAACCAGGACTTCCTCTCCATCGCCTCGAGCGCCTTCCTCCGCGGGGCGATCACCAACGGGCGGCCGGGCACGACCATGTCGGCCTGGGGCGAGGCCCACGGCGGCCCCCTCGACGCCCGCAAGATCGACGACATCGTCGCGTACCTCCGCAGCCGCGCCCGCCGCCCCTTCATCGCCGTGGGCTCGCGCCGCTCGACCGGCGACGCCCAGGCGGGCGGCCGCATCTGGGACCAGCGCTGCCAGACCTGCCACGGGCTGCTCGGCGAGGGCTCCAACGTCGCCACCAGCGTCTCCAGCCCGAACTTCCTCCACGCGGTGAGCGACGGCTACCTCCGTCACACCATCACGCACGGCCGCGCGGGCACCCCGATGGTCGCCTTCAACACCCTCTCTCCCCAGTCGGTCGACGACCTCATCGCGTTCATCCGCAGCGTCGAGCACGTCCCCGGTCCGCCCCCGCCGCCGAACTACGAGCCCCCGCCCGGGCTCGAGCGGCTGGTGATCAACCCGGAGGGCCGCGCGCCCCAGTTCACGCTGCGCGAGGGGCGCTTCGTGCCCGCCGAGCAGGTCGCCCGCGCCCTCGCGGAGGGCCGTCGGATGGTGATCCTCGACGCGCGCGCGACCTCCGACTGGTCGGTCAGCCACATCGCGGGCGCCCTGCCGTTTCCGTTCTACAACATCGAGGAGATGGCGGGCCGCATCCCCCGCGACGGCACCTGGATCCTCGCGTACTGCGCGTGCCCCCACGCCGCCTCCGGGCACGTCGTGGACGAGCTGCGGCGTCGCAACTTCCCCCGCACCGCGGTCATCGACGAGGGCTTCCCCTTCTGGACCGCGCACCACTTCCCCACCGCGCACGCGGCGATCATCCCCCCGACTCGCTGACCCGAGCACCGCCCGCAGCTTTCTTGGTGCCGCGCCGGGGCTTGGGCTAACCGACCATCGATGATGGACCGTCCGGGCGCGATCCTCGGCCGACGTTACGAGCTGGAGCATTGCCTGGGCGCCGGGGCGATGGCCCGCGTCTGGTGCGCGACGGACCTGCACACGCAGGAGCGCGTGGCGATCAAGCGCGTGCTGGAGACCGTGCGCGACCGCGAGGACACGACGGCGCGCTTCCTCGACGAGATCCGGGTGACGCGCACGGTGGAGCACCCGCACGTCGCCGCGGGGCTCGACCACGGCCTCGACGGCGGCCCCTTCCTGGTGCTCGAGTGGGTCGACGGGGTCGACGCGCACGCCCTGGTCTCTCGCGGCGAGCGGGTGTCCCTCGCGGCCGGCGCGGCGATCGCGCTCGACCTCGCCGACGCGCTCTCCGCGGTGCACGCGCACCGCACCGGGGTGCTCCATCGGGACATCGCCCCGGGCAACGTGCTGCTCTCCCGCGACGGCCGCGCGCTGCTCTCGGACTTCGGCCTCGCGCGCTGGCTCGCCTGCCCCCGCGCGCAGCCCGCGCACATCGTGGTGGGCAAGCTCGGCTACCTGGCGCCGGAGGTGCTGCGCGGCCGGGTGCACGGCGTCCGGGCGGACCTCTACGGCCTCGGCGCGACGCTCTGGGAACTCCTCGCGGGCCGGAGGTTGTGGGCCCACGAGACGGACCCCGCGGCGAGGGCCAGGGCGTGGATGCGCAGCCCGAGGACGCCGCTCGCCGAGGCGTCGCCGGAGGTTCCGGCGCACCTGGCGGCGGTGGTCGACCGGTGCCTCGCGCTCGACCCCGCGGCGCGCCCCGCCAACGCGCGCGCCCTGCGCGAGGCGCTGGAGCGGGCCCTCGCCCGCGACCGGATCACCCCCTGCCGCGACGAGCTCGCCTGCGCCGTGTGGACCGCGACGAAGGACCTCCCCGCGCCGCAGCCCACCGCGAGGATTCGCCGCAGCCGCGCGGCCTACGTGACGGTGAGCGCGCTGGCGGTGCCGTCGGCGATCCGTCCCCGGGCGATCGCGGCCGTCGGCTGACGCCCCTTCAGTGGTGATAGATGGCGTCGGGCCGGAGGGCCTCGTAGTGCCGCACGGCCGCGTCGCCGACCGCCTTCACGGAGGCCGCGAAGAGCGCGGGCCGCGCCGCCCAGCCCACCAGCGGAACCCACCCGACGGCCTCGCCGAGGGCCTTCACCCCGAGGTTCTTCACGGTGGAGAGCCCGATGAGCTTCACCGCGCCGGCGTCGTCGATGCGCTCTCCATAGGCGGCCGCGATGTCGACGACCAGCTTCACCTCCGCGGCGGTGACCGCCATGGAGGTGCCCGGGACCGGGATGAGCCCGCCGACCCCCGCCCCCGCCGCGTATTTCATCACGAGCTGCTGACAGTGTTCGCGTGCGAGCATCGGGGGGCCTCCGACCGAAGGGCCTGTTGGGGGGTAGAAGAACGGTGCGCGGGGCAGGGATCGAACCTGCGACATCCTGCGTGTAAAGCAGGCGCTCTGCCACTGAGCTAACCGCGCTCGCGAGACCCCCCTTGTGCTCCGCGGGGGTCCGCAGGTCAACCCACCGGACGGACCCCGTCGCCCGCCGCGCGCCGACCGCCCGCCGCGCGCTCGACCGGCCGCTCTTCCTCTTCGACCATCGCTCCGTCGCGGTACTCCATGGGCTTCGGCCGGTCGCCGAGCCGCGCGTTGGCCTCGGGCCACACGAGCACCTCTCGCAGCACGTCGTCGACGTGCTCGACCAGCACCACGCGCATCGCCTTGAGCACGCGCCGAGGAACGTCCCGAAGGTCCTTCCGGTTGTCCCTCGGGATGATCACCGTGCCGATGCCGCCGCGGTGCGCCGCCAGGAGCTTCTCCTTCAATCCCCCGATCTCCAGCACCCTCCCCCGCAGGGTGATCTCTCCGGTCATGGCCACGTCGCGCCGCACCGGGAGCTTGAGGAGCGCCGACACCAGCGAGGTCACCATCGTGACGCCCGCGCTCGGGCCGTCCTTGGGAATGGCCCCTTCCGGGAAGTGGATGTGCACATCGATCTTCGAATAGAAGTCGGGTTCGAGTCCGAAGAGCGCCGAGCGCGAGCGCACATAGCTCATCGCGGCCTGCGCCGACTCCTGCATCACCGAGCCGAGCTTTCCGGTGACGATCAGCTTGCCCTTGCCGGGCACCACCGCGACCTCGTTGGCCAGCAGCTCGCCGCCGAAGGAGGTCACCGCGAGGCCCGCCGTGAGGCCCACCGCGTCCTGCTCCTCCTTGCGGCCCACCCGGTACTTCGGGACCCCGAGGTACTTCGGGATGTCCTTCGCCTCGACCAGGTAGGTGCCGCCCTTGCCGTCCTTCAGGACGCGCCGCGCCACCTTGCGAATGAGGCTCCCGAGCTCGCGCTCCAGGTTTCGCACCCCGGCTTCATGCGTGTAGTGATTGATCACCGTGCGCACGGCGCCCTCGGTGATGTCCACCTTCACGCCCTCGAGCCCGCACTCCTTGAGCTGCCGCGGGACGAGGTACTTCACCGCGATGTTGAGCTTCTCGTACTCCGTATAGCTGCTGAGCTGGATGATCTCCATCCGGTCTTGCAGCGGCAGCGGAATGCCACCCAGGGTGTTGGCAGTCGTGATGAAGATGACCTCCGAGAGGTCATAGTCCATATCGAGATAGTGGTCATTGAAGGCGGTGTTCTGTTCGGGGTCGAGCACCTCGAGGAGCGCCGCCGCCGGGTCGCCCCGGAAGTCCGTGCTCATCTTGTCGACCTCATCCAACAGGAACACCGGGTTGTCCGTGCCGGCCTTCTTCAATGACTGGATGATCTTGCCCGGGAGCGCGCCGATGTACGTGCGCCGGTGGCCGCGCACCTCCGCCTCGTCGCGCACGCCGCCGAGGGAGATGCGCACGAACTTCCGGTTCATCGAGCGGGCGAGCGAGCGGGCGAGCGAGGTCTTGCCCACGCCGGGCGGACCCACGAGGCAGAGCACCGGGCTGCGGGGCTTGTCCGAGAGCGCTCGCACCGCGAGAAACTCCAGCACCCGCTCCTTCACGGTCTTCAGCCCGTAGTGGTCCTCATCGAGGATCTTTTCCGCCTCGACCACGTCGAGCCGGTCGTCCGAGCGGTCGCCCCACGGCAGCGCGAGGATCCAGTCGAGGTAGTTGCGCACCACCGTCGCCTCGGCGCTCATCGGCTGCATCATCCGAAGCTTCTTGATCTCCTTGCGGACGCGCTCCATCGCGTCCTTGGACATCCGCTTCTTCTTCAGCCGATCCTCGAACTCCTGCATCTCGTTCTTGAACTCGTCGCGCTCCCCGAGCTCCTTCTGGATCGCCTGCATCTGCTCATTCAGGTAATATTCCTTCTGGGTGCGCTCCATCTGGCGCTTCACCCGCGAGCGGATCTTCTTCTCGACCTGCAGGATCTCGATCTCGGCCTGCATCGCCTCGTGCAGGCGCTCGAGGCGCTGCACCGCGTCGGTCATCTCCAGCAGCGCCTGGCGGTCCGTGAGCTTGATGCTCCCGAGGTGCACCACCACGGTGTCCGCGAGCCGGCCGGGCTCGTCGAGGGTCTGCACGGAGATCAGCACCTCCGGCGGAACCCGCTTGTTGAGCTTCACATAGGCCTCGAAGGACGACTGCACCGAGCGCATCAGCCCGTCGACCTCGACGCTCGCGGAGACCGTGTCCTCCAGGGGCTCCACGTCGCAGAGGAAATGCGCGTCGTGGTCGTGCCAGCGGCGCACCACGCCGCGGCGGCGGCCCTCGACCAGCACCTTCACGGTCCCGTCGGGCAGCCGATGAAACTGGTGGATGCTGCCGATGGTGCCGACCTCGTAGATGTCGTCGGGAACCGGGGCGTTGGTGCGGGGCCGCTTCTGCGCCGCGAGGAAGATCTCCTTGTCGCCGGCCAGCGCCGCGTCGATCGCCGCGATGCTCTTCTCGCGGCCGACGAACAGCGGCACCACCATCCGCGGAAACACGATGATGTCCCGCAATGGCAGCAACGGCAGCACGAGGCGCTCGCCCGTGCCCTCGCCCTTCAATGATGACATGGAGGCTCCTAAGGCGAGAGGAGGCTACGCGCTCTCCGCAGACTCTTTGTGGTAGACGATCAACGGAGTCTCATGACGGAGGATGACCTCCTCGTTCACGATGACCTCCTTGATGCCGCTCTTGCTCGGGATCTCGTACATCACGTCGAGCATCGCGTTCTCGAGGATGGCCCGCAGCCCGCGCGCCCCGCTCAGCCGCGTCAGCGCCTCGCGCGCCACCGCCGCGAGGGCGCCGCGGGTGAACTTCAGCTTCACGCCGTCCATCTCGAAGAGCTTCTTGTACTGCCGCTCGAGCGAGTTCTTCGGCTTCGTCAGCACGTCGATGAGCGCGTCTTCGTTGAGCTCGTGCAGCGTCGCCAGCATCGGAAGGCGCCCGATGAACTCCGGGATGAGCCCGAACTTCAACAGGTCTTCCGGCTGCACCTGCGCGAGCAGCTCGCCGATCTTCCGCTCGTTCTTGCTGGCGATCTCCGCACCGAAGCCGAGGCTCTTGGTGTTGGTGCGCCGCTCGATCACCTGGTCGAGGCCCACGAAGGCCCCGCCGCAGATGAAGAGGATGTTGGTCGTGTCGACCTGCAGGAACTCCTGCTGCGGGTGCTTGCGACCGCCCTTCGGGGGCACGTTGGCCACGGTGCCCTCGAGGATCTTCAGCAGCGCCTGCTGCACCCCCTCGCCGGACACGTCCCGGGTGATCGAGGGGTTGTCGCCCTTGCGGGCGATCTTGTCGATCTCATCGATGTAGACAATGCCGCGCTGCGCCCGCTCGATGTCGTGATCGGCGTTCTGCAGCAGCTGGACGATGATGTTCTCGACGTCCTCGCCGACGTAGCCCGCCTCGGTCAGCGTGGTCGCGTCGGCGATGGCGAAGGGCACATTCAGGATCTTCGCCAGCGTCTGCGCGAGCAGCGTCTTGCCCGTGCCCGTGGGCCCGAGCAGCAGGATGTTCGACTTCTGGAGGTCGACCTCCTCGCCCGCGCCCTTGGCCTCGATGCGCTTGTAGTGGTTGTGCACCGCCACCGCGAGGATCTTCTTCGCCCGGTCCTGCCCGACCACGTAGTCGTCCAGGATCGCCTTGATCTCCGCCGGCTTCGGGATGGGGGAGCTGCCGCGGAGGTTCTCCTCGCGCTCCCCCTCCTCCACCAGGATGTCATTACACAACCCGATGCACTCATCGCAGATATAGACCGTCGGCCCTGCAATGAGCTTCTTCACGTCCCGCTGGCTCTTGCCGCAGAACGAGCACGTCAGGTTGCCGTGGTCCCCTCGATCCTTACCCGTCACCAGTGCCTCGTTCCTCCACGGCTCAATGCGCGTGGCTGGGATATGCTCAATCCGGGTCGAGTCTAGACGCCGCCCCACTACGGGGCAAGCGAACCGCAGCGATCGCGCTCAGCGCTTGGGCGCTTCCTTGCGGCCGGTGACCACTTCGTCAATGAGGCCGTAGGCCTTGGAGTCGTCGGCGCTCAGGTAGAAGTCGCGCTCCGTGTCGCGCCGGATCTTCTCGCTCTCCTGGCCCGTGTGGTTCACGTAGATGTCCGTGAGCTTCTGCCGGAGATACAGGATCTCCTTGGCGTGGATCTCGATGTCCGTGGCCTGCCCCCGCGCGCCGCCGAGCGGCTGGTGCAGCAGGATGCGGGAGTTCGGCAGCGCGAGCCGGCGGCCCTTGGTGCCCGCGCAGAGGAGCACCGACGCCATCGAGGCCGCCATGCCCAGGCACAGCGTGCTCACCGGGCAGCGGATGTACTGCATGGTGTCGTAGATCGCGAGACCCGACGTGATCACGCCGCCGGGGCTGTTGATGTAGAGCATGATCTCCTTGTCGGGATCTTCGCTCTCCAGATAGAGCAGCTGCGCGATGATGATGTTGGCGACGTCGTCGTTGACCTCGGTGCCGAGGAACACGATCCGGTCCTTCAACAGGCGCGAGAAGATGTCCCACGACCGCTCGCCGCGGTGCGTGGTCTCGATCACCTGCGGGTACGGGATGAAGCTGCGGTTACGGTCGTCCATGCTCACGCCTCCTTCGCCGGACCGACTTCGCTGGCGTCGGTCGGCACCTCCGTGATCGTCGCCTTGCTCAACAGCAGGTCGAGCACCTTCTTCTCCAGCACCTCGCTGATGAGCAGGTCGCGCTTCTGCTGGTCGCGGTACTCCACGCGCAGCCGCGGGAGCGCGCGCCCGGTCTCCTTCGCCATCTCCTCGAGCCGGGCGTTGAGGTCCGCCTCGGTGACGCTGATGCCGTGCGTGCGCGCCACCTCGGTGAGGAGCAGGCCTGCGCGCACCCGCTGCTCGGCCTCGCCGCGCAGGGTCGACTCGAGGTCGGCGCCCTCGCCGAGCGAGCCGCCGAGCTCGCGCAGCAGCGACGGCCGGAGCTGCCCGAGCACCTGGGTCACGAGCGACGGCGGCACCGGGATGGTGTTGGCCTTCACCAGGCTCTCGATGGCCTCCTCGCGGACCTCGTCGTCCGAGCGGTCGGCGAACTGCTTCTGGAGCGTGGCGAGCGTGCTGGCCTTGAGGGCCTCGAGGCTCTCGGCGCCGACGTCCTTGGCGAACTCGTCGTCGAGCTCGGGGAGCACCTTCTCCTGGAGCGCGGTGAGCGACAGGCGGAAGGCGGCGGTCTTGCCCGCGAGCTCCTTCTGACGGTGCGTCTCCGGGAAGGTCACCGGGACCTCACGGGTCTCGCCCGGGGACATTCCCCGGAGGCCGTCGTCGATCTCCTTGATCAGGGTGTTGCGGCCGAGCTCCACGGTGCGGCCCTTGGCGCCGAACTCCACCAGCTCGTTGCCGTCGACCAGGATCGCGACGTCGAAGGTCGCCGTGTCCGTCTCCTTCGCGGGGCGCATGGGCTCCGGCGTGCGGAGCGTGGCGTTCTCCTCGCGCTTCTGCTGGAGGGCGACGTCGAGCTCCTTGTCGCCGACGGAGTAGACCTTGCGGGTGAGCTTGAGCGCGCCGAGGTCGATGCCGCTCATGTCGGGGCGGACCTCGACCTGCGCGGTGTAGGCCCACTCGGCGGTGCTCAGCAGGTCGCTCTCGGTCTCGACGCGCGGCTGGCCGATGACCTCGAGCTTCTGATCGCGGATGGCGCCCGGCAGCGTCTCGTCGATCATCTTGCGGAACACGTCCGACGCGACCTGCCCCCCGAAGTACTGCTTCAGCACCGGGCGCGGCACCTTGCCCTTGCGGAACCCTCGGATCTGCGCGTCGCGCCCGAGCTTCTGGAAGGCGCGGTCGAGTTCGGCGTCGACCTTCTCCTTGGCCAGGACGACGCGGAGCGACACTTCAACGGGCGAGAGACGCGAGACAGTGACCTGCATGGAACGCTGTGCCTCAACGGGGGGTGAAAGGTGACGGGCGGCGGACTCTAACGAGGGGGGCCTATGTGTCAAGCACGCGATCAGCGGATGGCGGTGACCCAGCCGAGCGCTCGACGCACCTCCGGCACGAAGTCCGGCGGCAGCTGGTGCCCCGCGGCGGCGAGGATACGGAGCTCGATCCGACCCAGGCGCTCGCGGCGCATGAGCGCGGCGGCGCGCCGGGAGCGCTCGACGATGCCATCACCGGCACCGGTAAGGAGGTACACGCGGCGGAGCGCTCGACGGGCCGCGGGGTAGAGCTCGGTGTTCATCCCGACGTAGCCGTCGTGCGCGGCGAAGATCACCCAGCGGGGGAAGACCACCGGCTCCATCAGGCCGGTCTGCATCGCCACGAAGGCGCCCTCGCTGAAGCCCATCACCACGTTGTCGTTGCGCCGGACCCGCCGGGGGAAGCGGCGCGAGAGCGCGTCGAGCGAGGCCATGGTGTAGCTGTGGGCGAGCGCGGCGTTGTTGTTCCAGACCCGGTGGCCGTCTCCGCGGACACCGGGGCCCTGCGGGCAGACCAGCCACCCCCGCTGCGTCACCACCGGGGCGAAGCGGGCGCAGTTCTCCCTCGGGTCGGCCCCCCGCGCGTGCAGGTACACGAACACCCTCGCCCGGCCCCCTACCCTCGGCCGGAAGAACCACGCGTCTGGAATCCCCGGGAGCTCCAGCTGCTCGGGGTCCGCCGGGTTGCGCCGCCGCCGGGCCCGCTGCGCCGCCACCAGCCGCTCGTGCTCGAGCCGGTCGTCCGAGCGGCCGAACATCCGCGCCCGCACCGGACGCGTGGTGCCGGTCACCGTGTTGGGCCGGGTGGGCAGCGGCTCGTCCGGCTGCGCGTGCGCCTCGGGGGCGGGCGACGGGGTCGGCCCGTCGTCGGGCAGCTCCGTCGAGTCGCCGACGACGATCGGGTCGGGCTCGGCGCTCCCTCCATCGGGCGCGGGCTGGGCCGCCGCCCCGGGCGACCACAGCGCGACCGCGAGCAGCGCTCCGCGCGCGAGGGACCATGGCCTGGTGGGGTGACCCGGGGACATTGGGCGGAGTGCGTTAGCGCCCGTCCGCGCCGAGGGTCAAGTCAGGGCGCCGGGGCCGGCGCCTCCTCGGGCTCGTGCATCACCGCCGGGGCGGGGCGGGTGCGCAGCGAGCGCGTGTAGTCGACGACCATCGTCAGCTCGCGCTCGTTCATCCGATCGTGGAAGCGCGGCATGTGATTGCGCTCGCCGTAGTTCTCGCGTGCGCCGGGGTTGAGCATCTGCGCGCGGATGTACGCGCGGGAGCCCCACGCGTCGAGGTTCGGGGCGTCGCGGTCGACGGCCTCGGTGCCGGAGGTGTCGCCCTCCCCCTGGTGGCAGGTGGTGCAGCGGCGGTGGTAGATCGTGTCGCCCGCGGCCACGAGCGCGGCGTCCGGGGTCGGCTCGCCGGGCTCATACCCCCTCGAGTAAAGCCACTCCGCCACCGCCCGCACCCCGTCGTCGTGGAGGCGCCGGAGCTGCCCCCGCATGTCGTGGATCTCCGTGGTCCCCATGAGCTCCGGGTGGTCGGGCCATACGACGAAGGCCGTCGCCCACTCGCGGGAGCCGAAGCCGTCGAGCCGAGGGCCCTTGTGCTCGCGGCTCACGCCGCGCACGGCGTGGCAGGTTCCGCAGTGCTGCACGAAGAGCTCGCCGGGGCGCACCGCGGGGTCGTTGTGGAGCATCTCCAGCGGACCCTCCGGGGGAATGCCCGCTCGGGCGAGCCGCCTCGCCCGCCCCGCGGTGGCCTGGGCCTCCCGGAGCGAGCGACGGAAGGCGGGCGTCGCGAGGCCGCGGCGCTGCTGAACGCCCAGCGCCACCGCGCCGAGGCCCGCCAGCACCAGCGGCAGCAGCACCAGAGCGCGCCGGAAGCGGGAGTCGCTCCGGTCGATCCAGGGCAGCAGCGCGAGGAAGGTGGTGAGCGCGCCGGGGATGATCATCGTGCCGATGACCTGACGGCGGCCCGGGAAGTACCGGAGCAGCTGCGAGAGCGGCGAGAAGAACCAGGTGGGCACCGCGGGGAAGTGGCTCGCGGAGTCGGCCGGGGCGTCGAGGGGAGCGCCCCACTTGAGGGCCAGCCAGGTGACCACCGCGACGGCGACCATCGCCGCGACGGCGTCGCGCGCGGCCTGGCCGGGCCACCATCGGGCCTGCGGGTCGCCGCGATCGGCGTCGCCCTTCAGGCCGTGGCGGCGGACCATCGCGACGTGCGCCCGCACGCCCAGCAGCAGCGCCAGCGGGACCAGCCACACGTGCAGGGTGTGGAAGCGCGTCAGGGTGAGCTGGCCGAAGTGCGCTCCGCCGATGAGCAGGCGCTGGAGGGCGTGACCCAGCAGCGGGACGCTCGCGATGATGCCGACCTCGATGCGGGAGACCCAGTAGCCGCGCTGGTCCCAGGAGAGCGGGAAGCCGGTCATCGCGGCGAAGAGGACCAGACCCCCGAGCGCGAGGCCGAGCAGGTGGTTGATCTCTCGCGGCCGGCGCGATGCCCGGTCGACGACCACCTGCACGAGGTGCAGCCCGAGCAGCACCACGATGGCGTGCATGCCGAAGTGATGGAGCCCACGCACGAGGTGCCCCCACGGCAGCACCACCTCCATGTACCAGGTGCTCGACCACGCGGCGGTGGTGGTGGGCGAGTACACCGTCATCATCGCAGCGCCGGTGACCGCCTCCAGCAGCAGCAGCGAGACCAGCGCGGCGCCGAACACGCGACGCCAGCGGGGACCGCCGGGCGCCGCCACGTCGACCGCGCGCCCGAGGGCGCTCGGCAGCCCGGTGCGCTCCTCGAGGAAGGCCTTCCATCGCGGGGGCGAGGTCATGCGATCAGCCCTCCTCGCGGATGCGCTCGGCCACGCCGAGCCGGAAGCGCGCCCAGCGCACCTCGACGTGACCGTCGCGCACCCGCGCCTCGATCGGGTCCATCGCGCGGGGAGAGGGGCCGCGCAGCGCCTCGCCGCGGCGATCGAAATCGCTGGTGTGGCAGGGGCACACGAAGCCCGTATCGCTGCGATCGATGAGGCAGCCGAGGTGGGGGCATACGGCCGAGAGCGCGCGCAGGGTCTCCGGCCCCTCACCCCCGCGGAGCAGCCAGACGGTGCCGAGGCGGCGGTCGGGCGAGACGTTCCAGACGTCGACCTCCGCGCCGATGACGTGCGCCTGGACGGGAGTGCCGATCGCGAGCTGCTCCCAGCGCGCCACCGCGCGCCAGCCCTCGTCGCCGCCCGGAGGACGGCCCGGCAGGCGCGGCGCGTTCGCGGAGGAGGCCACCAACGCCGCCGCGGGCAGCACGACCGCCCCTGCGGCCGCGGCGCCCGCGACCCCGGCCACGACCTTCAATGCCTTCCTTCGATCGACCATTCCTCGGGGACCTCCACCTTCACGCGTCGATGTGCCGCTGCCGGACTCGAAACCCGTGCACTATCCTCGCAGTCGATGACCGGTCCGCGTCGAACCCTTCACTTCAGCCTCGCTGCGGTCGCGCTCATCGTCACAGGCTGTCCCGCTCGGATCGTGCCTGGGCGGACGATCGTAACGGAACTGAACCTGCAGGGAGTCCATAACGTCGACGACGACGCCCTGCGCAACCGGGTCGCCACGCGAGAGACCTCCCTCTGGCCCGCCAACCGGCCACGCTTCCTCCGCTGGTGGCGCTGGTGGTGGGTCGACCCCGAGTACCTCGATCCCGCGGCGCTCACGCGCGACCAGGCCCGCGTGCTGCGCTTCTACCAGGCGCGCGGCTACTACGACGCCCACGTCGCGAGGCCGCGGGTCACCGAGCTCGGCAACAGCCGCGCGCGCGTCGACATCGACGTGACCGAGGGCGCGCCCACGCTGGTGGAGGACCTCCGCCTGCGAGGCTGCGAGCCCGGTGACGTCGACCCGCTCCCCGCGCGCATCTGTGCCAGCATCAGCTCCGGGCTGCGCACCACCCCGGGCTCGCTCTTCGACGAGGACCGCTTCCACTTCGACCGCTCGCTGATCTTCGACTCGCTGCGCGAGGCGGGCTACGCGACGCCGACGGTGATCCCGCACGCCGCGGTCGACCCGGCGACCCGCCGCGCGTGGGTCGAGTACACCGCCCGCTCCGGCCCGCAGAGCCGCTTCGGCGTGGTGACGCTGCGCCTCTCGCCCAGCACCGCGCCCTACACCGCGACGCACCTGCCCAACGGGCTCCCGGTGTCGGTCATCCGCTCGGCGCTCAACATCGACCCGGGCAACCGCTACTCGCGCCGCGCGCTCGTCGACGGCCAGCAGGCCCTCTTCGACCTCGGCGTCTTCGGCATCGCGCGCATCGAGGAGGCCCCCCGGCCCGGCGGCGTCGTCGACCTCAACCTCACGCTCTCTACCGCGCGCCTCTGGCGGGCGCGACTCGGCGGCGGCGTCGAGTACGACAGCGTCCGCTCCAACGTCCACCTGCTCGCCTCGTACGAGCACCGCAACGCGCTCGGCGGGTTCCGGCGCTTCCGCATCGAGGCGCGGCCACTGCTCTACTTCGTCAACCTCGGGAGCTTGTTCCGCGGCGGAGACGCCCAGACGCAGGCGCCATTCCGGGTAGTGCCCGGCGCCTCGGTGATGATGGAGATCGCGCGGCCGGAGATCTTCCGTCGCACGCTGGGCCTGGTCTCCGTGCAGTACGAGCTCGCGCCGGACCCGCTCATCCCCTCGATCGCGTACCGCCAGGCCGCGCGCGTCACCGCCGGGCTCGAGCGCACCTTCACCCGGCGCATCCACGGCGCGTTCTATGTGCGCTTCACCGACCTTCAGTACCGGCCCAACGAGATCGCCGACGGCGCCACCTTTCGGACCAACCGCGAGACGCTCGAGAACGACCCCATCTACCGGGACCTCTACTTCGACCAGCGCTATCTGCACCTCGAGCAGACGATCTCCTACGACACCCGCGACGACCGGGCGCACCCCTCGCGGGGCGTCTTCCTCTCGGCCAACCTCCTGGAGGGCGTGCGCATCCCGTCGGTGTCGGAATACACCTTCGTCCGCGCCTCCGCCGAGGCCCGCACCTACGTCTCACCGCTGCGCAACATCGTGTTCGCCTTCCGCGCCATGGTCGGCGGGACCATCGGCAGCTCCTACGAGGCCAACGGCCACCGCTACTGGCCGCTGCCTTCGGACCTGCGCTTCGTCTCCGGCGGCTCGCAGTCCAACCGCGGCTACCCCTACGGCCGCGTGGGCGTGCTCGGAACCGTGCCCATCGCGGCCATGGCCGGCACCGGCGCCTCGGCCGAGCGCACCACTGCGCTCGGGGGGACGGGCGTCTTCGAGGCCTCCGCCGAGGCGCGCTGGCAGCCCAGCCATTTCGGCATGGTGGCCTTCCTCGACCTCTCCAACGTCGTCGGCATCGACCCGGAGCCCTTCGTCAACCCGCAGGGGATGCAGGCGCCCGGGTGCCAGCCCACCGCCACCAACGCTGTCCCCGACGGCGTCGGATGCGCCGCCGATCGGAGCAACCGCTCGCTGCCCCCGCCGCGCGGCCTCGACCTCGACACCGTCCGCGAGCTCTTCACCAACCTGCACCCCTCCGTCGGCATCGGCCTCCGCTACCTGACCCCCATCGGCCCGCTGCGCGCCGACTTCGCCGTGCGCCTCGCGGACCTCGGCTGCTCGCGCAACGCCGCCGACGTCGCCGCGCAGAACCGCGCCGCCCCCAGTGGCTGGGCCGCCTACTACGTCGTCACCCAGCCGCGCTGCGACTTCTTCGGCGCCGACATCCCCCTTGCGATCCAGCTCTCGCTGGGGGAGGCCTACTGATGCGCCGCGGCCTCCTCGACCTGCTCTACCAGCTCGCGCGGCTCGTCGCGCTGCCGATCCTCTTCGTCATCGCGCTGCTGCTGCACCTGCCGACGGGCCTCGGGCGCGCCGCCGCCACCGACATCGCCCGCGCCGCCGCCGCCGACTTCGCGCCCGGCCACATCACGCTCCGCAACATCGCGCGCCTCGACCCGCGAGGCCTCGTGGTCGAGGGCGTCTCCTGGCGCGACCTCGATGGGCGGCCGCTGGTGGAGGACGCCACGGTCACCGTCACCAACACCGTGGCCCTGCTGAAGGCCGTCCTGGGGAGCGCCCGCTGGCCCGCGATCGCCGTCGACGCGCGCGCCATCACGCTGTTCGAGCCTCGCCTCTCCGCCGAGCCGCCGGCCCCGCCGGGGACGCCGCCGAGCGCCCCGACGCCGCTGCCGACCATGCGTTTCCCCGACCTGCGGCTGCGGGCCTCGAGGCTGCGCAACACCTTCGGCTACCCCATCGAGGCGCGCGACGTCCGGCTCGCCGGCGGACTGAACCTGCAGCCCGCGGGGATGAGCTTCAACGTCCGCAGCCTCTCGCTCGACACCCGCACGACCCCGCTCTCGCCCGTCTCGCTGCAGGCCCGCGCCCGCGTGCGGACCTACCCCGCCCTCTCCGTCGACGGAGGCCTCTCGCTCTCCGGCGCGCCGCTGCGCTGCAACGTCACCGTCGTCCCGCAGGCGAGCGGGGAGATGATGATCTCGCTCCGCGACTGCTTCGTCCCGAGCGCGACGCTCACGCAGCTCGCCCAGCTCTCGCCCGAGCAGGCGCTGCCGGACGTGACCATCCCCAGCCTCGCCCTGCACGGGCGGCCCGAGGCGAGCTGGAGCGTCGACGGTCGGGTGATCGTCGGCCGCGCCCCGATGACCGTGTCGGCGTTCATCGGTGGCCACGACCGAAACGCCACCCTCCGCTTCGATCACATTGCCCTGCGCGACGCGTACACCGGGCTGCCCGAGGGCCAGATCGACGGGGTCATCGCGCTCACCGACCAGGACGTGAGCGGGGGCCACCGGATGAGCCTGGACGCGAGGGAGTTCCGTGCGAGCGTGGCGGGCAACGAGGTGCCGCCCTTCGTGCTGACGGCCCTCTACCGCGACGCGCAGCCGCTGCAGATCGAGGCCCTCGACGTGCCGATGCTGCGCCTCCACGCGACGGGCACCGTGGGCGTCGAGGGCCCCCACGTCCTCGACGTGCAGGCGAGCTTCGAGCCCCCGGCCCTCGAGACCCTCCCGTGGACCCGCGCGCTCGCCTCCGGGCGCGTCCGCGGCCACGCCCACATCACCGGCGACCCTGCCCACCTGCGCGTCGACGCGACGGTGCTCGGCGACGCGCTCGCGGTCGGCGCCGCGCGCGTCCAGCACGCGGAGGTCCGAGGCGCCTTCACCCTCGCGGGCCGCAGCCGACTCGTCGACGCGGTCGCGACCCTCCGGGGAGCCTCGGTGCGCGGCTCCGTGCAGCCCTCGGACGCCACCGTCCACGTCGTCGGCGACCCTACGGGAGTGCTCCGCGTCCGCGGCTCGGCGAGCGGCCCCGGGCTCCTCGCCGCCCTCGGCCCCGCGCCCGCAGGCGTGCCCTCCAACGCCAGCGTGCAGGTCGATGCCACCGTCGACCTCTCGGACCCGACGGTGCTCCACACCCGCATCGCCGACGCGCGCCTCAACCTTCGCGGCGCGACGGCCCGCATCCGGGGCTCGCTCACGCTGCAGCCGTCCAGCCCGCTGACCTCCCTGCGAGGGTCGGTCTCCGTCGACGCCGGGGCCTCCGGCTCGATCTCCGTCGTGGCCGAGCGAGGGCGCTTCGCGATCAACGCCCGGGCCTTCGATCTCCGCTGGGCCGCGCCGCTCTCGCCGTCGGCGCAGTCGCTCTCGGGCCGCATCAACGGCGAGCTCGCCATCGACCTCGCGCACATCGATCGCAGCCGCGGGACGCTCACGCTGCGCGAGCTCACCATCCCGAGCCTCGGCACCGTCAGCGCGGACCTCTCCCTCACCCGCCGGGATCGCGAGCTCGTGGCGCACATCAACGCGGCCCTCACCCCGCCGGGCGCTCCGGAGGCGGCGACGCTCAACATCGAGGCGATCACCCCCCCGGTGCGCGCGTGGAGCGATCCGAGCGCGTGGGTTCGCGGGCTCCGCACCATCGCCGCGCGGGCCGAGATCGCCGACCTCTCGAACTTCCCGCTGCTCGCCGTGCTGATTCCCCGGAGCATCCGGACGCAGGGGCGCATCGTGATGACCGCCCACGTCTCCCGCCCCACGGCCGAGGCCCCGCTCGCCGCGACCCTCGGGGTGGAGGGGAGACAGCTCGTCGTGGGCGTCGGGGTCCCATCGCTGCTCGGGCGCGAGCCGCGGATGCTCCCGGCGGTGCAGCCCCTGTGGGTCCGCGGGGTGCTCTGCGCCACGCTCGCGTCCCCGCGCCTCGACGACATCTCGCCGCGCCTCCGCCTCGCCGTCGCTCGGGACTTCAACGAGGCCTCGTCCGGACCGCCGCCGGTCTGCGACGACCAGGCCCTCATGCCGCGCAGCCTGGTCGCGACCGACACCACCCTCCGCGGTCCGTGGTGGACGGCGGTCGCCGCGGTGGGCGAGGCCGTGCGGCTGCGAGGCGCCCCGATGCCGGGCAGGCTCCGAGCGGCCCTGGCGGCGGCCAGCTCCGAGGCGCACCTCTCCGTGGGGCCGTTCCTGCGGAGCGAGTGGCCGCTTCGCACGATCGCCCTCCCACAGTCCGACGGGACCCTGCACTTCATCCGTCCGCCGGAGGTCCCACCAGGGACGATGCTCCACGTCGAGGCCCGGGCGAACGGGAGCTTCCTCGTGCCCAACATCGAGGTCGAGGTCGAGGCGACGGCCCCCTCGCTCGCCATGATCGGCCTCGAGGAGCCTCTCCGCGCGGACGTCTTCGCAGCCATCGCCCCGCGCGAGGGCGGCACCCTGCTCGACTCCTGGGCGGTGAACCTCAACCTCCGCGGCCTCACGTCCCCCAACGTCACGCGCGACCAGCAGGCCCGCGTGGAGGCGGACATCCGTCTCTCGACCCGCGTCGCCGACCTCCGCGCCCGCGGCACCTCCGCGCTCTCCTGGGACCGCTTCGACGTGGACTCGGAGAACCTCCGCATCGAGCGCTTCCGCTGGGCGCGCGACCGCGGCCTCCAGGGGCGCGTCGCGGTGCGCCTCCTGGCGACGGACGACCCGCACCAGCCGGTGACCGCCAACGTGACCGTCGAGGACTTCCGCGCGCAGCTCCCGGAGACGTTGCAGGGCTACGTGGCGCCCTCGGTGCGGGCCCGCCTGCGCGCGGACGTGCGCAACGAGAGCGGGCGCTTCCTGCTGCGGACCTGCGCGATCGCGACCACCGCGGCGGCCACCCCCGACTGCGCGCCGGACGGGCCGCTCCCGCAGGCGCCGTCGGAGTCCGTGCTGCTCATCGGCTCGGTGCCCTTCACCGGGACCATGCCGGCCCTCGTGCCCGACCGCGCCGCCGCGGTCTTCGACATGATCGCCGTGGGCTACCCCCTGGAGACGCTCACCCGCTTCGTGCCCGACGAGATCGCCTCCAACCTCGGCGGCCGGCTCGAGGCGCGCCTGCACTGGGACGGCCAGCACCCCATGGCGCCGAGCGGCCAGATCGCGCTCCACGGCGGTCGGGCGACGCTCACCACGCTGGGCGAGCCGATGCGCAACCTCGACCTGCTGCTCGTGGCGCAGGACTCCACCGTGCGCATCGACCACGTGGACTTCGAGCTCGGCCGCGGGCGTCTGCACGCCGACGGCGCCGCCGCGCTCCACGACGACTATGTCGCGCTGAACCTCCACGGCCGCGCGCACACCCTCCCCGCGGTGCTCTCCGGGTACACCTGGGCGTGGCTCGACGGCGCCGTGGAGTTCAACATGGACTTCCACAGCGACGGCGCGCGCGGCCGCATCGAGGTCGAGCAGCTCCAGGCGCTCGTGCAGGACCAGCCGTCCAACGACCTGCAGCCGCTCGGCGAGGACCCCAACGTCTTCATCATCGGCCGCACGCAGCTCGCGCAGCCCGGCGACGTCAGCACGTACACCATCGAGCTCGACATGCACTCGCAGACGCCGGTGTGGGCGCGGCGCTCGGACTTCGCCATCGCGGTGCGCACGGACCTGCGCCTCCGCCGGGACCGCGCCGGGGTCGCGCTCGCGGGCACCGTCAACCAGGCCAGCAACCAGTCCTGGTACTCGATCTTCGGCAAGCAGTTCGACCTCGACCGGGTGCGCATCACCTTCGACGGCAACCTGGCGATGAACCCCGAGCTCGACATCGCCGCGCACCACAACTCCCCGGGCGCGGGCCGCATCACCGTCGCCGTCACCGGCCGCCTCCAGCGCCCGAGCATCGTGCTGGCGTCGGAGAGCTATCCCAGCGCCAGCCAGGCGGAGATCCTGGCCATGATCGCGCTCGGCCGCCGCTCGCCCGCCGCGACCTCGTCGAGCACCGACTTCGCCGCGCAGTTCGCGCAGGCCGTCGTCTCCCTCGTGTCGGGCATCGTCGCGAGCGGCATCTCGCGGGAGTTCTCCTTCCTGCCGACGATCATCGCCGAGCCCACCACCACGGGCGCGGGCGGACGCTACGGCGCGGGCGTCAACCTCTCCCCGAGGCTCTACCTGCAGGCGACCTACTCCGCCGCGGGCAGCTCGACCGCGCAGGGCTCCGGCACGAGCAACCTGTCGGCGGAGTTCCGGCTGCTGCTGGAGTACGCCGTGAGCGAGGCGATCACCTTCGCCGCGAGCGGTAGCAGCCGCGGGGCCGGCGCGGTGGACGTCTACTGGTCACCCTGAGGGCGGCGACGCGTACGGGACGCCCGTCGCGTCGAGCACCCGCCGCAGCCCGAGGAGCAGCAGCAGGTTGCGCACGTTGTACCCGTAGCGAAGCCCCTCCTCCGTGAACACCGCCGCGCGCGTGTCGCCGTTGTCGACGAAGACCGACGGGTGCACGAGGTCGTCGGAGACGCCCTCGGAGGGCAGCGACGCCATCGCGTCGTGGTACTCGATGAGCGGCAGGTGCCGCGCGGCGGCCATCGCGCGAATGCGCCGGTTGATGACCTCCGCCTCGGCGCGCGCCGAGGGGTTGCCGTGGTGCGAGGGGATGGTGCTCAGCAGCGTCACCACGCTCCGCCGCTCCACGCGGTCGATGATCTGCGCGAGGTTGGCCTCCAGCGTCGCGGCGCCGGACCGCTCGGCGTCGTTGGTGCCGATCATCAGCACCGCGAAGGAGCCGCGCATCGTCTGCAGCTCGCGCTCGACCGGGCACCGGTCGCCGCCCTCCAGCAGCTGGCTCGACTCCCACCCCGCGGTCGCCGCGGAGCTCGCGCGGGTGAAGGAGTTCTCCTCCCGGCCGCGCGGTGTCCGCCGACGAAACCACGCGATCACCGGCTCGAGGCTGGTGAACGCTCCGAGCTCGTACCAGCCGTGGCCGATGTCCTGCGCGAAGCTGCCCGACTCGGTGATGCTGTCGCCGAGCTTGCTGAAGACGTCGGAGCGCAGCCCCGCCGCCGCGCCGCGCGCGAAGAGCTCGCGGACGTGCGCCCGGGTCGGCGCGTCGAGCGCGGGGACGAAGCGCTCCCAGTCCTCCGCCCGGCGCGGCGCGGCCGGAGGGTCGGCCGCGGCGACGCGCTCCACCGCGCCAAGGTCGGCGGTCGGGGCCGGGCGCCGCGCGACCGCCTGCGCGTGGTCCGGCGCCGGCTCGGTGCGCGGCGGTCGGGAACACGCCGCGATTCCGCACGCCAGCCACAGGGAGGCCAGAGACGCGCGCACGCTCAGCCGATCTCCTTGCCGGCGGCCTCGGCGATCTCCTGGGCCATGCGGGCGATGGTCGCCTCGTCGGGCCCTTCGATCATCACGCGCAGCTTGGGCTCGGTGCCCGACCAGCGGACCAGCACCCGGCCCTCGGACCCGAGGGCCTTCTCCACGGCGCGCACGAGGGCGCGCGTCACGGGCATGTCTTCGAGCGGCCGTCGCGCCTTCAGGGTGGTGTTCACCAGCACCTGCGGCACGCGCTGCATCGCGCCGGCGGCCAGCTCGCTCAGGGGCTTCTCGGAGGTCACCATCGCGGCGGTCACCTGCATCGCGGCGATGAGCCCGTCGCCGGTGGTCGCGTGGTCGAGGAACACCAGGTGCCCCGACTGCTCGCCGCCGAAGTTGTAGCCGCTGGCGCGCATGGCCTCGACCACGTAGCGGTCGCCGACGGCGGTGCGCACGAGCGACACCTTCATGGCCGCGAGCGCGCGCTCGAGCCCGAGGTTGGACATCACCGTGGCGACGACCGTGTCCTTGGCGAGCACGCCCTGCTGCTGCATCCGTCGAGCGCAGATGGACATGATCGCGTCGCCGTCGACGACCTGACCCTTCTCGTCGACCACGATGAGCCGGTCGGCGTCTCCGTCGAGCGCGATGCCCAGGTGCGCCTTGCGCCGGACGACCTCCGCCGCGAGCGTCTCGGGGAAGAGCGCTCCGTGCCGGTCGTTGATGTTGCGGCCGTTGGGCTTCACGCCGATGGCCGTCACCGCGGCGCCGAGCTCGGAGAAGACCAGCGGGGCCACGCGGTACGCCGCGCCGTGCGCCCCGTCGACCACCACGCGCAGCCCGTCGAGGCGCAGCGCGCGGGGGAAGGTGCCCTTCACGTAGGTGATGTAGCGACCGCGGGAGTCCTCGATCTTCTCTGCGCGTCCGACGCCGAGGTCGGTGCGACGCCCGTGCATGAGCCGCGGGTCGTCCATGAGCGCCTCGATCTCCGCCTCGGCGGCGTCGGGCAGCTTGAACCCGTCGGCGCCGAACAGCTTGATGCCGTTGTCCATGTACGGGTTGTGCGACGCGGAGATGACCACCCCCGCGTCGGCGCGCATCGACTGGACGATGTACGCGATGGCCGGCGTCGGGAGCGGACCGGTGAGCAGCACCCGCCCGCCCTGCGCGCAGACGCCCGCGGCGAGCGCGGTCTCGAGCATGTAGCCCGAGAGGCGAGTGTCCTTGCCGATCACGATGCGCGCGGCGCGGCCGCCGCGAGACGACCACCAGGTCATCGCCGCGCCGACGCGGAGCGCGATCTCCGGGGTCATGGGGTATTCGTTGGCGACGCCGCGGATGCCGTCGGTGCCGAAGAGCTTGCGGGTCGAGGGCGATTGGACTTCGCCTGCGGGACGGTGTGACCTTGCCATCGCGCGCACCTTACCGCAGGAGCGCAGCGCCGGGGGTACCCGCGAGGGCTCAGGGCCCCCGTGAAGGCACGAGCAGCACCTCCGGCGGCTCGACCACCGCCGTCAGCCCCTCGCGCAGCGTCACGGTCTGCACGCGGGCCTCTGTCGCCACGCGGAGCGGGACCGCGTCCGGCGCGGCCGCGACCGGGACGATCTGCGAGGGCAGCAGCTCGGCCAGGAGCTCCGGGTCGCCGGTGACCACCACGGCCACGACCGGCGGCCGCGCCTCGATGGACGGCCCCCCGCGGGGAACGCCGCGCACGGTCACCGGCAGCCGCTCGAAGCGCCGCTCGCCGATCAGCGGCGTCACCTCGAAGGTCACGCGCACCGGCAGCATGCTGTAGTCGATCCCGTCGCGCGGCGCCTCCAGCGGCACCCGGCGCTCGTAGCGCCCGGGCGACAGGCCCGACGCGTCGACCGCGACGGTGTGGACCACGTCGCGCGCTTCGAGCGCCTGCGAGGGGCCGCGCGCCTGCACCCGCTCGGGCTCGACCGCCACCGCGGCGATGCGGGTGCGCGGCGCGGTGCTCCCCACCACGCTGGCGCGCACCGAGAGCGGCCGGGTGACCAGCGCGTCCCAGCGCAGGTCGAGGCTCGGGGGGCTGAAGCCGACGAAGTCGACGCCCGCAGGCAGGTCGACCAGCGAGCGGTCGAGGTCCACCCGCCGCCGACGCCCGTCCCGCAGGTCGATCTGCACGGGACCCATCTCGTCGCCCCGCAGCGGCGCGACCACCGCGGCCGTTCCGCGCACGGTCAGCCGCACCCGCTCGGGCAGGGGCGTGAGCAGCACCGCGTTGCCCGCGTAGGCGGCCGGGAGCACCGCGGTGAGCGGCACGTCGACGCTCCGCTGCACCGTCCCGGCGCCGCGGAAGACCATGAAGAGCGTCACGGAGATCGCCAGCGAGGCGAACTTGTAGCCGAAGTTCTCCAGCACCAGAGCGCGCGCCGACGCCAGCCGGGAGCCGAGGCTCATCGCTCGTCTCCGCCCGCGCGCGGGGCCGGATCGCCCTCGACCTTCGGCACCGGGCGCACGCCGGAGCGCGGCGGCGGGGGTGGCCTCCGGGAGTTGCGGCCCTCGCGCTCGGCCTGGCCCGCCTCGCGGAGCAGCGCCGCGGCCTGACGCTTGGAGTACAGCACCCCGTAGAGGGCCTGCCGGGCGGTCTGCGCGTCGAGGCCGCGGACGATGTTGCCGTTGAAGCAGAGGGAGATCTCGCCGCGCTCCTCGCTCACGACGACCACCGCCGCGTCGGTCTCCTCGGAGATGCCGAGCGCCGCGCGGTGCCGCGTGCCCAGCTGCCGGTCGAGGGCGCCGCTGCCGGTGAGCGGGAGCACCGCGGCCGCGGCGGCCACGCGCCCGTTGCGGATGATCACCGCGCCGTCGTGCAGGGGGTTGTCCTGGCTCGGGAGGAAGACCGTGTACAGCAGCGCCGTGGACAGCTCGGCGTCGATGATCGTGCACTGCGAGACGAAGTCGTCGACGCTCGCGTCGCGCTCGAAGACGAAGAGCGCCCCGATGCGCCGCTGAGCGAGGCCCTCCGCGGCGGCGATCACCTCCTCGACGGCGGGCGCGTCGACGGGCTTGCGCCACCGAAGGAGGAAGGGCCGGTCGCCCACGCGCATCAGCGCGCGCCGGATGTCCGCCTGGAAGATCACCACCATGAAGACCAGGAAGGAGGTGAGCGAGCGGTCGAGCAGGGTGAAGGTGGTGATGAGCTCGAGGCGCTGCGAGATGGCGTAGACCACCGCGATGAGCAGCAGCCCCTGCCCCACCTGCGCCGCGCGGGTGCCGCGCACCAGCAGCAGGATGCGGTAGATGGCATAGGCCACCACGGAGATGTCGAGGGCGTCTCGCAGGAGCTCGAGCGGCGCGCGGCGGAGGAGCACCCGCAGCCACTCAGCGTGCAAGGGCGCCTCCGCTGCGGAGCGCGATGGCCTGCGCGACCCGCGCCGCCTGGCGCATCACCCCGACGTCGTGGACCCGCAGGATCTCCGCGCCCTGCCACACCGAGAGCGCGACGACCGCGGCGGTGCCCCCGAGGCGGCCGTTGGCGTCCGCGGCGTCCCTCGCCCACCCGCCAAGGTGGGCCTCGTCAGCGACGAGGAAGCTCTTCCGTGAGGCGCCCACGCACACAGGATATCCGAGCGAGCGCAGCGCCGCGAGGTCGGCCAGCAGCGCGAGCGAGTGCGCGGCGGTCTTCGCGAAGCCGAGGCCCGGATCGACGACCAGCCGCTCCGGCGAGACCCCGGCGGCGAGCAGCCGGTCGACGAGCGCCCGAAGCTCCGCGCAGACCTCCGTGACCACGTCGCCGTACTGCGCGAGCGAGCTCATGTTAGCCGGGACGCCGCGGGCGTGCATGGCGATATACATGGCACCGTATTCCGCGGCCACCGCGCCGAGCGCCTCCGGGGGCTCGCCGGTGGCCACGTCGTTGAGGACGCTCGCGCCCGCGGCGAGCGCCGCGCGGGCCACCGGGGACTTGGTCGTGTCGATGGAGACCGGCTGCGGGAAGCGCTCCACGAGCGCCTCGACGACCGGGACGACGCGCGCCAGCTCCTCCTCGGCGGAGACTCCGGGCGCCCCCGGCCGAGTGCTCTCGCCGCCCACGTCGATGGCGTCGACCCCCTCGGCGACCAGGACCGCGGCCCGGTCGACCGCGGCGCCCACGCCGGCGTAGCGACCGCCGTCCGAGAAGGAGTCGGGCGTGACGTTCAGGACGCCGAGGAGGTAGGGCCGGGACCAGTCCCAGGTGGTGCTTCGGAGCTGGACGGGAGGGCGCGGCATACGTCGTCGGATAACACCGCGGAGGGGGAGCGCAGAGGAGGGATCGGTCGGTCAGGCGCCGGAGGGGACGCCTCGCGGGGGGGGAAAGATGCTGGTGACCTTGGAGGGTCGGCCGCCGCTGTCCTTGCGCTCGCGGCGCTCGGCCCAGGAGGGGATCACCGGGCGGGCGCGCGCAGGGAGGGGGCGCCCCTCGAAGCAGGCCAGGATCTCCTCGGCGTCGAGGGTCTCCCGGTCGAGCAGCGCGTGCGCGAGGCGCTCGAGGGCGTCGCGGTGCTGGGTGAGCACCGCTCGGGTGCGGTCCTGCTGCTCGCGGATGATGCGCCGGACCTCGTGGTCGATCTCGATCGCCGTCTGCTCGCTGTACTCCCGGCCGGCGCCGCCGAAGTCACGGCCCACGAAGGGCTGGTCCTCGCTCTCGCCGTGGAAGACCGGGCCGATCTTCTCGCTCATGCCGAAGTCGCAGACCATCCGGCGGGCGAGCCGCGTCGCGCGCTTGATGTCGTCGGACGCGCCGGTGGTGATCTTCTTGAACATCACCTCCTCGGCGACCCGGCCGCCCAGCATCATCGCGATGCGGGCCAGGGCCTGCGCCTCGGTCATGGTGTAGCGGTCCTCCACCGGCAGGCTCATGGTCACGCCCAGCGCGGGGCCGCGCGGGATGATCGAGACCTTGTGCACCGGGTCGTTGCCCTCGACGAAGTGCGAGGCGACCGCGTGGCCGGCCTCGTGCCACGCCGTGGTCTCCTTCTCCTCGTCGCTCATCACCATGTTGCGACGCGCCACGCCCATCAGGACCTTGTCCTTGGCGAGCTCGACGTCGATCATGGAGACCACGTCCTTGTCCTGGCGGGCCGCGAGCAGCGCCGCCTCGTTGATGAGGTTCTCCAGCTCGGCGCCCGCGAAGCCCGGGGTGGAGCGCGCGATGACCGCGAGGTCGACGTCCGGCGCCAGCGGCACCTTGCGCGTGTGCACCCGGAGGATCTCCTCGCGGCCCCGCACGTCGGGGCGAGGCACGGTGATGCGCCGGTCGAAGCGGCCGGGGCGAAGGATGGCCGGGTCGAGCACGTCCGGGCGGTTGGTGGCCGCGATGATGATCACGCCCTCGTTGGCGTCGAAGCCGTCCATCTCCACCAGGAGCTGGTTGAGGGTCTGCTCGCGCTCGTCGTGACCGCCGCCCATGCCCGCGCCGCGGTGCCGGCCGACGGCGTCGATCTCGTCGATGAAGATGATGCAGGGGGCGTTCTTCTTGCCCTGCTCGAAGAGGTCTCGCACCCGCGAGGCGCCGACGCCTACGAACATCTCGACGAAGTCCGAGCCCGAGATGGTGAAGAAGGGCACGCCTGCCTCGCCGGCGATGGCCCGCGCGAGCAGCGTCTTGCCGGTGCCCGGGGCGCCCGCGAGCAGCACGCCCTTGGGGATGCGCCCGCCCAGCCTGCGGAACTTCTTCGGGTCCTTGAGGAAGGCGATGATCTCCTCGACCTCGTCCTTGGCCTCCTCGATGCCCGCGACATCCGCGAAGGTCACGCGGTTGTTGCCGTCATTGACGAGGCGGGCGCGGGACTTCCCGAAGCTCATCGCCTTGCCGCCGCCGGACTGCAGCTGGCGCATGAAGAACACGAACATCGCGAAGAGGAAGACCATCGGCAGCCAGGTCACCAGCACGTTGGTGAGCAGCCCGGAGCCCTCGTCCTTCTCGTTGTGCACCTGCACCGGGTGCTGCGGGTCGGAGCTCGCCAGGATCTCTCGCTGGAGTTCCCAGTTCGCGGGCGCGAGGGTCTCGCGCACCTCGACGCTGCCGTTGGGGAGCTGGCGTCGGTAGGTGATGTCCCGCTCCTTCACGCGCACATCGACGACGTGGTGTTGACGCACGTCGTTCATGAACTCGCTGAAGGCCACCTCGTGGGAGGTCTGGGCCCCCATGAAGACCTTCCACAGCAGCAGGAACATCACGGCAAGGAAACCCCACAGCAGCAGGGTCTTGTGCGATTGCTTCACGATCACCTCTTGAAAATGTGAAGGTCAGCCTACATCGCAAATCCCCGGACGCCAGCGGTCTCAGGGCATTTTCCGGACCCCCTGGGGAATTCTCATCCGGGTCGGATCGCGCGGCGACGCAGCAGCACCCGGCCCGAGCGCGCGTCGAGCGTCGCCGTCGCGCCGTGTAGCACCATGGCCTCGGCCCTCGCGAGGTCCCTCGGGTGCAGCACCGCGCGAGCGAGCGCGCGGGCGTCGTGTCGGAGGTGCGCCGCGTCGGCCGATGGGCACACCGCCCTCAGCGCGGCCCTCGCGACCCACGGCCCTCGCGGACCCAGCAGCGCCTCTCCGTCGAGCTCGAGGTGATCCGCGGAGGACACCGGTGCGCTCGACCGCACCAGCGAGTCGGCATCGCGAGCGAACATCCGCTGGATGCGACGCGACTCCCGCCCGAGGCCCGCGAGCGCCGCCGAGGCGCCCGGCGTGAGCGCCCGCAGCCGCGGCAGGATGGTCGCCTCCAGCGCCGGGAGCAGCCGGTCGCGCGAGGGGTCCGGCGCCTCTGGCGGGGAGGTGGGCAGCTCCACGCCGAGGAGCGCGGCCAGCGACGCCGCTTCGGAGCGCTCGAGCGCCAGCAGCGGCCTCACGACGCCGCCGGAGACCCGAGGCGCGAGGCCTCGGATGGCGGTCATCCCGCGGCCGCGCAGCAGCTCCCAGAGCACCCGCGCGGCGTCGTCGTCGCGCGTCGGCGCGAGGGCGATGCGGGTGTGGCCCTGCTCCGTCGCGAGCTTTCGTAGCTCGTCGAGCACCCGCACCCGGCGGCCCTTCGCCGCGGGCCGCACCGCATGGAAGGTCAGGCCCAGCTGGCGCGCTAGGCGCCCGAGGTCGGCCACCTGCTCGGCGTCGTCGGACTCCTCATCGAGCCTGCGCTCGATCGCGGCGACGGCGATCTCGGCCACGCCGAGCGAGGCCCTCGCGTGCGTGAGGAAGCCCAGCAGCCCCAGGCTCGCAGAGTCGGTCCCGAGCCCGACCAGCACGCGGTCGCCGGGCGAGAAGAGACGCTGCCGCGACGAGAACGCGATCGCCCGCCGGAGCGCGAGCTCGACCCCCGAGGCGTACCCGCTCACAGGAGCTCGAACTCCTTGCAGAAGGTTCCGTCGCCCGGGCCTTCGGCCTCGAAGGCCGCGTCGCGGTGCATCGCGTTGGGATAGCCGTTGGCGCAGCGGCCGCTCTCGGCCACGAAGAACACGCAGTCCTCGCACGCGTGCCGCAGCGCGAAGCGCGCCCGCTCTTCCTCGAACTCATGGCCGACGATCGTTCGCACGGTCGGAAGCTACCGCCCCGCCCCGCCCCGCGCGAGCGTCGCGACCACCTCCACCAGCGCCGTCTGCGGGAACATCTCGAAGGCCGTGAGTCGAGCCAGCGCGAACTTCGACGAGAGGGTCGAGAGGTCGCGCCCGAGGCTCTCAGGGTCGCAGGACACGTAGACCACCCGCCGCACCGGCGAGGCGGCCAGCAGCGCGCAGGCTTCCTTCGCCCCGGCGCGCGGCGGGTCGAGCACCACCACGTCGGCCTTCCACGGCTTCGTCCTCGCCTCGACGGCCTCCTCGTGGACCTTCACGTTGGTCAGTCCCCGGCCCGCCAGGTTGTGTCGCAGCGCCTCGACCGCGTCCCGGTCGGACTCCACCGCCGTCACCGTTCGGGCGCTGCGGGCGAGGCGGACCGTGAGGTTCCCCGCGCCGGCGTACAGCTCCACCACCGCGCGGTCCGCGGCCTGGGCCTCGCTCTCGACGTAGGCCGCGAGCGTCGCGTTGAGCGAGCCGTGCGCCTGCCCGAAGCCGCCGACGCCCGCGCGGAGCGGCAGCCCGTCGCCGCCCACCTGCACCGGGCTCGGGTCTCCCTCCACCGCGGCCGTGGTCGCGCCCGGGGTCCAGAGCGCGACCCCCGCGAAGCCCCGGGCCATGAGCGTGCGCCCCACCGCGTAGCCGCGCTCGTCGAGCGTTCGCTCGGGCCGCAGGCTCGCCACCGGTCGGCCGCCCTCGCCCAGCGCGAGCGCCACCTCGCCGCGGCCCCCCAGCGCCGCCACCGCCTCGCGGAGCGCAGGCATCGCCGCGTCCAGCGCGGGCACCAGCACGGGGCACCCGGCGAGGTCGACCACGGTGCTGGAGCGCCGACCGAGGAAGCCCAGGAAGGTGTGCTTTCCAGGGGTGATCCAGTGGAGCCTCGCGCGGGTGCGGTAGCCGTACCCGATGTCGCTCGCGACGTACTCCACCGGGACCGAGCGCAGCGCCGCAGGCAGCGCCCGTCGGATGCGATCGATGCGCGAGGCCTGCTGCACCGCGGGCGAGGCGTGCTGCCAGCTGCACCCGCCGCAGCGACCGAAGGCCTCGCAGCCGGGCTGCACCCTCGCGTCGGACTCCCCCACCCGCTCCGTGGGCACCCACTGACCGCCCTCCCGGCGCACGCGCCATCGCTCGCCAGGGAGGGTGTCTTCGAGCCTCACGAGCGCGGCGTCGATGCGGGCGACGCCATCGCCGGAGGCGGTGAGCGCGTCGATGGTGACGATCTGTTCTTTCATTGGAAGCGCTGCGCAGGCCGACCGCGGACGAAGTAGAAGCGGAACCAGCCCTCGAACTCCCCGTAGTTGTCCGAGAGCACCCTGGGCTCGCGCACGGCCGGACCGATGGGATCCCGCGAGGGGTTGGTGTCCCGCACCACGTGAGGGTCGCGGAGCTCGATCGAGAACTGCGTGACCTCCGTCGCCCGGAGCGTCGCGTCGGCGTTGGGGTCTCCGCGGTAGATCGAGCTGAAGATCACGTACCCGCTCATCGCCTCGAGGGCCACCGTGGGGGCGTAGCGCGCGATGTTGATGCGGCCGCACTGCGCGTTGGGTCGGAAGGTCGCCTGCACCGGCGCCACGCCCGCGGGGCCCACCGGGATGCGCTCGTTGAGGTGCGCCGCGACGTACCCGGTGTCGTTGATGCGCCAGGTGAACTCGTCGCTGAACTCCGCCGTCTCGCCGCCGCGGGCCACGCGGATGACCAGGGTGCCGTCGTGGAAATCGCCGCCGAAGAAGGTCGGCTTCAGGTCGAAGAGGTCCGTCGACACACTGCAGACCTCGAGGTGCAGCGGACCCCGGACCTCCCCGGTCCCCTCGCCCACGCTGCAGCCCGCGAGCGCCAGCAGCCCCAGCAACCGGGCGCCGGGCCTCACGACGCGACCTCGGAGATCCATCCGCCGCCGACGACCCGATCGCCCACGTAGAGCACCGCCGCCTGCCCGGGGGCCACGCCCCTCTGCGGCGCGTCGAAGCGCAGCACGGCGCGGCCCTCCTCGGCGGGCTCCAGCGTCGCGTCGACCCCGTGGTGGCGGTACCGGATGCGCGCCCTCACCCGCCCGGGGCGAGCGTCGCAGAGCCAGCGGAAGCCCTCCAGCGTCGCGCCCCCGCCGCGCGTCTCCTCGTCGTCGCCCACGATCACCGCCGCCCTCTCGGGAACGATCTTCAGCACGTAGCGCGGGCTCCCTCCGGCCCCGAGGCCCCGGCGCTGCCCCGGCGTGAAGGCATGGACGCCCCCGTGCCGGCCCACCACCTCGCCGCCGACGGTCTCGATGTTACCGGGGCGGGTATTCGCTCCGCCGTGTCGGGCCATGAAGTCCGGGTAGCCTTGGCCCTCGAGGAAGCAGAGGTCGACGGAGTCGGGCTTGGCGGCGTTGGCCAGCCCCGCGGAGGCCGCGAGGGCTCGCACCGCGGGCTTCTCCATCGCACCGAGCGGGAGGTGCAGCCGCCGCAGCGCGTCCATCGGCGCGGCCCAGAGGAAGTACGACTGGTCCTTCGAGGCGTCGGCGCCCGCGCGCAGGTCGACGCCGTCTCCCTCGACCGCGACCCGGGCGTAGTGCCCCGTCGCCACCGCCTCGGCCCCCAGCCGCGAAGCGATCTCCCAGAGCGGACCGAGCTTCACCGACTCGTTGCAGCGCACGCAGGGGCTCGGCGTGCGGCCCGCGGCGTAGTCGTCCACGAAGCGGTCGACCACCTTCTCGCGGAAGAGCTCGCGGCGGTCGAAGGTGTAGTGCGCGATGCCCAGGGTCTCGCAGACGCGCGCGGCGTCGTACTGGTCCTCCGGGGCGCAGCAGCGTCCCTTGTGCCCCTCGCGGACGTAGTCCCACAGGTGCAGCGTGACCCCGATGACCTCCCAGCCCTCGCGGTGGAGCATCGCCGCCGCCGCCGACGAGTCCACCCCGCCGCTCATTCCCACCACGATGCGCCGCGCCATCAGAAGCCCAGGAACCGCCGCGCCGCCAGCTCGACCATCGCCGCCCACTGCCCGATGGTGAGCACCGTGAACAGGATCACCAGCAGCAGACAGCCGTCGATGAAGTACGCCACGACGGGCGACTCGTGCTCCGACCCCTGCGAGTGTCCGGGGGAGCGATAGGGCCCTCCCCGGTGGCTCACATGGTGTCGGTGGCGTCGCCGGCTCATCGCCCCCCAGTATGCCGCACCGGGGTCGCCGGGGCGAGCGTGACCTGAGCTCACTTGGGCGACAGGCAGGAGCGCAGGCCCTCCTCCAGGGAGGTCTGCGGAGCGAAGCCCAGGCCCTCCACGATCCGGGCGATGGAGGCCTGGCTGTGCCGGATGTCCCCGACCCGCTCCGGAGCGTGGGTGATCGCCGAGCGGCTGCCGGTGACCCGCACGATGGTCTGCGCCAGCTCGTTGATCGTGATGCGCCCGCCCTGGGCGACGTTGAAGACCTCCCCACGGCCGGCGCGCTCGGAGGTCGCCGCCAGCAGGTTGGCCGCCACCACGTCGCCCACGTAGACGAAGTCACGGGTCTGCTCGCCGTCGCCGAAGATGGTGATCTCCGAGCCCGCGAGCGCCCGCTCGATGAAGATCGGAACCGCCGCCGCATAGACGCTGCGAGGGTCCTGCCGCGGGCCGAAGACGTTGAAGTACCGCAGGCTCACGGTGGGCACGCCGTGGGCCTCGGCATACATCTTCAGGTAATACTCCCCGTCGAGCTTGGTGATGCCGTAGGGGGACTTCGGTGCCGGGGTCATGTCCTCGGTCTTGGGGCTCCTGGGGTCGTCGCCGTAGACCGCGGCGCTGCTGGAGAAGACCACCCGCGACACGCCCGCCGCCTTCGCCGCGTCGAGCACGTTGAGCGTCCCGTGGACGTTGATCTCCACGCACTCCCTGGGGTGCTCCATCGACTCCGGCACGCTCACCTGCGCGGCGAGGTGGTGCACCACCGAGCAGCCCTCCATCGCTCGCCTCACCGTCGCCGGGTCCGTGATGCTCCCCTCGATGAAGGTGAGGCCCCCCTCCGCGGGGATGTACGCGATGTTCTCCCGCTTGCCCGTGCGCAGGCTGTCGAGCACCACCACCTCCGCACCGCGCCTGCGCCACGCCGTCGCCACGTGATGTCCGATGAAGCCCGCACCGCCGGTAACCAGAACCTTGCTCATGCGGGGCATTCGGACACCCCCTCGACGGGCCGGTCAAGGATCCATCGGGGCGCTCGACCCTCGGCGCTCCGCGAACGGTAGAGTCCGACCGATGAGCGGCTACACCCTGGTGATCGGCGCGGGCACCAACCTCGGCGGTCGCCGCTCGATCCTGCGAGCGGCCCGAGACCTCGTCGCCCACCGCTTCGGGGTCGCGGAGCTGCGCGTGGCGCCGGTCTGGGAGACCGCCCCGATGGGCCCGCCGCAGCCCGACTACCTCAACACCGCCTTCGCTCTCGACTTCCGCGGAGCCCTCCCCGACGCGCTCGATCTCTGCCTCGACATCGAGCGCTCCCTCGGTCGAGAGCGCCGCGAGCGATGGGGACCGCGCACCCTCGACCTCGACCTGCTCTGGCACGAGTCGATGTCCTGCGACGGGGGCGGGCTCACGGTGCCGCACCAGGGTCTGCGCGAGCGCACCTTCGCGCTCGATCCGCTGCTGGCGCTCGTACCCGGCGCGGTCGACCCGAGGGACGGGACCGCGCTCGCCGAGGTGCGCATGGCCCTGCCCGCCGCCGGTCCGTCGACCCTCCTCGGCGATGGCTTCGCCGGGCGCCCGGACGATCGGGCCGATGCGCTCGCGGCCGTCGCGGAGGAGATCGGAGCGACGCGCGAAGGGTCGCGAAGCGCGGCGCCGTTGACCGCCCTGAAGCTCGAGCGGACCTGGGTCGATGGGCTCCCCGACGACGAGCGGCTGCGCGAGTGGACCGCGTCGGTGAGGGAGCTGCTCGACGCCCGTCGCTTCGCGTTGCGCCGCGCCGCGGTGATCGAGGACTCGGAGCGCCTCACCCGCGCGCTCTTCTTCGGCGAGGAGCGGAGCCCCGTCACGCGTCGCCGTTGACAACACCCCGCCCTCTGCAGAACACACCCTCCATCGTGGCAATTGTCGAATCGCTGATGGACCTCGTGGGCGCGACCAGCGCCCTGCGGCTTCGGAAGATCCCTGCGCCCGGAGGCGCCGAGGTCTGGGTGAAGCTCGAACAGCAGAACCCCGGCGGCTCGGTGAAGGACCGCATCGCCGTCGCCATGCTCGACGACGCCCTGGCGCGCGGTGTGATCGCTCGCGGAGGCGTGGTGGTCGAGCCCACCAGCGGCAACACCGGCATCGGCCTCGCGCTCGCCTGCAAGGCCCGCGGGCTGCGCCTCGTCCTGACGATGCCGGAGAGCATGTCGCTGGAGCGTCGCGCGCTGCTCAAGGCCTACGGCGCCGAGGTGGTGCTCACGCCCGAGGCCGAGCAGCTCGACGGGGCCATCGCCCGCGCCCGGGCCATCGCGGCGGAGACCCCGGGGGCCTTCATGCCCGAGCAGTTCGACAACCCGGCCAACCCCGCGGTGCACGAGGGGACCACGGGCGAGGAGATCGTCGCGGCCTTCCCCCGCGTCGACGCCTTCGTCGCGGGGGTGGGCACCGGGGGCACCATCACCGGCGTCGGCCGCGCCCTGCGAAAGCGGGATGCGGCGGCCACGATCGTCGCGGTGGAGCCCGAGGCCTGCGCCACCATCTCGCGGGGCGAGCGGGGGCCGACGAAGATCCAGGGCATCGCGGCGGGCTTCGTTCCGAGCAACTACGACCCCGCGGTGGTCGACGCGGTGAAGACCGTCTCCGACGAGGACGCCTGGCGCATGAAGCAGCGCCTCGCCCGCGAGGAGGGCCTGCTCGTGGGCATCTCCTCGGGCGCCAACGTCTTCGCCGCGTGCCAGATCGCCGCGGCGCTGCCCCCGGAGGCCGTGGTGGTCACCGTGCTCTGCGACACCGGCGAGCGGTACTTCTCGCTCGACACCTACTTCGCCCAGGACGCCTCGTAGATGGCCCCGATCGTGGCCGTCGTCGGCGTCGGGGGTCTCGGCTGCCCGGCGGCCCTCGCGCTCGCCGAGGCGGGCGTCGCGCTGCGGCTGATCGACGAGGACACGGTCGAGCGCTCCAACCTCCATCGGCAGGTGCTCTTCACCGAGGCGGACGTCGGCCGGAGGAAGGTCGAGGCCGCGAGGGACGCGCTCGCGAGGATCGCTCCGTCGGTGACGGTGGAGACGCGGGCGGAGCACCTGGTGCCGGAGAGCGCGGAGGAGTTGTTGCGAGGCGTGTCGGCGATCGTCGAGGGGAGCGACAACCTGCCGACGAAGTTCCTGGCGGCGGACGCGGCGGGGCGCATCGGGGTGCCGGTGGTGCATGGCGCGTGCGTCGCGTGGCACGGCACGGTGCTGCCGGTGTCGTGGGGCGACGGCGCCTGTTACCGCTGCGTCTTCGAGGAGCTGCCCGAGGAGGAGACCACCAGCTGCGCCATCGCCGGCGTGTACGGCCCGGTGACCTCGGTCATCGGCGCGCTCATGGCCGCCGACGCCCTGCGGCTGCTCCGCGGCGACCGCGCGACCGCCGGACACCTTGCGCGATATGACGGCTGGAACCAGACCTTCCGGAGCACGCGATTCGCTCGCCGAGGGCTCTGTCCGCTGTGCGGCGAGGGCCGAGGGTTCCAGTGGACCGGCCGGTGATTTCAGTTTATTGAACGCGCGAACGACTGCTCCCAAGGAGGCTCTCGATGGCGATCACGGTGCGGGTTCCGACGCAGCTTCGGACCCTGACGGGCGGCAAGGAAGAGGTCAGCGGTACGGGCGCCACGGTCGGCGAGCTCATCGACCAGCTCGAGGGCGCGCACCCCGGCCTCAAGGACCGGCTGCTCGACGCCAAGGGCATCCGCCGCTTCGTGAACCTCTACCTCAATGAAGACGACGTTCGCTTCCTCGACGGGCTCAACACCCGGCTGAAGGACACGGACACGCTCACCATCGTCCCGGCGATCGCGGGCGGATGAGCGACGCGCCCGTCGACTACGCTCGCTTCGGTCGGCAGATCGCGCTGCCGGAGCTCGGCCCCGAGGGGCAGCGCCGTCTCGGGGCGACCGCGGTGCGCTTCGACCCGGGCAGCGCGCTGCTCGACGAGACGCACCGCCGCGCGGGCGGACGGGTCTCGGACGACGCGGCGATCGAGGTGACGGTGCCGGACGCGTCGAGCCGGGCGGTGGCCGCGTGGGCCAGCATCGAGGCGGCGCGGCGGGTCCTCGGGGAGGCGCCGAGGTCACTGCCGGAAGGACTCCTGGCGCGGTTGAGCGGCTGATGCTTCGCCCGAAGAGACTCGACTCCATCCTCGACGCGGTGGGCAACACGCCCCTCCTCCGGCTGCGCGCCCTCGAGCGCGACACGCCCGGCGTGGAGATCTACGCGAAGATGGAGTTCCAGAATCCCGGCGGCTCGGTGAAGGACCGCGCGGCCCGGCAGATCTTCACCGACGCCCTGAGCCGGGGCGACCTCACCCGCGACAAGATCCTGATCGACTCCACCTCGGGCAACACCGGCGTGGCCTACTCGCTCGTCGGCGCGGCGCTCGGCTACCGGGTGACGCTCGTGATGCCCTCCAACGTGTCCCAGGCGCGCAAGGACATCACCCGCGCCTTCGGCACGGAGATCGTCTTCTCCGACCCGATGGAGGGCAGCGACGGCGCCATCCGCCTCGCTCGCCAGCTCGTCGCGGAGAACCCCGAGCGGTACTATTACCCCGACCAGTATTCCAACCCCAGCAACCCGGGCGCGCACTACCTCACCACGGGCGTGGAGATCCTCGCCGACGTGGGCGACCGCATCACCCACTTCGTCACGGGCCTGGGGACCACCGGCACCATGATGGGCACCACCCGTCGGCTGAAGGAGCACCACCGGCCCATCCGCTGTGTGGCCGTGCAGCCCGCCGATGCGCTCCATGGCCTGGAGGGGCTCAAGCACCTGCCGAGCTCGCTGGTGCCGCCCATCTACGACGCCGGCGTGCCCGACGAGACGATGTGGATCACCACCGAGGACGGCTGGGACATGACCGACCGCCTCTGGGAGGAGGAGGCCGTGCACGTCGGGCACAGCGCCGGGGCCAACGTCTTCGCCGCGTACTCCATCGCCCGCTCGCTCTCCGCGCGTGGCGAACCCGGCTGCGTCGTGACCATTCTCTGCGACCGCGGCGACCGGTACTTCCTTCCGTTGAAGTGGGAACGTTTCTACGCCTGGTGAGAGGGACCCCGTGATGCGCACTCGTCGATGGCTGATGGGCGATCTGGTGATTCCGCAGGACATCCTCGACGACGTCGACGCGCACGCGCGCGAGGCGTACCCCGGCGAGTCGTGCGGGCTGCTCTCCGGCCCGGCCGGTGACCCCCGGGCGATCACCTCCGGGCGGCGCGTGCCCAACCTGGCCGACCGCTACCACCAGCTCGATCCGGAGACGTACCCGCGCACCTCGAAGGACGCGTACATCATCGACGGGATGCTGATGCAGCGCGCCCTCGAGGAGGGCGACGCGGGAGGCGTGCCGGTGAAGGTGATCTATCACTCGCACTGCGACTGCGGCGCCTACTTCTCCAAGGAGGATCAGCTGGTGGCGGCGCCGGACGGCACCCCGGTGCTGCCGGTGGTCTACCTGGTCACCAGCGTGCGCGCGGGCGACGTGATCGACGACCACAAGCTCTTCGTCTTCAAGGACGGCGAGTGGGTCGAGGCGCCCTTCCTCATCGCCGATCGCCCTTCGATGATGTGAGCGTCAGCTCACTTCCGGTCCATCCCCAGGAAGGCCCGGGTGCGCTCGTGCTTCGGGTGGTCGATGACCTCCTTCGAGGGTCCGTCCTCGATGATGCGACCTCCGTGGAGCACCAGCGTTCGGTGGCTCACCTCCCGGGCGAAGCGCATCTCGTGGGTGACCACCAGCATGGTGAGCCCGTCGGCGGCGAGCGCGCCCAGCACGTCCAGCACCTCGCCCACCCGCTCCGGGTCGAGCGCGCTGGTGGGCTCGTCCAGCAGCAGGGCTTCGGGGTCCATGGCCAGGGCCCGGGCGATGGCGACGCGCTGCTGCTCGCCGCCGGACATCTCGTGCGGGTACGCGCCCTCGCGGTGCGAGAGGCCCACGCGGGCCAGCAGGGCCCTGCCCCGCTCGGTGGCCTGCGCGAGGGGGACCTTCTTCACATGCACCGGCGCCTCGATGACGTTGCCGAGGGCGGTTCGGTGGGCGAAGAGGTTCCACTGCTGGAACACCATTCCCACGCGCTGTCGCACCCGGTGCAGCGCCGCGCGGTTGACCTTGGCGCCGCCCGGGACGAGCCGGTCACCGCCGATGGTGACCCCGCCGGAGTCGAAGGATTCCAGCCCGTTGAGGCAGCGAAGGAGGGTGCTCTTGCCGCCTCCGGACGGGCCCACCAGGGCGACCACCTGGCCCTGAGCGAAGCTCGCCGTGATGCCGTCGAGGATCGTCCGCTCGCCGTAGACCTTGCGCAGCTCGTGGACCTCGATCATGACCGCGCCAGCCTCGCCTCGAGCCGCTGCGCCCAGAGCGACAGCGGGTAGCTCATGAGGAAATACATCAGCGCGCACAGCGCCCCAGGCAGGGCCCAGCCACGGATGTCCACCGCGGTGATGGTCATCTGCTTGGTGAGCTCGACCACCGTGATGACCGACACCAGCGAGCTGTCCTTGAGCAGCGCGATGAAGTCGTTGGTCACCGACGGCAGCGCCAGGCGGAAGGCCTGCGGCAGCACCACGCGGCGCAGCGCCAGCGGCAGCGTCATGCCCAGCGAGAGGGCCGCCTCCATCTGACCCCGAGGCACCGCCTGGATGCCCGCGCGGTACACCTCGGCCTCGTAGGCGGCGTAGTTCATCCCGAGGCCGAGGATCGCCGCGGGGAGCGCGTCGAGCTTCACCAGGGGCGCGAGCCCGTAATAGAGCACGTAGAGCTGTAGCAGCACCGGCGTGCCCCGGTAGAGCTCGACGTAGGCGCCGGCGAGCCGGGAGAGCGCCTTCGGACCATAGAGCCGAGTCACCGCCAGCCCGATGCCCAGCGGGATGGCGAGGCACATGGACAGCGCCGAGAGCAGCAGCGTCACGAGCGCGCCCTTCGCGAAGAGCACCACGTGCGACCAGCCGAAGTGCTGCCCCGCGGCGGCGGTCCCCAGCATCCGCCGCTGGTCGTCGTCGGTCCACGCGGCGAGGCGGCGCTCTCGCTCGCTCCAGATGTTGCTGCCGCGAAGGATGCGCTCCAGCTCACCGCTCGCGGTGACGCGCGCCAGGGCCCGGTCGAGGGCCTGCTGCAGGTCCGCCTCGCCGGGGCGCACGGCGATCGAGTAGTAGCCGTCGGTGAGGTCGCCCACGACCCGCAGCTCGGGCTTGGGCTCGCCGTAGCGGGTGGCGATGATGTCGTCGAGCAGCACCGCGTCGGTGCGGCCCTGCACGAGGTCGATGTAGGGCTCCTCGACCCCTTCGTAGGGGACGACCTCCGCCACGCCGCGCAGCAGCTCGTAGGAGTAGCTGTTGGCGAGCGTGCCCACCCTCCTCCCTCGCAGCGAGGCGAGGGTCGGTTGGATGCGGGCGTCATCGCGCCGGGCCATGAGCCGCGCCCCGAAGATGTAGTAGGGCCGAGTGAAGCGCACCCGGCCCACGCGCTGGGCGGTGACCTCGACGCCGTTCATGGCCACGTCGAAGGTGCCCCGCTCCAGCGACGGGATGAGGGCGCTCCAGTCGTTCTGGACGAACTGTGCGCGCACGCCGAGCTCTCGCGCGAGGGCGCTGGCGAGCTCGACCTCGAAGCCCATGAGGCGCCCGCCGTGGTCGCTGTCCTCGTACACGTAGGGCTCGCCGCCCTGGATGTCGCCGCCCCAGCGCAGGACCCCCGCGGCCCGAACGCGAGCGAGGGCGCTCGTCGGCGAGGCGCGGCCGCGACAGGAGAGCAAGGCCAACGCCAGCAATACCACCCACCCGCATCGGCTCACGGGGCCGAACGCTACCACCGGAGATTTCTCCGCCGACCAGCGATTCGACCTTTGCATCGGAGCGCGCCGGGCCAAAGCGTCAGATGCATGGCGAGCTCAACCCTACCGTCGCAGCGCTGGCGGTCCGGGAGGTCGGCGTGAGCGTCTGGCGCTCGGTCTTCGGCGAGGGCGAGCGGCTCGGCGCGCTGCAGATGAGCGCGCGCGCGATGGTGATGTTCTTCATCGCCCTCGTGCTGGTGCGCGTGGCGGGGATGCGCACCTTCGGGCGCCGCTCGGCCTTCGACCACATCGTGGTGATCATGCTGGGCGCCGTCCTGGCCCGCGGGGTGGTGGGCGCCTCGCCCTTCGGGTCGACCGTCGCGGCGGGGGTGGCCATCGTGGTGGTCCACCGGATCCTGGCGCAGCTCTGCCGCGTCGCCCCGTGGCTGGAGCGCTACCTGAAGGGCGAGCACCGCGTGCTCTACCGCGACGGGGTGATCGACGAGTCCGCGATGGCCCGCAGCGGCCTCACCGGCTACGACCTCATCGAGGGCGTGCGGCACTCGGCCCAGGTCGACTCGCTGGGAGACATCGCGGCGGCGTACATCGAGAGCAACGGGGAGATCAGCGCGGTGAAGCGCCCTCCGCCGCGCCGAGAGTGAGCTCAGGCGGAGGCGCGGGGCCCGGAGGAGAAGAGGGGCTCGAGGGGGGCGCGGGGCTGCCGCTCGGGCGCGTGCATCGTGCTCTGGAAGGACGTGAGGGCGACCGCGAGGAGCGGCAGCTCGCGCCGGTGCAGCCACGAGCGCCAGGCGTGGGTCTCGCCGGAGAAGCGCATCACCCGAAGGTGGGCGAGCGCCGTCGAGGCCGAGAGGTCGGCGCGGAAGCGCACCAGGCTGGCCCCGTCGGGCTGGAGCGTGGAGACGTGGGTGCTCAGCTCGAGGCTCGGTCCCGTGTGCTCGAAGGCCAGCTCCATCTCGGTGCCGTCGTCCGCGAACATCTCCACCGCCCCGTCGCGCGGGACGAAGCGGGCCATCGCCTTGGGCAGACCCCAGATGTCCTGGCCGCCACGCAGCGCGCGCTCGTCGTCGACGTAGGCGCGGAAGACGAAGTGCCCGTAACGGGCGCGGCCCTCGCGGTCGACGGACCTCACCGCCGCGGGCATCCAGAGGAGCTCGCGGTAGCGCAGCGGCGAGGGGGCGCGGTACTCGACGTAGGCCAGCACCCCGAGGCTCCAGCCCGCGACGTGCACGGCCTCGAACCCGGCGGGCAGGTCGAGCGAGTCGACGGGTGTGGCGAAGGCGCGGAGCACGCCCGCGCCGCACATCTCCCACGGGGGTTGTGGATAGGGCTTTCCCCGGGTGGACTTCCTTGAATCGGCTTTGTTCATGGGATCCTCCTGCCTTCAGGGTCAAGCAAGGCGGTCTCCAGGGGGGGGCCCGCACGCGCCTTGCTACCCCCTGCCCTCGGACGTGCGCTGGTTGCGCGCCCCGGACGCCAACGAAGGAGCAAGAGCCATGGCAAGGGCTGGAGAACGGCACGAGAACGAAGCGACGCAGGACGACACCGTCAACGCCGCGCCCGGCGGGCACGGCGGGTCGTCCGTGAAGCAGGGCATGGCCGGACAGTCGACGCGGAGCGCGGAGCGCGGTCGCGACGAGTTCCAGGGCAACGGGGCCTCGGCGGAGCTCGACCCCGGGCGCACCCGGGAGGGCGGCCGGCACTACGGGCGGCCGGCGATCCACGAGCCCGCGCCGGATGGGGGGCCTCCAGGGGCGATCCCCGGCGGCGACTACGACGTCCCCGACGACGTGATGGTGAACGCCAACGAGTTCGATGCGGCCGACGAGGCTCCTCCCGAGGAGCACACGCAAGGCCGCCACGGTGAGGCGTCCGTCGTACAGGGACGCCGCAGTCCGGCGACCCCCAGCGAGCGGGGTCCGGGGCGATCGTGAACGAGGGGTCGTGGGCGGCGTCGCGGGAGAGCGTCCGTGCAGAGACGCGTTGACCCCGTTGACGCCTGACCCTCCTCTCACCCGCGTCGGTCGCAACCTCTGGCGCCGCTGCCGCTCGCGCCGCGCGGCGGTGCTCGTCGACACGGCCGCGTACTTCGAGGCCTTCATCCGGGCCTGCGAGAAGGCCGAGCGCTCCATCCTCATCGTGGGCTGGGACCTCGACAGCCGCGTCGAGCTCCGGCCCGCGAGCGCCTCGGGGTCGATCCCTACGGTGCTCGGCGAGTTCCTGGGCGCGCTGGTGCGGCGCCGCCCCGGGCTCCAGGTGCACGTGCTGGGCTGGGACTACTCGCTGCTCTTCGCGATGGAGCGGGAGTTCATGCCCAGCCTGGGCTTCGGCTGGCGCACGCCGCCTGCGGTGCACTTCGCCCTCGACGACCACCACCCCTTCGGCGCCTCGCACCACCAGAAGGTCGCGGTGGTCGACGACGCGGTGGCCTTCGCCGGGGGCATCGACCTCTGCTCCAACCGATGGGACACCCCCGCCCACGCGCCCGGCGACCCGGGCCGCGTCACGCCGGACGGCGATCCGTACGGACCCTTCCACGACGTCCAGATGGTCGTCGACGGGGAGACCGCCGCGGCGCTCGGCGAGCTGGTCAGGGAGCGCTGGCGTCGCTCGGGGCGGGGCGCGGTGTCCGCCCCGGCGGCACCGTCGGGCGACCCGTGGCCCGATGGGGTGGCGCCGGATTTCACCGACGTGGAGGTGGGCATCGCGCGCACCGAGCCCGCCTACGACGGCCGCCCCGCCGTCGCGGAGGTCTCGGCGCTCACCGAGGACCTCATCGCCGGCGCCCGCCGATGGCTCTATGTGGAGAACCAGTACCTGACCTCCCGGATCGTGCGCGACCTGCTCTGCGCGCGGCTCGGCGAGGAGGACCCGCCGGAGATGCTGGTGGTGGCCCCGAGGATCGCGTCCGGCTGGCTCGAGCGCACCACCATGGGCGCCCTCCGCGCTCGGCTCGTGACGAGGCTCCGAGAGTGCGACCGCCGGGGGCGGCTGCGCGTGTGCTGCCCGAAGGTCCCGGCGCTGGGGACGCAGTGCCTCAACGTGCACGCGAAGGTGATGGTGGTCGACGACCGGGTGCTGCGCGTGGGATCGGCCAACCTCAGCAACCGCTCGATGGGGCTCGACACCGAGTGCGACCTCGTCATCGAGGCCCGCGACGAGCGGGAGGCCGCGGCCATCGCGGCGGTGCGATGGCGCCTGATGGGGGAGCACCTCGGGGCGGATCCCTCCTCGCTCGCGGAGAGCGCCCGCGAGCTCGGCTCGCTCTTCGCCGTGGTCGACCGCCACCGCGGGGAGCGCACGCTGGAGGAGCTGGAGGTCGACCCCTCGGAGGCGCTCGAGGAGGTGGTCGCCAACGGCAAGCTGGTCGACCCGGACGGTCCGATCGACGGCGACCTGGTGCTCGAGACCCTGGTCCCCGAGGAGCAACGGCGGCGCTCCCGGCGGCGCATCCTCCGAGGCGTCGGGCTGGTGGTGGCGGCCTTCGCCCTCGGCGCCCTCTGGGCCTTCACCCCGCTGCGCTCGCTGCTGGACCCGGCGGCGCTCGGGCACGCCATGGCGCCGCTGCGCGCCAGCCCATGGGCGCCGCTCGCCGTGCTGGCGATCTTCGTCCTCGCGGGCCTCGTCTCCTACCCGGTGACGCTGCTCATCGTGCAGTGCGCGTGGGTCTTCGGCCCGTGGCGCGGGCTGGCCTACTCGACCGTCGGCGTCGTGGCGAGCGCGGCCGCGACGTGGGCCCTCGGCCGGGCGATGGGCCGCGGGAGGGTCCGTCGCTTCGCCGGTCCGCGGCTGGGGTGGCTGGTCGAGCGGCTGCGGCGGCGGGGCGTGCTGGCGGTGGCGCTGGTGCGCACCTTCCCCGTGGCGCCCTTCAGCGTGGTGAACCTCCTCGCCGGCGCGGCGCACGTCGGCCTCGGGAGCTTCCTCCTCGGCACGGTCCTCGGGATGGCGCCGGGCATCCTCGCGCTCACGGGCTTCGGCTCCAGCCTCTCCGTGGCGATTCGAAGGCGCGACCCGGCGAGCCTCACCGTGGCGCTCGCCGCCCTGATCGCGCTCGTGGCCGCGGGCGCCCTCTTCCGCCGCTGGCTGCGTCGCCGCGGCCGGAGCGTCCCGGCGTGAGCGGCGCGGCGCCACCGGCCGGCGGCCGACTGGCCGTGGCGACGTACAACCTCCACCGCTGCGTCGGCGGCGACGGTCGCATGGACCCCGCCCGCGTGGCCCGCGTACTCCGTCAGCTCGACTGCGACGTGCTCAGCCTGCAGGAGGTCGACTGCGCCACGCACGGCCCCGGCGGGGTCGACCAGGGCGCCCTGCTCGCGCGCGAGGTGGGCGGGTTCCACGTCGTCGCCGCGCCGCTGGTGCGGCGGGGGAGCGTGAGCACGGGCAACGCGATCCTCAGCCGACACGCGGTGACGGCCGTGCGCGAGGTGGACCTCTCGGTGCACAGCCGCGAGCCGCGGGCGGCGCTCGACGTCGACCTCGACGTGCGGGGCCGGCGGGTGCGCGTGGTCGGCACGCACTTCGGTCTGCGGGGTGTCGAGCGCCAGGCGCAGGTCGATCGGCTGCTGGCGGCCCTCTCCGAGGGCGACGAGGAGCTCACCCTGCTGCTCGGGGACTTCAACGAGTGGCGTGCCGGCGGTCACTCGCTCCGCAGCCTCGCGGCGGCCTTCCCCGACGAGGCCTCGGGGCTCACCTTCCCCGCGCTCTGGCCCGTCCTGCCGCTCGATCGGGTGTTCCTCCGGCGGCAGGGGCGCATCGCGCAGGCGGGGCCACACGCCACCCCGGAGGCCCGGCGCGCCTCGGACCACCTGCCCTTCCGCGCGCTGATCGAACTGCCGTGATCCGCCGACGAGCGGGCGGCGCTAGAACTCGCCCGCCCACGACTCGGCGAAGGCCCGCTTCGCCGCGTCGAGCCGGCTCCCCTCGCCCGCGCGTCCGAGCGCCAGCATCAGCTTCGCGACGGCGGCCTCGGCGGTCATGGTCCCGGCGCCGATGGCCCCGCCGCCAAGCGCCGCGGCGCCGCCCTCGTAGCGGGTGAGGTCCACGGCCCCGCGCGCGCACTGGCTCACGATCACCACGGGGATGTCCCTCGAAACCGCGTCGGTCACCACCGGCACCAGCGAGTTCTCGAGGCGCGGGATATTGCCCGAGCCGAAGCCCTCCAGCACCACGCCCCGCACGCCCGCCCGCAGCGCGCCCAGCAGGAGCTTCGGGTCGAGGCCGGGGAAGACCCGCACCGCGAGCACCCGGGGCTCGATGCGCGCGTCGAAGTCCGCCCTGGGGCGGGCCGGGAGCACGTGCGCCCCGCGCTCGACGGTGACCCCGAGGGTGACCAGCGGAGGGCACGACGGAGAGCCGAAGGCGTCGAGCCCCCAGGCGTCCATCTTCACCGATCGGCAGCCGCGAAGGAGCTTCGCGTTGAAGCCGATGCCGACCTCGGGGATGTCCATGGTCGCGAGGTGGCAGGCGTCGACCAGGTTGGAGCGGGCGTCGGTGCGCACCTCCGCCAGCGGGCGTTGCGCGCCGGTGAGCACCACCGGCCGATCGAGCCCGCGCAGCAGGAAGGCCAGCGCGCTCGCGGTGTAGGCCATGGTGTCGGTGCCGTGCAGCACCACCACGCCGTCGAAGGCGCGCGTGCCGTCGGCGCGGCGCTCGTCGAGGGCCCCGTGCACCGCGGCGCCGAGCTCGACCCAGTGGTGCGGCTGCATGTCGCTGGAGTCGTAGTTGAAGAGGATGCGGGTCTCGATGTCGGCGATGCGGTTGAGCACCGGGAGCTCGGTCAGCAGGTCGCTCGTGTAGACATCGGGGCGCAGCGGGGTCGGCTGGCCGCCCTGCATCATCAGGGTTCCGCCGGTGTGGAGCATGAGGAGTCGCACGGGGGCGGAACGCTATCACGGTCGGGATATGTCCCCGCGCGATTGGCGCTGCGGCGAGGGATGAGGCACACCGCCCGGAGGGTTCAGGAGCCACTCATGGAACGTCTTGCCAGGGCCGAGGTTCAGCGATTCACCGAGCGGGTTCCAGACCTGCTGCGGGTGATGGAGACGGTGCTCGGCTCGGTCTTCGACGAGCAGGGCTACCAGTGGAGCGAGCGCAAGCTGCGCGTGGGCGCGGCGATGAGCGCGGTCGAGCTCGCGTCGCACAGCCGGCTGGAGAAGCGCCGCGCGCTCTGGCACGCCGCGATGGTGCTCATGACCCTGAAGGACATCGAGGGCGACCCCGACACGGCGCGGCTGCTCGATGAGGTCGCCGGCGTCGCGCACACCATCTCGCTCGCGGCCATCGCGTGCGACAGCGAGGTGGCCTCCGAGGACGCCATCAAGCAGGCCCGCGCCTTCATCGAGGCGATGGGCGTCGCGCCGCTCACCTGGGAGTCGCTGCTCAAGGCCCACCGCGCGGTGGACGACGACGTGGTCTATCGGTAGCCGATCGGCTCAGCAGGGCGTCCCGAGCGCGCGCTCGAGCTCGCCGAAGGGGTCGACCACCGCGCGCACGATGCCCCTCGCCACGGGCGGGAGCGAGGCCGCCATCTCCCAGGTCACGAAGCGCAGCTCGCCGATCAGAGCGCCGCCGAGCGGGGTCCAGAGCAGGTCGTTGACCGAGGGGCGGCTGTTCCATACCTCGACGCCGTACTCCCAGAGCACCGCGCCCGCGGCGGTGAAGGCGAGCGAGGCCGCGAAGCCATGCTGGCACTGCCGGGCACGGAGGTAGAGCTCGCTGCCCATGAGCCCGTGGCCGAAGAAGTTGATCTCCCAGCGGTCGCCGTCCCACTCGAAGAGGCGTCGGTTGGGATCGAACACCGGCGGCTGCGTGTAGGCCACCCTCAGGTGGGCGACGTCCCGGTCGCCGTCTTCGAGCGAGAAGGCGTGCGGCCAGAGGCGCATCGCGGCCACGCGCTGCCCGAGGAGCAGCCCCGTCCCATGGAGGATCGGAACCGTCCAGGACGCGGCGTGAGGGCGCGGCGGCGGCGTCTGGGCCCCGGCGTCGACCGCGAGGGCCAGCACCGCGACCGCCGCCGTCGCCGCCCGGCGCACGTCAGTTGTTCTTCGCGTTGCGGGCGAGGTAGGAGCCCCAGTCGAGGGGCTTGAGGTCCTCCACGCGATACTTGTGCATCGCCTCGACCGCGGCGCGGGCGAGCTGGAGGTTGGTGAGCAGCGGGACGTTCATGTCCACCGCGCGACGCCGGATGCGATACCCGTCGGGCATCCCCTGGTTGTCATACGAGCGCGGGATGTTGATCACCAGGTCGATGTGCCCGCTGTTGAGCAGGGACACCGCGCTGGGCTCCTTGTCGTTGCTCTCCTTGTAGGCGACCTCGCAGGGGATGCCCTGCTCCTTGAGGACGTCCGCGGTGCCCGGCGTGGCGTACAGGGTCAGGCCCATCTCCCGCAGCCAGAGGGCCTCGCGCTCGAAGCGGTACTTGTCCGCCACGGGCCCGAGGGAGAGCAGCACGCCGCGCTTCGGCACCCGGAAGCCCGTCGCGATCAGCGCCTTGAGCAGCGCCTCGGAGAGGTCGTCGCCGAGGCAGCCGACCTCCCCCGTGGAGGCCATCTCGACGCCCAGCGTGGGGTCGGCGCCGGCGAGGCGGGAGAAGGAGAACTGCGCGGCCTTCACGGCCACGTAGTCGAGGTCGAGCGCCTCGACGGAGGTCGGCGTCGCGACGCCCAGCATGCGGCGAGCGGCCTCGCGGATGAAGTTGGTCCCGGTGACCTTGGAGACGAAGGGGAAGGAGCGCGACGCCCGGAGGTTGCACTCGATCACCTTCACCACGTTGTCCTTCGCGAGGAACTGCATGTTGAAGGGCCCGGTGATCTGCAGCGCCTTCGCCACGTCGCGGGCGATGCGCTTGATGCGCCGGATGGTCTCCACGTAGAGCTTCTGCGGTGGCAGCACGAGCGTCGCGTCGCCCGAGTGCACGCCCGCGTTCTCGATGTGCTCGCTGATGGCCGAGAGGATCACCTCGCCGCGGTCGGCGACGGCGTCGATCTCGATCTCCTTGGCGTGCGTCTCGAACTTGGTGATCACCACCGGGTGCTCCGGCGACACGGCCGTGGCGCGGTGCAGGTAGTTGCGCAGGTGGTGCTGCTCGTGGGCGACGGTCATGGCCGCGCCGGAGAGCACGTAGGAGGGCCGCACCAGCAGGGGGAAGCCGCCGAGCTCGTCGGTGATGCGCGTGAGGTTCTCGTCGCTCACGTCCGTGGTGGTGGCCCAGCGCGGCTGGTCGATCTTGAGCTGGTCGAGCAGGTCGCCGAACTTCTCGCGGTCCTCCGCGCGGTCGACGCTCTCCGGGTTTGTGCCGAGCACTCGCACGCCCGCCTTGTGGAGCTTGAGCGCGAGGTTGTTCGAGACCTGTCCGCCCATGGAGACGATCACCCCGTAGGGCTGCTCGCGCTCATAGAGATCGAGCACCGTCTCCAGGCAGATCTCGTCGAAGACCAGCTTGTCGCAGACGTCGTAGTCCGTGCTGACCGTCTCCGGGTTGTAGTTGAGCAGGATGGTCTCGTAGCCGAGCTCCTGCACCGCGCGCACGGTGTTCACGCAGCACCAGTCGAACTCCACGCTCGACCCGATGCGGTACGCGCCGGACCCGAGGACCAGCACCTTCTTGCGCCACGAGGGCGCCACGTCGTCCACCGTCGCGTGGTAGGTCAGGTAGAGGTAGTTGGTCTCCGCGGGGTACTCGGCGGCCAGCGTGTCGATCTGGCAGAGGTGGGCTCTGATCCCGTGGCGCAGCCGCTCGGAGCGCACCTCGGACTCGGTGCTCTTGCGAAGCTTCGCGATGGCCCGGTCGGAGAAGCCCTGCTGCTTGGCCTCGCGCAGCAGCGCCGGGGCCACCGCGCCGCCGCCGTCCTTCAGCTGACGGCGCGTGCGCACCACCGACTCGATCTGGTGCAGGAACCACGGGTCGATGCCGGAGAGCGCGTTGATCTCCGCGACGCTCATCCCGTCGTTGAGCGCGCGGGCCACGGCGAGGATGCGGCGCGGCGAGGGGTTGCGGATCTCGTCTCGCAGGTCGTCGCCCACGAAGGCGTCCGGGTCGAGGCCGTCGACGCCGATCTCGATCATCCGCAGCGCCTTCTGGAGCACCTCCGGGAGCGTGCGGCCGATGGCCATCACCTCGCCGACGCTCTTCATCTCGCTGCCGATGCGCGTGTCGACCTGGTTGAACTTCTGCAGGTCCCAGCGGGGAAACTTGCAGACGATGTAGTCGAGCGCGGGCTCGAAGAACGCGCTCGTGCGCCGGGTGATGGCGTTGGGCAGGTCGGGCAGCGTGTACCCGAGGGCGATCTTCGCGGCGACATACGCGAGCGGGTAACCGGTCGCCTTGGAGGCGAGCGCGCTCGACCGGCTCAGCCGCGCGTTGACCTCGATGACCCGGTAGTCGTTGCTCTTCGGGTCGAGCGCGTACTGGATGTTGCACTCGCCCACCACGCCGAGGTGCCGGATGGTGCGGATCGCGATCGACCGGAGCATCTGGTACTCCTCGTCGTTGAGCGTCTGCGACGGCGCCACCACGATCGACTCGCCCGTGTGGATGCCGAGCGGGTCGAGGTTCTCCATGTTGCAGACGGTGATGCAGTTGTCGCGGGCGTCGCGGACGACCTCGTACTCGATCTCCTTCCACCCGCGGAGCGACTCCTCCACCAGCACCTGCGCGGTGCCGCCGCCGAAGGCCCGCAGCAGCGCGGCCTCGAGCTGCGCCTCGGTCTCGCAGATGGCCGACCCCTTGCCGCCGAGCGAGTACGCCGCGCGCAGGATCACCGGCAGCCCGAGCGCGCGCACCGCTTCTCGCACCTCCTCGCGGCTGTTGCAGGCCGCCGAGCGCGCGGTCTTCACGCCGATCTCGTCGAGGCGCTGCTTGAAGCGCAGCCGGTCCTCGGTGTCGCGCACGGTGTCGACGGGCGTGCCGAGCACGCGCACGCCGTACTTCTTCAGCACGCCGCTCTCGTCGAGGGCGACGCCGCAGTTGAGCGCCGTCTGTCCGCCGAAGGAGATGGTGATCGCGTCGACCTCCTCGGCGATGATCACCTGCTCGACGAAGTGCGGGTCGACCGGGAGGAAGTAGACCTTGTCGGCCATCTCCTCGCTGGTCTGGATGGTCGCGATGTTGGGGTTGACCAGCACCGTCGCGATGCCCTCTTCGCGGATGGCCTTGATGGCCTGCGAGCCCGAGTAGTCGAACTCGCCGGCCTCGCCGATCTTGAGGGCGCCGGAGCCCAGGATGAGCACTCGGCGGGGCTTCTTGGGGAGATACTGTCCGAACATCTCAACGTCCTCGCTTCATCGATCCGCAGAGCCGGAGGAAGTCGTCAAACAGGAAGGCCGTGTCTTCCGGACCCGGCGTGGCCTCGGGGTGGAACTGCACGCTCGACACCGCCCTCCCCCGCGCGCGGATGCCCTCGTTGGTGCCGTCGTTGACGTTGACGAACCAGGGCTCCCAGTCCGCCGGGAGCGAGTCCTCGCGCACGGCGTACCCGTGGTTCTGCGAGGTGACGTAGCAGCGGCGGGTGAGGAGGTCCTGCACCGGCTGGTTCTGCGAGCGGTGCCCGTAGCGGAGCTTGTACGTGTCGCCGCCCGCCGCGAGCGCGAGGAGCTGGTTGCCCAGGCACACCCCGAAGGTCGGCACGCCCTGGTCGAAGAGCCCGCGAATCTGCATCGCGAGGGGCATGAGGTCCTTCGGGTCGCCGGGACCGTTGGAGAGCAGCACCCCGTCGATGTCCGGGAGGTACTTCGCGAGGTCCGCGTGGCTCGGCACCCGGATCACCGTCGCGCCGCGCTTCACGATCGCGCGGGCGATGTTGTCCTTGCACCCGGTGTCCACGAGCAGCACCCGCAGCTCTCCGCCCGCGTAGGTGACCTCCTCGGGCACCGTGCACTGCGCCACGACGGTGGGCATGTCGATGGCGTCCGCGCGGAGCTTCCCCTCGGCCGTCGGCGTGTCGTCGCGCAGCAGCCACCCCTTCATGGTGCCGTGCTCGCGGAGCTTTCGCGTGAGCGTCCGGGTGTCGATGCCCTCCACCGCGGGCACGTTCTCCTCGCGCAGCCACTCGCCGAGGGTGCTCGCCATCCCGTGGTGCGAGGGGCGGTCGCTGTGCCGGAGGCACACCATCCCCTGCACCTGCACCCGGCCGCTCTCGAAGGGAGCGCTGATGCTCCCCGCGGGCCGCCGCGCGGGCACGCCGTAGTTCCCCTGGAGGGGATACGTCGTGACCAGGATCTGCCCGCGGAAGCTCGGGTCGGTCAGCGTCTCGACGTACCCGCTCATCCCGGTGGTGAACACCACCTCGCCGGCGACCTCGCGCGGCGCGCCGAACGATCGGCCCCGCAATTCCGTCCCGTCTTCCAGCACCAGCTTCATGAAGTGCATCGCGAACTCCGTTGACCTCCGTCACCGCCCCGCAGGGCGGCGCGGACCATACTCGAAAGCTGTCCGCGGTCGACCCCATAGACCGCCCGGAGCGCTCGACGGTCCCGACCCGGCCGGCGAGGAACGAAAGTCGTCCCGTGGCGGTTGCGCCCCGCCGGAGTACCGGTACACCGGCCGTCGCCGTGTCGCCCGTGCCCCGAGTCCTCGCCGCGCTCGCCGCGTTCGCCGCGTCCCGGACCGCATGGGCCCAGCGTCCGCTTCGGACCAGCGACTTCGCCATCGACTTCTCCCGCGGTCCGGTGGTGGGACCCGGGCGGGCGGTGGGCCTCGGCGGCGCCTACGGCAGCCTGGTGTCCGGCGTCGACGGCGTCCCCTTCAACCCCGCGGGCTACGCGCAGCGCTCTGGGGCTGAGCTCTCCTGGTTCTCCTTCGACCCGGTGGTGTCGTTCTTCTTCCCGCAACGCAACTGGGACAACTCGGGCGCGAGCGGTCGCGACTACGACAGCTTCCAAGTCACGCAGCTGGGCATGGGGATGCACTTCGGCAACGTGGGCGTCGGGTACCTCGCGACCATCCAGAGCTACGAGCTCGGCGCGCGCAACGGCTTCGAGCGGCCCATCTCCGTCGACATGAGCTCGCACCACCTCGGCGGCGGACTGCTGCTGGGCGACGGCGAGGTGGTGATCGGCGCGGGCCTTCGCATCGGCTCGATGAACATCCAGTGGTCCGGGGCGGCCTCCAACCCGGGGTCGGGCAACGAGCTGCGCTACCTGGGCGTGGCGCCGGAGTTCGGCGCGCTCTGGCGTCCGACGGGCCAGCGCTTCCGCCTGGGCATCGCCTTCCGCTCCGAGGTGAGCGCGCTGCCCATCGACTTCGGCGTGACCGAGGGCGGGACCATCCGACGGCCCACCGGGTGCGCGGAGGGGAGCGCCGGGTGCTTCGTGGTCCCGCGGCGCATCGCGATGCCGTGGGAGATCGAGCTCGGCGCCTCGCTGATGCTTGGCGAGCGGACCTTCAACGTCCCGTGGCAGGACATGGTCGCCCTGCGCCGCGAGCTGCGCGACCGGCAGCGGGACGAGCGCGCCCGCCGGGAGCGGGAGCACCGCCTGGAGATCGCCGCCCTCGACGACGAGCTCGAGCGCGCCAGCCTCGACGCACGCTGGACCATCGAGGAGCGCGAGCGGCAGGAGCGCGAGGAGCTGGAGTACGCGAGCTTCTCGTGGCGCTGGCGGGCCGAGCAGCGGGTGATGCTGCGCGACCGCGGCCGTCGCTTCCTGCTCGTCTCCTTCGGCCTGGTGACCTTCGGTCCGGTGGGGCGCGGACAGGGCATCGACGCCTTCATGGCGCAGCAGGAGCGCCCCTCCGGGCGGGACCTCCTCCTGTCCCCGCGCCTCGGCCTGGAGGGCGAGCCCTGGGCCAACCAGCTCCAGCTTCGCGTCGGCAGCTACGTCGAGCCGTCGCGCTTCGACGACGTCCCGGCGCGCGTCCACTTCACCAGCGGCCTCGACCTGCGTCTCTTCCGCTGGGACGCCTTCAAGATCTCCGACCCGGTGAGCTTCAAGCTCACCTTCACCATGGACTACTCGTACAACTACTTCGACTGGGGCTTCGGCATCGGCTTCTGGCAATAGGACCCGACGGCCCTCTACCCTCGTCGCACCCTACCGATGAGACCGCACCTGCTCGCCCCCGTCGCCGCCCTCGCCGGAGCGTGCGCGCAGCCCGCCGCCCCACCCCCCGCTCCGCCCGAGGCCGGACCACCTCGCCTCGCCGTGGGCCTCGACGCGTACCGGCAATGGGACCGCCTCCCCCTCGTGCGCATCGGATCGCGCACGTACATGCGGAGCACCTACGACCGCGCCGGGGGCAACGAGGCCGCCGACGCGAGCCACTTCCTCCGCCAGGAGCGCGACGACTTCAACGTCTCGCTCGACGTCGAGGGCGCCGGCTTCGTCTACTTCGTCCGCACCAACCACTGGCACGGCAGCCCCTGGCACTACGTCGTGGACGGCGTCGACCACGTCGTCACCGAGACCAGCACCGCGGACCCCGACCACCCCGCCGCCGCGAGCGTCTTCGAGCCCGCCGCCGCCCTGCCCCCGCCGCTCACCTGGACCTGGTCGACCACTCGCGGCGCCGACCTCAACTGGGTTCCGCTGGGCTTCGAGCGCTCCTTCACCATGGCCTACGGCCGCACCCATTACGGGACCGGGTATTACATCTATCAGCTCGTCGCCGATGGGGAGACCAACCTCTCGCAGCCGGTGCGCTCCTGGGACGGGCGAGCGCCTCCCTCCGAGGACGTGCTCGACCTGCTGCGCCGCGCCGGGACGGACATCGCCCCGGTCGGCGACGGGGTCACCACGCAGGAGGGGAGCGTCGCGGTCCCTGCGACGGGAGCGGCCTCGGTGGTGCGGTTGGAGGGCGGCGCCTCGGTGGTGCGAGCGCTGCGCTTCACCGTGGCCCGAGACCGGGCGATCGCCTTCGGCAAGGCCCGTCTGCGCATCACCTGGGACGACCGAGCGGCGCCCTCCATCGACGCCCCGGTGGCGCTCTTCTTCGGCGCAGGGACCCTCTTCAACCGCGAGGACCGCGAGTGCCTCGTGAAGGGACTGCTCTCGAACATCTGCCAGGACGAGCGCGACGTGCGCCTGTCGATGTACCTCCCGATGCCCTTCTTCCAGAGCGCCCGGGTGGAGCTCGTGGGCGACGGCGCGGCCATCGCCGACGTCCGCTGGCACGTCCGCACGCAGCGCTGGAGCCACCCCCGCGCCGCGACGGCCTACCTCCACGCGACCCATGTCGACCACGCGGACCCGGTGCGGGGCCGCGACCTGGTGCTCCTCGACACCACCCACGTCGAAGGCGGCGGCGACTGGTGCGGGACCTTCATGGGCACCTCCTTCGTCTTCTCCGATCGGGCGGTGCTGGGCACGCTGGAGGGAGATCCGCGCTTCTTCTTCGACGACAGCCAGAGCCCGCAGGCGCAGGGGACGGGCACCGAGGAGTGGGGCGGCGGCGGCGACTACTGGGGCGGGCGCACCATGACCCTCCCGCTCGCGGGTCACCCCGTCGGGGCGGTCGGTCCAGACTCCGCCCTCAACGACGAGGACCGCATCGAGTCGGCCTATCGCTTCCTGCTCGCCGACGCGATGCCCTTCGGACGCAACGCTCGCATCCAGCTGGAGCACGGCGCGGAGAACGACTCCACCGAGCACTACCAGAGCGTCACCTGGTGGTACGGCCGCCCGGAGGCCTGCCTCGTCGCCACCGACCGCCTCGACGTGGGCGACCCCTCCGACGAAGCTCGCCACCGTTACACCTCGCCCGGCTCGACGGCCCTCGACACGCTGACCTCCCGCTACGAGCTCGGCGTCGACACCCTGCCCGACGGAACGGTCGTCCTCCCGACCAGCACCGACACGGGCCGCCACACCAGCGGCAGCTCGGAGTTCACGCTCTCGCTCGACCCGGCCAACCGGGGCGTGCTGCTGCGCCGCACCATGGACTACGGCTATCGCGACCAGCGCGCGGAGGTCTTCATCGCCGACGACCGGGACGGAGCGTCCTTCGAGCGGGCCGGGGTCTGGTACACGGCCGGCTCCAACCAGTGCGTGTACTCCAACCCCTCCGCGGAGCTCGGTGCGGCGGAGCACGCCGTGCAGACCTCCAACCGGCGCTGGCGCGACGATGAGTTCCTGCTGCCGTCGCGGCTCACCGCGGGTCGACGCGCCATCCGGGTGCGCGTGACCTCCTCGCCCGTGCACCGCCCGATCACCCCCGGTGCGACCGCCGCGGAGAGCGCCTGGAGCGAGTACCGCTACACGGCTTACTCGTACCGGTATTGACCCTCTCGCCGGGTCAGTCGTCGTCGCCGCTTCGCACGGTCACCACCGGGCAGTGCGCCGCGCGGATCACCTCGTCCGCGACGCTGCCGAGGAACCACCGGCGCATCGCCGACACCTGCCGCGTCGCCACCACGATGAGGTCGGCGTTGCCCTCCTCCGCCAGGTCGACCAGGGCCCTCGCGATGTCGCTCCCCAGCACGAGCTGGCTGGTGACCCCGGGGCCCGCGTCGTCGGCCACCCTCGCGAGCGCGGCCCGGCGCTCGACCACCTTCGGGTCGTTGTCGTCGTTGCCGTCGGCGATGTGCACGACGTTGACGGTGGCCTGCAGCGGCTGCGCGAGATCGAGCGCCCAGGAGAGCGCGTCGTCCGAAGCCTCGGTGAAGTCGTAGCCCACGACGATGCGACGGATCATTCGCTTGACTCCTACGGTCCGGGAACGCTTCTAGCGCGGGTCGAGCGCGTCGAGGCAGAGCTCGACCAGCGCCGGGTGGACCTTCGCTCGCCGGGCGACCGCCGCCACCGTGGGCACCTTGCCATCGCCCGCCGCCGCCAGCTCCGCGACCGCCTTCGCGATGGGCCGGAACACCGACGCCCGGCGACGCAGCACCTCTCTCGGATCGACCCGCTCCATCACCGCCGCCTGCACCGAGAGCAGGCGAGTGACCTCGGCCTCGGAGATCGCGAGGCGCTCGGCGACCATGCGCTTCACCCGGTTTCGCGGCACCCGCCGGGTCGTGAACTCCTCGAGCAATTCGCGCAGCGAGCGCAGCGCCCCGAGGTCGCTCAGCGACACGTCCACCGCCGAGCCCACGACCAGCTCGACCCAGCGCGAGGCCGCCCGCTGCCACACGCTCACGTAGCGGGGCAGGTCGGCGTCGAAGCCGAGCGACACCCAGCGATCGACGGACTCCTCCAGCGCCAGGCGCGAGGCGATCTTCACCCACGGCACCGTCTCCGCCGCCGCCCCGGCCGCGTACCAGGTCGCGTGCGCGTCGGCCACCGGACCGATGGCGGCGAGCAGCGCGTCGCGCGCATCGGCCGTGCGGTCGACCGGGCCCTTGAGCACCCACCCGAGCGCGGCGCCCTCGTCGAGCACCGCCGCGAGCCAGGTCGAGAGCGCCTCGCCCAGCCAGGCCCGCAGCGAGCGGGCGCGGTCTCCCGGGCGCGCCTGCCGTAGCAGGGATGCGGAGCGCGTCGATCGCAGCCTCGCCGGCCAGTCGGAGACCTCGCCGTCGACCGGGACCACCGACCGTCCGCTCGCGAGCGCCTCGGCCAGTCGGGCGAAGGCCGACGGCAGCTCGGAGCACGCGAGGAGCATCTCGCCGAGGTGCTCGATGCTGAGCGCCAGCGTCTTGCCCAGCTCCTTCATCCGCCGCCCCTGCCTCGATGCCGTGCGCTGAACCCTCACCGGCGGCACCATAGACCGACTCCCCTCCGGCGCAAACCCCTCTGTCCAGTCGTTGACGAGACGGAGCCCACCGTTGCCACAGACTGCCGCCGCGGAGGCAATTGGCGATATCCTCGGCGCGATGGTTCGACCGAGAGTTGGTACTGGAGGGGCACTGGCCCGCGTCGCCGCGGTGTCGCTCGCCGTCATGGCGGCCGACTGCAGCGTCATCGTGGACTTCAACGACTGCACGCGCGACGCGGACTGCCCGAGCGGCGAGAGCTGCAACCCGCAGCGCCACTACTGCGAGGTGCCCGCGGTCGAGCTCTGCAACGGCGTCGACGACGACCACGACGGGGTGGGCGACGACAGCGAGAGCTTCGGCGTGTGCGAGCCCGCGATGCGCGTGACCGGGATGTGCCGCGACGGCGTGCTGCGCTGCCGCGGGGGCGCGCGGCTGGAGTGCGTGCGACGCACCTCCCCGGCGAGCGCAGAGGTCTGCAACAACGGGCTCGACGACGACTGCGACGGCGCGGTCGACAACCAGGCCACCTGCGTCCAGAACTTCCCCCCGACGCAGAACCTCCCCATCGGCAGCGACGACCCGGCCTACGGCGAAGGGGACGACGCGCCCGCGCACACCGTCTGCCTCGCGGCCTTCGGCCTCGACAAGTACGAGGTCTCCGTCCAGGCCTACGCGACCTACCTCTCGGCGCTCGGCGCCGGTGGCGCCCGGCTGCGCATCGCCGAACCGCGAGCGCCCATGAACACCACCGTGCGCTACGGCCGCTATCTCATCCTCGACGACGGCGCCACGGAGGTGCCGCTGGCCTTCATCGGCGACACGGTGACCCCGGTGACCTTCCAGCCGCGCGGGGCGCAGTGGACGCCTGCGGACCCGGGCTCCGGGCGGCTGCCGGTGGTGAACGTGACGTGGTTCGGCGCCGACCGATATTGCCGCTGGGCGGGCAAGCACCTGCCCACCGAGGCGGAGTGGTTTCGCGCGGTGAAGGGCGCGGACTTCAGCCGCACGTACCCGTGGGGCAGCGACCCGGTGACCTGCGACCGCGCCAACATCGCCGTCGACGCCACGGGCCGCACCTGCGCGGGGCGCCTCGTCGCCTTCGACGCGCTCCCGATGGGGCGGTCGATGGAGGGCGTGTTCCACCTCTATGGCAACGCCAACGAGTGGATGTGGGACTTCCACAACACCGACGCGATGCACACCCAGAACAACTACTACCGCTCGCTCCCGGTCGACGGCTGGTGCGCGATGTACCCCGACGGCCCCCTCGGGCCCGCGATGGGCGCGCCCATCAACCAGACCGCGGGCGGGCTCTACTGCCAGAACTGCCGGATGCTCCACGGTCGCAACTACAGCTCCACCGACCTGCGCGTCGGCATCCGCCGCTGGCTCGACGGCGACCGCGGCGAGGCCGTCGGCGGGTTCCGCTGCTCCACCGGAGGGGCCGCCCGATGAGGACCATCTTACACGTCGGCGTATTCTCCGCCGCGCTCCTGGGCGCCTCGCTGGCCTTTGCTCAGCCGCGCGAGACCCGGCGCGAGTTCGACGCCCTGCTGCGCTCCGCGGTGCAGCACTACGAGGCCGGTCAGGCGCGCGAGGCCATCGTGGAGCTGGAGCGGGCCTACGCCATCCGCCCGCTGGCCCGGCTGCTCTACAACCTCGGCCGCGCCCACGAGCGCGCCGGGTCCTTCAGCGTGGCGGTCGACTACTACAACCGCTTCCTGCAGACGAACCCCGACGCCGAGTCCGGAGCGATCGCGCGCGAGGCGATGGCCACCGCGCAGCGCCGCGCCGCCGAGGCGCAGCAGGCCGAGCAGGCTCGCCTCGCGGGCGAGCAGGCCGCGCAGCAGCAGGCGCTGGAGGCGGCGCGAGCGCAGGCCGCGGAGGCCGAGCGGCAGCGCGCCGAGGAGGAGCGTCGGAGGCAGCTGGCGACCGCGTCGATGCACCGGCGACTGACCGTCCCGGTGCTGGCGACCGGGGGCGTGGCGGCGGCGGCGGTGGTCGCGGGCGGCGTCCTGGGGGGCCTCGCGCTCTCGGCCCACTCGGACTTCAACGCCAGCCACGCCGGCAACGACCGCGCGGCGGCCTACGACCGCGGGGGCGCGATGGCCCTCGGGGCCGACATCGCCTTCGGCACCGCCGTGGTTGCAGGCGTCGTGGCCGTGGTGCTGTACTTCACCCAGACTCCGGTGGCCGACCCGGCGCCGTAGGCTGCTGGGGCGCTCCCCTGATTCCCACCGACGCCCGATGAACAACTCCTACTCCGCCGACCTCTCCCGCTCGCTCCGCTCCGACGCGGGCGTGCCGGACATCGATGAGAGCCGCTTCGAGATCCTCGAGGAGATCGGCGTCGGGGGCATGGGCTCGGTCTACCGCGCGGTGCAGCGTTCGGTGGGGCGCTACGTGGCGGTAAAGATGCTGCTCCCGGAGCACGCCTCCAACGCCTCGGGGCTCGCCCGCTTCGTGCGCGAGGCCAACGTCATCGCGCGCCTCACGCACCCCAACATCGTCCAGCTCATCGACTTCGGCCGCGACACGCAGGGCAACCTCCTGCTCGTGATGGAGCTGCTCGAGGGAGAGCCCCTGCGCACGCTGCTCCGTCGAGAGGGGCGGCTGCCGCCCGAGCGCGCGGCGGTGATCGCGGCCCAGTGCCTCCAGGCGCTGCGCGCCGCGCACGCCGCGGGGGTCATTCACCGCGACCTGAAGCCCGAGAACATCTTCGTCCACCACACCGACGACGGCGACCATGTGAAGGTGCTGGATTTCGGGGTGGCGAAGCTCACCGAGGCGGAGGCCGGCGACCCCAACCACACCGCGCAGGGCTCGATGGTGGGCACGCTCCGCTACATGGCCCCGGAGCAGGTCGCGGGCGAGGCGCCGGACCAGCGCATCGACGTGTACGCGATGGGCGTCACGCTCTACGAGATGCTCTCCGGCGCCCTCCCCTACGACGGCCGCGACCGCTTCGTGCTGCTCCGGCAGATCATCGCCGAGCCCCCGATCCCCCTGCTCACCCGCGCTCCGGACGTACCCGCTCCGCTCGCCGAGGTGGTGATGCGCGCCATCGCCAAGGTGCCCTCGGAGCGCTTCGCCAACGTGGAGGAGTTCCGCCGCGCGCTGGTGCCGATGCTCGGCGGCGAGATGTCCCGCTGGATGGCCTCCTCGGAGAGCAGCGGCCGCTACGGCTCGTCGGGCTCCGGGGTCGTCCCGGCGGGCGCCATGACCTCCACCGGTCGGCTCACCCCCGATGCGGCGTCGACCCCGATCGCCCACTCCGAGGTGCTCCGCGCGGCCATGCAGACCGCGACGCAGTCCTCTCCGGGCCTTCGCCCACCGGGGCGCTCGCCGCTGCTCATCGTCCTGCTCGTGCTCGCGGTGCTGGCCGTCGGGCTCGTCGCCGCGGCGATGCTGCGAGCGCAGCAGCCCCAGCCCGCCGCGCCCTCCGCTCCGGCCCCCGCGCCCGTGGCGGCCGCACCCGCTCCCGCACCCGCGCCCGCGGCCCCTCCTGTGGCGCCGCCCGCTGCGGCCTCTCGCATGGTCGTGGTGCAGTCCACTCCGCCGGGCGCCCGCGTGACCGAGGCCTCCGGCGCCGAGCTCTGCGCCGCCACGCCGTGCGCCGTGTCGGTCCCCCTCGGAGGCACCCGTCCCGTGGTGCTCACGCTCGGCCCGACCCGGCTCCCGGTGGTGCTCGATGGCAACTCCGCGAGCGCGGCCGTCGACCTCGCTCCGGTCGCGGCGCCCCCTCCCTCGGCGCCCTCCGGCGCACGGCCTTCCAGCGGATCGGGCCGCCCCCACGGCCACCGCACGAGCGGCGAGTCCGGCGGGGAGCTCCCGATGTTCCTGCCGCACTGACCGGCCGCGCTCAGCGCCTCGCGATCGACACCCTCGTCTCCGCCCCGTCGGGCGCTCCCGCGCGGTCGAGCACGTGGTGCAGCCTCGCGTCGACCTCGTCGAAGATCTCCGGCGCCTCGACGTCCGGCCACGCTATCGACTCCGCGGTGCACATCACCGCCCGCCAGCCGCGGTGACCGATCGCCCACGGGTCGCGCGAGAGCGCCGTGTCCAGCAGCGAGACCACCGCCTCCATCGCCAGCCAGGCGCCCCGGTCGTCGTCCCGGTCGGCGCGCGTCGCCGCCGCCGCGATGTCCGCGCGCATCAGCGCCAGCGACTCCTCCCCGACGGCGCCGGCGAGCCACTCCTCCACGCGGTCGATCGCCTGCGAGAAGAGTGCCCGGTCGTTCACCAGCTGGTCGAGCGCCAGCCGGGTGACCGTGACCACGGCCTCCAGCGCCTGACGATGCGACACCCCCGGCGCGCCGTCGAGCAGCCGCCGCACCCGGTTCGCCGCCGTGCGGCGACGCTCGCCCTCAGCCATCGGCGAGGCCCTTCAGGGACATCGGGTTGCGCATGTAGCGGGCCCCCTCCTCCACCGTGATGTGCCCAGCCTTCACCAGCTCGAGCACCGCCCGGTCCATGGTGATCATGCCGTCGCGCGATGCGGTCTCCATGGTGCTCAGCAGCTGGTGCGTCTTGCCCTCGCGGATGATCGCGCGCACCGCCGCGGTCGCGACCATCACCTCGAAGCAGGCGATGCGCCCGTGGCCGTCGGCGCGCACGAGCAGGCGCTGCGACACCACGGCCTGCAGCGCGGCGGAGAGCTGCACCCTCGCCTGCGCCTGCTGGTGCGGCGGAAACACATCGACCATGCGGTCGACGGTCTGCGGCGCGTCGTTGGTGTGCAGCGTGGCGAGCACGAGGTGGCCCGTCTCCGCCGCGGTGAGCGCCGCGGAGATGGTCTCGATGTCGCGCAGCTCGCCGATGAGGATCACGTCCGGGTCCTGCCGCAGGATGAACTTGAGCGCCGCGGCGAAGCTGCGGGTGTCCGGGCCCACCTCGCGCTGCTCGATGGTGGCCATGCGGTTGTAGTGAACGAACTCGATCGGGTCTTCGATGGTGATGATGTGGCAGCTGCGCGAGGAGTTGACCTGGTCGATCATGGTCGCGAGCGTGGTGCTCTTGCCCGCGCCGGTCGGGCCGGTGACGAGCACGAGGCCGTGCGGCCGGGTCGCGAGCTCGCGCACGATCGGCGGGAGCCCGAGCGTCGAGGCCTCGGGGATGGTGTTGGGGATCAGCCGCAGCGCGACGGCCACGGTGCCGCGCTGGAAGTGCGCGTTGACCCGGAAGCGGTGCTTGCCCGTGACGGTGAGCGCGAAGTCGAGCTCGCGGTCGAGCTCGAAGCTCTCTCGCTGCGCGTGCGAGAGCAGCGAGAAGAGCAGCCGGCGCACGTCCCCGGGGGAGAGCGAGTCGACCTCCAGTCGGCGCAGCTTGCCGTGGATGCGGAAGATCGGCGCCGACCCGACCACCAGGTGGATGTCGCTCGCGCCGTAGCGCAGCGCGATGTTGAGCAGCGTGCGCATGTCGACGCTCCCCACCGCGGGGAGCGCGTCGTGCTCCGCCACGAAGGCCGCCGAGCCTCGCTCCATACCCTGCGCGTTCATGCGGAACTCATCGGGGTTCGTCGCGTACGCGGCGCCGGTCTCGTAGCTGACCGTGCCCTTCTCGTAGAGCGCCACCAGCGCTCGGTTGAAGGTCTGCATCCCGTCCGAGCCCTGCAGCATGAGGTCCTCGATCTCGTCGACGCGCTGCTCGCGGATGAGCTTGCGCACCGGCGGCGTCGCGACCATCACCTCCACCGCGGCGACACGGCTCTCGCCCTCGGCGCGCGGCACGAGGCGCTGCGAGACGATGCCCTGCAGGCAGAGCGAGAGGTCCATCGCCACCTGCTCGCGCAGGTGCTCGGGGTAGTACCCGAGGATGCGCTGCAGGGTCTGCATCGAGTCGATGGTGTGCACGCTGCTCAGCACCAGGTGCCCGGTGAGCGCCGCGGAGAGCGCGACGTTCATGGTCTCCGCGTCGCGCATCTCGCCGATGAGGATGACGTCCGGGCTCTCGCGCACGACGTGCCGCAGCGCCAGGGTGAAGTCCCGCGTGTCGCTCCCGACCTCGCGCTGCGTGACGAGCGCCTTCAGGTCCTCGTGCACGAACTCGATCGGGTCTTCGAGGGTGACGATGTGCTTCGCGAAGCGGGCGTTGATGTGGTGCACCATCGCCGCGAGCGTGGTGCTCTTGCCCGAGCCGGTGCTGCCGGTGACGAGCACGAGCCCTCGGGGCGACTCGGCCAGCGTGCCCACGACCTCCGGCAGGCCGAGGACGTCGAAGTCCAGCTGCCCGCCCGGCACCAGCCGGATCACCGCGCCCAGCAGGCCGCGCTGCAGGTGGAAGTGCGCGCGGAAGCGCCCGAGGCCGGGGCGGCTCACGCCCACGTCGACGTCGCCCAGGCGGTCGAACGCGTCGCGCTGCGTGGGGCGCAGCACGGCGTGCATGAAGTCCTGGAGGGTCTGGTGCTCGACCGGCGCGTCGCCCTGCGTGACGAGCGCCCCGTTGACCCGCATCGACGGCGGCCGACCCTCCGTGAGGAACAGGTCGGACGCCTTCTCACCCACCATCCGCTTCAGCAGCGCTTCAACCTCGGGCATCGTGGGCGGACGATGCCCGTTTCGCCACGCGGCATCAACGACTGCGGAGCCCGACCTTCTCCGCGAGCGTGTACGGCCCGAGCTTCTCTCGCAGGTCCTTCAGCGCCGGCAGGTCGGGGCTGAGCCTCGCGATCGTCTGGATGGACGCGTACGCGCTCGCCTTGAGCCCGGCCTTGATGAAGATCCCCGCCAGCAGCACGTGGGCCTTGACGTTGTTGGGGTCGGCCATCGTCACGCGCTGGGCCAGGTCCGTCGCGCGCTTGTACTCCCGGGTGTACTTCGACAGCACCTCGGCCGCGTTGAGCACCAGCTGCAGGTCCGTCGGGCGCCCCTCCGCCGCCTGCTCCCAGTGCTTCGCCGCCACGAGCGGCTGCGACTCGCGCATCGCCTCGCGCGCCGCGCCGATGTGCGCGTCGACCTGCTGCGCCACCAGGAGCTTGCGCGTCGCCTCGTAGCGGAGCCGCAGCGACTCGTCGTCCCGGCTCATCGAGAGCGCCTGCTTCAGCGACTCGGTCGCCGTGTTGAGGTCTCCCTTGCGCTGCGCCTCCTCGGCGGTGGCGACGAGCTGCGGGATGGTCGGCCCGCGATCGAGCACCCGGGGAATCTGGCCCGCGGACGACGGGGCGGGCGGCATCGCCACCGGGGTGGGCACCGGCGGTCGCGGGGGCGGGCTCGGCGCTCGCTGCGGCACCACGGAGTTGAGCCGGCGCGCCATCGACTCCCTGGCGCGGCGCAGGGTCTCCGGATCGAGCCGCTGCATGGGCGTCGGGGTCGACTTGGACGAGGGGGCCACCGGCAGCGACGGGGCCGAAGGGCTCGGCGGGGGAGGCATCACCGCGGTGCCGATGGGCGGCATCACCGGCCGCGGCGGGGTGCGAGCGGGCGGCGGGAGGTTGACCGCCGCGGAGTTGGTGGGCGACGAGGCGCGCGGCGGCGGGTTGCTCGCGGCGCCGGCGCTCGGCGGGGTCGATGGGCCCGGCCGAAGGGAGTCCGGGGCGGCGGCCTGCGCGGCGTCGCGGGCGGCGTAGACGATGCCGGTCACCTCGGGCACCGACGGGGGAGGCGGCCGCGAGGGGCTCTCCATCGAGCCGATGTGGAGGTCGTACCCGGCGCGCTGCTTGGCGTTGCCGAGCACGTCGTAGGCGCGGGTGAAGACCCGGAAGAGCTCGTCGATGCGGACGCGGTACGCCCCGAGCGAGCGGTTGAAGAACACGTCGGGGTGGAAGCGCTTGGAGAGGGCGAAGTACGCGTCGCGGATCGTCTTGCGCTCGGCGTCGCGAGACACGCCGAGGATCTCGTAGTGCGTTGCGGTCAGACGACGCTCGTAGATCGCGTCGATGGTCCGACGCTCCTCCTCGCTCAGTTCGACCAGGTCACCGACGTCGCTCATGGCTCTCTTTCCGCTCCCCGCCGCGCAAGGCCGCCGTGCGGGGAGGCGTCCCAGGATAGCTGAACCGGGCGACCGGCGCGACGGCGTCCTTCACGCCACACCCGTTGGCGGTACAACCTCCGCGATGCGCATCGCCCACCTCGCGGACCTCCACATCGGCAGGGTCTTCCACGGCCTCTCCCTGATCGATGACCAGCGTCACATCCTGGAGCAGGTGGTGGCCCGCGTGCGCGCGGCGGAGGCCGACGTGCTCGTGCTGGCCGGCGACCTCTACGACCGGGCGCTCCCCGGCCGCGACGCGGTGCGCCTGCTCGACGACTTCCTCCAGGAGGTGCACCGGAGTCTGGAGATTCCGGTGATCGCGATCGCCGGCAACCACGACAGCGGCGAGCACCTGGGCTTCGGCTCGTGGCTCTTCGCCCAGGGGGACCTGCACCTCCGAGGGCGCGTCGACGGACCCTTCCGCCCGGTCACGGTGGAGGACGACCACGGCGAGGTGACCTTCTACCCGATCCCCTACGTCGAGCCCGAGACCGCCGCGGCCCTCTTCGCCTCCCCGGGCGCCGACGCCCCGGTGCTGGGCGGCACCCTCACCCACGCCGAGACGGTCGAGGCCCTGCTCGCCCCGGCGCACGAGCACCGGGTCGCGAAGGGAGTGCGACGGAGCGTCGTGGTGGCGCACGGCTTCGTCCGCGGCGGGGCTTCGCCGATCGAGTCGCCGCGCTCCGAGCGGGCGCTCTACCTGGGTGGCGCTGGAGCGGTCCCCGCCTCGCACTTCGACGGCTTCTCCTACGTGGCGCTCGGGCACCTGCACCGGCCGCAGTGGGTCGGCGACGACCGACGACTGCGCTACTCGGGCTCGCTGCTGCGCTACGCCTTCGAGGAGAGCGAGGACCCGCGGACCCTCTCCATCGTGACCCTCGACGCGCAGGGCCGGTGCACCCTCGAGGAGGAGGCGCTGCACCCGCGGCGCGACCTCGCTCGCATCCGCGGCGACCTCGACTCGCTGCTCCGCGACCCGGCGCTGGAGCCTTACACCTCCCGGTATGTCCAGGCCGTGGTGACGGACCACCCGATGCCTCCGCAGGCCGTCGAGCGGCTGCGCGAGCGCTTCCCTCACCTGCTGGAGTTCCGGCAGACGCGGATGGAGCGCGACCCGCTGGCGGTGACCGCCGCGATCCCCGACGAGCGCCGCGGCCCGGCGGAGGTCTTCGAGGATTTCTTCCGGCTTCACGGGCCCGGAGCGCCCACGGACGACGACCGAGCGGTGTTCCGCGAGGCCCTGCTCGCGACGGGGGAGCCCGCGTGAGGCCGCACTCGCTCACGCTCCGGCAGTTCGGGCCCTACTCGCAGCATACGATCGACCTCGAGCCCTTCCACGACGCGGGGCTCTTCCTCGTCCATGGAGACACCGGGGCGGGCAAGAGCACCCTTCTCGACGCGATGTCCTGGGCGCTCTACGGCAAGGGGCTCGGCGACCGCGCCACCGACGAGATGCTCCGCAACGTCGCCGCCCCGGCCGACGCGCCCACGGAGGTGTCCCTCGACTTCTCCCTCGGCGACCGGCGCTACCGCGTGGCCCGCGCCCTCGAACCCGAGCGCGTCTCCCGCCGCGGGACCATCACCCGCGCGCGCACCAGCGCCTCGCTCCAGTGCCTCTCGGGCGATCCCCATTTCCAGGCGGTCGGCGGCACCAAGGACGTCACCCGCGAGATCGTGCGGCTGCTGCACCTCCCGCACGAGCAGTTCTCGCGAGTGATCGTGCTGCCTCAGGGGGAGTTTCGCGACCTGCTGCTGGCCCCCGCCGAGCGCCGTGAGCGCCTGCTGGAGCACCTCTTCGGCACCGCGCGCTACGCCCTCATCGAGGACCAGCTCCGCTCCATGGACGCCTCCGCCCGGGCGGAGTTCGACAAGGCCGACGGGGTGCTGCGGGCGCTCCTCGACGGCGTCGGGGCGACGGACCTCGACGACCTCGACGCGAAGACCGCCGAGTCCCAGCGGCGCCTCGCGGAGACCGAAGGGTCGATCGCGGAGACCCGCGCGACGCTGGAGTCCGTCGTCGCCGCGAACGCCGTCGCCGCCGAGGTCGAGCGGCGCAACGCGCAGCGCCGGGTCCACCGGGCCGCCCTCGATGCCCTGGCCGCTCAGTCGGAGTCCGCTGCCCTCGACGCCGAGCGCCTGCGCCTCGACGAGACCGCCTCGCGCTGCCTCGAACGCCTCACCCGGCTGCGCTCCCTGGAGGCCGACCTGCGAGCGCGGCGGGAGCAGTTCGAGCGCGCCTCCGCGGAGCACGAGCGGCTCTCCATCGCCCTGGCCGATCCGGCGCTCTCCGCGGCTCATCTGGAGGAAGCGGAGGCCACGATCCGGGCTTCGTCCGCGCGCGCCTCGGCCCTCCGCGCGATGCAGGACGAGGCCGAGCGCCTCGATGGCCTGGAGCGGGAGGCGGCCGATCGCTCTGCCGAGGCCGACCGGATGCAGTCCGCGCTGCTCGCCCGGGAGCGGGCTCTGGCCGACGCGACGAGCGCCCTGGGCGGGCTCGACGCGACCATCGCGGGGCACGAGGCGGCGCTGGCGGAGGAGCCCGCGCTTCGCGCTCGCGTCGAGAACCTGGCCGCGCGGCAGCAGCGCGCCCTGGAGCGGAGGTCGAGAGAGGACGCCCTCCGAGGTCTGCAGCGAGCGCGACGCGACGCCGTGGCGACGGAGCGCGACGCCGCAGAGGCGTGGAGGGAGCTGTCGGCGAAGCAGGCGCTCGCCGAGGCGTCCTCGCGCGAGGAGCAGGCCGCGCGGCTCGCCGCGACGCTGGTGGACGGGGAGGCCTGTCCCGTGTGCGGCGCCGCGGAGCACCCTTCGCCCCGTCGGACCTCCGGGGCCGCGGTCGAGGCGGTGGACCCGCAGGCCCTCGCCCGCTCGGCCGCCGCGCACGCTCAGGCGCAGCGGGAGGCCTTCGCGCTGCAGATCCGCATCGAGGAGGCGGAGGCGGCGCTGCGCTCGGACGGCGCCGAAGAGGCGATCGACGAGGAGTCGCTCGCCCGCGAGGTGAAGGCCGGCAAGGACGCGCTCGCGGCGCTGCGAAGGCGTCGGCTCGACGTGGAGGCGGCGCGCCGATCGAGGGTGGGGGCGGCCGCGGCCGCGGCCCACCACCGGGCCTCGCGCGGTCCCCACCAGGCGGCGCGCCCGGGGGTGCGCGCCCCCCGCGAG
>CBIHPK010000013.1:0-79402 GCA_966211675.1 uncultured Myxococcaceae bacterium
CGCGGCTTCACTCCCCCGGGGCGACCCCGCAGCGGGAGAGCGCCTGGGCCACCTGCGTGCGCAGCGCCGCCTCGGCGTTCTCGGGCATCCCCAGCGCCGCGCTCGCCGCCGCGTCGCAGGCGCCCCTCGCGGCCAGCCGCCGGGTCAGCCGCACGGTCACCTCCGCCCGCCGAAGCCCGTGAGGAAACTCCCCCAGGTACTCCCGCGCCGCGCGCTCGGCGCCCGCCTCGTGCGTCGCCTCCAGGGCCAGCACCAGCACATACCGCGCGTCCTCGCGCCGCGGGTCTCGCGCCGTCGTCGCCGCCAGGAAGCGCTGCAGCGCCCTCGCCGCCTCGCCCGGCTCGCCGCGCACATAGGCCAGAGCGCCCGCGCGGAAATCCCTCGACGCCGCCTCCGCCGCGGCCGAGGTCGCCCTCGGCGCCTCGACGCGAGGGGCCGCCGTCACCCCGGGCTCCGTCACCGGCGCCGCCACCGGCTCGATCGGGTGCAGCGTCGCCGCCGCCGGTGCGAGGGCCACCGGCTCGGTGACCTCCAGGGTTCCGCCCGCGGCGACGAAGCGCTCGGACTGCCCGGCGCGGCGCACCGCCACGAGCCCCTCGGTCACCCTCACCCTCCGGAGGTGTCCCTCGTGGGCGTCGACGGCGAAGCGCGTCCCTCGCACCTCGACCTCCGCGTCGTCGAGCGCCACCACGAAGCGCTCGGAGCGCCGCCGGTGCACCACCGAGAGATGGATGGTCCCCTCGGTGAGCGCGATGCGCGTGTCGACCCCGGCGCGCTCGACGCGGTACACCGCCGCGCGCTCGGGCCGCAGCGTTCCGGCGCCCGCGAGGTCGATGCCCTCGGCCGCCGATCGGGGCGCCGTCGAGCGCGACCGGAGCGCCGCCGCGCCCAGCAGCGCGAGCGTCACCACCGCGGCCACCGCGAGCGCCCGCCGCACCGCCCTCGACGGACCGCGGACGCCTCGCATCGCGCCCGCCATCACCTCGGCTCGCACCTGCTGCGCCGCGGCCGCGTCGATCACCGGCTCCGGCAGCGAGCGCGCCGACTCGCGCAGCGACCGCAGCGAGCGCTCCAGCGACCCGCAGGCCGCGCAGCTCCGAGCGTGCGCCAGCGCCTCCGCTGCGGCGGACGGGTCGAGCCGCTCGTCGAGCGCGGCCTCCACCTCCGAGGCGCGCGAACACCCTGGATGCACCGAGAGCCTCATCGCCCACCCCGCGCTTCGAGCGAGGTCCGCAGGGCGTTGCGGGCGTGGTGGAGGCGGGTCCAGACGGTGTTCACCGGGACCCCCAGCGCCTGCGCGATCTCCTCGCCCTTCATCCCGTGGACCTCGTGGAGGACGATCACCTCTCGCTGCGCGTGGGAGAGACCACCGAGGGCCGACTCCAGGGAGGAGACGTCCTGCCGGTCGCCCGCACGCCGCTCGGGGTCGACCTCTCCTTCCGGCACGTCGACCTCGTGGGAGCGCGCCTGCCAGAGCCGCCACCGTCGCGCGAGGCTGCGACGCTCGCGGCGGGCGATCTGGAGCGAGACGCCGATGACGAAGGATCGCGCCGAGGCCGAGGGGTCGTAGTTGTGCGCCGCGCCGGGGAGCGCGAGGAAGGTGGTCTGCACGAGGTCGTCGAGGTCGAGGCGAGTGCCTCGCAGGCGGGCGAGCACCGCGTAGACCTCGCGGTGGAAGCGGTCGAAGGCCACGCCGAGCGCGTTGACGTCGCCCGCGGCCACGCGCTGCAGCAGCACGCTGTCGTCGTCCGGAACCAGCGTCAGCAGCGGTCGCAGCACGCGAGGGCTCATCGCCGGGGCTCCCACGCGAGTCCGACGGAGAGGGCCACGCCCGGGCCGAGTCCGCTGCCGAGGTCGAGGTAGCCTTCGGTGCGGGCGAAGGCCGAGAGCGAGCGGGAGAGCTGCCAGCCGAGGGAGGCCTCGATGCCGACGCGAGGGAGCCAGCCGGTGTCGGTGGCCGCCGCGTCGCGGGCGAGGCCGACGAAGCCGCCGACCTCGGCGCGCAGCCGACCGGAGCCCAGCCGGACGCGGGCGGAGAGCACCGCGCTGGACTCGATGCGATCGCGCTCGGGCCGGGGGTAGATCGCGTTGGGCAGGCCGCGGAAGTGATGGTCGCCGAGGGACAGGGCCATCGAGCCGCGGGCGGTGATCGCGAAGCGAGGCGTCGCGGCGCCGACCTCCACGCTGGAGCGACCGAGGGCCCCGTCGCCATCCTGGAACGCTACGCCCGCCGCTCCGGACAGCAGCAGCGACCACCCGGACGGAGCCCGCGGACGAGGCGGAGCGACGGGAGGCGCGGGGATCGTCGGCGGAGCGATGACGACGACCGGAGCGGGCGCGACCTCCGTCGGTGCAGGAGCGGCGGGAGGGGGCTCGACCGTCGGCGCGGAGGGATCGGGCGCCGGGACGGCGAGCACCGAGAGCACCGTCGGCAGGACGTCTTCGAGGGACTCCAGGGTGCGCACCGCGATGCGACCGTCGTCGAGGGAGATGTGAACCGTGAGCTCGTGCTCGTTCCAGTCGAGGCGAGCGTGCGAGGGGGCGCAGGGAGCCGCTGGGGGGAGGGTTCCGGCCGCGTGGTCGAGGGCCCGTCGGAGGCGCTGGGCGACGCGAGGGGGGATGCTCCCGCCGAGCTCGACGGTCGGAGCGCAGACCGCGGATCCGGTGCTCTGCGCCCACGCGGAGCGAGCCCCCAGCAGGAGCGGGAGCGCAGCGACGAGGAGGCCAATGGGCGAGCGGCGCATCGATCAGGTTCTCATGGCATGCGTCGCCGCGACGGACGAGAACCTTCATCGATCGAGGCAGATTCGTTCGAGGGGCTCGGGATTCGTCACCCCCCGATGAAGGCCCTCGAAGCGTCGGGGCGATGAGGGGTGCGCGAGGCTGCACCCGGCATCCTCCGCCCTACCAGAGAGCCGAGGAAACCGATGCTGCGATCGATCATCTTGCTGAGCGCGCTCGCGGTGGCGGGCTGCCACCACCACGAACACGAGGACTGCCGCGACCTCTCGTCTCATGGCGGCCACGGGCGCCCCGACCCGGGGCACCGGAGTGACCGCGACGACCGCGACGACCGCGACGACCGCTGCATGAGGGAGAGCGACGCGGACGCCGCCGCGACCCCCGCGGACGCCGCGAGCCCCGACCGGAGCGAGGCCTCGGTGGCGATCGCCGACGCGACGGTCCCGGCGGCCGACTCGGGCGGGGCGAGCGGGTGCCGGCTCGACCGCGACTGCGCTCTCGCGGGAGCGGGGCTCGTCTGTGACCAGCGCTCGGGCGCCTGCGTGACGCCGTCGCAGTGCACCTCCGACGCGGGATGCGCCAGCGGGGAGCGCTGCCTCGCGGGTCGCTGCCTGGGCGCCGCGGCGGTGTGCCAGTTCGCGACGGACTGCGGCGCGGGGCGGGACTGCGTCGACGGCCGGTGCCTCTCGGCGTGCAGCGCGCGATCGGCGTGCCCCTCGACGCAGACCTGCGTGGGCGGGTACTGCGATCAGCCGTCGCAGGCGGGGAGCCAGTGCGCTCGCGCCACGGACTGCGCGGCGGGCTCGGTCTGCGCCGACGGCCGCTGCGTGGCGGGCTGCGACGCGACGCACGCGTGCGGGGCCGCGGAGGTCTGCGTGCTCGGGTTCTGCCAGGTAGACACCGCGCCGCGCAGCTTCTGTGGGCGCGACTCGGACTGCGCCGCCGGGAGCGTGTGCCGCCGAGGATCGTGCCGCGCCGCCTGCCCGGGCGGGACCGCCGCCGAGTGCCTGCGGGTCGACGTGGCCTTCGACACCTGCGGCAGCGACCTGCTCTGCACCAACCCCCTCGAGCTGCGCCCCGAGTGCGCCCGAAGCGCCGACTGCTCCGCGCCGACCCTCTGCATCAACGCGCGCTGCCGATAGCAGCCCCGGGAACACCTCCGGCGGCCAGCGGGGAGCATTCTCCAGGGAGGTCGCATGAAGGGCGTTCCATCGATCGACGGGTGAGGGGTATCGTCGGCGCAACCATGTCGACCCCGCTCTACAAGTGCGCCAACTGCGGCGCGATCATCCACCGCCTCAACATGCGTTGCGGGTACTGCAATCACTGGAACGTCGATCCAGCGAACCCGCAGGACCCGCCCTCGGCCACCGCTCCCACGGCGCCCTCTCCCTCTCCCAGACCGCAGGCCGCGCCGACTCCGGCCCCGGCCCCGGCCCCCGCTCCGGTGGCTGCCGCTCCGGTGGCCGCCGCTCCAGTGGTCGCTCCCGTCGCCGCGGCGCAGCCCGTCGCCCCGGTCGCTGCCGAGGCGCCGAAGCGTCGCCTCTTCGGGTCGAAGCCCGAGGTCGCCCCGGCCGCTGCGGTCGCCGATCGCCGCGGCGGAGCGGGGCCGTCGTCGGGCCTGAAGCCGGGCCCGTCGAAGCCCACCATCGTGGCCTCTCCCAAGAGCCGGGTGTTGCAGTCCGTGCTGGCGCAGCCCGAGGCCTCGTCGAGCTGGGAGAAGGGGCGAAAGAGCTTCAACAGCCGCTCCGCTCCGTCGGGCCGCGAGGAGCAGGACTCGCTGGCCCGCATCCAGGCCGTGATGGCCGTCGCGTACTGGGTCGCCACCTCGGACGACGAGGACGAGATGGACAGCGACGAGTACGACGCCGTCGTGGACACCTTCGCCGAGCTGCTCGGGGAGGACGTCGACGAGGAGGAGCTCGAGACCACCATCGCCGCGTGGGACGAGGCCATCGAGGAGGACGAGGAGGCCTTCCTCGCGGAGGCCGTCGAGGCCATCGGTCATGGGCCGATGCGCCGGCAGGCGCTGGAGATCGCGACCGTGGTCGCGGCCGCCGACGACGACCTCTCGGACACCGAGGAGGAGGCCCTCGGAGAGCTCGCCACCGCCCTCGGCTTCGCCGACCGCGAGAGCGAGCGCATCATCGAGAAGGCCCTGGAGAGCCTGGAGGAGTAACCGCGGGGGACTTTCCCCTCCGCCCTTCGGTGATAGCCTCGTGGGCTCCCGGTCCATGAACTCCTCTCGGATCGATCGTTGGAGGCGCCCGATGTCCCTTCGCACGACCGTCGTCACTTCCCTCGCCCTCGGCGCCCTCTGCCTCGGCGCTCCCGTCAGCGCCCGCGACCCGGCCTCTCGCGCTCCGGTCGCCGCCCCGGCGGAGCGCGCCGCGCAGAGCCGCGCCTGCCAGACCTGCATGCGCGAGCAGTGCGGGACCCCCGCGGCGGCCTGCCGATCCACCTGCCAGACGACCCTCGCGCTGCGCCCCCAGATCGAGTTCGAGCGCTGCGAGACCGCCTGCGTCCAGCGCTTCCGCGCCTGCATCGCGGCCTGTCCCCCCTGCGGCGGCGCCTACGTCGCCCCGGCCGGGGTCGAGCCCTTCCGGGCCGATCCCAACGCCCCTCGGGTGGTCACCATCCCGCGTCCCCGCCGCGGCCGCTGATCCGCCGCCTCCGACACACCGCCACCAGCGCCAGGACCCACAGCCACCGAGCCCCGCCCGGGCGCGTCGGCGATCCGCCCGCTCGGCACCCGCAGCCGCCGTCCACCACCGTGCCGACGACCTCGCCGCCGGCGTCGTAGGACATACCTGCTTCCGTAAGCGGGACCCCCCGGTCGGGCGTCGCCCCGGCGTCTCGCGCGCCCGCGTCCACGGCCGCCGCCGGGACATCCACCGCGCCCGAGTCCACGGCCGCCGGGACATCCACCGCGCCCGCGTCCATCACCGCCGGCGCCTCGCAGTGCGCGCCGCTCGCGTCCGTCACGCAGCGCCCGCCGCCGCGGGAGCAGTCCATCGCGTCGGTCACGCTGCCGCTGTCGCAGTGCCCGAGCAGCCTCGCGTCGAGGCACAGCTCGGACATCCCCGTGGTCGGGCACACCGCCGCCACGCAGTGCGCTCCGCCGATGGCGCTGCACTGCTGACCCGCCGGGCAGGCCTCGGTCCGAGGGCCCCCGTTGGCGTCGCAGTGGAGGAGCTGCCCCGGGGTGATCCAGCAGGCGTCGTGGGCGACCGGGGCCATCTCGGGACCGGCGGCGCAGAAGGCCGAGACGCAGCGCCCCCCGCTCGCTCCCGCGGTGGAGCAGAAGGCCGCGAAGGCCGCGCAGTCGCCCTGGCTGGTGAGCGCTCCGTCGCTGCAGTGCCCGACGCGGGTGCGATCCCAGCAGATGTCCGCCTCGCCTCGGGTGGGGCAGAACACGAACACGCAGCGCGCCCCGAGGTCGTCCTGCACGCAGCGCGCTCCGAAGGCCGAGCAGTCGCCGGTGCCCGTGAGGCGCCCGCCGGAGCAGTCGCCGAGGTGCGCGTCGTCCACGCACACGCGGCTGGTGCCGCTCGCGGGGCAGCCGCTCGGGACGCAGCTCGCCCTCCCCCCGGACAGCACGCAGCGACCGCCCGTCGCCGCGCAGTCGCCCTGCGTCGGGAGCGCGCCGTCGCGGCAGTGGCCGTAGCGCGTCGACGCGAAGCAGATGTCCGTCTCGCCCCGGTCGGGGCAGAGCGCGAACGCGCACCTCGCGCCGAGCGCGTCGTTCACGCAGCGCGATCCGAAGGCTCCGCAGTCGCCGCGGCCGCAGTCGGCGCCCACCAGCACGCTGCCCTCGCAGCGGGGAGCGCAGGTCGGCGCGGCGCCCGGGCAGTGCCCCGGCGGACCGCTGCCCGAGGCGTAGAGCGCGAGGTGGTTGGCCGCGGCGCGGAGCGATCCGTCCGACGGGTGGTTGACCACGCCGACGCCCCGCAGCCACATCGCGGACGAGCCGCCGCCGTCGAGGTTGATGGCGTCGCGCGCCCCGAGGCCCAGCATGAAGGCCCCGAGCTCGTTGCAGGTCATGCCGATGCGGCTGGGGGCGCGGCCGTCGACCACGGCCATGTAGAAGGTCCGATGGTCGGCGCTCAGGCCGACGGCGGTGCGAGGGTTGCGCGGGCAGAGGGTGGTGTCGCCGCGGCTGTCGGTGACCGCGCCGTCGATGACCACCGAGGGGTGACCGCTCACGATCTGGCGCATCCAGGGTTCGGGGCCCGCGACGATGTTGTGCGCCACGATGGCCGCGCGCCCGGCGCCGAAGCCCACCGGGCCGGTGTAGTCATGGTCGGGGCCGCCCCAGAGCATCCCCTGGCCCATGGCCATGCCGTCCATGCGCCGCCAGTCGCGGGGATCATAGAAGGCCCCGTTGATCACGGCCTGAGCGCCGACGAGGTTGCCGAAGTCGACGACCGTGCGGTGGCCCTCGGAGGGAGTGGTCGCGCGCATGGAGACGCCGGGCGCGCAGAGGTCGACCACGAGGACGTTGATGTCCTGCCCGGGGGTCACCCGGTGCAGCCGGCGCACGCCCGGGAAGGGCGCGCTCCAGCTGTCTTGCGCCGCGGCCGGGGCGCTCGCGAGGAACAGCGCGAGGGCACCCGTGACCGCGGACCTGCGCCTCACCTCCGGCCGCCGCCGTGACCGCGGTGGTCCCCGGGATCGCGCGGCGACGAGCCGTTTCCGCGCCCGCCGAGATGCCGCGAGACGATCTCCTCGACGCGCCGCTGGACGATCTCTTCGACGCGCTCGGCCACCAGCGACACGATCGCGTCGATGAGCCGCTTCTCATCCGAGAACGCGAGGTCGCGCAGACCGCCCTGACGCTCTCCGCCGCGGTGCTCGTGGGGCGCGTCGCCGCCCTCGTGATGGTGGTGCCCCTCGCCGTGATGGTGGTGCGGCACCTCCTCGCGGTGGTGCTCGTGGTGATGCGCGGGCTGCGCCTCGACGGCGGCGTGCGAGTGGGCGTGCGAGTGGTCGTGCGAGTGGTCGTGCGAGTGGTCGTGCGAGTGGTCGTGCGAGTGCTCGTGGTCGCCGGTCGGCGGGCGCTGCGCGGCGCCGCTCGTGCCGCCCGGTCGTCGGTAGAAGGGATCGCCGGCGGGAGACTTCGGGCGCGGCGGACGATGGCGGAGGGGCTGCTGCGACATGGTCCGCGATGGTACGCGCAGCGGCCTCGGATCGTCGAGCGCGCTGCACCGCCTCAGCAGGCGCGGTGCGAGGGCGAGTCGCCGAAGATCTTCCCCGGGTTGAGCAGCCCCCTCGGGTCGAAGGCCGTCTTTACCCGCTGTTGTAACGCGATCAGCTCCGGCCCCTGCTCCCAGGCCAGGTACGGCGCCTTCAGCACCCCGATGCCGTGCTCGCCGGAGAGCGTCCCGCGCAGCGCGAGGGTCGCTCGGAAGAGCCGCTCGATCGCCCGCTGCACCCGAGGGCGCTCGTCGTCGTGGTCCCAGAGCAGGTTGACGTGCAGGTTGCCGTCGCCCGCGTGCCCGTAGGTGGGCATCACGACCCGCTCCTCCGCGGCGATCACCTGCACCCTCGCGATGAGCTCGGCCACCTGCGCCCTCGGCACCACCACGTCCTCCGAGAGCTTGTGCGCCGCCCGCCTTCGCAGCGCCCGCGACATCACCCGCCGCACCGCCCAGAGCGCCGCCCGCTCCGCCGCGTCCACCGCCTCGTGAGCGCTCACCGCCCCGGCCGCCAGGCAGCACTCGCCCGCCCTCGCCGCCTCGCGCGCCACCGCCTCCTCGTCGAAGCCGTCGAGCTCGATCACCAGCGCCGCGCCCGCCCCCTCGGGCAGCACGCCCGGGTCGTCCGCCCGCATCACGTCGCAGCAGATCGCGTCGAGCAGCTCGATGCACCGCGGCCTCGCCCCGGTCGACAGCAGCGCCGCCACCGCGCGCCCCGCCGCCACCGCGTCGGCGAAGACCGCCAGCACCCCGCGCACCGCCGTCGGCAGCGCCGCGAGGCGCACCGTCACCTCGGTGAACACCCCGAGCGTCCCTTCGCTCCCCACGAGCAGCCCGACCGTGTCGTAGCCGGTCACGCCCTTGGCGGTGCGCCGCCCGTGCTGCACCAGCGCTCCGTCCATGTGCGCGCACTCCAGGCCCAGCACCCAGTCGCGCGTCACGCCGTACTTCACCGCGCGAGGCCCGCCCGCGTTCTCCGCGACGTTGCCGCCGAGGCAGCACCACTCCGCGCTCTGCGGGTCGGGCGGGTAGAACAGCCCCTCCGCCTCGACCGCGGCGTGCAGCGCGCCGGTGCGCATCCCGACGCCCACCACGGCGATCCCGTTGGCGCGGTCGATGTCCTTGATCCCGCCCAGGAGCGAGGTGTCGATCACCACGCTCGGCACCGTCACCGTCGCGCCGCCCGTGCGCCCGGTGCCCGCGCCGCGGGGGACCACCGGCACGCCGCGCTCGTGGCAGGCCCGCAGCGCCGCGGCCACCTCCGCCGCCGTCTCCGCGCGCACCACGCACGGGGGCACCACCGACGGGGCCTCGCTCTCGTCGCGAGCGTACGCGGCGCAGAGGTCCGGGTCGGTGATCACCCGAGACGGGCCGAGGGCCCTCTCCAGGTCGAGCGAGACGAGCTGTGCAGGGGTCATCGCGACAGGGACTCCGTAGGGCCCGGCCGCGAGGGCGGTCAGGCGAGGTTGGAGCGCAGCTTCGGGAAGAAATCCCCGGTGAGGTGGGCGTACTCCTCGGGCGAGTCGCACTCCATGAACATCAGCTCGTGGAACACCGACGGGCTCACCCGGTCGGCCAGCATCAGCCGCTGGGTGATGTCCTCGTGCTCCGAGCGCGCCTTGGCCGTGGAGTACTGGATGCACCAGTCGGTGGCGCCGCGCACGAGGGCGTGGTCGCCCGGCTCCCAGAGCACCATGCCCGTGGCCTCGCCGTAGCAGGTCATGCCCGGCAGGAGGGTCTTGCCCGCGGAGGTGTCGAGCAGCCCCTTGCCGTGGGTGAGCGCGCGGTTGTCCTTGCCGAAGACCATCACCTCCTCGTTGGACTCCTTGTAGTCGCCGCACACCAGCGTGCGCGAGCGGCCGTCGCGGGAGGGCGCCCCGAGCGCGTGCAGCACGCCGGCCTCGTAGAGGATGTCGGCGTCCATCATCACGACGCGCGCGTGGCCGTCGAGGATCTCGTGCTCGCTGTGCAGCGCGAACCAGAACGAGTGGCCGCTGCCGGAGGTGGAGAGGTCCTCCGTGGGGTTGAGGATCCAGTGGACCCGGCACCCGCGAGGGCCCTTGAAGGGGCGCTTGGTGGTGACCTGGTTGCCGACGAGGAAGATCTCCCGCACGCCGATCGCAGCGAGCTGCTCGATGTGCCAGTCGATGAAGCACGGTCCATCAGGGGTGCCGTCGAGCGAGAGGAACGGCTTGGGGGTCTGCGACGCCTTGGCGATGCGGTTGCCCTGGCCAGCGGCGAGAATCACGGCCTTGTCGATCATCGGGATTGAGCTCAGTGGGGAGAGGCGGTCATGGGTTGCGCGTGCAGCAGTCGGTTGCTCGCGGACACTGTCGCCGCGAGGATCACCACACAATACGCGCTCGCGGCGAGAAATCCCTCCAGGGGCCTCGTGAGGAGGGTCGCCGCCGTGAGGATCAGGATGCCCGTGTCGCCGCCGGAGAAGCCCACCCGGAGCAGCGTCGAGCGCAGCCGCGGATCGCCCTGCGAGGCCATCGCCCGCAGTCGCTCGGCGGCCGGGTGCGTGGTGCCCTCGGCGACCGTCACGGTGCCGGAGGCGACGCGGGCGCGCAGCGCCGGGAGCGCCGACGGGTTGAGCAGCCACATCTGGATGCTGGAGAACCACGCGGAGAAGCGGATCGCGGCCCCTCGGGTGCGCTGCGCCTCGAGCTGGACCTTCACGTACTCCTCGTCGATCTCGTCCCGGCCCTCGAGCAGCACGGACGTGAAGCGGCGCTTGTAGAAGTCCCAGCAGAAGGTGCAGAGCGCGCAGAGGGCGGCGGTGACCAGCGTGAGGGCCATCGCGCGGGGGAAGCCGAGGGTGCGGGTGAACGCCACCCAGGAGCCCGCGATGAAGGCCGCGAAGCCGAGGAAGTCGCCGGCCTGGTCCATCGCGCGGCCGTAGGCCGAGGAGGTGCCGCGAGCGCGGGCGAGCACCCCGTCGAAGCAGTCGAGGATCGATCGGACCTCGTACATGACCCCCGCGAGGACGAGCAGCGAGGGCCTTCCGGTGCTGATGAGCGCCCCGGCGCTGATGCCGAGGAGCGTGTGCCCGATGGTGACGTGGTTGGGCGTGAGGGGGGTGCGCATCGCGGCCCGCACGACCGCGTGCCCGATGGGGTAGCGCCAGAGGCGATCCGCGGGGTTGACGGTCAGTTCGAGCAGCCTCTTCGCAGACTCCATCCGGACGTTGGGACTCCCTCCGTCGGGCATCGATGTATCTCCCGCCGAGCTCAACCCGGGCGCTTGAGCAGCGCTCGCAGCCCGTCGAGCAGCTCGGCCATGTCCTTCTCACCGAGCGCGCCCATCACCGCGATGCGGAACATCTTCCCCGCGTACGGCCCCTGCCCCGCGTAGATGATGAACCCGCGCTCCTTCAGCCCGTCGTGGAGCTTGTCGTAGGTCGTCCACGACGGCACCGCGAAGGCCGTCAGGATCGACGAGCTCGCGGTCGCCCCGTCGCCCAGGAAGTACTCCACCCCGAGCTCGAAGAGCACCTCGCGCACCGCGCTCGCCCGCCTCGCATAGGTCGCGTGCCGGGCGCGCCAGCCGCCTTCGTCCTCGAGCTCCTTCAGCGCCTCCTGCAGCGCGTACATGCAGTGCACCGACTGGGTGAAGGGCGAGGCGCCGGTGCGCTGCTCCTTCCAGTGCCGCCAGAGGTCCAGGTAGACCGAGGTGGCGCCGGAGGCCCGCGCGGCGAAGACCCCCTCGCGCACCAGCACGAAGGAGATGCCCGGCACGCCGTGGACGCACTTGTTGGCCGTGGCCGCGACGGCCTCGAGGTTCCACCCCTCGAAGTCGATGGGCTCGCCCGCGAAGCTGCTCACGCCGTCGAGCAGCATCGGCTTGTCGTAGCGCTTGCAGAGCGCCCCGAGCGCCGCGACGTCGTTGTCCCGCCCGGTGGTCGTCTCGTGCTGCACCGCCAGCACGTGGGTGATGCTCGCGTCCGTGGAGAGCGCGCGCTCGACGCCGGCGAGGTCCATCGGGGCGACCCACTCGGCGCCCACGGTGGTGAAGCGCTTGCCCTGCGCGGTGAGCATCGCCGCCATCCGGTCGCCGTAGACGCCGTTGGCGACCACCAGCGCGTGGCCGTCCTTGGGCACCAGCGACCCGACCATCGCCTCCACCGCGGAGGTCCCCGAGCCCGTCAGCAGGATCGCCACGTAGCGCCCCGCGCAGCCCTCGTAGATGCGCTCGATGCGGCCGCGCACCTCCATGGCCAGCGCGTAGAACTCCGGCTCGCGGTGGCAGAGGTCGGGCCGCTGCAGCGACGCCCGCACCCGCTCGGTGAGGGTCACCGGGCCCGGGTTGAGCAGCCGCATCCTTCGCTCCGTGGCGCTCATCCCTTCGTCTCCTTCAGCCAGGCCCGCATCCGGTCGATGACCTGCACCGGCGTCTCCTTCGGGCGAGGCAGGTCGCCCTTCTCCCCGGGCGCCGTCTTCACGTGGATGAAGGTCAGCCCCTTGGCGTTCACGAAGGCCGCCTCGGCCTCGGCCAGCGAGTGGGCGCGCACCACCGTGGGGTAGCCGCACGCCGACGCCACGCCCGCGAGGTCGACCGAGTGCGACACCGTGGACTGGCCCCCGGTGGAGTCGTGCACCTCGTTGTCGAGCAGCACGTGGACGAGATTGTCCGGCCGCTCGTAGCCGATGGTGGCCAGGGCCCCGAGGCGCATCAGCGCCGCGCCGTCGCCGTCGAGCACCACCACCCGCCGCTGCGGCTGGGCGATGGCGAGCCCGAGCCCGAAGGAGCTCGCGCAGCCCATGGAGCCGACCATGTAGAGCTGGCTGGGGCGGTCATCGAGGGCGTAGAGAGCGCGCCCGGTGAAGCCCGTGGTGGCCACCAGGGCGTCGGTGGGATTCACCTTCGCCTGGATCATCGCCAGCACCTCGCGGCGCGTCGGGTACGAGGCCTGCGGGCCCCAGGGCTCGATGTTTCCCGGGGGCAGCGGCTTCGGCGTGGGCTTCGTCCGGAGCTTGTAGTCCGCGACCGAGTCCTTCCGCATGATGAGCCCGTAGGGCGTGCGCTTCTCGTTCATGTGCGCGACCGCGCGGCCCATGACCGCGTCGATCTCCGAGACCTCCGTGGGGAAGTACTCCCACGGGATCTGCATCAGGTCGAAGAGCCCGCCGGTGATCTGGCCCATGAGGTCGTGCTGCGGCTCGTCGTGAGCGCCGCCCGGCTCGCCCCGCAGCGTGGTGATCACCAGGGTCGGGACCTTGAAGATCATGTTGAGCGAGGTGAGCGGGTTGACCGTGTTGCCGAAGCCCGAGTTCTGGAACATCACCACCGCGGGTTGGCCCCCCAGGTCGGCGCCCGCGGCGATGCCCACGGCGTCGCCCTCGTTGGTCGCCCCGACGTACCGCAGGTCCGGCGCGTCGATGACGAAGTTGATGAAGGGCTTCAGGTAGGAGCACGGCACGCCCGTCCAGAGCGTGAGGCCGTGCTTCTTACAAGACTCGATAAAGCTCGACGCCGGGATCATCGCTGGGCTCCGCTTCTCAGAAGGCCGCGCCGACGACCACGTCCTCGACGCTGTCGACGTCGAGCCAGTGGCCCGTGGTGTAGATGACCCGCACCTTCGCCCCGTCGGCGATGAGGAGCTGCAGCAGGTCCGGGAGCTTCATCGTGCGCAGCCGGGCGGGCTCCGCGGCGAGGGCCTTGAGCTTCTCGCGCACCAGCTTCGAGCCGGCGGGCGAGAGCTTCACGATGCCCATCCACTCGCCGTGCACGGCGTCCTCGCGCTCCGGGCGGAAGCCCTTGAGGGTGACGACGTTCTGGTACGCGCGCCGCGAGTTGGGCTCGGAGTTGCTGACGAAGTCCGCGTCGCGCCCGCGGTTGCGGCTCTCCGCGTGGTTGGAGTCGACCATGATGACGATGTCGTCGTCGGTGTCGATGAGCTCCTGGAGGATGTACTTCTTCAGCAGCACGTCGCCGTAGGAGACGATGACGTCGCCCTCCAGCGCCTCCGCCGCGGCGGCGAGCGAGCTCACCTCCTGCGTCGTCGCGAACTGGTCGTTGTCGAAGTACTTCACGTTGGCCAGGTTGACCGCGTCCTTCTTGTAGCCGCGGACGACGGAGAGTTCCTTCACGTTGACCGAGCGGTAGGTCTCGAGAATGTGGGCCAGCAGGGGCTTGCCCGCCAGGCTGACCATCGCCTTCGGCCGGTCGCGGGTGAGGTCGCCGAGCTCCGCGCCCTGCGAGGCCGCGAGGATGATCGCCTTCACCGAGCGCCCGTGCTTCGGCAGGTAGCGCTTCTCCGCCTGCTCCAGCTCGTTCTCCCCCTGGAGGCGGAACACGTCCGCCAGCGGGGCGACCTTCTCCTCGACGCTGAGCAGGGTCTGCTCGGTGTGGATGGTCTTCGCCGTCGCCTGCATCGCCGCGAGCGACGAGCGCATCAGGTGGTTGGCCCAGATCACCACGGAGACGCCCGCGTCGCGGAAGACCTCCGTCGGGGTCTGGTAGTACTTGGTCGGGACGATCACCACCGGCAGCCGGTTGCCCCACTCCTTCAGGAACGCGAGGATCTCCACGGGAGAGCGCAGCGCGCTGTGCATGAGGATCGCGTCGGCGCCGGCGAGGCGGTAGGCCTCCGCGCGCTTCATCGCCTCCTCGATGCCCCAGCCCGCGATGAAGGCCTCGACGCGGGCGACGATCACGAAGTCGTCGTCGGCCTGCGCGTCCTTGCCCGCCTTGATCTTGCCGGCGAACTCGTCGATGGCCGCGAGGGGCTGCGCCGCGCCGCGGATGAAGCTGTTGGTCTTGGGGAAGATCTTGTCCTCGATGCAGACGCCCGCGACGCCGCGCTGCTCGAGCTTGCGCACGACGCGCTGCATCGTGTTGAAGTCGCCGTAGCCCGTGTCGCCATCGAGGAGGATCGGCACCGTGGTGGCGTCGCTCATGAACTCCGCGACCTCGAGCACCTGGGTCCAGCTGGCCTCGTTGTGATCGCGCACGCCGAGGGCGGCGGAGATGCTGAGACCGCTGCCCCAGATGCCCTCGAACCCGGCCTCCTCGGCCACCTTCGCGCTCAGGCCGTTGTGCGCCTCCATCAGGAACGCCATCTCCTGGCGCTGCACCATCCGCTTGAGCTGCGTGGTCTTCTTCGGCTTGGACGTCATCGGAGTCTCCGTTCGGGTTCGCCAACCCCCGCGACCGCCTCTTTGGGGCCCCGCGAGCGCCAGCAGGTTTTTGCACGGCTCGCGCCGGGATTGGGTTCGCGCGCTTCTCACACCTCCGCCCGACCCGCGTCAACTTCGCCCGCCGCACGACGCGCCGCGGTGACACCCCGCGAAGGGCCCTACGCACCCTCCCGTGCAGCCAGCGTGTGCGGCGACCGGCGTGGTCAGCCGGTGGCCGCTGCGGTGTCCGCTTCGCCCTCGCCCGCCGCGAGCGAGCGCACCCTCGCGGCCTGCGCGTCCCAGCGGAAGCGCCGCGCCCACGCGGGGCCCCGACGGCCCATGGACGCACGACGCACCGGGTCGCGCACCAGGGTCGCGATGGCCTCGGTCACCGCGTCGAGGGAGGTGCCGTCCACCAGCATCCCGGAGCCGCCGTCCTCCACCGCGTCGACCACGCCGCCGGAGCGCCCGCCGATCACCGCCAGCCCCGCCGCGCTCGCCTCCAGGAACACCATCCCGAAGCCCTCCACGTCGTCGTCGTCGAGCGTGCGGTTGGGGTGCACGAACACGTCCGCCGCGGCGTAGTAGCGCGGCAGCGCGTCGCGCGAGACCGGCCCCACCCAGCGCACCACGTCGTCGAGGCCGAGCGCGGTGCAGCTCTTCTTGAGCTCGTCCTCCAGCTCGCCGTCGGAGAGCACCAGCCATACGAGGTCTTGTAAGAGCCCGCTGGGCCGCAGGCGAGCCAGGGCGGAGAGCACCGTGTCGTGGCCCTTGCGCCGGGTGAGGCGCCCGACGGTGAGCAGCACGGTCTTGCCCGCGAGCCCGAAGCGCTCCACCAGGTCGGCGGTGTCGAAGGGGCCCGCGAAGGCCTCCGCGTCCACCGCGGGGTTGATCACGTGCAGCCGCTCGGCCGGGGCGCCCGCGAGCAGCGCCCTCCCCTGGGTGAAGGTGGAGTTGGCGAACACCGCCCTCGCCCGGGAGAACACCTGCGGCATCAGCCGCTTCTTCACCGGGTAGCGCAGGAAGAGCGAGACCTCCTCGCCGTGCACCCACACCGTGTAGGGGATCTTCAGCGCCCGCCCCACGGCCATCGCCACGAGCCCCTCGGGGATCACCCTCGCGGCGTGAAGCACCTCCACGCGCTCGCGCCGGCACACGTGCAGCGTGGCGGCGAGCATGCGGGCGTACTCCAGCGCCGACTCGGGCTTCATCCAGGGGTAGCGGGTGTCGTCGAAGCGGGTGACCGGCCGGGGGTAGCTCTTGTCGTGCGAGGCGCTGCCCGGCGGACCTCCCGCGATGATGTGCACCGCGTCGCCCGGGGGCATGTGCTGGCCATAGATCGCGTCGAAGAGCTGGATCGATCCGCCGATGGCGGGAAACCACTGCTCGGTCAGGAGTGCGTGTCGCATCGCGAACCGTTATACCCGATCGCCCATGCGGACCGAGGTCATCGCGGTCGACCCCCAGCGCCCTGATCCCGAGGCCATCGCCCGCGCCGCGGAGGTGCTGCGCGGGGGTGGGCTCGTGGCCTTCCCCACGGAGACGGTCTATGGCCTCGGCGCCCGGGCGGACTCGGACGAGGCCGTGCGCGCGGTCTTCGCCGCGAAGGGGAGGCCCTCCTTCAACCCCCTCATCGCCCACGTCGCCACGCTCGACCAGGCCCGTCGGCTGACCGCCCCGTGGCCTCCGATCGCCGAGCTCCTCGCCGCTCGCTTCTGGCCCGGTCCCCTCTCGATGGTGCTCCCCCGCTCGGGCCATGGAGCGTGCGATTCGGTGACCGGCGGAGGCCCCACGGTCGCCGTGCGCCTCCCCTCGCACCCGGTCGCCCGGGCCCTGCTCTCCTCGGTGGATTTCGCCATCGCCGCGCCGAGCGCCAACCGCTACCAGCAGCTCTCGCCCACCACCGCGGCGCACGTCCTCAAGGGCCTCGACGGCCGCGTCGACCTGGTCCTCGACGGCGGCCCGACGCCCTACGGCATCGAGTCGACGGTGGTCGACCTCACGCACAGCCCGCCTCGCCTGCTGCGCCACGGGTCGCTCGCGCCGGACCTGCTGCGCATGGCGATCCCGGCCCTGGTGGTGCTCGATGCGCCCGCCGAGGAGACGGGCGAGGCGCTGCCTTCGCCGGGGATGGTGCGCCGGCACTACGCTCCGCGGGCGACGCTGCGGGCTGCGGCGGGAGAGGCGCTCGATGAGGCCGTCGCGACGGCGCTACGGGAGGGCGCGAGGCCCGTCGGGGTGGTGGCCCTGGAGGGGGCCCGGGTGACGCCCCGCGACGGCGTGGTGGCGCGCTCGCTGCCGAGCGACGCGGAGGCCTACGGGCGCTCGCTCTTCGCGGTGCTGCACGCGCTCGACGACCTCGGGTGCCAGCGCATCGTGGTGCAGGACGTCCCCTCGGACGACGCCTGGGCGGGGGTGCGAGACCGTCTGGGGCGAGCGTCCGAAGCGCCCTGAGATCTTCAATGGGCAGTGGGGGTGTCGTGACCAGACACCCGAGTGACCTCCGGGGCCGATGCCGCGGCTCAGATCGTGAGCTCGCCCTTGGGCAGACCGGCGCGTCTCCACGCGGCGCGCACGGTGTTCTCCAGCAGGCACGCGATGGTCATCGGACCCACGCCGCCCGGCACCGGGGTGATGGCCCCCGCGTGGCCGACCACGGCGTCATAGTCCACGTCGCCCACGAGCTTGCCCTCGGCGGTGCGGTTGATCCCTACGTCGATCACCACGGCGCCCGGCTTCACCCACCCGGCGCCCACCATCTTCGCGCGGCCCACCGCGGCCACCAGCACGTCCGCGCTCGCGCAGAGCGCCGCGAGGTCGCGCGTCCTGGAGTGCGCCACCACCACCGTCGCGCTCCGTCGCAGCAGCAGAGCGGCCATCGGCTTGCCCACGATGTTGCTCCGGCCGATGACCACCGCGCGCGCTCCCTCGAGCTTCACGCCCGCTTCATCCAGCAGCCGCATGCAGCCCCACGGGGTGCACGGCACCAGGCCCTCTCGCCCCAGCCACAGGGCCCCGACGTTGCTCGGGTGGAAGCCGTCGACGTCCTTCTCGGGCAGCACGCGGTCGGTCACCGCCTGCTCGTCGAGGTGCTTCGGCAGCGGCAGCTGCACCAGCACGCCGTCTACCCCCTCGTCGACCATCAGCCCGTCGAGCAGCGCCAGCAGCTCCGCCTGCGTCACGTCCGACGGCAGCCGGTGGATCGTGCTGCGCATCCCGGCCTCCTCGCAGGCCCGGCCCTTGTTGCGCACGTAGACCTGCGAGGCCGGGTCGTCCCCGACCAGCACCACGTCGAGGCCCGGTGGGCGACCCACCCTCGCCGCGAAGCCCGCCGCCGCCGCCGCCACCCGCACCCGCAGCGCCGCCGCCACGGACTTCCCATCGATCACATTGGCCATGATGGCCGGGGATCCTACGACCGATCAGGCTCCGGTCGGCAGCAGCGTGACAAGGGCATGCCGATTGCTGATCATCGGCGCCATGCGCTCACGGTCCCGATTCGTCCTCGCCCTCGCCGCCGTCCTGTTGGGTAGCTGCGTCAATGGTCCGATCGACCCCGCGACCTTCGCGAGCGCGGTCACCCTCGACGACGCCATCACCCGCGCGTCGGTCGCGTACGAGGTCCCGCGCGACCTGCTGGCGGCGGTGGCGTGGTCGGAGACGCGCTTCGACAACCCGGTGGCGGCGGACGACCATGACCACGCGAGCGAGGCGCACGAGGCCCACGGCCAGCCGGAGCTAGGCCCGCTGCACCTCCGCGCCACCGGGACGCTCGACACCGTCGCCCGCGCCCGGGCGCTGCTCGGCGTCGGGGACGAGGCCCTGCGCAGCAACACGGGCCTCGGCGTGGCGGGCGCCGCGGCGGTGCTGGCGGAGCTCGGCGCGCAGACCGGCGCCGACCCGGACGACCTCGCCTCCTGGGCCGAGGCGGTGGCGCGCTACTCTGGATTGCGCGACCGGGTGATGCAGGTCTCCTACGCCTCGCAGATCTTCGCGACGCTGCGCGAGGGCGTCGCCGAGCGGTCGTTTACGGGAGAGCGTATTCGCCTCGCCGCGCACCCCTCCCTCGGGGCCGCCGAGGAGCGCCTCGGGGTCACGCAGGCGGTCTCCGCGAGCTCGGACTACGGCCCCGCGCACTGGGTCGCCGCGTCGTCGCGCAACTACACCAACGGGCGCAGCGGCGGGAGCATCCAGTACGTGGTGATCCACACGATGCAGGGCTCCTACGGCGGCTCGATCTCGTGGTTCCAGAACCCGTCGGCGGGGGCGACGGCGCACTACATGGTCCGCTCCTCGGACGGCGACATCACGCAGATGGTCGACGAGAGCGACACGGCCTGGCACGCCGGCAACTGGAACATCAACCAGCGCTCCATCGGCATCGAGCACGAGGGCTACGTGGCCGACCCGGGGCGCTGGTACACCGAGCGGATGTACGTCGCGAGCGCCCGGCTCGTGCGCACGCTCTGCGACCGCTATCACATCCCCATCGACCGGGCGCACATCATCGGCCACTACCAGGTTCCGACGAGCGGCAGCGGCGCGCCTTGCGGGACCGGCGCCACCAACTGCGGCGGAGCGGGCGGCCACACCGACCCCGGCAACGGCGGCACCGGCTGGAACTGGTCGCACTTCCTCGACCTCGTCCGCGGCGGCACGACCCCGCCTCCGCCTCCGCCTCCCCCGGCGACGCCCGCCTACGCGGCCACCTTCGTGGGCGCGAGCTGCCCCACGGCGGCCACCTCGGGCGATCGCCCGGTCGCGTGGTTCGAGTTCCGCAACACGGGCACCGCGACCTGGGCCATCGGCACCACCCGCCTCGGCACCACCGGCCCTCGCGACCACAACGGCGTCTTCTTCGACATGGAGAACTGGGTCAACCGCAACCGCCCCTCCGGCGTCGACCACGCCACGGCGCCCGGCGCGGTGGGGCGATTCTCCTTCGTGCTGGGCATCCCGACGGTCACCACCGCCACCACCCTCACCGAGACCTACGGACCGGTGCAGGAGGGCGTCACCTGGTTCGGCGGCGAGACCTCCGCGCGCTGCTCCATCCGCGTGAGCCCGCGCGCCGCGCCCCCGCCTCCCCCGATGATGACCGACGCGGGCAGCCCCGCGCCCGTGGACGTTCCGCCGGTGATGCCCGCCGACGCCGGGAGCACCGAGCCCGTCGACGCCGGCGAGCCCATCGACACCGGCAGCACCGAGCCCGACGCGGGCGAGTCCATCGACACCGGCAGCGCCGAGCCTGACGCGGGCGGAGAGCCGCCGACCAAGGGAGACGCCGGCCTCGTCGGCGACGAGGTCACCGAGGTGACGGGAGCGCTCGAAGGCGGCTGCAGCGCCTCGCCCTCCGGCGGCCCCGCGAGCGCCCGCGGCGCGCTCGGCCTCGCCGCGCTGGCCCTCGTCGTCGGCGTCCGCCGTCGCCGCCGCGTGTAGTTCACCCCTCGAACCATCTCCCTCCCTCGCGGCCATCGCTGGCGCCCCTCAGGCGTCGACCATAAGGTTCACTCCCATGAAGAACCTCAAGGTCGATGTCTGGTCCGACATCGCGTGCCCCTGGTGCTACGTCGGCAAGCGTCGGCTCGAAGCCGCCCTCCGGGAGTTTCCCCACCGCGACGCGGTGACCATCACCTGGCACTCCTTCGAGCTCGATCCGTCGGCGCCCGCGGTGCAGCCCGAGGGCACCAGCTACGCCGAGCGGCTCGCGAAGAAGTACGGCCGCTCCGTCGCCCACGCCCAGGGGATGATCGACAACATGACGAAGGTGGCCGCCGCCGACGGCCTCGACATGCGCTTCGACAAGGCCCGCGCGGGCAACACCTTCGACGCGCACCGGCTGCTCCACCTCGCCGCCGAGACGGGCGCTCAGGGCGCCATGAAGGAGCGGCTGTTCCGCGCCTACATGACCGAGGGCGAGGCCATCGGCGACCGCGCGGTGCTCGCCCGGCTCGCGGCGGAGGTCGGGCTCGACGAGGCCGCGGTGCGGGCAATGCTGGAGAGCGACCGCTTCGCCGCGGAGGTGCGCGCCGACGAGCGCAACGCGCGGGACATCGGCATCACGGGTGTGCCCTTCTTCGCCGTGGCCGAGCGCTACGGAGTGTCCGGGGCGCAGCCCCCGGCGGTGCTGCTGGAGGTGCTGGAGAAGGCCTGGAGCGAGCTGCCCGATGGCCCCGAGGTGGTGGCCCCGGAGGGCGCCGTCTGCGGCCCCGACGGCTGCGCCTGAGTCAGCCGTTGCGGCCGCGGGCCGAGGTGTAGATCGTCGGGCCGCGCACGTTCTCGTCGATGCTCAGCGGGTGGCGCACCGAGGGGTGAGCCCGCTGGGCGCAGTTGTTCCGCTCGCAACTACGGCACGTCACGCCGACCTCGATGGGGATGCGGTCGTTGCTCAGGTCGACGCCGTCGGCGTAGACGAGCTCGCTCGCGTGCTCGACCCGGCACCCGAGGCCGATGGCCTGCAGCGGGTGCTGGTGCAGGTAGCCGGTGGCGTCCTTCTGCACCGTGCGAGCGAGGCAGAAGTACTTCTGCCCGTCGGGCATCACCGACACCTGGATGCGGATCATCCCAGGGGTGTTGAAGGCGATGAAGACGTTCCACTTGGGGCAGGCGCCGGAGAAGCGGGCGAAGCCGATGCCCGAGGCCGAGAAGCGCTTGGAGATGTTCCCCGCCACGTCGATGCGGATCATGTGGAACGGCACCCCCTCGGCCCCCTGCCGTCGCAGCGTCGTCACCCGGTGGCAGGCCTGCTCGAAGCCCACCCGGAAGCGTCGGCTCAGCACGTCCAGGTCATAGCGCTCGTCCTTCGCCGCGCGCAGGAAGCCCGTGTACGGCATGAGCACCGCCGAGGCCACGTAGTTGGCCAGGGCGACGCGCCCCAGCGCCCGCGACTCGGGCGAGGTGAGCAGCGGGTCCTCGCAGATCCGGTCGAGCTCCGAGCGCGCCTCGAGCAGCCCGATCTGGTGCGCCAGCTGGAACGAGCGGCTGCGCGTGGGCAGCAGCTCCGAGAGGTAGAGCCGGCGCATCGCCGGGTCGTAGCGACGGAGCGTGCCCCGCTCGTCCACCGAGCGCACCACCGTCACCTCGATGCCGTGCGTGCGCTGGAGCCACTGGGCCAGACCGCGGAACATGTCGTCCGTCTCCAGCCGCGCCTCGCGCACCAGCCGCTCGGCCTGCGCCTCCAGGTCGGGGAAGTGGTTCATCCTCGCCTGGATGAGGTCGTTGACCTCCTCGGTGGGCGCTCGCGACAGGCTGATGGCCCCGGCCTCGTCGTCGTGCATCCTCGCCGCGAGCGTGTCCGTCGACTCCCTCGCGCTCTTGTACGCGCGGTAGAGCGACAGCACCGCCTGCGCCGCGTTGGGCGCCGCGGCCACCAGCTCGCGCACGTCCGCGTTGGTGAGCCCGCTGGGCTCGAAGAGCGGGTCGCCGAACACCTCTCGCAGCGCCTGCTCGGCGCGCGTGTCGACGTCCGACGAGAAGGCCCCGAGGTCGACCCCGAGCTCGCTCGCCACCCGAAGCAGCAGCATCGCCGGCAGCGGCCGCTTGTTGGCCTCGATGAGGTTCAGGTAGCTCCCGGAGATGCCCAGCTTCTCCGCGAGCTGCGCCTGGGACATCCCGCGCTGCCGACGCAGCGCCCGGACCTTCTCCCCGAGCCGCGCCAGGTCGCCCTGCTTGATCGTCTTCCGCTCTGTCATGGTCTGGTCAGCTCTTTACCAGTCAACTCTTGTCATTGACAAACATTGACACCCGAAACCACCTATTTTCCTCGGCTCGCTTGTCGTTGTTGACCGATTGACTAACATTGCCGACGCCATGACGACCTCTGGGTTGACGATCAAGGGAGCGATGGAACCGGGCTTCGACACCGTGCTGACGCCTTCGGCGCTGGCCTTCGTCGAGACGCTGGTGCGGACCTTCACCGGGCGCGTGGACGAGCTCCTCGCGGCGCGCCGCGCCCGGGCCAAGGGCTTCGAGACGCCGGACGGGTGGGACTTCCTCCCGGAGACGGCCTCGGTGCGGGCGGGCGACTGGAAGGTCGCTCCCCTCCCGGCGGACCTGCTCGACCGGAGGGTGGAGATCACCGGCCCGGTGGAGCGGAAGATGATCATCAACGCCCTGAATTCCGGGGCGAACGTGTTCATGGCGGACTTCGAGGACGCCAACTCCCCCACCTGGTCGAACCAGGTCACCGGGCAGATCAACCTGATGGACGCCGTGCGTCGGCGCATCGAGTTCACCGACCCGAAGAGCGGCAAGCAGTACCGGCTCAACGCCAACCCCGCGGTGCTCTTCGTGCGCCCGCGCGGCTGGCACCTGCGGGAGCGGCACGTGGACGTCGACGGGCGAGACATCCCCGGCGGGCTCTTCGACTTCGGGCTCTTCTTCTTCCACAACGCGAAGGAGCAGCTGGCCCGAGGCACGGGTCCCTACTTCTATCTCCCGAAGATGGAGCACCACCTGGAGGCCCGCCTCTGGAACGACGTGTTCCTCTTCGCCCAGGAGGCGCTCGGGGTGCCGCGAGGGTCGATCAAGGCCACGGTGCTCATCGAGACCCTGCCCGCGGCCTTCCAGATGGACGAGATCCTGTACGAGCTGCGCGAGCACTCGGCGGGGCTCAACTGCGGCCGCTGGGACTACATCTTCTCGTTCATCAAGAAGCGCGCGGCGGACCCGACCTCGCTGCTCCCGGACCGCGGTCAGGTCACGATGGACAAGGCCTTCCTCAAGGCCTACGCGCAGCTGCTCATCCGCACCTGCCACCGCCGCGGGGTGCACGCGATGGGCGGCATGGCCGCGCAGATCCCCATCAAGGACGACCCCGCGGCCAACGAGGCCGCCCTCGCCCGCGTGCGCGCCGACAAGCTGCGCGAGGTGAGCGACGGCCACGACGGCACCTGGGTGGCGCACCCGGGCCTCGTGCCGGTGGCGAGGGAGATCTTCGACGCCCACATGCCCACGCCCAACCAGATCAGCCGGCTTCGCGAGGACGTGAACGTCACCCGCGCCGACCTGCTGGTGCCGCACACCGGGACGCGCACCGAGGCCGGGCTCCGGCACAACGTGCGGGTGGGCATCCAGTACATCGAGGCGTGGCTGCGCGGTAACGGCTGCGTGCCGCTCTACAACCTGATGGAGGACGCCGCGACGGCGGAGATCGCCCGCGCCCAGGTGTGGCAGTGGGTTCGCTACGGCGTCGCGCTGGAGGACGGCTCGGTGGTGACCGCCGCGCGCCTGCGCTCCGTCATCGACGAGGAGATGGCGCGCATCGGGGCGGAGCAGGGCGCGGCGCGCATGGAGCGCGGCCGCTTCGCCGACGCCCGGAGGCTCTTCGAGGAGCTGTCGACGGCGCCGACCTTCGAGGAGTTCCTCACGCTGCCCGCGTACCAGATGCTCGGCTGATTCTCAGCCTTCAACCCACAACGAATACCCACTTCAACCAGGAAGAGACCACCGCGATGAGCAACGACCAGTTCAGCCCCACCGAGTACGTCAGCAACGCCGCCGCCGGGCGCTTCGACGGCATCACCCGCTCGTACAGTGTCGCGGACGTGCAGAAGCTCCGCGGCAGCCTTCGCATCGAGCACACGCTGGCGCAGCGCGGCTCGCGCAAGCTCTGGCAGATGCTGAAGACCGAGCCCTTCATCAACGCGCTCGGCGCGCTCACGGGCAACCAGGGCGTGCAGCAGGTGCGCGCGGGCCTCAAGGCCATCTACCTCTCCGGCTGGCAGGTCGCGGCGGACGCCAACACCTCCGGGCACATGTACCCCGACCAGTCGCTCTACCCCGTGGACAGCGTCCCGGCGGTGGTGAAGCGTATCAACCAGGCGCTGCAGCGCGCCGACCAGATCGAGCACTCCGAGGGGCGGCACGAGCGCGACTGGTTCGCGCCCATCATGGCCGACGCGGAGGCCGGCTTCGGCGGACCGCTCAACTCCTATGAGCTGATGCGCGCGATGATCGAGGCGGGCGCCTCGGGCGTCCACTTCGAGGACCAGCTCGCCTCGGAGAAGAAGTGCGGCCACATGGGCGGCAAGGTGCTGGTGCCGACGGCGCAGTTCCTCCGGTCGCTCACCGCGGCGCGCCTCGCGGCGGACGTGATGGACGTCCCCACGGTGCTCGTCGCCCGCACCGACGCCGACAGCGCCAAGCTGCTGCTCTCCGACGTCGACGAGCGCGACCACGCGTTCATCGACAAGGCGAAGGGGCGCACCGCCGAGGGCTTCTATCACCTCAAGGGCGGCGTCGAGTGCGCCATCGCCCGCGCCCTCTCCTACGCCCCGGTGGCCGACCTGCTCTGGTGCGAGACCAGCACCCCCGACCTCGCCCAGGCGAAGCAGTTCGCCGAAGGGGTGCAGAAGCAGTTCCCGGGCAAGATGCTCGCGTACAACTGCTCGCCCAGCTTCAACTGGAAGAAGAACCTCGACGACGCGACCATCGCCAAGTTCCAGCGCGAGCTCGGGGCGATGGGGTACAAGTTCCAGTTCGTCACGCTGGCGGGCTTCCACACGCTCAACCACTCGATGTACTCGCTCGCCAACGACTACCGCGAGCGCGGCATGGCGGCGTACTCGAAGTTCCAGCAGGCGGAGTTCGACGACGAGAAGATCGGCTACACCGCCACGCGCCACCAGCGCGAGGTGGGCACCGGCTACTTCGACGAGGTCGCCCAGGTGATCTCCGGCGGCAAGGCCAGCACCCTCGCGCTGCACGGCTCCACCGAAGAGGCGCAGTTCTGATCCTCGCCCCGGCGCCGCTTCCCACCTGAGGCCCACCTCGGGCATCCTCCCGGCGCTCCCATGCGCCGCCCCATCGCCCTCACGCTGACCCTCCTCGCCGCGAGCTCCGCGGCCTCCGCGCAGACCGTGGCCGCCATCGCCGCGCGCCATCAGTGCAGCACCGCCGGGGTGGTGGGCATCTCGCGACAGCTCGTCGACACGCAGCTCTGCATGTTTCCCGGGGCCTTCGTCAACGCGGCGCCGCACGCGGGGATCAACCTCTCGGACTCGCGCCTCTTCACGCTCGCCCAGGCTGCCACCCGCGACGCGCTCTGGGCCGCCGCGCGCACCACGCCGCTCACCATCAACTCGATGTTTCGCACGCTGGCCGACCAGTACGTGCTCTATCACTCCGGGGCCTGCGGCCTCGCCGCGACGCCCGGCAACTCCAACCACGAGACGGGCACCGCGGTGGACCTCGCCAACTGGTCGGCGGCGATGCGGGCGATGACCAACGCGGGCTGCCGGCACCCCTACCCCGGCCGCGACGACGTGCACTACGACTGCCCCGGAGGCGACCGCCGCGCGGACTCCATCCGGGCCTTCCAGCGGCTCTGGAACGTCAACAACGCCGGGGATCGCATCGCCGAGGACGGCGACTATGGTCCGATGACGGCGGCCCGCGTCGCGCGCTCGCCCGCCGGGGGATTCGGCCGCAACGGGTGCACCGCTCCGCCGCCCACGACGCCCGCCTACGCCGCGACGCTGGCGACGGTGAGCTGCCCCCGCGAGGCCACCTCGGGAGAGCGCCCGGTGGCCTATGTCGAGTATCGCAACACCGGCACCGCCACCTGGGACACCACCAACACCCGGCTGGGCACCACCGGGCCGAGGGACCATCGCGGGGTGTTCTTCGATGCGACCAACTGGGTGAACGCGTCGCGGCCCTCCACCGTCGACCACGCGACCGCGAGCGGCGCGGTGGGGAGGTTCTCCTTCGTGCTGTCGATCCCGGAGGTCGCCACGGACACCACGGTGAGCGAGACCTACGGGCTGGTGCAGGAGTCCGTGACGTGGTTCGGACCCGCGGACGACGCCGTGCGCTGCGCGGTGAGGGTGCACCCCAGGGCGCGTGACGCCGGGGTGGCCGATGCCGGGATGGCCGATGTCGGGATGCCCGATGTGCCCACCAGCGATGTCGGCAATGGCGATGTCGGCAATGGCGATGTCGGGATGGCCGATATCGGCAATGACGATGTCGCGATGGCCGATGTGTCCAATGACGACGCCGGTGTGAGCGACGCCGGACCGGTCGAGGAGGGCTATGTGAACGAGGGCGGCGACGGCGGCGACGCGGACCCGATGGGCGGCGTCGACGGAGGCTGCCAGTGCCACACCGGAGCGGGAACGAAGCCCTCGGGGAGCGCGCTGGCGCTGGCCATCGGGGCGCTGGTGCTGGGCTGGAGGCGGAGGCGGAGGCGGTAGGCGATCAGCCCGGCGAGGGCAGGTCGCAGAGGCGCGCGGCGTTGCACGCGAGTCCCATGCAACAGTCGCTGTCCCGCTCGCACATCTGGCCTCGAGGGCGGCACGCGGCGGTCGGCGGGACGCACACCCGGGCCCCGGTGGCGTCGGGCTCGCAGGCGCCGGTGCAGCAATCGGCGCCGCTCTGGCAGCCGCGACCGGTGGGGCGGCACGGGGCTGGTGTCCAATAGGGAGAGAGGGAGTTCACCCGCTCCTGTCCGGAGAGATAGAAGCCCACCTCGGAGGGATCGGTGGTGCCGTCGGGGCGGCGGCTGATGGCCGAGACCCAGATCTGCTTGAGGTTGCGAGTGCCCGCCTGCGCGTTGCCGTAAGGGCGCAGCGTGGTGAAGAGCAGCCAGAAGTATCCGCCCGAGTCGAAGGGGGAGAAGATCGGCCGCCAGGTGTCGAAGCCGTTGCCCCCGGCGCCCGCCCGTCGCAGCGCCACCGGAGCGCCTCCCCCGCGAGGGATCATCCAGAGGTTGCCCCGCACGCCGCTGCCCCCCATGGCCACGCCGGAGCGGCGGGAGTCTCCGTGTTGGAAGACGATCCATCGGCTGTCGGGGGTCCAGGTGGGGTGCCAGTCGACGGCGCCGTCGGGGGTGCTGCTGGCTTGATGGAGGACCGTCGTCGCGCCGAAGCGGTCGCCGCCCATCGCGGTAGTGACGCTCAGGTGGTTCATTCGGTCGGTGAAGGCGATGGCGCTCCCGTCTGGCGACCACTCGGGGTCGAAGCCGTCGCCGGGTGATCCCGCCGCCGCGGCCACCTCGCGGCCGGTCGCCGCGTCGATGAGGGTGAAGCGGCTGGTGGTGGGGTTGGCGCCGCAGTCGCCGCTCACCAGGCGGGTGCCGTCGGCGTTGAAGGAGGTGCACCGTCGAATGGTGTAGCGGAGCCGCGCGAGGGTGGGCGCCGGGTCGGGCGTGAGGTCGCGGGAGAGGTCGTAGAGGGCGAGGTTCTCGCCGCTGCCTTCGAGGAAGCCCGCGAGGCGCTGGCCGTCGCGAGAGACCGAGTGACAGCCGATGCAGGTGTCGCCCGGGTGCGGGAGGAAGTTGGCCACCCGCGCCGTCTCGACGTCGAGTCGGGTGAGCGCCATGCGCGAGGGCGACCAGGAGTAGACCGATCCCGCGATGAAGGCGTCGACGGTGCGAAACTCCCTCGGCGCGCTCTGCCAGGCCATTCCGCGCGCCAGCACCCGCACCGTGAGGCGGATGGGAGTGCCCACGTCGGACTGGGCGAAGTCCGACCAGAGCGGCGAGGCAGGGGACCAGTCGTGACGGAAGCCCGTCGCGGCGACGAGATAGGCCTCGACGGTGGCGTGCGGCCTCTCCATGCGAACCCGATAGAGGTCGGTGACGCCCGGGGTCGGGTGGCGCGGTGTCCATTGGACATCCGGCGGGTACACGTTGCGAGGCATCACCGCGCCCTGGAGGGGGTCGTCGATGAGGGGCGACTGAGGGGTCCCGTCGCCCGCGAGCGCTGCGCCGGTGAGGGCGGCGACCATGGCGTCGTTGACCCCGGGCCCGCGGAACACCCGGCGAGAGGTGACGGTGAGCGTGGTCTCCGCGGTGAGGGCGCTGCCGTCGACGGTGGCGACGCGCACCCGCCCGACGCCGCCGACGCCCGACGGGGTGAAGACCCCGGTGGAGGCGTCGAGGGCGCCGAGGGTCGGGTCGTCGAGGGTGAAGCGCACGCCGATGGTGAGGGCGCGGGTGAGGCCGTCGCGCTGGGTTCCGCGGACGCGGAAGGTGAGCGGGGGACGAGCGGCGTCGGTGACCTCGACGGTCGGGTTGAGAGGAGCGAGTTCGAGGGAGATGAGCTCCGAGGGGCGGACGGCGCTGCGGTCGAGGGCGGGCACGTCGCGGCTCGTGGGCAGGCCGGTGTCGGGGCGCGACGGGCGATCGAGCGCGCCCGAGTCGACGACCTCGCAGACGGTCGACGGGTCGGAGCAGTCCTCCCCCGCGCCGGTGCAGGCGGTCAGCGCGACGCCCGGCAGGAGAATACAGAGGAGGGTATGGGAGGACGCCATCGGTGGGGTCGAGCGTACGCCCAAGGCGCGACGGGCGGATAGCGCTCACCCCACGGTGGGCGGCGGGCTCGCGGGCCTCGCGCTCGATGCGCTGCCCGCCGAGGCGGCGATGATGCAGGCGATGGCCGCGCCCTGGGCCAGCGTGAGGCGCTCTCGCAACATCACCAGGCCCGCGAGCGCGGCGAGCGCGGGCTCCAGGCTCATCAGGATGCCGAAGGTGCGCGCCGGGAGCCGCCGCAGCGCGTGCATCTCCAGCGAGTACGGCAGGGCGCTGGAGAAGACCGCCACCGCCAGAGCGAGGGGCCAGACCGCGGGCTGCAGCAGCCTCGGCCCGGCGCGCAGCACGCCGATGGGCGCGACCACCAGGGCCGCGGCGAGCATCCCGAGGGCGGTCGCGGCGCCCCCCTGCACGGCCCTCCCAGCGCGCTGACCGAGCACGATGTAGAGCGCCCAGCAGACGCCCGCGGCCAGCGCGAAGCCGACGCCCGCCGGGTCGAGCGGGCGAGACGAGCGGGTGAGCGGGAGGATCAACACGATGCCCGCGGCGGCCAGCGCGACCCAGAGCAGGTCGCGAGCGCGGCGAGAGGCGAGCAGCGCCACCGAGAGCGGTCCGGTGAACTCCAGCGCCACCGCGACGCCCAGCGGGATGCGAGCGAGGCTCAGGTAGAAGAGCAGGTTCATCAGGCCCAGCGAGGCGCCGTAGAGCCCGACGGAGAGCAGCGCGGAGGCCGGGAGGCGCAGACGCCACGGTCGCCAGAGCGCGAGCAGCATCAGCGCCGCGAGGCTGCAGCGCAGGGCGGTCGCCCCCTCCGGGCCGAGCGCGGGGAAGAGGCCCTTGGCGACCGAGGCCCCGAACTGGATGGAGATCATCGACGCCAGCAGGAAGCCGATGGAGACGGTGGTGTCGCGGCGCACGGCGGAGGAATCGCACGCCATCGGGGTGCTCACCAAAGCATCGCGGCGCCAAGGGCGTATCAGTACGGAGTGGAACCGCTTCCCCAAGCCCCGGACGACAGCGCCTCGATAGATCGAACGAGCGACGTGGGCGTCCCAGCCTCCGTGCACCCCGCCGAGCTCCACCTCCCCGATGGCATCGCCGTCGCCCTCTCGCGAGTGGGCGCACGGCTCAATGCCTGGATCGCCCTCGACGCCGCCCTCGCCGGAGCCATCACCGGCGCGGCCGTCGGGGCCGCCGCCTCGGGCGCACGGTTGTCCATGCACCTGGGCCTCGCGGCGGGGGCCTCGGTCGCGCTCGTGGTGGTGGCGCGAGAGGCCCGGGGGCGCTGGGTCGACCGCTTCGGGGCCGCCTCCACGCTCGACCGCCTCCTCGACGCGAAGGACCGCTTCGTCTCCGCGATACACTTCGCCGCCTCGACGGAGCGCTCTCCCCTGCACGCGCTTCAGCTCCAGGAGGCCGCGGCCTTCCTCGATCGGAGGGGCGGAGCGCCGATGCCCCCGAGGCCTCGGCTGCGATCCCCACGGTACCTGCTGCCCGGCGCCCTCCTGGTGCTCGCGGGGCTCGCGGCGCCTTCCGCGAGGGCGGCCCTCTCCCGATGGGCCGGACACCACCAGGCCTTCGCGGCGACGCTCCCCAGGGCGGAGACCCCACAGGCCATCGCCGCGCGAGCCGCCGCGCTTCGCGAGGCCCTTCGAGACTCGCCCAACCGGCGCATCGACGCGGAGATCAACGCGCTCGAACGGGCGCTCACCGAGCAGGCCGCGCGCGTCGAGGCGCAGCGCACCCAGGCGATCGAGCGGGCCGCGCAGGCCCTCGACCAGGCCCGTGCCATGGAGCTCGCCGCGACGGGCGCGCTGCCCACGCACGGAGACACGCCCCGGGCCGGGTCGCCCGAGGCGCAGGAGGCGCTTCGAGAGGCCGAGCGGGCGCAGGCGCAGACGGTCGCCGAGCAGGCCGCGGTGCAGCAGGAGCTGCGCCGCGCCAACGCCCGCTTCGACGCCGCGAGGGAGGCCAGGGACGCCGCCGCGAGGGACGCCGCGCAGCAGGAGATGGCGAGGCTGCTCGACCGGGCCGCGCAGGCGCAGGCGCGGCAGGAGGAGGCGACTCGGCGCACCCAGCAGGCGCAGCAGGCGCTGGCGAGGTCGGCGACGGAGGCGAGGCCGCGCACGCTCGACGAGGCGGTGCAGCACCTCGACCGCGCGATCCAGGCGGCGGAGAGCACCGACCGCTCCAGCGCCCTGGCCTCGGAGCCGACCGGGCGAGCGCTCGATCAGGCCAGCCGCGAGATCGGGAGGCAGCTGCCGGAGACCGCGAGGTCGCTCGACGCCGCGGCGAGGGCCCGCGAGGCGGGCGACGGGCAGCGGATGAACGAGGCGCTCGAAGCAGCGAGGGCGTCGCTGTCGAGAGAGGCCCACGCGGAGCCCGAGGACATCCGTCGGGCGAGAGCGGCGCTGGAGGCGCTGCACGATCAGGTCGCCCAGAACGCCCAGCAGCAGCGAGAGGGCGCCGAGGGACAGGGCAGCGAGCAGGCCCGAGGCAACGCCCGGGCGAGCCTCGGTCGAGAGCAGGAGGCGCTGCAGAACGGGACCGGGAGCGATCGCCAGCCGGGGGCGCCGCCTTCGGGAGACGGAGAGCACGGAGAGCAGGGACCGCAGGGACCGCAGGGTCGCGAAGCGCAGCAGGGACAGCAGGGACAGCCCGGGCAGCAGGGACCGCAGGGACCGCAGGGACAGCCGACGCGAGCCGGGCAGCCGGGGCAACAGGGACAACCGGGTCAGTCGGGACAGCCCGGACAGGCCGGGCAGCAGGGTCAGGTCGGGCGGCGGGGCGAGGCCGGCCAGGGCGGAGCGCAGGGCTCCGGCGGACAGGGCGCGAACCCGTCGGCGCAGAGCCCGTGGCGCGCCCAGGGGATGACCCCGTTGAGCGGAGCGGGAGGTCCGATGGGGCCGTCGATGCAGGCCCCGGCGGGATCGCAGATGGGGCGCAACCCCTCGGGGTCCGGAGCGCAGAGCGGACAGACGGGCGGGGACATCGGCAACGACCGGGGCAACAGCTTCGGCAACGGGCTCTCGCAGGGCAACCGCACGGCCGCGATGGGAGGGGCCGGGTCGCAGACCGTGAGCCGCTTCGACCGCGGCAACGGGGAGACGGAGAGCGAGGGGCGCAACCAGATGCTGGGCCAGGGCCCCGGTCAGGCCCACGGCGCCGCGGGCTCGTCGGGCGGCGGATCGGGCGGAGGAGCCAGCCGGGAGCCCACGCAGGGAGGCCGAGCATGGGGCAGCGGACCGGGCGACCGGCTGAGCCTGGGCACGCCGGGGCCGAGCGGTCCGCTGGGTCACGACGTGGACCCCGGAGGCGCGGTGCGGCAGCCGGCGCAGCTCGCGCCCGGAGCGCAGGGGGTGATGATGCCGGGCGTCGCGACGCAGGGAGCCCCCACCGGGCCCACCAGCGAGGCGCCGGTCGCTCCGGGGTCGCTGCTCCCCAACGCCCCGGGGGACGGTGCGCTCTCGAGCGCGCTCGACGAAGATCCCGAGGCCGCCATGACGACGCAGCGGGTGCCGCCGTCGCTGCGCGCCTACGTTCGACGCTACTTCCAACGCATGCAGGGGGGCTCCGCTCCCGGCTCAACGAACAGGTCTCCATGAGCACATCCGAACCCGTGACCATCCTCGACCCCTTCGAACGAGTGCGCGCGCTGGCCTCGGCGATCCAGAAGGAGGTGGGCGCCCGCATCGTCGGCCAGGACGACGCCATCGCCTGCCTCACCGGCGCGCTGATCATCGGCGGCCACGTGCTGCTCGAAGGCGCCCCGGGGCTGGGCAAGACGGTCCTCGCCAAGACCCTCGCGGACGTGGTGTCGCTGAAGTTCTCGCGGGTGCAGTTCACCCCCGACCTCATGCCCTCGGACATCCTGGGCACGCACATGGTGTCCGTCGACGCCTCGGGGAGGCCGTCGCTCTCGCTGCAGCAGGGTCCGCTCTTCGCCAACGTGGTGCTGGCCGACGAGATCAACCGCGCCTCGTCCAAGACCCAGAGCGCGCTGCTCGAGGCCATGCAGGAGAAGCAGATCACCCTCGGCGGGACGACCTACCCCCTCGACCCGCCCTTCTTCGTGGTCGCCACGCAGAACCCGCTGGAGTCCGAGGGGACCTATCCCCTCCCGGACGCGCAGCTCGATCGCTTCCTGATGAAGCTGGTGATCCCCTTCCCCACGCAGACCGAGGTCATGGCCATCGTCGCCCGCACCGCGCGGCAGTTCGACTTCGCCGTCAACAAGGTCGCGAGCGCGGCGCAGATCCTCTCGGCGGGCCGCGCGCTCCGGACGCTGCCGGTGGCCGAGCCGATGCTCCAGTACGCCGTGGCGCTGGTCTTCGCCTCGCACCCCGAGTCGCCCACCGCCTCGCCGAAGGTGAAGCGCTACGTCCGTCACGGCGCGAGCCCCCGCGCGGCGCAGTCGCTGGAGCTGGTGGCCAAGTTCTTCGCCATCCTCGACGGGCGGCTCAACGTGGCCGTCGAGGACATCCAGCGCGCCGCGCTGCCGTGCCTGCGCCACCGCATCGTGCGCAACTTCGACGCGATCGCCGACGGCGTCAGCGCCGACGAGATCATCGCCCACATGCTGAAGTCGCTGCCCCCCGCGCCGCGCGCCTGAGCCGATGGCGCTGCTCGACCACGCCGCCCAGCGACTGCTCGAGAGGCTACGGCTGCGCGTGAGCCCGCGCTCCGCGAGCGGCGACCAGGGCGGGCACCGCAGCGACGCGCGAGCCAGCGGGCTGGAGTTCGCCGAGCGGCGCGAGTACGTGGTCGGCGACGACGCGAGGAAGATCGACTGGCAGGCCTTCGCCCGCAACCGCACCCTCTCCGTGCGCACCTTCGAGGAGGAGCACGACGCGAGGGTCTACGTGCTCGTGGACGTGTCGGCCTCCATGACCCGAGGCGCTCCGCCGAAGCTCGACGTGGCGAGGCAGGTGGCGGCGTCCTTCGGCTTCCTGGGGATGAACCAGGTCGACCGGGTGCAGGTGATCCCCTTCGCGGAGACGGTCGGTCGGGCGACGACGGTGCTGCGCCGCCGGGACGACTACCCCGGGCTCGAGGCCTTCCTCACCGCGCTCGCCCCGCACGGGGCGACGAGCTTCGAGGCCTCGGTGAAGGCCTTCCTGCAGCGCTTCCCCGGGCGCGGCGTGGTGGTGGTGGTGAGCGACCTCATGGAGGCCGCGGACTGGAGCGCGAGCCTGCGGCTGCTCGCCCAGCGGGGGCACCAGCTCTGCGTGGTGCGGGTGCGCTGCGACGAGGACCACGCGCCGGACTTCCACGGAGAGATCGAGCTGCGCGACGCGGAGACGGGCGACCTGCTGCGCGTGGCGGTGACGAAGGCGCTGCTGGAGGCCTATCGCGCGGAGGTCGAGGCGCACGTCGAGCGCACCCGCGACGCCTGCCGACGGGTGGGCGGACGGCTCGTCGAGGCGCCGGTGGAGCTGCCCTTCGACCAGCTGCTGCGGCAGGTGCTCGCCCCCTCGCTGGGACACCCATGACCTTCGCCGCGCTCTCCCCCGCCGCGCTGCTCGGGGCGGCCCTCGCGGCCTCGCTCGCCGTCATCGCGCTCTACCTCCTGCGCCGCACGCCGCGACTGCAGGTCGTCTCCAGCGTGGAGTTCTGGCGTCGCGCGGTGGAGCGCTCCCGGCCTCGCTCCCTCTTCGCCACGCGAGTCCCCTGGACCTCCATGCTGGTGACGCTCCTGATCGCGCTGCTGCTGGTCGGGGAGATGGGCGACCCCCGCGCCGGGGCCGGACACTCGGGCACCACGGTGATCGTGCTGGCGGCCGACCGAACCATGGCGGCCCGCGACGAGCGCGGACATCGGCGCCTCGACGACGCGCTCTCCATCGCCCGCGCCACCGTGCTGGCGGACACCGTGTCCGGCCAGGTGGCCATCGTGCGCGCGGGGCTGCGCCCGGAGGTGCTGGTCCCGATGACCCACCGGGCGTCGGACGCCGACCGGGCCCTCGCTCGCGCCGAGCCCGACGACGGGACCGCCGACCTCCCCGCCGCCGTCGAGCTCGCTCGCTCCATCGTCCACGGCACGCACGGCCCGGGTCGCGTGCTGGTGGTGGCCGATCGCGACGAGCTCCCTCGCGTGGCCGACGCGACGGTCACCGTGGAGCTCGCCCCCGTCGGATCGCCCGGCGAGACCCTCGCCATCACCGGCTTCGACGCGCGGCGAGACCCCCTGGCCCTCGGCGAGTACCAGGTCCGCTGCGAGGTGCGCTCGTACTCCACACGCCGCGCCCGAGCTCGCCTCGTCCTCCGCGACCGCGACACGGTCCTCTCCGAGGAGCGCGTGGCGCCGGAGCCCGGCGAGGTCCTCACGCACCGCGCCCGCGGATTCTCCAGCGCCCAGGGCGAGCTCACCGCGCGCCTGGAGGACATCGACATCGAGGGCGGACGGGACGCTCTCTCCGCCGACGACGTCGCCTACGCCACGGTGCCTCCGGTGGTCTCGACGCGCGTGCTGCTCGTGACGCCCGGCAACCGCTACCTCGCCAACGCCCTCGCGGCCAACCCCTCGGTGGAGCTGGAGACCGTCGACGAGGCGGGCCTCGAGGCGCGACGCCGCGCTCTCTCCCGCTACCAGGTGGTGGTGCTCGACCGCGTGTCGCCGCGGGCCCCGCTCGATCACCCGGCGCAGATGGTGGTGGGCGCCACGGACACCCGCTCGCTGCGGGTGGGCGCTGAGATCGCCGCGCCGAGGGTGACCGCCTTCGCCGCCGATCATCGGGTGCTTGCGGGGCTTCGCTTCGACCAGGTGCAGGTCGCCCATGCGCGTGCGCTGCTGCCCGGGGCCGACGACCGGGTGCTGGTGCGGAGCGGGCGCGACGCGCTGGTGATCGCTCGCGACCGGGACGGCGCGCGGCTCGTCGCGCTCGGCTTCGACACCGACGGCACCGACCTCGTGCAGCGCATCGCGTTTCCGCTCTTCATGCACAACGCCCTGGTGTGGCTCGACCGCCGTGAGCGGGAGTTCCACTCGTGGCAGAGCCCGGGCGAGCCCATCCGGGCGCCGGGACCGAACGCCGTGGTGCTCACCCCATCGGGAGCCGGGCGAGAGGTGCGAGGCGCGCTCTACGACACCGCGAGCGCGGGCATCTACCACACGGCCGACCGGGCGATCGCCGTGAGCGCCTCGGAGGAGGCGGGCTCCATCGCCTCCACCGAGGGACCGAGGGCGGGGCGACGCTCGGCCTCCTCGGGGCGGACGTCGCTGTCGCTGGTGCTGGCGGCGGTGATCCTCGCGATGCTGTGCGTCGAGTGGGTGCTCATCCAGCGGGCGAGGCTCTCGTGAGCGGCGCGCTCTCCATCGGTCACCCGGCCCTGCTCTGGGCGCTCGCGGTGTGCCCGCTGCTGGTGCTCGCCACCTGGCGCAGCCGCCTCGACGCCTCTCGCCGGCAGCTCGCGCTCGCGACCCTGGCGAGGGTGGTGGCGGCGGCGCTGGTCGTGCTCGCGGTCGCCGACGCCCGGGTGCGCTGGAGCACGAGGCAGCTCGCGGTGGCGCTGGTGGTGGACGGCTCCGCGAGCGTCTCCCCTCGCGAGGCGGCGGCGACGCGCGGGGCGGTTCCGCAGCGGCGCCTCGAGCGCGACGACGTGCGCTGGCTCGACGTGGGCGCGACGCAGCCTCAGGGCGCCATGGAGACGGACCTCGCGGCCTCGATCGACACCGCCGTGGCGCTGCTGCCGACGGAGCGGGTGCGGCGGGTGGTGCTGGCGACGGACGGTCGCGAGACGCGCGGGGACGTGGCGGGAGCGGCCGATCGGGCGAGGCGCGCGGGCGTGCAGGTCTTCGTGCTGCCGCAGGGCGATCGCCCCGCGGTGGACGCCGTGGCGGTGAGCGGCCTCGAGGCGCCACGCCTGGTGAGGGCCGGGCGGGAGGTGAGCATCGGGGTGCGCCTCTTCGCCTCGGGAGAGCGCAGCGTGCGGCTGCTGGTGCAGCGCGATGGGGAGAGCGTGAGCCAGCGGCAGGTGGAGGCCCCGTCGGGTTCGAGCCTCCACGACGTGCTGGTGGCCTTCCCCGACGAGGGCGTGCACGAGCTCCGGGTGACCGCGACCACCGAGGGCGACCGCCTCGCGCAGAACAACTCCTGGCGGATGCTGGTGCGAGTCGTCACCCCGCCCAGGGTGCTGCTGGTGAACGAGCTGGCGGGCCGCTCTCCCTCGCTCGCCGCGGTCTATCGCGAGGCGCACCTCCACGTGGACGAGGCGCAGCCCGAGGAGGTCCCCTCGGACGCCGCTGGGCTCGACCGGTACCAGTTCGTGGTGCTCGACGAGATCGTGATGACCGCGCTCACGGAGCCCCAGCAGCGAGCGCTTCGGGTGTGGGTCGAGGAGCGCGGCGGGGGCCTGCTCACCACCACGGGGATGCACGGCGTCGGGCGCGAGCCGGAGCTGCTGCGGGAGATCGAGCCCATCATGCCGCCTCGGGCGGTGCCGGAGCCCCGGCCCATCGAGCTCATCCTGGTGATCGACCGCTCGGGCAGCATGATGGGGCCCAACATCGTCAACGCTCGCACCGCGGGCATCGCCGCCGTTCGGGCGCTGCGCCCGGACTCCCGCGTCGGCGTGGTGGCCTTCTCCGGGGAGGCCGACCTGGTGGTGCCGCCGGTCCCGATGAGCCGCGCCGACGAGGTCACCCGCGCCATCGCGGGCATCCGCGCGGGCGGCGGGACCAACCTCGCCGCCGCCCTCAACGCCGCCACCAACATCGTCACCGACGACGACCGCTACCTGCACCACGTGATCCTGATGTCCGACGGGGAGAGCCAGCCGGGCCCTGCCATCGCCGCGGCCAACGCGCTCCGCTACACGGGCGCCACCATCACGGCCATCACCCTCGGTCCTCGGGTCAACCTGATGCGCGACATCTCCCGCATCGGCCGCGGTCGCTACCACGTCACCAGCTCATCGACCTCGCTGCCCTCGCTCTTCGTCCACGAGGCGCAGTTTCGCAGTCCGCCGCCGGCGCGAGAGGCGGCCTTTCGCCCCGCCCTCAGCGGCCGCATGGGCTTCATGGACGGCGTCGACCCCTCCGCCGACCCGCCGATCCTGGGCTTCACCGTGTCGCAGATTCGCCCCGGGGCTCTCGCATTGCTGCAAGCGCCCGATGGCTCTCCGGTGCTCGCCCACTGGTTCGTGGGCCTCGGCCAGGCGGCCTCGCTCACGACCGCGACGTCGAGCCGCTGGGCCGACGCGTGGCGCACGGGCCAGAGCTTCCGCCGGCTCTTCGGGCAGATGGCCTGGGAGATGTTGCGGGTGCAGAGCGACGACAACCTGGAGCTGCACGTCGAGGCCCTCGCGGGGCGGTCCGACGCGCGCCGGGTGTCGGTGGTGGCGCCCACGACGGCGACGGCTCCGGCGCCGGTGGTGATGCTCTCCCGAGGCCGGGTGGAGGGGGTGCGCCTCGCGGTGCGCCCGACGGCTCCGGGCGTCTGGACCGCGAGCGTCGCGCTGGGAGAGGGCTTCGTGGTCGACGCTCGGATGCCCTCGTCGAGGGAGCCCACGGTGGCGGGCGGAGCCGAGGCCCCCTACCCCGACGAGCTGCGGGCCTTCGGGAGCGACGCGCCCGCGCTCGCGGCGATCGCGAGGGCGGGGGACGGCCGGGTGATCCGACGGCTGGACGAGGCGCTCTCGGAGGTGCGGGCGCAGCGGGTGATGCGCGAGGCGCGGCTGCCGCTGCTGGTGGGCGCGCTCGTGGCGTACCTGCTCGGGGTGCTCGCGCTGCGGATGCCGAGGGGACCGCGCGGCCGGGGATGATCGGACTCGGATTGATTCCATGGAGGCTTACTCGCATGAAGCGCTCTCGATCGATGCTCGCTCCCATCGCCCTGGCGGCGCTCGCCGGCCAGGTCGCTCCTCGCACGGCGTCGGCCGTCGACCTCATCGCCGACCTCGGCGGACCGGCGGGCTTCGGCACCGGCTTCCTCGCGGAGAACGACGACAGCTCCTCGGCGGAGATCGACATCTCCCGGGGCTTCCCCGGGGGCCTGCGCTACTTCGCGGGGACGTACCGATCGATCTTCGTCAACAACAACGGCAACATCACCTTTCGCGGGGCGGTGGGGCAGTTCACGCCGACGCCCTTCCCCATCGCCGACCAGCCGATGATCGCGCCCTTCTGGGCGGACGTGGACACCCGCGGCGGAGGGCGCCCCGGGCGCAACGGCGTGTGGTGGGACATCCGCCCGGGCCAGGTGGTGATCACCTGGCACAACGTCGGGTACTTCGGCAGCCACGTGGACCGGCTCAACAGCTTCCAGATCGTGCTGCGCGGCGGGACGGAGATGGACGAAGGGCAGTTCGAGGTGGAGTTCCGCTACGCGCGCTGCGAGTGGACCACCGGCGACGCGAGCGGCGGCAGCAACGGCCGCGGAGGGACGCCCGCGCAGGCGGGCTTCGACGCGGGCAACCGCCGCGACAGCCGGGTGCTGCCGGGATCGCGCACCGCGGGGGTGCTGAGGCTCTGCCGGACGTCCAACGTGGGAGAGCCGGGCATCTGGCGCTTCCTGATCACCAACGGCCGACCGATGCGCTCGCCGCAGCGGGAGTAACCCCGGGAATCACAGCGTTTTCGTGAGCCCGTGGGACAAGTGCCCCCGTCCCACGGCCACCGTTCGTCCCATGGATGCGGTCGTGCACGTGAGAGGGGCTCAGGTGCGAGTAGCGCTCCGAGGTGGTCACGCTGTGGTGACCGAGGATCGCCCTCACGGTCAGCAGTTCGAGCGGGCTGTCCGTCCACGTGCCCATCACGAAGTGACTGGCTGCCGTATGCCGGAGCGCGTGGAACACCACCCGGCGGGTGATGCCGAACGCCACCCGGTGCCCCGGCTCGACCTTCCTGCATCGCTTGCGATTGCCCCACCCCCAATCGTCCCCTCGGCGGTACTGGCACCCCCGGGGCGTCGGGAACACCAGGTCATCCGGGCTCACCTCGACGCCGTCCGATGCGAGATGCGCGATCTGCTCGCGCAGGGCTCCGATGGCCTGAGGGAGGAGCGGCACCCGACGGGTCTTCCCCGACTTCGGAGGGCCATCGTGGGAGCGCTGCACATGCACCTCGGGGCGAGGGCCGTCGAGGGTGACGTCGCCCACCCGGAGGGCCATGATCTCGCCGGCACGGAGCCCGGTGTAGATCGCGAACACGAACACCCGCCGCGACGCCTCAGGCACCCCAGGGGCGCCCCGCTCGACAGCCGCGATCTCCTCCGTCGTCAGGAACGTCCACGGCGCCTCCCGCTGCTTCGGGAGGCGCGCGCCGTCGCACGGGTTGCTGTCGACGTGTTCGGCCCGCACCGCCTCCGCAAGACACACCCGCAGGTGGGAGAACGCGTGACGGATCGTGCCCGGCGAGATGCGTCCCGCCTCCCCCCTCCCCCGCTTCCGCTTCACCATGCCGTCGATCCACGCCTGGACGTGCTTCGGTCGGATGTCCCGCAGGGCCATCGCCGCGAGCGGAGTGCTCCCGAGGTAGAGGTCCCACCGCGTGCGGGTCTCCTGGGGCCGTCGCACCTCCCCCAGCTCCTCGCGCCGCTCCAGCCAGGTCTTCCCCCAGGCCGCGAGGGTGAGCGCCTCGGGTTCCGGAGGCACCGCCTCGGCGACCGCCCGGTGGCGCACTGCGAGCGCGGCCCGCTGCTGCTCGGCTTCCCCCCTCGTGGCGAAGGTGTCGCCGGTCTTCTTCCCCTTCACCCACACCCGCACCCGGAACCGACCCGAGGGGAGCGTCTCGATGGAGCCGACACCCCCCTTGGCCTTCGCCTTCGCTCCCCTCGTGGCCATACGTCGCACCATGTTTTTTATTTTTCCTCGCGCCCCTCTCTACGGGGCTCTTCTTTCCCGGGCTTTGGGACACACACCTAAAAGGGCCGTTTCCCCGACGTTTTTGCGCGTAGGTGTGTGTCCACCCTGCCGTGGACACACAGCCCGGGTCGCCGACGGGGCCTCCGAAAACCTACCCGGAGACGCCCGTCAGCGGGCGAAGGGGTCGACGTCGGCGGGGAACTCGGGGGCCGGTCCGGTCCCGTCGTCGGCGACCGCCTCCGGGGCGCCCCCCTCGTCGCCCTCGTCGTCGGTGCCGTAGCCCAGCGCCGAGAGCTTCACTGCCCACGCGTCGAGCGTCGGGCCGGTGCGCCCGGTCGTGCGGACGCGGGTGGTGGTGCGCGGCCGCGCGGTCGCGAGGTCGGTGCGGGCGAGCGCTCCGGCGGCGTTCAGTGCCGCCCCGACGGTGCCCGCGTCGGCGCCGAGGGCGCGCCCGTTGTCGCGCTCGACCCTCTTCGCGAGCGCCAGCGCAGGCGCCGGCAGCAGGCAGACCGCATCCTCGAGCCCGCTGGGCTTCGACGGCGGCGCGGAGCGCACGAGGTAGCCGATCGTCGGCCCGGTCGGCACCCACTCGGCGCCGCGGCGCTGGTAGCCCCACAGATGGGCGTCCGCCGGGGTGAAGAGGCGCAGCTCTCCGCCGGGCACCTCGGAGCGCCGCACCTCGGCGACGTGCCCGAACCCCGATCGGAGCGCCTGCGCGACGAGCCCCAGGAACCGCGGGGCGATCCCCTCGTCGGCGACCCGGGCGCCATGCTCCCCGGCGACGTCGTGCAGGGCCGCGACCGCGCGCGAGCGGTGGCGCTCGACCTCCGCCGCCGTGACTCCGTGCGCCGCGAGGAAGCGGAGCAGGAACTCGGCGCCGAGGCAGAGACCGCCGAGCAGCTCCGTCGCCCGCGACTGCGCCGTGAAGCCCCAGCGCAGCGCGGCCGCGCGCTCGTCGGCGCGGACCGTCGCCCGGACGTCGTCGAGCTGCGGGGCGAGCCACCGCAGGAACGCCGCCATCCCTCCGGCGAGGACGCCCGACGACGCGAGGGCGTCGAGCGCGCCGAGGTTCGCAGGGAGCGGCGCGTCGAGTTCCACCGTCACGACCCGGTTGAGCGTCGAGGCCGTCGGGCCCTTCGGCAGCGTCTCCCCGGTGGACAGCACGTTGCACCTCGACGCCGGGTCGACGCGGGCGGCGCCCCCGTCCCGTCGGCCCTTCAACGGCGAGGCTCCGTTGAAGTGAGCGCGCAGCACCCTGTCGACCTTCACCGCATCGGCCTCGTCGCGCGAGCCGCCCGCGAGGCGCAGGTCGTCGACCATCACCAGGGCGTCTCCGGCGCGCGCGAGCACCTGCGCGATGCCGATGGCCGTCGAGCCGTCCGCCCACGATGCGGGTGGCGCCTTCGCGTTCATCGCCGCCCCGAAGAGCCGTTGCACGAGCGACGCGCGGACGCTCTTGCCGCGCTCCGCCGGGCCGTTGACGTGCACCGCGCAACGCGAGCCGCCGAGCGGCGCGTGGAAGGCCAGCGCCACCATGGGGACGGTCACCGCCGCGGGCTCCATCGACAGCAGCTCGACGACCGCCGCGACGCTCGCCGCGAGGTCGGCGCCCGTCGGCGGCGGCGGGAGGGCGAAGCGGTCGACCGGCGCGGGCGGCGTCGCCGCGAGGCCCTCGACCGCCCCCTCCGCGCCGATCGCGCCGCCGGTGTGCAGGTAGACCCACCGCCCGCCGTGGCGCGTCCACCCCGTGAAGGCGCAGCGCTGCCGGGTCTCCGGCGATGAGAGGCGCTGCATCGCGAACCGCAGCGCGTCGCGCGCGCCCTTCCCCGGGGCGACGACGGCGCGAGGCCCGAGCACCGGCCCCACCCACTCCATCCGGTCGAAGCGGTCGGCCTCGACGTCGACCTCCCGCGGGGCGTCGCCGCCGTCGAGCACGACGGAGAGCGTGTAGGTGCCGCGCGGCTTCGCGTCGGGCGCGTCGAGCTCCAGCGTGTGCGCGACGATCGGCGCGGAGAACGTCGCGAGGGTGGTGCGCTTCATCCCCTGCGCGGTCGGCGCGTCCATGGTCATCCGGCCCGGCTCCATGGCGAATGTCGCCCCGTCGACCTCGACCTCCGCGAAGTGGTCGGCGAGGGCGGGGCGCTGCTCTCGCTCGGCAGCGATGCGCTCGGCGACCTCGGCGCGTTCGGCATCGAGCGCCGCCCAGCGGGCGACCGCGGCGCGCTGCAGCGCCTCGCGCTCGGCTTCCTTCGCGGCGCGCTTGCGGCGCTGGGCCTCGACGTCGAGCGCCCGTGACCACTCCGTCAGCGCGACGCCCGCGCGCTTCAACGCGCCGCGGAGAGACTGGAACGCGGGGCCGTCGTCGTCACGCAGCTCGACCGCCGCGCCGATCGCCAGCGGGTCGAAGGCGAGCGTGGCGTCGCCCCCCGCGGTGATGCGCTCCGGCAGCCCGTCGAGCGGGTCGGGCGCTCCCTCGCGCTCGGCATCGCGGCGGGCCTCGCGGGCGTCGGCCGCGGCGTCCGCCCCCTCGAGGGCGACGATGCCGGCGGGCGCGTCGCCCCGCAGCGCGTCGCGCAGCTTGCGCACGGAGCCGCCCGCGGTGGCGTCGGTCTTCGGGGCGGTGGTCTTCGATCGGATGTCGTTGTCGATGGTCACGGGTTCGCCTCTTCGTTGCGCCGCTGGGCGCACAAGAAATCATCCAGGCCCTTCGCCGGGCCATCCCACTGCCAGGTCTCGACGCGGCACCCCGCCGCGCGCAGACCGTCCACAAGGTTCACCAGGGCGCGCATGACGTGGCGGTTGGTTCGCGCGTCGGAGTCGAAGGCCACCGCGACGTCGCGCGAGCCCCACGCTTCCACGAGATCGAGCGCGAGCGCCCACGAGCCGACGCCCGGCAGGCTCACGACGGGCCGACCGCCGAGCAGGTGCGTCGACACGTCGGCCTTGAGCTCTCCTTCGGTGATCACCAGCGGGGCCCACCGCAGCGCGGCCGCCGCCACCGGGATGTGCACGACGCTCGCGGCCGACGCCCCGCCACGGCTCGCGCTCGACAGGTAGAGGTAGCGCCCGGGGCCCGGGTCGCGGCTGCGCACCTTCAACGCGACGATGCGCCCCGCGAGGTCGCGGCAGGGGATGAGCAGCCCCGGCGCGCCGGTCAGCGTCCACCATCCGCGCCCCTCGTCGGTCTTCCACGCCACGCCCGGCACGGCGCGGGCGACGTGCTCGCCGACCGCGTCGACGATGGCGCGGGCGATCCGGGCGCGACCCGTCACCGGCAGGGTGCGGTAGCCGTTCGCGGCGATGGTGGTGTCGTTCAGCCCGCGCACGAGCAGCCCGGCGCGGTCGACGTCGTCGAGGTGCAGCGCCGCGAGCACGAGCCGATAGGCGCGGTCGCAGTCGTCGGCCGACGCACGCGACGTGGCGGGCGCGGGCGCCTCCGCCGGAGGGTGCCAGGGCCGGGCGCCGAGGTGGTGCGTGTAGAACTCGACCCCGTCGCGGTTGGCGCGCGGACGCTGGCCGTTCCCGACGCGCTTGCACAGGATCGTCTCCGAGGTGTCGCGGGCGATCTGGCACCACGAGCTGCCGCCGCAGATGGGACAGCGGCGCGAGGGCGAGACGTCGGCCCAGCCGCGTCCACCGCGCGAGGGCGGCGCGAAGCCTTCCTTCGACGCGCTCATTCGCTCGCTCCCGTCTTCGCTCGCTCGACCGCCGCGAGCGCTTCGTCGACCGTCCGCACGATGCAGCCGAAGCCGCCCGCGCTCCGAACGAGCCGGAGAAACTGCGCCTGCGCCGCCGCCCGTGCGGGCTTCGTCCGAGCGCCGGGCGCCTTCAACTCGAGGGCGACGAAGCGCCCGCCCACGATCCCGAGCAGGTCGGATCCGCCGGGGCCGCCGACGCCGTAGGCGACGTGGTCGACGTCGGCGAGCGAGTCGGACCAGTGCTCGGCGGTGCCGACGTTGTTGCGCCAGAAGACCTGTCCCGGCGCCGAGAGCGCGAGCCGCACGTCGCGCTGGAGTCGTGACTCCTTCACGCCGCCCCCTTCGACGCGACCGGCGCGGGGCCCATCGCTCGGCTCTCGCGGCTCTCGTGCATCCGCGATGGCCAGAAGCCGAACTTCTCTTTGAACCGCACCCCGACCGCGTTGGGCTTCCACCCGCGCTCACGCGAGAGGCGCGAGAGGTGGTCAAGCTCCGCCTGCAACTCCTCGCGGGTGTGCGTCGTGTTGATCAGCGACAGCGGCGCGGGCTTCACCTCGCGGGCCTCGCGAGGCGGCGGGGCGTGGCCGTTGGGGCACGCGCGCGGGTACTTACGCGCCTCGTACACCGCCCCGCACTCGGCGCACTGCCGGATGGCGCCGTCGTTGTCGTTGGCCGCGCGCTTCACCAGGCCGTCGAGCGACCACTCGTGATCGGCGTCGGGCATGCGGTGCTGCCAGACGGCGCCGCAGAGGTCGATGAGCAGCGCGCGCTTCGACGGGTCGTCGCCCAGACGGCGGACGCGGCCGATCATCTGCAGGAAGGGCCCCACGCCCTCGCAGCCGCGGGCGAGCAGGCACACCTCGGCGCGCGCGCAGTCCCAGCCCTCGGTGAGCACGAACACGTTGGAGAGCACCTCGATGCGCCCCGCGTCGAAGTCGTCGAGGATGCGCGTGCGCTTCGACGGGGCCGTCTTCCCGTCGAGGTGCGCCGCGGCGATGCCCTGCTCGGCGAGGGCCTCGACCAGCGCGAGCGAGGCCGGGACGCTGGCGCAAAACGCAACCGTCGGGCGGCCGGGCGCCCACCGCTGCAGCGCCTCGAAGGGCGCCATCGAGAGGGCGCTCTGCCGCTTCCCCGGGCCGACGACGTCACAGGGCGCGAGCAGCCTCATGGCGACGAGTTCGGCGATGCTCGCGCCGATCACGAGCTCATCGAAGGCGTCGCGCAGGCCGCGGCGGTCGGAGCGCTCCGGCGTCGCGGTGAGCCCCAGGTGGTACGCCGCAGGGAACTGCGCGGCGATGGCGCGGTACGTCTCGGCGTCGCAGTGGTGCGCCTCGTCCCACACCACGAGGTCGCCCGCGCGCAGCACCAACACGAGTTCCCGTGCCGTGATCGTCGCCACGCTGGCGACCTGCACCGGCGCGTCGGTCGCGGGCTCGCCGACCATCAGCACGCCCGCGGGCACGCCACGGCTGCGCAGGCGACGCGCGGTGTCCTTCACGATCTCTCGGCGGTGGACGAGGAAGAGGCAGCGGCGGCCCTTCGCGTGGGCACGCACCATCAACTCGGCGGCCACGGCCGTCTTGCCGAAGCCGGTGGGCGCCACGAGCAGCACCCGGCGCACGCGGCCGAAGGCGTCGCGTAGCTGGTCAACCGCGCGGATCTGGACGGGGCGGAGCTTCACGCCGCACCGCCCGCGCCGACGGTCACTCGCGCCGGAGTGACCAGCGCCCGAAGGCGCTCGTAGGCGGCGCGGGCCTCAATGAACTGCGCGGCGTCGCCGCCGTGGTCGGGGTGCGTGCGCTTCGCGGTCACGCGCCAGGCCGCCGTCAGCTCGGCGCCGGTGGGGCGGCGCTTCAACCCCAGCGCGCGCAGGTCCGCGGCGTCGAGGTGTGACGCACCCCGCAGTCGCTCCATCACCTCGCGCACGACGCGGTCGGCGGCGCTCTCCCACGCCGCTTCCCACGCCTCACCCCATGCGACGTCATCGTCCGCCGGGGCGCCCGCGGGCGGCGAGCCGAAGACCTGCACGGGCATGTCGCGCAGCCCGTTACGGCCGTTGATCAGCACCCTCACCTTCGCGCCGCGTCCCTCCGCGATCGTCGAGCGGCGCACCCGCACGAACGACGGGCCGAGCGACGCGGGAGACACCGTCGCCCCGCAGCAGCGGGCGAGGTGCAGGAACGTCGGAGTCCCGCCGACGACCGCGTGCGCGCAGGGCTCCGGGTGGTTGCGCCCGTCGGGCTGCGTCCACCACGCGTGCGCCTCGTGCCAGAGCGTGTCGATGATCACCGGCGCCCCTCGCTCGCGCCGTGGCTGAGGCGCAGTGGACGGATGCCGACGACGTCGCCGACGCAGATGACCGCGGGGAAGTACCCCGGCGCGGGCGCGGTCCAGTCGCGCAGCATCGCGGCGAGCTCGCGCACGGAGTCCTCGTCGCCCTCGTCGAGGGTCGCCTGCAGGTCCGCGCGGTGCACGACGGTCACGGCGACCGCCACCTCGGACGCGGGGACATCGGCGGTGTCGAGCGCTTCGGAGAACAGCGCCGCGAGGGTGTCGGGCGTCTGCCCGTCGTAGAGCGCGGCCGCGTAGCCGTCGACCAGCGCGGGTATGCAGGGCACGAGCAGGGCGTCGGCGTTCATCGCGACCCCCTCTTGCCGCGCAAGGCGCGAGCACGAGCGCGGGTGAACTCGTCGGCCGGCGCGTCGTCGTTGCAGGGCGGGGCGTCGGCGCGGGCGAGGTCGTCGGTGGTGTAGCCAGCGGCGAGCAGCAGCCGGTCGACGCGCGAGTGCACGGCCGGAGATGCTGCCGCCGCGAGGGCGCGGTCTTCCGGCGACGGCGCGGGCGGCATGGGGGCGCGCTGGGCCTCGCGCAGCGGGGCGAGGGCGTCGCGCAACAGCCGAGCGTGCTCGGCGGCGATGCGCTCCGCCACGGCTCGGGAGAGACGGGCGCTCACTCGGGCCTCGCGCCGGAGAGGTAGAGCGCGAACTCCCACGCGCCCTCGCCGCGCACGACGGCGCGGTCGGTCGAGCCCAGCGCGAACGCGTGGACGGGGAAGGCCTCGCGCGAGGTCGGCGGGGCGGGGTAGCGCGAGGCGCAGCGGTACGCGCGCGCCTTGCGGGGCTTGCGCCCGCGAGGTACAGAACAGGCCATCGGTGCTCTCCGTGGCGGCCGGCGGGTGTGTGGTAGCCCCGCCGGTCGCGTTGTTTCTACGCGGCGGCGTTCACTGCCTGCGCCGGCCCGGTGGGCTCGACGACCGGGAGGCGCGAGGCCAACCCGAGCTTCTCCGCTGCCGCAGTCACTACGACGCGAGACGAACGGCGGACGCTCTGCCCCTTGCTCATCCGGCGGACCACCGTCGGGTCGACGCCGGCCGTCGCACCGATCAACACGCACTCCGTCCAGGTCAGTTGGGTCATGGGCTCTCCGTTGTCTCGCTTCGCACAACGAGCCTTTAGCGATGACGGAGCAGGGGTCTAGGGAGGGTCGGGCGGTGTGACATTGAACGCATGTCACAGTCGCACGAAAACGCTTTGCCAGAAGGCGTTTCGTGACGCGACAGGGGGGCGACTGCGGGGCCCGTTCGTGAGGTGTCGAGCGCGTCACGCACGCTCCCGGCGAGCACGCGCCGCAGGGGGTCGAGAGCGCCGCGTCGGGAGCATCTCGATCAGCGCCTCCGTGCTCTCGTCGTCGGTCGCGTCGTCGGCGAGCGCGAGGCCCACCGCGTCGAGCGCGTGCGTGATGCAGCCCAGCCGCGTCGGCCCCAGCCCGCGGACGCTGCGCAGCTCCGCGCGGGTCAGCGTCGCGAGGTCGGCGAGCGTCGCAGCCCTCGGCAGCCGCCCGCGGCGCACGAGCACATGGAGGCAACGCACGAGGGGGCGCGGCCACCACCACAGCGCGAGGGATGGCCGCCAGTCGGTCTCATCGAACACCGGCGACGCGGGCGTCAGCGCATCATCGAAGCGCATCGCGCCGGGGTCCGGTGCAGGTGGTGGCGCGGCGCACGTCGACGAACGCGGGCGGCGACCCTGCGCGCGAGCTCGCGGGCTGCGCAGTGGGGGTGCCCGGCAGCGCTGGCGCGGGCGGGGCAGGGCGACGCCCGTCGGCGGCGCTGGCGGTCACGGCAGGGGCCTTCCCGTGGCGTCGAGGGCGAGCCAGCCTTCCGCGTCTTCGATGACCTCGCGCACTCCATGCTCGGAGCGGCCGACGCCACCCACGGAGTAGAAGGCCAGGCCCTGCTCGCCCTCGTTGGTGGCGGCGACCTCGAGCAGCCCAACGCAGTCGTCGAGCCGCACCGCCCACAGCCCGAACGTGGGCCAGCCCGGCTCCGGGTCGTAGGGGTGTGCGACAGCGTGCGCCGCGAAGGCCTCGCGCGTCGGCGCGACGAGCTGCCAGCCGTCGCAAGCGTCGAGGGCGGCGAGCGCTTCGAGAACGCTCGTCGTGGTCATCGCGCCCCGCTCCGCCTCGGCGCGTACACCGTCCCGCTTCCGGCGATGCGATAGGCGCCGCGGGTCGTGGTCACCCCACGCGCAAGGTAGAGCCCGGCGATCTCCGCCAGGGCGTCGGCCACGAACGCAGGGCCGGTGCTCGGAGGCGCGACGTCGGCGGGCACCATCGCGTTGACGGACGCCAGTGCCCACGCCGCGGCGCTGCGCCATGGCCCGAAGGCGAGGTTGTGCCGGAGCGCCCATGCGTAGTGCGGGTGGTCGCAGAGCGCGACCATGCCCACGGGGGTCGGCAGCTTCCGCCGGAGCCGGGCGACGGTCCGCACGACCTCGACGCCGAGCAGCGGGAGGTCGCGCGTATCGAAGGCGGGCCACACCGCCGGGGCCGCGGCCGCGCGCTCGTCGGGGCGCGGCTCGTCGTCGGCTGCGTCGAGGGGGTCGAAGGCGAGGCCGATGGGCGCGTTCATTGGGCACCCCTTCCGGCGAGGTCGGCGACCGCGAGCCGCCGCAGTACGGCGGCCTTCGTCATCTGGCGGAGGGTCATGCGGCACCCCGCGCGTCCAGAGCCCGCAGCGACCGCGCGAGCCGGGGCGTGCTGCACGCCGCGTCGAGTTCGGCGCCCATCGCGGCGGCGGTACCCGGCGTGACGTGGAGGGCGATGTTGCGGGCCACGAGACGCAGTCCGGGGCGGAAGGGTCGGGCGTGCATCGAGCACCAGCGCGCCGGGCTGAACACCCGGGCCTGCGCCTCGGGGGAGTCGATGCGGAACACGGGGCACCCGTCGAAGTGCCCGAGGTAGCGGGGGCGCTTCACGGAGCACCCCCGTCCCACGCCATCGACCGGGGCATCTGCCCGCCGCGCACTTCCAGCATCAGCCCGTCGATCACGCGCCAGATGCGCGCCTGGAGCGCGCGGTACTTCCGCAGCGTATCGCTGTGGATCATCACGTCGGCCGCGACGTCCTCGGCGGTGGCGTAGGGCGCTCGGCGGTCGCCGGTGGTCCACGACTCGCAGAGCTGGGCGGGCGGGCGCCGAGCGTGGGCCTCGTACTTCGCCAGCACCTTGGCGATGACGACCAGCGTATCGGCGAGGTGCAGCAGTGTCCGGTCGCCCGCCGTCGCCGGGTCGAAGATCAGCACCTCGACCGCGATGCGGCGGTCGCCATTGCCCCATGCGAACTCCTTGAGGTCGCGCACGAGCGACGCGGGCACCTTCGTCCGGCGCTTCACCGGGGCCCCCGCGCGTGCGTGCGGATCACCGGCAGCAGGTCGACCGCGAGCGCGGCGACGTTCCGCGGGTCCGCGGCCCAGGTGTCGACACTCGACCGCTGGCCGCGCTTGTACGGGAGCGCGAAGCGGAGCGACGCGGCGACCGCGCGGTGGAACTTCGGGTCGTCGGCGCTCTCCGGCGCCATCGCCAGCGCGAGGTCGCAGACCCTGCGCCAGTGCTTGGGCATCGAGGCGGGGGCGCCCTTCATCCACTGGCGGTCGATCTTGTGCGTGAAGCGGGCGAGCTCGCGGGCGGAGGTCGTGGGCTTCACTGCGCCACCCGGCCCGCGTAGTAGGCCGCGGCGTGCGAGCAACGGCGCTCGACGCGGGCGACGGTGTCGCGCGGGGCGACCCTCACATACAGCGCCTCGGCGGTGCGGAACGCCTCGACGCCCGCCGGCAGCGGCGCGAGACGCACCCGCCAGCGACGCTCAACCCTCGCGACCGTGCGGGGCGCCATCACGCCACCCGCCGGGCGCTGCTCGCGCCGTAGGACGCCACCGCGGGGCGGCCGACCACGACCGCCACCCGGGCGATCCGCATGCGGAACGACCGCCCGCCGATGCCGTCCGCGACCGTCACGTCGAAGAGCGAGACCTCTTCGACGGCGGTCAACAGCCAGTCGCCCGCGCAGTCGTCGCAGCGGTCGCGCGAGTCGAGGGACTCCACGAACTCGCCGCATCGGGCGCAGGGGGTAAGAACGAGGTCAGCGGGGAGGGCGAAGCGGTCGAGAGCGGCGCGAGCCATGGAACCTCCGGGGCCCGCTTGGTTGAGCGCGGGCCGTAGGGAGGTTATGACTCCGATTGATCTAGTGAGTCAAGCGGAGTCAGTGACTCGCGTTGATTATGTTACCGGGTGTCGCCCCGACCCGCGCGCACGTCGCCCCGTTCCTTCGCGGCTTCGTACTCTTCTTCCAGCCCCAGCGTGCGGAGCGAGCGGATGACGTTCGACGCGCTCGACAGGCTCAATGACGCGGCGACGTGGGTGAGGTTCCAGCCCTGGCGCTCACACTCCTCGAGCAGCGCGGCGCGCTGGGCCTCGCGGCCGATCTCCGACAGCGAGCGGGCCTCCGGCTCCGTGGCCTTTGCCTTCGCAGGCTTCGACGCGGCCCTCCCCGGCGACGTGCGCCGCGTGGTGGTGCCCGCCCGGGTGGTGTTCTTCGTGCTCTTCGTGGTGGCCATCGGGGCGTGCATCATAGTCGAAAAGCCGTAGTCACCCTGAGCCAGTAGCGCAAGGTCGAGCCCGCCCCCCAAAGCCGTTGACCGCGCCTGGCATGGCCGACGTAGTGTCACCCGATGGGGAATCTGCGTCCGCTCTTTGCCGCCGTCGCGACCGTCGCCGCGTCGCACCTTCTGGCCGCCTGCGCCGCGCCGGTCGCGCGCCAGCCCACCGTGGTCGGGTACGACCGGACGCAGCGCGCCGAGGTCTGGAACCGCGCCGTGGTGCTGCTCCAGGCCCGCAACTACAACTTCCGCATCCTGAACGAAGCCTCCGGCACCATCTCGACCGAGCCGGCGAACGCGCCCGCGGTGTCGTGCGGCATCTCGACGTGCCAGGTGCGGCAGTCGGTTTCGCTCACCGTCAGCCCCACAGGGTCGATCGTCTGCAACATCAACCGGGTGCTCTCGAGCCCGCTGGTCCAGAACCCGTGGGAGCCGAGCGACGCCGAAGGCGTCAGGGCCGTCGAAGCGGATCAGGCCGAGCTCGTGCGCGCCATCCTCTCCGGGCCGCCCGCGCCCGCCGCATCGAGCGGCGGCGAGGCGATGCTGGCGCACGCCCCGCAGGCAGCGCCCGCCCCGGCGCCGGGCATCCGCTGCTACACCACAGCCGGCGCAGCCGTGACCGTCGAGGCCGCGAGCTGCACAGCCGCAGGGCTCTCCGACACATTGCCTCCCCCTCCGCCGCCTGCGCCCGCGGCGCTGCACTGCTACACCCCGACCGGCGTTGAGGTGCCCATCAACGCGGCGACCTGCGCCTCGGCTGGGCTGTCGTCGACGCGCCCTCCGCCGCCGGTGCCCCTCGCCCCGACGTCGGAGGCGCTGCCTGCGGGGCCGCGGCGGCATCACCACCGGTAGGGCGCCGCGGGGCCTACGACGGCTGCGGCGGCGGGGCGAGCGAGAGCAGCCGCTCCGCGTCGGCGAGCACGGCCCGCGCTCGCTTCATCATCGCGCGAGGGATCTCGACGTTGCTGGGATGATCGATGACGTACGCCGCCTGCGCCGCCGCCGTTTGGATCTCGGGGCGCATCCGGGCCAGCGCCCCGCGGCGCTTCGCGCGCTCGGCTTGCTTCCCGGCGGCGACGGTCGTCTCCGCGCGTGCGAGCTGCGCGGAGACCTTCCGCATTGCCTCGTCGCCCTCAGCGCGGATGGCCGCGCGCCCTGCGTTGATCCACGCGAGCCACCGGGCGTTCGCCGACTGGTATCGCGCGGCGCCCTCGTTGATGGTGGCCACGTCTGCCCCGGTCGCGGCTGCGCGAACCTCGCGCAGTGCATAGAGCACTGCGCCGAGCTCGGTTTCCAGGGGCAGGACCCGACGGGCCGCGTCGAGCGCGGATGTGACGTCCGCCGGGGCGGAAGTCGCAGCGGCCACGGCAAGCTCGAACGCGCGGAGCGCCTCGCGATAGCGGGGCACCAGCAGGGAGGGGCTCGACATCATCGGCGCCGCGAGCGCGGCGTAGTCGGGTCGGTGCGCGCCGATCATCTCGCCCAGCGCCTTCGCGTCGTCAGCCTTGCTCATCGGTCACCCGCCCGCGTTGCGTTCGCCATCATGCTGCGCAGGGTGCCCACGTCGGGGCGGCACTGCAACGTCGCGAACGCGGCGCGCTGGCAATCGCGGTGTTACGGTGCCCCCGACACGCGCGCGCCCCGCGACGGCTGCCAGGCCATGCGAGGCGCTTCCCGCAACCCCGACGTGACCGGAGAGCGAGCGATGGACAACCTACCCAGCAACGACAACGAGAGCAACGACTCCGGCGACGACCTCGACGGCGTCCGGGTGCTTCTCGACTGCGCGCTTCGCGCCCTCGATGCCCGGTTGCGCGCGGCGGCGTGCGTCGCCGCGGCCGACGCGGGCGGCGGCTTTAGGGCGGCGCTGGCGTCGGCGGCGTCCAGGGGAGCCGCCGCACGGGTCAACGACCTCGACGCCGCCGTTGCCTTCTACGCGCGACCCCTCATCGACGGGAGCGGCGACCCGAAAGGGTTCGACCCGGGCCTGCGCATCGCTCTGCTCTGGCTTACGCGCGAAGCCGAGCGCTTCGCCGCGAGCGCAGCCCGGAGCGCTGGCATCGCGACGGCCGATGAGGCGCTGTGCCCCGAGGGAGACGAAGGGCTCGCCGAAGGGGCCCGCGAGATGATCGAGGTATCGCGCGAGCTTTCCGGGAACCTGCGCGATGGCGCCGCCGATGACGACGAGCCCGATCCGCCCACGCACGAAGCGGAGCGGCGCGCGCAACGGGCTTGGCTCGACCGGGTCGCGACGGTCGCCGATAGGCTCGACGACGTCGGCGACCGCGCGCGGCTCGTGCTGCTGCACGTTGCCACCGTCGCCGGATGGGTGCGGGGCGAGGCCGCCGCGAGCCTTGTGTGCGACGTACTGCCGAAGCTGCTCGTCGGCGACATGGACGGGGCGGCGATGGTGCGACGCGCGGCCGCCGCGCTGGGCCACGACCCGGATGCTTTCGGCAGCGCCGACCGCAAGGCGGACTCTCGCGCCATGCTGGCTGCGAAGTTCTACGCCGCCGACAACGCGGCGCGCCGTCGCATGGTGCGGGCGGTGCTCAAAGTGGGAGTCAGCGACTCTGCGGCGCGAGCGAAGCTCAAAGGGCGCGGTGTCGCGAGCAACGTTGCAGGACGATGGGGCATCACGGCGGCGGAAGTGCGGGCGCTCTACCCCGACGAGTCCGCCGCGACGGAGGGCACCAAGCCGAAGCGCACAGCGCGGCGCTGACCGATCACGCCGGGTCGTCGGGGATCCAGTAGGTGTCGATCGACAGCGTTCCGGCGCTCACCTGCGCCTCCCAGCTCACCGAATCGGCGATCAGGTCGGCGAGCGTCGCGACCCCCGTCAGCACGTCAGCCCACGCACCCGAGGTGCCCGGCAGCGCGAGCGTGAAGGGCGATCCGGTGCCGCCGGTGTGGAGGCGCACGTCGCCCCCGGCCGCGGTCGACGTCTTGTAGCGGACGCCGAAGATCACCTGTGGCTCCCCGAGGATGCGGCGCGGTCGCACGGTCCACGATCGCGCCGTGCCTCCGCTGGACTGCGACCCCGGAATCGCTGCCCACGTCGCGGACGTCACCACGTCGGGCGAGGCCTCGGCGAGCGAGAGGCTCTGGTAGGTGCGGCGGTTCCAGAAGTACGCGGCCTCGAGCGTCGCGCCGACGCGCACGAGGTGGTCGTCGATGATGCCGCGCCCGCGATAGTTCTGAGGGAACTCCCCGAACGTCTCCGCGTCGTCGACCCGGAAGCGCGACACCTCGGCGACCTCGATCATCTCGCAGAACACCGTCGCGCCGCAGGTGACGATGAACGTAAGCCGCCACGGGACCGTCCGGTCGAGGCCCGCGGTCGCGAGGTCATCCTTGTCGAGATACCCGACGATCCGATTCATGGAGTCGAGGCGCGACGTGCCGACGCCCGGCCAGTGCACCTCATCCTTGAAGCCGCGCGGGATCGTGGCGTCGGTGTACGGGATGTTCGTCGTGCCGTCGTCGATGGAGAGCTTGACCTTCACCGCGTCGGGGGAGGACCAGTCCCCGTTCCACGACACCGTCGCGGCCACCATCACGAGGCGCGACGTCGTCAACGGGTGCAGGAACGCGTGGAAGGTCCCGCCGCTGTTGCGGAGGATCGTCGCGCGCTGGCGAGGGTGACCACCGGCCGCGTCGTCGGCGAGGTCGGCGAGCGCGAAGCCGTGAGCGCCGCGCGCGGTGCGACGCGAGGCCGTCGTCTGCGCGTCGATCAGGGGGGCGTTGAGTTCGCGGGGTCGGGTGGTCATGGCGCCGCCAGGTAGAGGGTGAGCGAGCCAATGGTGGTCTTGCCGCCGGTGCCGTTCCAGACGCCGATGTAGAGGGCGAGCTCCGTGTGGCGCCCCTCTTCGACGGGGGGCTGCGTCGGGATCGCGTTCCCGGTCACCGGCGACACGAGCCGACTCGTGACGTTGAAGTCGTAGATGGTGGGCAGCTCGACGCTGACGGTGGTCGACGTCGTGGTGGTCGCGGAGACGTGGAGGTCGCCGGACGCCGGACGTCCCATCGTCGGGCGCCCGACGAGGATGACGCCCGCGGTGGAGCTGCCGTCTGCGATGAGTTCGCACGCCAGCATCACCTTGGGATAGCGCCCCGTCTCGCCCCAGGTGCGGAGGCGGTGCACGCCTGCGAAGATCACCAGTGGCGTTGCCGAGCTCGGGTAGGCATCCCAGGGGAACCCCGCCGCCGGGTCGGTGCCGAAGTCGAGTCCGCCCTGCACGTCGACCGCGCCCGGGTGCTCGAGCAGCACGCCCACGCCGTTCTCGCGTGCGGCGAGCGTCGCGTTGCTCGCGGCGATGGCCATGAGGCCTGCGCCGAGCGGCTGGTCAACCCGGAAGCGGTCGGCCGCGCCTCCGGACTGAGGGAGGTGGATCCATCGCTCGATGGTCGTCGTCATCGGGTCTCCAGGGTTCGGGCGGGGCGGGGCGTCGGTCGCCGGTGACCCGTCGACGGGGGCTGCGCTACCTTCGCCCGATGCGAATCACCGTCGCGCTCGCGCTCCTCGCCCTCGGTTGCAACGACCCCGTGTCGAGCGCGCCGGTCGTCACCCATGCTGACGCGGGGGTCGACACTCCCGACGTGCCCGACGTGTTCGTGCCGGAGGGGTGCGACGCGCGGGTGCAGGGCACCCTTCCCGGCATCCTCTGTCGAGGGGACGCCGCAACGGCCGACTCGCCCGGGGTGCCGATCGCAGAGGGCCTCTGCGTCTCGCCAGGATCCCTCTTCAACTGCGGCGCCTGCGGCAACGTGTGCGAGGACGGACGGGGTTGCTGTGACGACCCGCAGGGCAGCAGCCGCGGGTGGCACTGCTGCTTCCGGCCGACGATGTAGCCTCACGGCGCCCATCGCTTCGGCGCATCGACGCCGTCGAGAACCTGCGTGGTCTGGTCCGCGATCCAGGCGAGGAGTGACTGCTGCCGCGCGGTGCAGGCGGCGTAGGGCGCAAAGCGAACGATCACGCTGTACTGCACCGCTGCGGTCGCGGCCATCGTCGCGCCAGGGAACGCGCTGAGGGTCAGCGTGTTGGCCACGGGGTCGACCGCGACGACGGTGCGCTGCTCGTCGGCGATCGGGGTGAGCGTCCCAACCTGCGAGAGCACCACCACGTCGCCGACCTCGAAGCCGTCAACGGCATTGGTGGAGGCGGCGTTGGTGGCGTCGACGTTCGATGCGAAGCACGTCGCGCCCCACGACGTCGTGGTGTCCACGGTCACCGTCGTCGAGGTGGCGGAGAGCCCGCCCACGGCGACGAGGGCCTCCGGCGCGTACCCGTAATAGGTGCCGCTCTGGAGACGCAGCCCGATGGTGCTGCGCAGACGGCCGCCGAAGAGCACCCGGCGCACGTCGCGCACCTGGCAGACGGCCGCGTCGAAGCCGCGGCCGCCGGACCAGTGCGGGATGCGGGAGTGTGTGAAGGTGACGCGCTGGCCGGGCTGCAGCCCCGTGTGTGTCGGCGCGAGCGGGATGCGCACCGTGCGGTTGGGCTCGGCCAGCGCGCCGAGCACCTGCTGCGCCACGTCGTAGAGCGTCGCCGTGGAGCTCGCCACGTCGAAGAGCGGCGCGCCGAGCGATAGCAGGGCGTTGCACTCCAGGGCCTCCCCGGTGCCGAACTCGCCCGCATACGTGGAGTCCTCGATCTCGACGCGGGTGTTGCCCGGCAGCCCGAACTTCATCCGGGTCGCCAGCGGCTCGTCGTTGTCGATGACCTCCGGCGTGATCTCGCGCCCGTTGTCCCCGTCGGAAAGGTTCTCGTCTTCGAGGATGTCCGCGGCGACGGCCTCGGCGTCGGAGAAGTTCTGGAGCCGGATGCCGGAGATGCGGCCATCGCGCATCGCCATCACCATCCCGCGGAGCTGCAGCTCCCGGCGCAGCACGTCGAGGAAGGTGTCTTCGCCCCCGTGGAACCGATAGACGCGGGCCTGCGGCAGACTGCCCGACGGCGACGACAGGAAGGCTCGGTTGAGGTCGGTCCAGTTGATGACCGACTCGAAGAGGTCCTGTCCGGTGAGCGCGTCGATGGCCTTCGCAGCGGCCCGCAGCGCGACCACCGCCGTATCACCGCGGGCGACGATGCCGAGGCGCGCGGGCGTCCGCTTCGTGCAGAGCAGAGGGAAGTGCGGGACGCCCCCGACGGTGATGTCCGTCGGGTAGCCCGAGGCGACGAGGCGCACGCGCTGGAGCGTTGCATCGCGCTCGACGATGGAGCACACGACGTCGGTCTGCGTGTCGGTGTTGCAGACCAGTGCGAGCGAGGCCTCGCCTTCCAGGTCGCCGAGCGTCGCTGTGTACGTGAACGTCGTCGGGATGGTGCCGAAGTCCTCGGCGCGCGGGACCTTCACCCATCCGGAGAGCGAGAAACACGCCTCCGGGGCACGCGCCGAAGACGTCCATGCCGCCGGGCTATTGCTGTCGTTCGTGACGTGGAACACCCATTGGTTGCCCGCGTCCCAGCAGCAAAAGACGTTCGTGACGGTCGGGACGAGGTCGCTTCCCGTGGCGGTCACCGACAACCGACCGTCGGCCGTGAGTTGCACGCCCACGTTGCCGGAGGTGCCAGCGCGCGCCTTCGCATCCGCCGCGCGGGCCATCTCCCGTGCGTCAGGATGCCACCCGGCGGCGTCGTTGGCGTCCGTCGGATCCCATCGGAGCGACAGGTTGACGGTGCGGTTGTCGAAGATCCGCAACGGGTGGTCGGAGGGCTCCAGCGTGTAGTGGCTCCACCCGTACAGGTTGATCGGCCGTGGCTCGATCTTCCGCGCGAGCGACTTGGTGACGTGCTGCAGCGTCACGCTCCACCGGGTGAGCTCGCGACGGAGCTGCACGCCCTTGTCGACCGTGCCGGTGTACATGAGCGTCGGATCGGTGAGGGTGGTCCCGTCGGCCGAGAGCGAGGCGATCCAGAACGTCGCGAGGCGGCCCTGCCAGTGTCGCGCGCCGCTCGCGGTGACGAGCGGCGGGTGCGACGAGGGCGCAGTGTGAATGCGGGAGGCGGAGCCGTACCGGCCGCGCACGACGCCAGTCAGGCTGCTGCCGGCGACGGCCGCATAGGTGACGGTCTCGCGGTTGATGGCGGCGAGGCCCGACGCGGGCATCCCAACCGCCGACCCCAGGGCCACGGTGGTCGCGGAGGCGTCGAGGTCGGAGGCGAGCTCTTGCGAGACGCGGCCCTCCCGGCTCGACAGAAGCGCCGTCCCGCGCCCGTCGGTGTCCAGCACCGAAAAGGTCAGCGTCTCGACGTCGACGGAGCCCTCGAGGAGTGACGTGGTTTCGTAGACCTCCCACGTCTCGGTGGGGTCGAGGAGATCCTCCACCGGGTCGAAGGTCGACGCATCGGGGAGCGTCTCCGTGAGGCCCCCGGTGTTCGGCCAGAAGAGAGAGTCGACCGTGCCGCTGGTGACCGCGACGGTGGTCGGGCGCACGCCTGCGGGGGTGAGCACCCGCGGAACGCCCGCGACGAGGATCACGGGCACCAGACGCGCGCCGGGAGCGAGGGCGCCGCTTGCCGTCCACTGGAGTCGTGCGGTGGTCATGCGCTAGGCCCTCGTCTCCGTCGGGGTGCTCGACGGCGCGACCAGCCCCAGCGGCCATTCGCAGAACGCGAGCCACTCGGCCTTGAGCAGCTCCGTGCGCGTCGAGAGCAGCGCCTCCGGCCCGATGTACGCCCGCCAGATGCGTTCGCTCGTGGCCGTGCGTGCGGTGCTCCATGTGCTCGTGTACCCGCACAGCGCGTTGCGGGCGCTGTAGAGCACGTCGAGCACCGACCACTCGCGCGCGGTGGCGGTCGAGCCGAGCGCCCCCATGTACTCCTCGGCGGGGTACATCGCCGTCGCGTCGCAGTTGTGCGCGGCGCGCAGCGCTGGGGTGGTCGGCTGGAGGTGGACCTTCAACGCGCGGCTCCACGAGGTCGCGGTCGCGGCGATGGCATACACCCGCCCGCCCGTCGTCTGCTCTGCGCCGCCCGCCTGGAGCGCCTGCCAGTAGGGGCCGGTGGCGGCGGTGAGCAGCGCGAGGTGCCAGACGGGGCGAGTGCCGGTGATGACGCCCGCGGTCACGGTCGAGAGTGCAGCGCTCATCCCGAGGCGCTGCCACACGCCGCTCGCGAAGGTGACCGTCGCAGGCACGTCGCCCGTAAAGGTGATGGAGGCCGTGCCGTCCGCGGCCAGCGATGGCGTCACGATCGGCGACGACCCCCGCGCCCCCACGATGGCGAGCTTCATCGCAAGGCAGAGCGCGCGGAGGTAGCAGGAGCCCGAGGGCGCGAGCCACATCCGATAGGTGCCCGTCGAGAGCGACACGGTGACGGGCGACGTGCCCGACGCGAAGGTGATGGTCACGTCGGGCGCGGCGGTCGTGTGCGCGAACTCCGGCGCGAAGGCGTGCGAGGCAGGGGTGCTCATCGCCTTCCTCCTCCGGCCGCGCGCTGGTAGCGGTTCAGGCGCTCGCCGAGTTCGGCGTCGGTGCTCTCCCGTCCGCCGATGACCGGCGCGGCATACGTGATGTAGATGACGGTGGAGTCGCCCGCGCTGTCGCGTCGCTGCGGGGCGACATCGGCCGCGCGCTGACTCCCGCCACCACCGGCAGCAGACGAGGCCGGTGCGGCGGGCTTCGCTTCGTGCGCGGCGTAGCCGGCCGCGGCGGCGACACCAAAGAACCCGACCGACGCGGCGGCCGCAGCGCCAGCGCCGGGGAGGTTGCCCGTCGCGAGGTTGCCGAGGCTCTGCGCCAGGTAGAACGAGCCCTTGATCGACGATTCCTTTGCGACGCCAGAGAGGATCGCCTCGAGCATCTGCTGCGATGCGGCCTTCGCGGTCTTCCCCTCCTCGGCGACGGCCAGCACGGCGCCTCCGAAGGCGTCGCCGATGTTCCCGAACGCGGCGGCGCTCTGCTCGGCGGCGATCTGCGCGGCGGTCGACTGCTGCGCGTACAGTTCGCGCAGTCGCCCGGTGTAGGACTCGTGCCGCTCGATCGACGTGTTGAGGCGCGTCGCCTCCTTCGCCGCGAGCTGATCGGCCAGCGACGCGAGCGTTGACGGTCCCGCGTTGGCGGCGTCCCGGCCCGCGTCCTGCGCGGCGTACTCGCTCGCGTTGTCGTTGGCCGCCTCGCCATCGGTCAGCGTCGTGCGGTTCGCGCGGCGACGATCCTTCGACGGGCGGGCCTCGAGCTCCGCAGCCTTCACTTGAAGCGCGGTGTCGGTCGCGAGCCGGATGCTCCGCTCCGCGTGCTGCTGCTCCTCGACGAAGTGCCGCGTTGCCGCGTCAGCCTCGAAGACGATGGCGTCTTCCGCGGCGCGGCGAGTGATCGCCTCGCGCTCCGTGAGCTGTCGCCGGTGGTCGCGGTTGCTCACCTCGCCGATGGCGCGCATCGCCAGGCGGTGCCGCTCTGCAACATCCTCCAGCGTCGCCGCGGCGGCTTCGGCGCGGAGTGCATCCTCGGCAGCGAGTTCCTTCTGTGCGGCTGCGGCCGCGCCCCCATCCGCGCTGACGCGGCGGTTGCGCGCGGCGCGGTCGCTCGGACCCGCGGCGGCGGTGTCATTGGCGGCGATGGCGCCCTCCGCGAACCGGCGCGCGTCGGCCACCGCACGCTCGATGGCGCGACGCTGTTCCGCAGCCGAGGGAGCGCGGGTGGCGGCGCCACGGGCGAGCCGGTCAAGGTCGTTCTCCGTGTGGTCGGCGGACGTCGAGAACGCGCCGCCCGACCCCGAGCGGAAGGCGTTGGCGATGGAGTCGGCGGTCGCGGGGGCCGCGTCGTTCTGGTGATGCACGAGCACGCTCAGGCGCCCGGAGAGTTCGCGGAGCTGCTCCGGCGTCAGGCGGTTGACGTTGGGTAGCGCGAGGCGCGTGCGGTCGCTGATGCCCGCGCGGGCGGCGAGCTCCGACACCTGTCGCTGCGTCGCCGCAAACTCCGCGGCCGCGGGGGCGCGCTCGTCGTGCTGCGCGAGGTCGCGGTGGGACTGGGCGCCGAGGCGGTTCACCTCGTTGAGCTGCGTTACAAGGTCGGTCACCTCGCGGGTGATGTTCGCCACGAGCCCCGGCAGACCGAGGGCGTCGGAGGCCATCGTCGCGAGCGCGCGGGCGCCGTCCCCGAAGGCGTCGGAGAGGCCCTGTGCCGCGGTGCGGGCATCGTCGGTTGCGCTCCGGGCGTTGCGCTCCTGCGCCACGAGCGCGGCGAGGCCCTCGCGCAGCGTGTAACCGTGGGCGGCCGCGTCGGCGAGACCCTGACCGAATGGCAGCAGGCCGCGAGCGCGGCCCCGCACGAGCGCCTCTTCCAGCGTCCCGAGCGCGGCCGACGTCTCGACGCCGGTCTGCTGGGCGTTGCGTGCGGCGGCGCGGGTCATCGCGTTGAGCTCGTCCTGCGTCAGTCGGATGCCCCGCGCGGCGAACTGCCCCGCGGTGTTCATTACGTCCACCTCATCGGTGAAGCGCCCGGCGGCGCCTGCGGCGTCGTCGAAGCTGAGCCCCAGGCGGCGGCTCATGTCGTCGAGGTGCGACTGCTCGGCGGCGAGATCCACGACGCCCGACGCGAGCGAGGACACCGCCCCTGCGATCGTGGAGAGGGTGTCGCGGAGCGCGTTGAAGGCGACCGCCTTCTGGCCCATCGTGCTGAAGTGGTTGCCAAGGCTGGCCGTCTTGGCGCCCGCCTCTTCGGCCTTCTTGCCGGTCTTCTCGACGGCCTCCGCGATGCGGTTGAGCAGCGCGATGGCGTCGAGTGCGCCGGGGGTGCTGACCGGGATGTCGAAGCCTTCGTCGCTCATCGGGCGCCCGGCGCGAAGAGGCTGCGAGAGGCCTGCGCGTCGGCAGCGGCGGGCGCGCGGGAGGGCGCTGCCAACGGGTCGGCGGGGTCGCCAGGCGCGAGCAGAGCGAGGCGCGGGTGGTGGCGGCGGCTGGTCTCGCTCACACGGCCGCGTCGGCCGCGCAGAGCGGCGACGAGGCGGCGGAGGCGGAGACGGAGGCGCAGGGCGCGGGGCGCGGACGGCGACGGCGTACGTCGTTGCGCCGCGGGCGCTCGACCTCGGAGCGTTCGCGACCGCCGATGGCCGGCGGCGCGTAGACCACGAACGCGGGGCGCGGGTGGACAGGGCGCCAGCGGAGGGTTTCGAGGATGCGCTCTGCGAAGGTCATGGCGTGCTCGTTGGGGTGGTTGCGGGTTGATGGTCGCGAGGCCCGTCGATACTCATTCACGTTGAGTGTAAAGTCAACGTTTACGCCGACCGTGGACTGTAAAGAATCTGCATCCACTGCGACCGCACGTCGTAGCCTTACGCCACCCGGTAAGACGCACGCCCTTGGGCCCACGCTCGCGCCGCACGAATCCCGGGGAACCGCGCGCCCGACGCCCGCGGAGTGCCATCCTTGGGCCCACCGCCCGCGGCAGCCTGTGCGGTGATCGCGTGCGTCGCCGAACCGCCGCGTTTTCCGCGGTCCCATGTGCGCCGCAGGTTGCGCCGCACGTGCATCGGGCGCATCACCAAACCGCTACGTTTCCCGTGGTCCGATGCGCGCGGACGCCGCTCGCGCACGTGCATCGGGCGCATCGCCCGAAGCGAGTTCGGCCCCGCCGGAACTCACCCGAGATTCCACGGTGTTGCGTGTTGCGGACCCCCCGAAAGCGACGAGTTCGGCCCCACCGGAAACCCCAGTGGCTTCGAGGTTTTACCCGCCGCGGGAGAAACCCACGGCCCCCCCTGCACCATTGGAAACCGTTACCAGTGCGACGGTCGGGCCCTGCAGTCCGGGGCGGAGGGTGCTGCATTGGCCCCATCGACCTCGCCTCTGGAACGCCGCGCGAACGTCGCTTCGGAGGCCCTCGTCGGGGCGTCGTTGGCCCCATCGACCGGGCACGCTTTGGCACCATCACCAAACGCCTGCAGGCGTAGCGTTCCAGCGCCGCGAGGTGCCCGAATCAGGCGACTTTGGCACCATCGATTCTCTCCGCTCAGGGGAGGAGACGTCGACGCGTCGACCAGCGCGCCGGGCGACGCGGCGCACGTCGAGGGCGGCCGGCGGGCGCTGCCGGGGGTGCTGGGCTCGACGGCGGGGCGACCCTTGGCCCCAGGCTCAACCCGCGGTGGCGCCGGTGGACGCGTGCTCCGAGGGGGCGACACCGCCGTCCGTGGCCCCAGGGTCGGCGGCGACGCGACGCGCCAGAGCTCACGCGCTGGGCGGCCACCCCGCGAGGAGGTTTGGGCCAGCCCGGCCCGAACCTCGGGACCATTGAGGATTTTGGCGCGGAGCAAGCCCGCGCACGGTGAGAGGGTTTGCCGCACGGTGCGGCGAACCGCGAAACGACAGGGCTATCGGGGCACCGGAGGGTTTGCGACACCGTGGCGCAAAATGCTGGCGGGGCGCGCGATAGGTTCTCCGAGCTCCTCGGAAAACCGCGAAACCCCGGCGCTTTCCGGTGGAGCCGAAGTCGCCCGTTTCGGGGCGGTCGCATCGACGGCGATCCGAGAAACGCAGCGGGTTTCCGGTGGAGCCGAGCAGCGCCGGGTTTTGCCCCGCGGTGGGGCAAAAGTCGGAGCGGCTGACTGGGGAAGTTCCCCACTGCCCCCAAAGACAAAGGCCCCGGAGGTGTACCCTCCGAGGCCCCTGCCTGGCTTGCCGGTGCACGACACCGACGACGGGCACGCTACCCGCCGCCCGTGGCGCCGTCCAGCCTCCTACGCCGCCGCCGCGCACCCTGCGCAGCCCGCCGCCGGTCCGCCAGTCTGGAGCGCCGCGAGGGCGCAGCCCGTGCACCCGTGGCGCCTCCAGGCTGCGTTGGAGGCCGCGAGCGCGTCCAGGCGTCCCTCGGCCCAGGCGGTGACCTGCGCCGCCCAGACCTCGCGGGTGTCGCGGTGCCGCGCGCGGGCCGTGAGGTCCGCGGACACCGCCGCGGCGTGGCTGGTGAGCCCCGCGCGGACCAGCGCCGCCGCCGACGCGCAGCCGTTGCCGTCGCAGTCGGAGGCGAGCTCCGCCACGCCCGGGTGCCGCGCCGCGCTCACGCGACCTCCCGCGAGCGGATCGTGCGGGCGATGGCCACGGCAGCCTCGCGGGCGTTCCAGAGCTTCTCGGCGCGGGCGCCGTGGAGCGACACGAGGCCGGAGCGCCCCGCGTCGTGCGCGTCCCAGGCGGACACCTCGGCGGCCACGGCGCGCGCCCGGAGCGCATCGGCCCGGGCGTCGACCTCGCGGGCCTGCAGCTCGTTGGCGGCCGCGCGACGGTCGGAGAGCCACGCGGTGTAGCCCTCGTCGGCGGCGAGCTCGGCCTCGCAGCGCGCGAGCTCGGCCTCCTCCTCGGTGAGCTCCCGCGCCGCGATGCGGGCCGGGTCGTTCGCGCAGTCGTCGCACTCGCCGCGGGCGTCGACGCTGTCGACCTCGTAGCGGCAGCCGGTGCAGGTGTGGAGGGTGGGGTCCGCCGGGCCACGAGAGAAGCGAGCCTCGAAGGAGTCCAGAGCGCGGGAGAACTTGTCCATGGTGGTCGTGCCTTTCACCGCCGCGGGGCCAACCGCTTCGGTGAGAGGAACCTAAGCCATGAGCTAGCTCTAAGCAAGCGATCATGTGCTGTGTGCCTCGCATGGCATGACGTGAGTCAACTGTCGGTTGCGTTTCGTTGACGTCGGCTCGCTTGTGGCTAGCGTCTCCCATCGGAGACACCCGATGCCCACGCCCCCGAAGAAGAAGTCGCCCGCGAAGCCCCCCGCCCCGAAGGCCGCAGCCGAGGGCGGCGCCGTGCTCTACCTGCGCAACATGCCCGACGACGTGATGGCCGAGCTCTCAGCGTGGGTGGAGGAGATCAAGGCCAGCAGCCTCGGCGGCTCCAACATCACCCGCACCGACCTCGCCAGGGACATCCTCTGCCGCATCGCGCGCGGGACGCCCGTCGAGCCGCGGAAGCGCCCGGCGAAGGGCGGTGGCGCGTGAACCTCAAGCCCATCCCGAACCCACCCGAGGGCGAGGCCTGCCCGTTCAACGCGGAGGCCTACGCCATCGCGGAGCGCTTCTCCCCATGCGAGGCGCTCGAGGTCGCGCTACGGCTGGTCATCGTCGCGACGCAGGCCGCTGCGGGCGATGGCGAGTTGCCCGAGGGGCTCAACCGCATCGGTGGCGACGTCTGCACGGCGATCGACAACTACCGCCAGCTCCTCGCGGCGCACCTCGGCAGCCCCGGGGCGGGCGCTCGCGCGTCGTAACCCCATGCCGCACGCAGGCGCGCAGCGCGGCGTCGCGATCAAACGTGCTCCCGACGGCGCGCTGTCACCCCTCTATCGGCTCGAACAGCAGCGCCATCACCGTTCGCCGCTGCCTCGCGGCGTTCACCCGCTCGACCGGCACGAGGCGCGCGCCGGGGGTGCCGTCGACCGTCGGTGCGAGGGAGCGCTGCCGCATCCGGTAGGCCGTGGCGCGAGAGCACCCGGTGGCGTGCATGAGGTCTTCGATCGTCACAGGAGCGGCGGGCGGCTGCGCATCGTCCATCGCGGCACCCTATCCCATTGCCCCGCGGGGCGCCGCTAGCCCGCTACCCGCACCGACCGCCCCAGGAGAACCATGGACGCACCACACAACCCGACCGACACCCCCAACGAGATCGACGACGAGAACGACGCCCTCGAAGACATCGAGGAAGACGATGACCTCGACGATGAGGAAGACGATGCGCTCGACGACGACGACGACGAGGGAGACGAGGGAGACGACGACCTCGACCCCACCGCCGCGCGCCCGCCGCTGCCGCTCGTGGCCCGCAGCCTCGCGCTAACCTCTCTCCTCGCAGAGCGCGACCGGCGAAGAGCCGCAGCCCTCGACGCCCAGCGGAAGCGCCGCGAGGCGGCCACCGCCCGCAAGGTGCGACCGAAGACCGACGCCCGTCCGCGCTGCGGTGCCAGGTGTCGCAGCGGTCGCCCCTGCGTCGCCCCGGCGGTGTGGTTGCCGGGTGCCTCGAAGCCGCGCAACGGCCGCTGTCGGATGCACGGGGGGCTTTCGACCGGACCGCGTACCGCCGAGGGACGCGCTCGTGTCCGCGCCGCGATCCAGGCGTCGAACGCCGCGCGAGCTGCCGGGCCTCACAAGTCCGCCGCGGGCGCGCGTGGGACGGCTGACGAAACTGACGGAACGACCGCGAGCCCATGATGCGACGCATGCGCACGATGAAGCGCTGTGAAGCCGACCCCATCACGCGGGACCGCGCGCCCAATGACGGTTGCTGACGCCTCGCCGCGCAGATCAACCCGCCGCGGCGCCCGCGGGCGGTGTGCCTTCGGGTCGGCGACCGGCATAAGGAACGCTCTGGCCCGCTGGTTCCCCGACCCCATATCGCCCGCCTGCGCGCCGGTCGCTCGCGTCAACTCGCATCCCGCGAGGCCTCGCCCGCGCGCGACGTTCGCCCGGGGTCGCCTCATCCACCGCGACCCCATCACGCATGTCGGCGCGAGCGCGCAGTCGACTCCCGAAACTCCGGAAACCCCGGCGCTCGACTCCATGCCGCGCAGACGCGCGCGTAAGGAACGCCCGCGGCAGCATTAGGCAGTCGCTCGACCCCATGCCACGCGCTCGCACAACGGAGGTCGTCAGGGTTCGTCAGCGCTCGACCGTCGACCCCCGTGTGTCCTGTGTGTCCAGTGTGTGTCCCGAGGCATGGACACACACCACACCCCGAGAAACGTAGCGTTTCAATGCCCCTTTCGGGGTGTGTGTCCTGTGTGTCCACGCTGGAAGCGGTACGCGTAGGGGGCTGGCGAAAAAGAAAAAGGGAGGTCACCCCGCCTGCTGCTCGCTGTCGGCTGCAGCCCCGTCGAGGGTGAGCCCGGCGAGCTCGACGGCGTGGCGCATCCTGAGGGGGCCGCCCTCGAGGATGGCGACGGCCCGGTGCCAGGGGGGCGAGTCGGGCGCCGCTACCCGCAGCACGTCGAGGGCGAGGGTGCGGGCGAGGTCACCCGCCGGGGTGCCTTCGTCGACGGCGCGGAGCAGCTCCTCCGCCGACGCCCGGAGAGCCCCGATGTCCCACGTCTGTCCCACGACACATGTTTTCATCGGTGCGGCAAGCGTTCCATGACGGCCGACCGATGCGCTCGCCGCAGCGGGAGTGAGGATCTGGAGCGGTGGCGCAGGCCGTCGCACCACCGATCACCGCCCGCCGTCGATCAGTGTCGCGGGCTGAGCCGCCGTCCGCTGCGTGTCCATCACGGCGCCGAAGAGCCAGCCCACTCCGCCGCCGACCGCCGCTCCGCCACCGGCTCCGATCAGCGCCCCGAGGGTGACCTGCACCGGGATGCTGTCGCAGCCGTCGATGCACAGCGCCCCAGCGAACACGCCCATCACGACCGCGCCCAGGATGCCGACCACCGTCGCGCCGACCACGGCGCCGTCGCGGGCTGCGAACGAGCGCTCTGCGACCGTGAGGTACGCGGTGCCCCTCGACGCCCGCGCCGCCTGGGTGATCCGCTCTCCGAGTCCCCGGCGGTGGAGGTCGGCGTAGCGCCCGTCGTCGAAGCGCACCCTCTCGACGGTGGTGTGAACGACGGCCCCCTCGGAGGTCCGCAAGGTGACCGCGGTGTCCGCGACGGGGTGACGCACGAGGTCACCCACCGGGACGGCATAGACGTACCGCGTGCTGCACGCCGACGGCCCCACGAGGGCGAGCCACACGAGGATCGCCGCGCGCGTTCGGGTAGCGGCATCGCCCATGCCCGCGAAGGTACCGCGGAGCCCTACGGGTCGCGCAAGCGCCCTCCCGGCGAGGCCGCGCCGGTGCTACGACGCGGCCACCTCGTGACCACCGCCGTCGAAGACCCCCGCGTTCGTGCGCTCGCGATGCTCAAGCGCCACGGGTACAACGCGACGTCCTTCCAGACGCTGGAGCAGGGCTTCCGGTACTGGTTCGACGGCGACGACGCCTGCGTGGCCTACGCCGACACCGGGGCGGCGTGGGTCGTCGCGGGCGCGCCCATCGCGGCGGCCGATCAGCTCGCGGAGGTGGCCCTGCGCTTCCAGGAGGCCGCTCGCGTGGCCCGCCGTCGCGTCTGCTACTTCGGCGTCGAGGAGCGCATGGTGGCCGCCCGCATCGGCGTCGCCCTCACCATCGGAGTGCAGCCGGTCTGGAACCCCGCCGACTGGCCGGACATCCTCCGAGGCTCGTCCAGCCTCCGGGAGCAGGTGCGCCGGGCTCGCGCCAAGGGGGTGCGGGTGCGCCTCGCCGCAGCCGAGGAGGTCACCGATCCGTCGTCTCCCACGCGCCGCGCCATCGAGGCGCTCATCGAGCGCTGGCTCGCGGCCCGGTCCATGGCGCCGATGGGCTTCCTGGTCGACGTGCAGCCCTTCGCCTTCGCCGGGGAGCGCTGCTACTTCGTGGCCGAGCGCGAGGGTCGCATCCTCGGCTTCCTCGCGACGGTCCCTGTGTACGCCCGCGGCGGCTGGCTCTTCGAGGACCTCCTCCGGGACGTCGACGCCCCCAACGGGACCACCGAGCTCCTCGTCGACGCCGCCATGCGCGACGCCGCGGCCCGCCAGAGCGGCTACGTCACCCTCGGGCTCGCTCCGCTGGGCGGCGACGTCGACCCCCGACTGCGCCGCGTCGGCGCGCTCTCCTCGGGCCTCTATGACTTCGCGGGCCTCTACGTCTTCAAGTCCAAGCTCAAGCCCCATCGATGGGACCCGATCCACCTGGTGCATCCGCCCGGCACCCTCGCGGTGGTGGCGCTCTTCGACGCGCTCACGGCCTTCGCGCACGGCAGCCTCGGGCGCTATGGGCTCCGCTCGATCCTCCGCGGCCCCGCCGTCGTGGTGCGCCTCCTCGCGCTGCTGCTCGCCCCGTGGACCGCGCTGCTCCTCGCGGCCGACACCGCGCGGTGGTTTCCGTCGACGGCGCTCAAGCTGGCCTCGGTCGCGCTCAACGTGGCGCTCGGCCTCGGGCTCTGGTCCCTCGCCCGCCGCTGGCGCCCGGGCCTCGCGACCGCCCTCGCGGTCACCGTCACCGCCGACGCCGCGCTCACCATCGCTCACGCCCTCGCGTTCAACCTGGCGAGGGTGCGAGGAGCGGGCGACGCGCTGCTGGTGCTGGTCTCCTGCCTCGCCCCTGCCGTAGCCAGCGCCATCCTCTGGAACGCCCGCGCCCTGCGCTCTCCGCCCTCGCGAGATCAGTGAAACGACGGCACGAGGTTCTCGTGGTTGGCCTCCGCGGCCTGGTCGTCGAGCATGGTGAGCGGTGACTCGGTGAGGGCCGAGGCGCTCTCGTAGCCCTTGCGCGAGGAGGTCCCTCCGCCGCCCGGCAGCGGGAGCATCCGGGCGACCCCCGCGAGGGCGCGGAGGGTGAGCGCGGGCGCCACACCGTGCGCCAGGGTGAGCAGCTTCGCCGGGAGCGAGAGCACCAGCCGGGGCGCCCCGTGACGGCACCCCTCGACGATCTGCCTCGCCGCCCGCTCGGCGCTCATGGACGTGATCGGGAGCGCGTCGGAGAGCACGAACCACGCGTACTCCTCGTGGTGGCGGCCCTTGAAGTTCGCGTTGCGGGCGGACCCGGTGCGCATCAGCCCCGGGTAGACCGTGGTCACGCGGATGTTGTCCCTCGCGAGCTCGGCGCCCATCCCCTCGGACAGCCCCGCGAGCGCGAACTTGCTCGCGCTGTACGGGACCATGTGCGGCACCGCGATCAGGCCCCCGATCGAGGAGATGTTCACGATGCGCCCGCCCCCCTTCGCCTTCATGGACGGCACCACGGAGCGCATCAGGTGCAACGGCCCCCAGAAGTGCGTCGCCATCGAGCGCTCGAAGTCCGCGTCGGTCATCGTCTCCAGCGGCCCGACGTCCATCCGTCCGGCGTTGTTGACCAGCACGTCCACGTCGCCGAAGCGGTCCTTCGCGGCCCGGAGGAGCAGGTCGACCTCCTCGCGAAGCGACACGTTGGTGGGCACCGCCAGCACCTCCGCTCCGCTCGCTTCGAGCTCCGCTCTCGCTCGGTCGAGCACCGTCGGGTCGAGCCCGCAGATGACCAGTCGCGCGCCCTCCCGAGCGAAGGCCCGGGCCAGCACGAGGCCGAGCCCTCGGGAGGCTCCGGTGATCAGCACGGTCTTGCCCCGGAACGAGTACGCCCGCGCCCTGCGCACCGCCATCCACGCCGCCCATCCCGCGATGCCCGCCAACGCGAGGAGCCCGCCACGAAGGTTTCGAGTGTTCATGGAGGAGGGACAAGCAAGAGGCACGCGCGCACCGACGGGCACCCCTTGCGACAACGAAGCGCGGGTTCAATGAACAACGAATGGAAACCGTAGGCGACATCCTGGATGAGAAGGGCTCCCGGGTTCTCACCACGCGCCCTGGCGCGACGGTGTTCGAGGCCGTGGAGGAGATGTGCCGGCACCGCGTCGGCGCGCTGATGGTCGTCGAGGGAGAGCACCCCCTGGGGATGTTCTCCGAGCGCGACCTGATGGTGCGGGTGATCCTCGCGGGGCGTGACCCGGCGACGACCACCGTCGGCGACGTGATGACCCACGCGGTGGTCTGCGTGTCCCGCGACACGCGCCCCGCCGAGGCCATGGCGGTCGTCACCGGGCACCGCTGCCGACACCTGCCGGTGGTCGACCAGGGGCGCGTGGTCGGCGTCGTCTCCATCGGCGACCTGGTGCGCTTCTTCAGCCAGAACCAGGAGTACGAGATCCAGATGCTCCGGGACTACGTGAGCGGCCGCTACCCGGCCTGAGCGGGCAGCGAGACGACGAAGGTCGCGCCGGTCCCCTGGCCGGCGCTGCGGGCCGAGGCCTGACCTCCATGCAGCTCGACCAGCTCGCGCACCAGGAAGAGCCCCAGGCCGAGGCCCGATGAGCGCCGACCCGGGGCGTGGCCGTGCCTCCGGTACTCGAAGAGGTGGCCGAGCTCTCCGGGCGCGATGCCGACGCCCGTGTCGCTCACCTCCACCACGACCCGACGGCCCGCGTGGCTGCTGTGCAGCGAGCAGCGCACCTCGATGCTCCCTCCCCCGGGCGTGGCCTTGAGCGCGTTGGACAGCAGGCTCGACAGCACCTGCGTCAGCCGCGCGCGGTCGCCCACCACCATCAGCCCCGCCGGGGCCACGCACGTGAGCGTCACCGAGCGCTGCTCGGCCGTGGCCCGCGCCGCGTCGACCGCGGCCCTCGCGATCTCCCCGAGGTCGGCGCGCTCGCGGCGGAGGTTTAGCTTCTGCGCGGCGAGGCGAGAGGCCTCCACGAGGTCGTCGACGAGCACCGACTGGGCGACCGCGTTGCGCTCGATGGTGGCCATCGCGCGGGCCCGCTCGTGTTCGTCGGTGCCTCCGCCGCGCAGCAGCCGGCTCCAGCCGATGATGACGTCCGTCGGGCCCCGCAGCTCGTGAGCGAGCAGCGCCAGCGAGGCGTCGCGGCTGCGCGCCTGGGCCTCCAGCCGCTCGCAGCGCGCGAGGGCCTCGGCGAGCTGCTGGTCGCGCCGGGCCAGCGCGCGGGAGAGCTCGTCCACCCGCCCCTCGTCCGCCGCCGGGGCCGGGGAGGCCGGTCGCGCGCTCCAGAGGATGCGACGGCCATCGGCCGTCACGGCCCCCCGGAGGCTCACCAGCGAGCGGACCTCGAGGTGATCGCGGATCCACAGGGTCTCGTCCGCCACGCCCTCGGCGGCCCGTCGCACGGCGTCCCAGAATCGGGCCCGGTCGTCGGGGTCGATGCGCTCGGCGAGCGCGCGGGCCCGGAGGCGCTGGGCCCCCGCCCCGAACAGGCGGGAGGCGGCGGCGTTGGCCGAGCGCACCACGGCCGCGAGGTCGGTCACCAGCAGCGCGTCGGGGCAGAGGTTGAAGAGCTCGCGGTACTGCTCCCGCTCGGCCTCGAGCCGCTGCTCGGTCTCGTGGAGGACGTCGACCCCCACCCGGATCTCCACGGCGTCGGGCTCGTCGTGCGGAGCGACGTCGCGCGGCTGCTCGGGACCCCCGGCGCCACGATCGGGGTGCCGCAAGAGCGACTGCGAGCGGAGGGAGAACCCAGAGGACTCGAAGGTCGACGTCACATCGGATGTCATCGTGTTGAGGTCTCTCGCGCGGGTTTGAGAGGGGGGTGGAGCGGCGCGGACAGCGGGCGATCGTCCTGAGCAGCGACCGTGCCGGGGCTTGCACGGGGCCCGCGGAGCGCTCGCGATCGACGGGAGTCGAGGACCGTTCGCGACGCGCTCTCTTGCGCTGGAAGCGTCGGACCGCAAGCCGTGCGCAGGGTGCACGGCGTGCGGAGAAAGGGTCGACGAGGGGGCCACGGAGGTGACTCCCCAATCCTACGGGGTGGCTCCAGGGAGGGCCGCATGAGCTCCCTGGACCTCCGTGATCGCTATGCCCGCTCGCGCGCCCTCTTCGAGCGCGCGCGGCACGTCATCCCCGGCGGCATCCACCTCTCGGGTCGGCCGCTGGTCGACCCGGACACGACGCCCATGTACTTCGAGCGCGCCAGGGGCTGCCGCATCTGGGACGTCGACGGCCACGAGTACGTCGACTACCTCATGGCCTTCGGTCCGTACCTGCTCGGCTACGCCCACGAGGACGTCGACCGCGCCGCCGAGGAGCAGGGCCGCCAGGGGCGGCTGCTGTCGATGAACCACCCGGTGCACGTGCGGTACATCGAGGCCCTGGTGAGGCGCTTCCCCGGCGCCGAGATGGGGGTGTTCTTCCGAACGGGCTCCGAGGCCACCACCGCGGCGCTGCGCATCGCGAGGCGCGCCACCGGGCGGCGAAAGGTCGCGCGCTGCGGCTACCACGGCTGGCACGACTGGTGTCTCCCCACGGAGGACTTCGTCCCGGCGGGGCTCGACGCGCAGGTGCCGGAGTTTCGCGCGAGCGAGCCCGCCTCCCTCGAGGCCGTGCTGGCCGCCAGCCCCGGCGAGGTGGCCGCGGTCATCGTCGCGCCGGAGATGGTGCTCCCGCATGACCCGGCGGTGTTCCACGAGCTGCTGCGCATCGCGCACGCGCACGGGGCGGTCTTCATCATGGACGAGGTGAAGACCGCGCTGCGCATCGCGCCCGGCTCGGTGTCCGCGCGCGTGGGCCTCACCCCGGACCTGCTCACCGTGAGCAAGGCCCTCGGCAACGGCTGGCCCGCCGCGGCGGTCGTGGGGCGGCGCGACGTGATGGCCCACGGCGACGGGATGCACTACTCGGCCACCTTCCACGGCGACACGGCGGCCATGGCGGCGGCCCTCGCCACGCTGGAGATCGTCGATCGCACGCGCGCGGCCGAGCACGTCGAGCGCCTCGGCGCGCGGCTCATCGCGGGACTCCAGCAGATCGCCGACGCGCACCGGGTGCCCGCCGAGGCCTACGGCGAGCCGCTCCCGGCGATGCCCTTCTTCCGCTTCACCGACGAGTCCCCCGAGCGACGCGCGGCGGCCACGCGGACCTTCTACCGGGAGGTGCTCGCCCGCGGCGTGCTGCTCCACCCGAGGCACATGTGGTTCGTGAGCCTCGCGCACACCGAGGCGGACATCGCTCGCACGCTCGAAGTGGCCGACGAGGCCATGTCCGTAGTGGGCAGCACGTGAGACTTGTTGTCACGGTTGTGGCGTGATCGGGGCACTGCGGGAGCCGCTTCAGGGGCGACGGCGAGATTCTTCTACGTGGCACTGTGATTGCTGGTTGGCGCGGTTGCATCGACTGGCCTCACCTGAAAGGGGAACCACCACATGAATCGAGAGTCCGATGTGCTTTGTCTTTCTCATCTTCGTTGGGGATTCGTCTACCAGCGTCCCAATCACCTGATGGCCCGGGCTGCGCGCGAGCGCCGGGTCTTCTTCTTTGAAGAGCCCGTGGTCGGGCGTGGACCCTCGCGGCTCGAGGTGAACCAGGTCGCGAGCGGCCTCCATGTCTGCACTCCGCACCTCCCGGAGGGGATCAGCGACCATGAGGGCGAGTCGATCCAGCGCTCGCTGCTGGCGGAGATGGCGAGAGGGCGGGGCATCGAGCGGCCCATCGTCTGGTCGTACACGCCGATGGCGCTGCCGCTCACGGACGTGATCGAGCCGGCGCTGGTGGTCTATGACTGCATGGATGAGTTGTCCGCATTCCGTGGCGCCCATCCGGAGCTCGTCGCGCGCGAGCGAAAGCTCTTCAGCAAGGCCGACCTGGTGTTCACCGGTGGGCAGAGCATCTATGAGGCGAAGCGCGCCCATCACCGCGCGGTGCACGCGTTTCCGAGCAGCGTCGACGCCGTGCACTTCGTGCGCGCACGGGTCGCCCAGTCGGAGCCCGCGGACCAGCGGGAGATCCCCCGGCCGCGCGTCGGCTACTTCGGGGTCATCGACGAGCGGCTCGACCTGGACCTCCTCGCGTCGCTGGCCGACGCGCGCCCCAACTACCAATTCGTGATGATCGGGCCGGTGGTGAAGATCGAAGAGTCCTCGCTCCCCCGCCGCCCCAACATCCATTACCTTGGAGGGAAGAAGTACGAAGAGCTCCCGGAGTACCTCGGGGGCTGGGACGTCGCGATGATGCCCTTTGCCCTCAACGAGGCGACGAGGTTCATCAGCCCGACCAAGACCCTGGAGTACCTGGCCGCCGGGCGGCCGGTGGTGTCCACGGCGATCCGCGACGTGGTGCGCCCCTACGGCGAGGCGCAGGTCGTTCGCATCGCGGACGGGCCAGGCTTCCCCGCGGCGATCGACGCGGCGCTGCGCACCGACCGGCGCGCCCACCACGCCACCTGCGACGCCGTCGTCGCGCAGACCTCATGGGACAAGACCTGGCGCTCCATGTCACGGCTCATCGAAGACGCCATCCGCGACCGCTCGCATCAACACCCCTCCCGCGCCGCCTCTTCGCACAACGCCTCTCCGGTCAACCCCTCCGCGTCGGTGGAAGGAGGCGATCGATGTTCGACCACCTGATCGTCGGGGCCGGCTTCGCGGGCAGCGTCCTCGCCGAGCGGCTCGCCACGCAGCTCGGCCGGCGCGTGCTGCTCTGCGACAAGCGCCCTCACGTGGGCGGCAACGCCTATGACCACTACGACGACCACGGGCTGCTGGTGCACCGGTACGGCCCGCACATCTTCCACACGTCGAGCCCGAAGGTCTTCCGATATCTCTCCGAGTTCACCGCGTGGCGCCCCTACGAGCACCGGGTGCTCGCCCGGGTCGACGACAAGCTCCTTCCCTTTCCCATCAACGTCGACACGGTCAACAAGCTCTACGGGCTGCACATGACCCCGGAGGAGATGGAGGGCTACTTCGCTCGCATCGCCGAGCCGGTCGGGCACGCGCGCACCTCCGAGGAGGCCGTGGTGGGCAAGATCGGCCGCGACCTCTATGAGAAGTTCTTCCGGAACTACACCCGAAAGCAGTGGGGGCTCGACCCGTCGCAGCTCGACGCCTCGGTGGCCGCCCGCGTGCCGGCGCGCGCCAACCACGACGACCGGTACTTCACCGACGAGTTCCAGGCGATGCCGCTGCACGGGTACACTCGCATGTTCGAGCGCATGCTCGACCACAAGAACATCACCATCGCGCTCAATGCCGACTACCGCGACGTGGTGCGCGAGGTCTCCTTCAAGGAGATGATCTACACGGGGCCGGTGGACTCGTTCTTCGACAACCGATACGGCAAGCTGCCCTATCGCTCCATCGACTTCCGGTTCGAGACGCACGACACGGAGTTCTTCCAGCCCGCCGCGGTGGTGAACTACCCCAATGAGCACGCCTACACCCGGATCACCGAGTTCAAGTACCTGACCGGACAGGTGCACCGGAAGACCAGCGTCGTATACGAGTATCCGACCGCCGAGGGCGACCCCTACTACCCCGTTCCGCGACCGGAGAACGCCGAGCTCTATCGGCAGTACAAGGCCCTCGCCGACGCGACCCCGGACGTGCGCTTCGTCGGGCGCCTCGCGACCTATCGCTATTACAACATGGACCAGGTCGTGGGGCAGGCGCTCGCCGTGTTCGACCAGATCCGGGGCAGCGACGGGCGCCCCTCGGACGTGCGCGCGGCGTGACCGGAGGGGGGCGGGAGGCTTCGATGGATGATCCGGCCGGTCTCGAGCTGTGGGGCGGCGTGGAGTGCACCGTCAACCGCGTGGGCGACGAGTATTTCGACCAGCTCGAGCGCACCGGGCACGCCGCGCGCCTCGACGACCTCGACCGCATCGCCTCGCTGGGCGTCCGCGCCGTGCGCTACCCCGTGCTCTGGGAGCGCTGCGTCCCGTCCGGAACGGGCCCCGCGGACTTCCGCTGGGCCGACGCCCGGCTGGAGGGCCTGCGCGCCCGGGGGATCCGCGTGATCGTGGGCCTCGTGCACCACGGGAGCGGACCGGCCGGCACCAGCCTGCTGGACGAGGGCTTCGTCGAGGGCCTCGCGGGCTTCGCGCGCGCCGTCGCCGAGCGGTACCCCTGGGTCGAGGACTTCACCCCGATCAACGAGCCGCTCACCACCGCTCGCTTCAGCGCCCTCTACGGGCACTGGTATCCGCACCGCCGGGACGCGACCTCCTTCGTGCGCGCGCTGCTCACCGAGACCCGCGCCACGGCGGCGGCGATGCGGGCCATCCGCGAGGTCTCGCCCCGCGCCCGCCTCGTGCAGACCGAGGACCTGGGGCGGGTCTTCTCGACGCCGCGCCTGCGCTACCAGGCGGACTTCGAGAACGAGCGCCGGTGGCTCAGCCTCGACCTGCTCCACGGCCGCGTCGACCGCGAGCACCCGCTCTTCGGATACCTGCTCCGCGCGGAGGCCGACGAGCGGGCCCTGCGCGCGCTCTGCGACGCGCCCTGCCCCGCCGACCTCATCGGCGTGAACTACTACGTCACCAGCGACCGCTACCTCGACGAGCAGCACGCGCGCTACCCCGAGGGCTGCCGCGGCGGCAACGGGCGCGACCAGTACAGCGACGTCGAGGCCGTGCGGGCGCGGCCGGAGGGCATCGTCGGGCATCGCTCGCTGCTCCAGGAGGCGTGGGCCCGCTACGGGACGCCGCTGGCCATCACCGAGGCGCACCTCGGGTGCACGCCCGAGGAGCAGATCCGCTGGCTGGCCGAGGCCTGGGCGGGGGCCGCCGGGGCGAGGCGCGAGGGCGTCGACGTGCGCGCGGTGACCCTCTGGTCGATCTTCGGGGCCTACGACTGGGACAGCCTCGTCACGCTCCGGCGGGGCCACTACGAGCCCGGGGCCTTCGACGTCCGAGGCCCCGTGCCGCAGCCCACGGCGCTCGCCACGGTGGCGCGGGAGCTCGCCGCGAGGGGCCGCTCCCGCCACCCGCTGCTGGCGCTGCCCGGCTGGTGGCGCCGCCCCGAGCGGATGCTCCACGACGCCGTTCCGCCGCGCCGCCCGGCGCGCGACGGCGCCTCGCCCCGCCCCCGGCCGGTGCTCATCGCGGGCGGCGCGGGGGTGCTGGCGAGGGCCTTCGCGAGGGCCTGCGCCGAACGGGGGCTCGAGGCCTGCGCGCTCACCCGGGAGCAGTTCGACGTCGCCGACCCCGGCGCGGTCGCCCGCACGATGGACGAGCTCCGCCCGTGGCTGGTGATCAACGCCGCGGGCGACGTGCGCGCCGACGGCCCCGACCGCGGGCGGCGCGCCAACGTCGACGGCCCTCGCGTGCTCGCCCAGGCCTGCCAGTCGCGCGACGTGCGCCTCGTGACCTTCTCCTCGCCCTTCGTCTTCGACGGCCGCAAGGACAGCCCCTACGTGGAGACCGACCCCCTCGCGCCGAGCAGCGCCCTCGGCAGCCACCACGCGGACGCCGAGCGCCTCGTGGGCGCGCTCTGCCCCGGCACCCTCGTGGTGCGCGCGGGCGCCCTCTTCGGCCCCGGGGTGGGGCGCAGCACCCTCGCCCTCGCCCTCGACCGGCTGCGCCGGGGAGAGCGCGTGGCGGTGCCCGCCGGCTGCCGACTCTCGCCGACCTACGCGCCCGACCTCGCGCACGCCTGCCTCGACCTCGCGATCGCCGAGGCGTCGGGCGCGATCCACCTGACCAACGAGGCCGAGTCCATGAGCGTGGCCGCCTGGCTGGCCCGGCTCTGCGAGGCCCTCGGCGTCGACGCCTCGGGCATCGTGCCCCTCGACGGGGAGCCGGAGCTGCTGGGCGTGACCCTCCCCCGCCAGGCCTCCCTGGGGAGCCTCCGGGTCGCCCGGCTCTGCCCCCTCGACGGCGCCGTCGAGCGCTACGCCCGCGCGGCGCGCGACGAGGCGCGGGCCTGACTCACGGCGGCGGCACCAGCACCCTCGCCTCGCCCCGGTGCCCGTGGCCGTACTTCGCCAGCACCGCCCGGCCCACGGCCGCTCCGTGGCCCTGCTTCGCCAGCACCACGATGGCGCCGCCGAAGCCGCCGCCGGTGAGCCGCGCGCCGTAGACGCCGGGCTCCGCGCGGGCGAGCTGCACCAGCCGGTCGACCTCCGGGACCGACACCTCGAAGTCGTCGCGCATCGAGGCGTGCGAGGCGTCGAAGAGCCGCCCGAGGCCCCCGAGGTCGCCCTGCTTCATGGCCGCCACCGCCCGAAGCACGCGGGCGTTCTCGGTCACCACGTGGCGGGCGCGGCGGTCGAGGGGCGGGGGCAATGCCGTCACCGCCGCCAGCTGGTCTTCGCCCACGTCGCGCAGCTCGCGCACGCCGAGCCGGCGGGCGGCCTCCTCGCACTCCGCGCGGCGGGTGCGGTAGTCGCCGCTCACGTGGTCGTGCGCGACCCCGGAGTCGATCACCACCAGCTC
>CBIHPK010000014.1:0-76896 GCA_966211675.1 uncultured Myxococcaceae bacterium
AGCGCGGCCAGCAGGCCCACCAGCATCCCCACGATGCCCCACACGATGGACGCCGCGACGAACTGCCGCGTCAGCTGATCGTTGTAGCGGATGCGCAGGAGCGAAGAGGGGGCGGTCGAAGCAGACTCGGGTTCGTGGCTCATGGGTTCCTGTGCGCCTTAGCCGTGGATGGTAAGGAGGCTCATGCGCTCGACGTGCTGCCAGTCGCGGTCCCGATCAGGCCGGTATCGCAAGGGTCGGCGTCGCGTCGGCGATCGCGTGGTTGCCGCGCTACCTGAGCAACCCGGGTGCCACGCGACGTGCTCCCGCCATCGGGCGCCGCGCTGCGCAGGGACTGCGTGGCCGGTGCAGTGGCTGCGCTTGGTCCGCCGGGCGACCGGCGGCATGGCCGTTGCGCTGAGGGCCGCGTCATGACCGTCGCTGCCGCCCTCGTCGCCGCCGCCGTCGCCGGGCTCGTCTCGGCTCCCCACTGCGCCGCGATGTGCGGTCCCCTCGCGCTCGCCGCGTGCGACGCGCCTGGCCGAGACGAGAGCCTCCGCGCGGGCGCCCGCTATGGGCTCGGGAGGGTCACCTCGTACATGATCACCGGGGCCCTCGCGGGCGCGCTGGGCTCCGGCCTCGTGCAGGCGCTGCGCGGGGAGGGGGTGCAGCGCTTCGTCTCGCTGGCCCTGGCCGCGGGCCTCGCGCTCGCGGCGTGGCGGGTGCTGCGCTCGGGGCGCCCGGCCGCGCTGGTGAAGCTGCGCACCTCGGCCCCGCGACGGCGGGTCCCGGCCGGGCTGATGGGCCTCGCCACGGGGCTGCTGCCGTGTGGCGCCCTGGCCTCCGGGCTGCTGATCGCGGCGAGCGCCGGCTCGTGGTGGGGCGGGGCCATGGCGATGGCGGTGTTCGCCGGGGCCAGCGCGCCGGGGCTGCTCGCGGTGGTGCTGCCCGCGACGGGGCTGCGCGCGGTGCTCAACCGCGCCGCCACGCCCACGCGGCGCAAGGTCGGGGCCGCGGTGCTGCTGGTCGCGGCGTGCTGGGTCGCGGCGCGGCCGTGGGTGATGCCCGAGCGCCAGTGCCACTGCCACTCGACGACCGCGGCCGGGTCGGCGGGCTGACGCAGACACTGCGCATCGGGTGCAGTCGTTGCGCTCCAGGGACGAGCTCACGGGCCGCAGCGCGGGGTCTCCAGGTCGCGGCTTCCGCCTTGCTGTGGGCCATCGCGTGGTAGCGCTCCGACGTCTCGCAGGACTCCGATGAACGAACCAACGCCAGAGACGATCTTCGCGGAGATGAAGCGCTACGTGCGCTTCTCGGAGGAGGACGAGGTCGCGCTCGCGCGCTTCGGGGAGGTGGCGACGAGGCATTTCCCCACGATCGCGGCGGAGTTCTACGAGCGCGTCCGCGAGCACGAGGAGGCCCACGCGGTCTTCACCGGCGAGGAGCAGATCGAGCGGCTGCGGCGGTCGCTGGTGCGCTGGATGGAGCGCCTCTGCCGGGGCCCCTACGACGAGACCTACTACGCCGAGCGGGCCAAGATCGGTCGGATGCACGTGAGGATCGGGCTGCCGCAGCGGTACATGTTCACCGCGATGGCGCTGATCCGGACGGCCTTCCATGGCATCGTGGATGAGCTCCCGGAGGAGCAGTCGGGCCCGGTGCGCGCGGCGCTCGCGCGCATCCTCGACCTGGAGCTGGCGATCATGCTGGAGACCTACCGGGAGGCCCTCGTGGCGCGCATCCAGCGGGTCGAGCGGGTGGAGAACGAGCGGCTGCGGCGCGAGCTCGCCCGCAGCGAGCACCGCTACTCGAGCGCGGTGGAGCTCGCGCGGGTGCTGGTCGTGGGCATCGACTCGGGCGGGCGCATCGCGCTCTTCAACCACGAGGCCGAGCGGGTGAGCGGCTACGCTCGCGACGAGGCGCTGGGGCATCCCTTCGCCGAGCTGATGCTCCCGGAGGCGCTGCGCGCGGAGGAGGGCGCCCGGCTGCTGGCGGCGGCGTCGGGCAGCGCGCAGGTGGACGAGGTCTGGGAGGTCCCGGTGCAGGCGCGCTCGGGGCGAGAGCGCGTGGTGCGCTGGCAGCTCGCCTACGCGGCGCCGACGCCGGACGACACGGTGGCCCTCTACGCGATCGGGCAGGACGTCACCGAGGAGCGCGGGCTGCAGGAGCGCACCCGCCAGAGCGAGCGCCTCGCCGCGGTGGGCACGCTGGCCGCGGGGCTCGCCCACGAGATCCGCAACCCCCTCAACGGCGCGCTGCTGCACGTGACCTACCTGGAGCGGGCGCTCAAGCGCTCGGCGGGCAGCGAGGACGCGCTCGAGACCACGCGCTTCATCGGCACGGAGATCCAGCGGCTCTCGGCGCTGGTGCGCGACTTCCTCGTCTTCGCCCGACCGTCGCCGCCCAACCGCAAGCTGGCCTCGCTCCAGGCGCTCTGCCTTCGCACGGCCTCGGTGGTGGCCGAGGACGCGAGCCGCGCCAAGGCGACCCTCGTGACCGACCTCACCAGCTCCGACCTGGTGGCCGAGATCGACCCGGACAAGATCGAGCAGCTGCTGTTGAACCTCCTGCGCAACGCCATCGACGCGGTCGAGGCCGTGGGCGGAGGCCGCGTGGTGCTGCGACTGCGCCGCCAGCCGAGGAGCGTGATGCTCGAGGTCGAGGACGACGGCCCGGGCCTGCCCTCCCCGGAGGCCCCGATCTTCGACGCGTTCTACTCGACGAAATCCCAGGGGACGGGCCTGGGGCTCGCCATCGTCCACCGGGTGGTCACCGACCATGGAGGGTCGGTCGAGGTCGACAGCCACCCCGGTCGCACCGTATTTCGGGTACTGCTCCCCGTCGGGAGCGGTATTTCGGAGGTGTAGTGAGTCCCACGCCCAAGGTCCGTGTGCTGGTGGTCGATGACGAGGAGGGGGCGCGCTCGGGGCTCGAGAAGCTGCTCCGTCTGGAGGGCTACGAGGTCGACACGGCGCCGGATGGGCTCGCCGCGCTCGAGCGCGCGGCGGAGCAGCCACCGGACGTGGTGGTCACCGACCTGAAGATGCCGCGCATGGACGGCATGGCCCTGATGGAGCGGCTGCGCGCCCAGTGGCCCGGGATGCCGGTGATCGTGGTGACGGCCTTCGGCGACGTGGGCTCCGCGGTCGCGGCGATGCGCCAGGGCGCCGAGCACTACCTCATCAAGCCGGTGGACTTCGACGAGCTGCAGGTCGCCATCGACCGGGCGATCGAGCACCGGGACGTGCGGGTCGAGGCCGACCAGCTGCGGCGCCAGCTCCTGGAGCGCGACGCCCGCGGCCTGGAGGGGATGGTGGGCGCCTCGCCCGCGATGCAGAAGGTCTACAAGGTCGCCGCGCAGATCGCGCCCGCGCGCGCCACGGTGCTGATCACCGGCGAGAGCGGGACGGGCAAGGGAGAGCTGGCCCGGGCGATCCACGCCAAGGGGCCTCGGGCGACCAAGGCCTTCGTGGCGCTGCACTGCGCGGCGCTCGCGGAGACGCTGCTGGAGAGCGAGCTCTTCGGGCACGAGAAGGGGAGCTTCACCGGGGCCGACCGGCGCCGAGTGGGGCGCTTCGAGCAGGCCAACGGCGGCACGCTCTTCCTCGACGAGATCGGGGACATCCCGCTGTCCATCCAGGTGAAGCTGCTGCGGGTGCTGCAGGAGCGCACCTTCGAGCGCGTGGGCGGCAACGAGCCGGTGAAGGTCGACGTGCGGCTCATCGCCGCCACCAACAAGGACCTCTCCGCCGAGGTCGAGGCCGGGCGCTTCCGCGAGGACCTCTACTACCGGCTCAACGTGGTGCACGTCGCGATGCCGCCCCTCCGGGTGCGCGAGAACGACGTGCTCACGCTGGCGCGGCACTTCCTCGATCGCTTCTCCAAGGAGAACGAGAAGCCCCTCGAGGGCTTCTCCGACCGGGCGCAGGCGAAGCTGCTGGCGCACCGCTGGCCGGGCAACGTGCGCGAGCTGGAGAACGCCATCGAGCGCGCCACGGTGCTCGCGGAGGGCAGCGTCATCGACGAGGACGACCTGCCCATCGAGGTGGCCGCCGCCGGGCGTCAGGGGATCCAGATCCCCGGGTCGACCATGGCGGAGATCGAGCGCCACGCGATCGAGGCGACGCTGGACGCCGTCGGGGGCTCCACCGCGCGCGCCGCGGAGATGCTCGACCTGAGCATCCGCACGATCCAGTACCGGCTCCACGAGTTCGGGCGCGCGACCCCGCGCGAGCGCAAGTCGGGCTGAGCGCTCGCGTCGCGGCACGTCGCTTGAACCTAGGCCTTGATCATGTCCACGACCCCCAGCTCGAAGTGCAGCGTGCTCGTGGTCGAGGATGATGTCTCGGCGGGCCGCACGCTGGCGCAGCTGCTCCGCGAGGACGGCTACCTGGTCGAGGTGGTGCTGGACGGCGAGGTGGCGATGGCCCGCCTCGCGCGCGCCCCGAAGCCGGACGTGCTGGTCACCGACTATCGCCTGCCCCGCGCCGACGGGCTGGAGGTCGCCACCTTCGGCCGTCGGCTGCACCCCGACCTCGCGGTGGTGATGGTCACCAGCTACTCGGAGGTCATCGCCCGCATCGAGCAGCGCGCGGGCGTCCCCACGGTCATCCTCTCCAAGCCGCTCGTCTACGCCGAGCTCACGAAGGTGCTCGAGCGCATGAGCCCTCGCGTCAACTCATAGCGAGGCCGTGCAGATCATGCGCTCCGGCGCGCAGCAACTTCATCGACCGGGGATCAGCAGTGGTCGTGGGGGTTGGGGAAGGCGTCGCTCTCGTCCTCGCCGCTGCGGGTCTTCAGGCAGGTGAAGTCCTTCTCGACGAGGATGCGCAGGGTCTCTCCGTCGCCGGTCGGCTGCTCCGCCTCGAGGCCCACCTGCTCGGTGCGGCACCACGAGCCGGCGAGCTCGGACGGGATCATCACCGCGACCCGGCCGTCCTCTAGCCTCGCCGAGAGCGCCCCCTCCGCCGAACGCTCCAGCGCGTAGACCAGCCGGGCGCCCGGTCCGAAGCGCACCGAGTCCTCCACCAGGCCCTCCCGGTCGAAGGCCTCCACCTCGCTGCGCGAGAGCCGCAGCCTCAAGGAATTACCGCGAATCCTCAGCTTCATCGTCGCTCCATGTCTGCTGGTGAGTCCCAGTCCTCGAGCATCCGCTGCTCGTCGATCGAGAGGGGTAGCTCGGACGCATGGAGCTCATCGAGCAACCCCTGGACCGAGCGCCGACCCGCGGCCGCCCTCGCCTCGGCGACCGCCAGCGACCCTTGGACGTCGTAGCGAGCGAACATCGGCTCCCACCGGCCGTCGCGGCGGGGGGCGATCGCCGGAGCGTCGGTGGCCGCGCCGGCGAGGCGCTCGATCAGCTCGCGGGACACGAAGGGCATGTCGCAGGCGATGGCGATCGCGTGGCCGTGGCCCGCTCTGCGGAGCAGCGCCAGCAGCCCGCCGAGGGGACCGATCCCCGGGGGCGAGTCGTCGATCGTCTCCGCGGGGACCTTGGCGTACTCGGCCCGCCGCCCCACCAGCACCCACGGGATCGCGAGGGCCTCGAGGTGGCCCCGCAGCGCGTCGAGGATGGTCCCTCCCGAAGGAGCCGCCAGCAGCCCCTTGGGGTGGCCGCCGAAGCGGGTGGAGGCGCCACCGACGAAGATCCCCGCGAGGAGGGAGACCTGGGGGTCGAAGGCGCTGGCGACCGCGTCGAGCACGGCGCCCGGCAGCCGCGCCTCGCAGGAGGGGAAGAGCTCGCGCTCCTCGAAGCGGACGTGCTCCGTGAGCCGCTCGGCGAAGCTCGCCAGGTGGCCCGCCTCGCCCCGCTCGGCGGCGGCGAGGTGCGCCCTCAGGGCCGAGTGATCCGCCTCGACCCGAGCGGCGAGCGCGTCCTCTCCGAGGGCCCGGAGGGCGGGCAGGAGGAGCTGCTCCTCGACGCGGAAGTGGGGTTGCAGCTCTCGCTCGAAGCGCGCCCGGAGGTCCCGCACGACCGGGGCGTCGGCCGTGCCCGCGGCCGCGTGGCGGGAGAGGTCGCGGGCCAGCACGAGGGCGTGGTGGTGCTCCGTGGAGAGCCTTCGCAGCCGGGCGTCGCGCTTCATCGGGAGGGCGCTCCGGCGCGGGCCAGGGAGACCAGGCGCGAGGCCATCCCGAAGGCCGTGAGGCCCCAGGCCGCGAGCGCCACGTAGACGAAGACGCGCGGGATCGCGAGGAGGAAGGGCGCGTCGACCGCCTGCGAGAGCCTCGCGGTGCAGACCGTGTACATCCCCAGCGGGAAGACCGCGCCCCAGTAGAGGGGGTCGTACCGCAGCGGGAACCTCCGCACGAGGTGACGCCACGCTCCGAGGATGAGCAGCATGGGGATCCACCACGTCGCGGTCGCCCACCAGAGGAGGGTGAAGCCTCGTACGAAGGGCAGCACCTCCAGGAGCGCGGGCGAGTGCGGCGCCGCCGCGACCAGCGCGGTGCCCGCGAGCGTGGTGATGGCCGCGGCGCCCATGTTGATCCAATAGGGCGGCGCGAGGTCCGAGGGGCTCAGGATGAAGAAGGTGTAGCGGTAGAAGATCAGCGAGATGATCCAGAGGTAGAGCATCGAGCCGCCGAGCCACATCGCGAGGCAGAACATCAGCGCCTCGGGGCGGTGGCCCGAGAGCCGGGGCGCGAGCTGGGCGCCGAGCACGGCCACCGACTGCGCGGCGACGACGACCAGCAGCCACGCGCCGTTGATCCCCTCGGCGAGGGAGGGCTTCTCGGTCTTCACCGTGAGGAGGGTGATCACCCCGTAGGTGAGCACCGCCCAGAGCGCGATGCCGAGGACCCAGAGCGCGATCGCCGCGTCGACCGCCCCGCCGATGACGAGGCACTGCGAGCCCAGCACGCAGGTCGCGGCCACCATGGTGAAGAAGCCCACGGAGCGGCCGTGGTGCAGCAGGTCGGCCACGACGCGGTCGCGGTGGCGGACGACGCGGGCGAGGGTGAGCGCCCACACCACGGGGTAGAACGCGAGGTTGAGCGCGAAGAGCGCCCGAGCGACGCCCTGCAGGCCCATCAGCTGGGACGCGAGCGACACGATGCCCGTGGCCATCACCAGGGCGAAGGTCGCGGGGTGCATGCCCGCGAGCGGGCTCGTCGGAGCGGCCTCCATCGGTGGGACTCCCCTCAGAGCGACCGGAGCAGGCCGAGGTTGAGGAGGAAGCACACGAGGCTCGCGCCGAGCGAGGCCCACACGACCGAGGCGTCGCCGCCGAGCCACGCGTTCATCGTGGCGGTGAGCAGCCAGAGCTGGAGCACCACCAGGATCAGCGCGAAGCAGGTGATCCCGTAGACGACGGTGATGCGCTGGCCGCGCGTGCGGTGGCGTCTCAGCAGCACGTCACACCGTCCTCTCCTGCACGCCGACGGCGTACACGTCGTCGCCCTGCACCTCGAGCGCGATGCTGGGCAGCGGGCGCGGGGGAGGGCCGGCGACGTTGCGGCCCGTGCGCAGGTCGAAGAAGCCCTCGTGGCAGGGGCAGAACAGCACGCCCTCGTCGATCTTCGGGACCACCGCGCAGGACAGGTGGGTGCACGACTGGCTGTACGCGAGCAGCGTCTCCGCGTCGGGGCGGATGAGCAGGCAGGGGTCGTGGTCGCCCGGGTAGTGGAAGACCAGCGACGATCCGACGGGCAGCGCGGAGAGCGAGGCGACCTTCGCGCGCGGGGGGGCCAGGCGGCGGGCGCGGATCAGGTGCTGCGCGGCGATCCACCCCTGGCCGGCGACGAAGGCGCCGCTGGTCAGCACCAGGAACTTCGCGAAGTCGCGGCGCGCCACGTACTGGTCCCGCGGCCAGTCGATGGGGAAGTCCTGGCGCCACTGCGGCTGCGCTTCCATGGGCCTGCCGTCGGGCGCGACGGTGATGTCCTCCGGGTCGCCGGTGGGCTCGTAGATGTCCGCGCCGGTGGTGCCGGTGAGGCCCTGCCGCCCTTCGCCCTCGATGCGCGGGTCGAGCGCGAGGTCTTCCTCGAAGCGTCTCTGGGGGTCGTTGGCCATGATCGGGTGTCCTCAGATCTCCACGTCGGCGAAGGGGTCGGCCGCGTCGGGGCCGATCACGTGGAGCCGCACCGTGCGCGCGGCGGTGCGCTCGTCCATCGCCGCGGTGACGTCCACGTAGGGGTCTCGCGTGGCGTGCTTCGGGACCATCATGTTCACCCGCGTGGTGATGGTCTGCTCGCCGAAGCGGAAGCGGTTGACCGGCGTCGACTGCGGGCGAAGCGCGGTGATCTGCTCGCGGGTGCCGAAGAAGAGCGCCTGGCTCGGGCAGACCGTGGCGCACATGGGCTTCTTCCCGACCGAGGAGCGGTCGTAGCACATGTCGCATTTCATCATGATCTGCTGCTCGATGTAGAGCTCTGGGACGCCGAAGGGGCACGCCACGACGCAGTTGCCGCAGGCGATGCACCGGGGCTTGCGGGCGCTCTGCACCACGCCGTCGCTCGTGCGCTTGATGGCGTCCGCGGGGCAGACCTCCGCGCAGGTCGGCTGCTCGCAGTGCATGCAGACCACGGGCACCGTCTGCACCGAGCGGGCGCGGTCGACGAACTCCAGGTGGATCATCGACTCGCCGCGGTGCGTGTCGCACTCGCTGCACGCCTGCACGCAGGACTGGCAGCCGATGCAGCGGCTCGGGTCGATGAAGAATTCCAGGTGGGCGGGAACGGGCATTCAGGGCCTCCGTCGGGTCACTGCTGGGGCTCGCGCTGGGCGGCGTAGTCGGGAGGCCCCGCGGCCTTGCGCACCCGGCAACCGCAGACCTTGTACTGGGGGATCTTGCTGATCGGGTCCTGCGCCGCGACGGTGAGCCGGTTGGCGCTCTTGGGCCCGGGCCAGTGGTAGGGGATGAACACCGTGTCGGGCCGGATGGTGGTCACCACCATGGCGCGCACGGTGATCTCTCCGCGCCTCGTCTCGCAGGTGGTCCAGTCGCCGTCGGCGATGCCGAGCTTCTCCGCGAGGCGCGGGTGCAGCTCGATGCGGGGCTCGGGGTACTGCTTCACCAGCGGGCCGATGCGCCGCGTCTGCGCCCCGGAGAGGAACTGGCTCACCACCCGCCCCGTCGTCAGGAAGAGGGGATAGTCCGGGGAGGCGTCGTCCACCGGGTCGCGGTAGTCCGCGACGTTGAAGCGCGCCTTGCCGTCGGGGAAGTAGAAGGGCCCGGCGCCCTTCGCCACGGGGTTGTAGCTCCCGGGCTCGAAGAGGCGCGGGGTGCCCGAGTGGTCCGGCGTCGGCGCGCCGGTGGCCGGGTCGTGGCTGTAGCAGGGCCAGAAGACCCCCATCTGCCGCTCGATCTTCTCGTAGGTGATGCCCGAGTAGTCCGCGACGCCGCCCTTGCTGGCCACGCGCAGCTCCTCGAAGATCGCCCGCGGGTTCTCGAAGGTGAAGCCGTGCGGGCGACCGAGGGCCCGCGCGAGGTCCTGGATGATCACCCAGTCGCGCTTCGCCTCGCCGGGGCACTCGACGGCCTGGTTGATCTTGATGACCCGGCCCTCGACCTGAGTGACGGTGCCCTCGTCCTCCTCCTGGAGGCTGCCCGGCAGCACGATGTCGGCGTGCTGCGCGGTGTCGTTGAGGAAGAAGTCGATCGCCGCGTAGAACTCCAGCTTCTCCAGCGCCCGCGTGATGAACTGGTTGTCCGGTAGCGAGATCTTCGGGTTGAAGCAGATGGAGACGAGGGCCTTGATCTCCCCCTTCTCGATCTTGCGGAACATCTCGTAGGCGTCGACGCCGGGACCCGGGATGGACTCCTCGGGCACGTCCCACACCGAGGCGATGTACTTCCGGTGCTCGGGGTTGGAGATGTCGCGCCAGCCGGGGAGCTGGTCGCACTTCTGCCCGTGCTCCCGGCCGCCCTGTCCGTTGGCCTGGCCCACGATGGTGCCGTAGCCGCTCTTGGGCCTGCCGATGCGGCCCGAGGCGAGGACGAGGTTGATGGTCCCGAGGGCGTTCTGCACGCCGTTGGAGTGGTGCTCGATGCCTCGGGCGTGGAAGAGGAAGCTCGACTTCGCGGAGCCCCACATCTCCGCCGCGGCGCGGATCGACCGCTCGGGCACGCCGGTCACCTCGGCGGTGCGCGCGGGCGTCCAGGTGGCGCAGTACTCCTCGACCTTGTCGAAGCCGACGGTGTTCGCCTCGATGAAGTCCCGGTCGACCTGACCGCTCTCGATCATCAGGTGGAGCACGCCCGCGAAGAGCGCCGCGTCGCGCCCCGGACGCACGGGGAGGTAGAGGTCGCAGGTGCGCGCGATGGGGGTGATGCGCGGGTCCTGCACGATGACCTTGGCGCCCATCTCGCGGGCCTGCCAGATGTAGTCGGTGGTGATGGGCGAGCACTCGGCGACGTTCGACCCGGCGACCCAGATCACCTCGGTGCCCACCATGTCGGACCACGGGTTGGTGGTGCGGTCGACGCCGAAGGCCTTCTTGTTGGCGGCCCCGGCGCTCACCATGCAGAGCCTGCCGTTGTAGTCGATGTACGGCGTCTTCAGGCAGACGCGCGCGAACTTGCCCAGCAGGTAGGTCTTCTCGGTGGTGAGGCTCGCGCCGCCGAGGACTCCGACGGAGCCCGGCCCGTGCTCCTTCTGGATGCGCGCGATGGCCTCGGCGGTGCGCGCGATGGCGTCGGCGTAGGACATCGGCCGGAAGCCCGACGGCACGGACGGGTCGCGCGCGAGCGCGGTGAGCAGCCGGTCGGGGTGCGAGCCCTGGAGGTATCGCTTCACCCCTTTGGGGCAGAGCATCCCGCGGTTGAAGGGGAACTCGTCCCAGGGCTCGAAGCCGATCACCTCGTTGCCGCGGACCTTCAGCTTGATGCCGCACTGCTGACCGCAGAAGCAGCAGTGGGTCTTCACCAGCTTCTCGGGCTCGTCGCTGGTGGAGCCTCGCGTCTTCGCCGACAGGTGCGGGCCGAAGGCCTTGATGATCTCGAGCTCGTCTACGGGGATCGTGGCCATTGGGAGGTCCTACCTGCTCGCGGGTGGATCGATGGTCGGTGCGGCCCAGAGAGCGCCCTGCGCGAGGCCGAAGAGAGCGCGGCGGCACGCGGGGCAGACCTGCTGGTAGTGCGTGGCGCCGGGGCCGGAGAGCTCGTAGCGGAAGCCGAGGTCGCGCTCGACGGAGATGAGGTCCCGCACCATCGCCGCGGAGGCGTACTCGCGGCCGCAGCGCGCGCACTTCGCCTGCTCGCCGCGCTCGCCGGCGTCCTTGTAGAAGCTGACGCCGATCTGCGCCGGGCGCTGGAAGACGTGGAAGAGCTTGCCGAAGGGCAGCCAGAGCAGCGTGACGATCACCGTCACCGCGTGGAGGATCGCGAGGAACTCGTACGCGTAGCCGCGCATCCAGGTGTAGCTCACGGTGAGCATCAGTCCGGTGACCGCGATGGACCCGAGCAGCACCAGCGGCAGGATGTCCTCGCCGAACTGCTGCACCGCCGCGGCGCCGTGGTCGATCATGCGCCGGCGGAACGCGAGCATGACGCCGGCGAGCAGCAGCAGCGAGGCCCACACGAGGCCGTGGAACACCACGAAGCCGAACACCGAGTGGATGGCGAACTCGCCCGCCGGCACGCCGAAGAGCACCGTGCGGTAGGTGTCCAGCCGCCCAGGCGCGGTCTCGAAATGGATCCACCCCCAGACGAGGGGGAAGGTGATCGCCGCGCCGAGGAGGCAGCCCCACATGATCAGCCAGTGGGTCATGCCGCGCAGCTTCGTGCGGCGGAAGATGAAGCGGTTGGCGGCGAACTCCAGCACCGCTCGCCGGGCCAGCGCCGCGACGTTGCTCGCGATGAACCTGGGCGTGAGGATCACCTCCCAGCCGCGCTTCCAGTAGAGCCGCGTGGGCGGCCGCTGGAGCCACATCACGTAGCGCCAGGTGATGCCGAAGGTCGCGAAGAGGGTGGCGAAGGTGTAGGCCACCAGCGCGGCGTCGAAGTGCGCGAGGTTGCGCGAGCCCACGACGATGAGGACGCCGAGGCCGACCGTGAAGGTCGTCGACCAGGCGAAGGCACGAAGGCGGGGGTCGCCTGAATTCACGGGGTTCATGGCTGTGATTCGACCGCCTCCACGAAATGGTCTCGTCCGTCGCCATCCGAGGGCTCAGCGGCGCTCGATGGCCCCTCGGGACGCCGCGAGACCATTGCGCCGATCGTCATGGATGGGAAGCTGCGATTGCTCCTGATCGGAGGCCGTGATCGTCGACAGCGCGGAGCGATGGTGCATACGATCGAGGCCCACGGAGGGGATCGACGACATGCAGCGGGAATTGGAGATCATCCTGACGCGACAGCTCGCCAGCTACCTGGCGACGCCCGCGTTCATCGTCGACCCGGAGGGCACGCTGCTCTTCTACAACGACGCCGCCGAGGCGCTGCTGGGGCACCGCTACGACGAGACCGGCGAGATGCCGGCCCTCGAGTGGTCGACGCTCTTCTCGCCCACGGACGCCGACGGGGCGCCCCTGAGCCCGGACGAGCTCCCGCTCCTCATCGCGCTGCGCACCCGCCACCCGGCGCACCGGGAGTTCTGGATCACCGGGCTCGACGGCGCGCGACGCCACCTGGTGGTGACCGCGCTGCCGCTGGTCGGGCAGGCGGGGCGCTTCCTCGGGGCGATGGCGCTCTTCTGGGAGGGGGCGGCGCAGTGAAGGTGACGCTCTGGGGCACCCGCGGATCGCTCCCGACGCCGGGCCCGGAGACCGCGGGCTTCGGCGGCAACACGGTGTCCGTCGAGGTGCGCGCGGACGACCGCAGCGTGCTGGTGCTCGACGCGGGCACCGGCATCCGCAACCTCGGTCGCACCATCCCCGGCACCGCCTCTCGCGTCGACGTGCTCCTGTCGCACCTGCACATGGATCACATCCAGGGCCTCGGGTTCTTCGCGCCGCTCTATGTGCCGGACATGGAGGTGCACATCTGGGGGCCGCCGTCCCCGGCGGAGTCGCTGCGCTCTCGGCTCGGTCGCTACATGTCCCCGCCGCTCTTCCCGGTGCGCCTGCGCGACCTGCCGTGTCGGCTCTCGGTGCACGAGGTTCCGGTGGGCGACGTGCGCATCGGGCCCTTCTCCATCGACGCCTCGCTGGTCTGCCACCCCGGTCCCACGGTGGGCTACCGCATCACCGCCGGGGGTCGCGCGCTCACCTACCTGCCCGACCACGAGCCCGCGCTCGGCGTCCGCGGTCCGCTCCTGCGCGACGGCTGGACCTCCGGGTGTTCGCTCGCCGAGGACACGGACCTGCTCATCCACGACGGGCAGTACACCGACGCCCAGTACGAGGCGCGCGTGGGCTGGGGGCACAGCACCTTCGACCGCGCCGTCGAGTTCGCCCGACTTACCCATGCCCGTAAGCTGGTGGTCTTCCACCACGACCCGGACCACGACGACGTGACCCTCGCCCGGCTGATGCGCGAGCTCGTCGACCGCACCCGCCCGTCGATGCCTGTGAGCGCGGGCCGCGAGGGGGAGACCTTCTCGCTCTAGCTCAGCGACCTCAGGCGCCGGCGCAGCATGTCGCGCATGCGCAGCGCCTCGGGGTTGCCGATGAAGACGCCGAAGGCGAGGTACGCGACGCCGAACACCAGCAGCGTCGGAGGGGCGACCAGCATCGGGCGGTCGCCGAGGAGGGCGCGCAGCGGGAGACGGACGGTCCACGCGGCGCCCGCGGCGGAGAGGGCGATGGACCAGAGCCTCGCCACGAGCCGCCCGGAGACCCCGTGCTCGCCGAGACGTCGGCGCAGGGCGGCGCGCAGGATCAGGTACTCGATCCAGCCTGCGATGCCGGCCGAGGCGCTGAGGCCCACGGTGCCCCAGCGCGCGTCGATGCCGAGCGCGCGCAGCAGGGGGAAGGCGAACACGTAGCCGAGCGCGGCGGTGAGCACGAGGCGCAGCGCGGCGACGTGCATGGGCGTGCGCGTGTCGCCGAGGGCGTAGAAGGCGGAGGTGTAGAGCCGCGCCATGGTCTGGCCGAGGAGCCCGACGGCGGAGCCCGCGAGGGTGGCCCACACCGCGATCGTGTGGGCGCGGGTGAAGGCTCCGCGCTGGTAGAGCAGCCCCGCGATGTCGCCGCCCAGCGCCACGAAGGCCATCGCCGAGGGGACCACGAAGAACGCGATGCGCCGCAGGCCCGCGTCGAGGCGAGCCACCACGGCGCGGTGCACCTCCTCGACGGTGCCCGTGGCGGAGGCCATCTCCGGGAGCTCGGAGGCGGAGATGGCGGTGCCGAAGAGGCTCACCGGGAGGAGGTTGAGGGTCTGCGCGTAGCCGAGCGTGGCGACGGAGCTGATGGGCAGCAGGCTCGCGAGGATCTGGTCGATGTAGCCGCTGAGCTGCGCGACGCCGCGGGAGAGGAGCGCGGAGGTGAAGCGGGAGACCACCGCGCGCACGTCGGGGGAGCCGAGGCCGAGGGAGGGGCGGGCGCCGGGGACGAGGCGCAGCGCCGAGGGGAGCTGCACGAGGAGCTGGAGGAGGGCGCCGGCGACGGTCCCCCAGGCGGCGGCGCGGGCGAGGGCGAAGCCGCCGGCGGCGCGGCCGGTGAGGACGAGGGCGAGCACCACCGAGGCGCTCGACACCATCGGGACGGCGTAGGGGAGGAAGAAGCGGCGGTGGCTGTTGAGGATGCCGAGGCACCAGGCGGAGAGCACCAGCAGCCCGATGCCGGGGAAGAAGATGCGCACCAGCGAGAGGGTCTCGGCGCGACGCTCGCCGTGGAAGCCGGGGGCGATCAGGTCGACGAACTGCGGTGCGAGCAGCACCCCGAACGCGACCAGCGCGCCGGTGATGAGCGCGAGCAGGGTGCCCACCGCGGCGGCCACGGCGACCGCGTCGCGGGCGCGGCCGGAGGCGCGGAGCTTCGCGTACACCGGGATGAACGACGCGCTCACGGCTCCTTCGCCGAGGAGGTTCTGGAGCACGTTGGGGATGCGGAAGGCCGCGGTGAACACGTCGGCCCCGGCGCCGCTGCCGAGGAAGTACGCGAACACCGACTGACGGACGAGGCCCGCGAGGCGGCTCGCGAGGATGCCCGCGGCGACCGCGAGGCTGCCTCGCACGCGGGGAGGAGGCGCCGCGGCGGTCGTGGGCTCGGCGGTCATCGGGTGCGCACTGCCTAACGGAGATCGGGCCTCGTCGCCAATCGGGAGCAGCGGCGTCGCGGTCGTGTATGTTGCCGCGCCGTGGTCCCCGCCAAGTCCTCCCTCCGCGACGAGCTGCTCGGACGCCTTCGGGCCGAGCTCGACCAGCTCGAGCGAGCGCACCAGTCGGCGCTCGAAGGCGCCACGCACGAGGAGGCCAGGCCCGAGAACAGCAAGGACACCCGCGCCCTGGAGCAGTCGTACCTCGCTCGCGGACAGGCGATGCGGGTGACCGACGCGCGCCGCGCCGTGGCGGACGTCGCGGTGATGTCCGTCGACCCGGCGGGCCGCAGCCCTCGCGTGGCCGTCGGCGCGCTGGTGACGACCTCCGAGGAGGACGACGAGCGGCTGGTGTTCGTCGCTCCGCACGGGGGAGGGAGCGTGCTGGCGGGGGGGCAGGTGCACGTGGTGACGCCGCAGTCGCCGCTCGGTCGCGCGCTGCTCGGCAAGAGCGAGGGCGACGTGTGCGAGCTCACCCTGGCGGGTCGCGAGCGGCTCATCGAGGTCGTCGCGATCGCGTAGGAAGCACGGCTCCTGGGCCGCAGTGACCGCGCTCGCTCGGGCGTGCTACGGCTTCTCCGGGTCGGCGACGGCGCTCCGACAGACCCACCGACATGACCAGACGCCCGAGACGCTCCAAGGCCAGGCAGCCTCCGACGCTCCCCTCCGTACCGGTGGAGGCTGCGTCCGACCCATCGCCCCGGCGAGAGCGCCGCTCTCCGTGGATGCTCCTGGGCGCCGCGGCCGTCGTCGCCATCGGCTGGATCGCGTACCGCAACGACCGCCCCCGGGTCGACCCGGCCCCCTCGGCCTCGGCGAACCGCGCCGACGGCGGGGTGCGCTCCGAGGAGCTCATCACTCACGTGCGGCTGCTCCCGACCCCGGAGGAGCTCATCCCGCCGAGGGACTGCGCGGCCCCGCGGCCGTGGCTGGTGCCCGACCGCGACCGCGCCTCGACCCTCTCGCTGCTCAATCTCACGATCCGCGACCCCGCGGTGGTCGCCTCGCTGGAGCCGTTCATCTCGTGCGGCTCCGGGCCCGGCTGCACCATCCGTCCCCCCGTCGACCTCATCGAGTCGCTGTCGGCCCCGGCGCGCTCGCGGCTCTACACCGTGCTCAGCCGCGTCGACACCAACCCGCAGGGGGAGGACGCCTTCCGCCGCACGATGTCGGCCGGTCCGTTCAGCTCCATCGTGGGCCTTCCCTCGGAGGCGCGGCCGCTCATCGACCGCCTCACCTGGCAGCAGGGCGGCGTCCCGACCTTCTCGGACGTCTCCGTGGTCTGCTCGCGCCTCCCGACGCCGGAGTCGCGCCGCGCGTTCGTGAGGGCGATGCTCACCCGGCGCACGACGGACGTCTCGCTCAACATCGAGGCGCCCGGCGCGATCGACCGCATCGTCGCGGGCTTCCCCGACGAGGCGCAGCCGGCGATCCGCGCGCAGCTCACCGCGGCGAGGGGCGCGGGCGACTCGACCATCGCGCTCACGGCGCTGATGCCCGAGTGGGCCCGACTGCACGCCGGCACCTTCCCGGCCGCCTCCGAGGCGTGGACCAACTGCTTCTGGACGGCCCTGCGCTTCATCGACCCGCGGCCCTCTCCCCCGGTGCCCGACGCCGAGGTCTGGGCGGCGATGGTCGAGCGGGAGTTCGTCCGCGTGAGCGAGGACTACCGCTTCGGAGACATCCTGGTGCTGCGCGACGCGCACGGGCGGCGCACCCACGCGGCCACCTGGCTCCTCGCCGGCTACCTCTACACCAAGGACGGCATGGGCTCGCTCATGCCCTGGCGCGTGGCCTCGCTCGACGACCTGCTCATCGGCTTCCCCACCACCGCGACCATGGAGTTCTGGCGCCGCCGACCCGCGAGCTGAGCGCTTGCGAAGCGCGCTGGAAAGGCGTTCCAATCGTAGCTCCCTTGGCCCAACGATCGATCGCTCGACACTTCGCCCGGATGCTCCTCCTCCTCCTCGTCGCGGGGTGCCCGCGGCGCTCGGCTCCGACGCCGCCGCCGGACGCGGACCCCAACGTGCAGCTCCACGTCGAGCACGCCATCGGGGTCCCGGTGGTGGACATCCGCCGCGAGCCGGACGCCGGGACGACCCGGGTGCAGATCGGCGGCGCCTCGGTGCGGCTCCCCACGCGCGAGCCCGAGCCGCCGCCCGCAGAGTAGGCGTCACGCGAAGATGTCAGACGCCGTGGAGCAGATCGACGTGGAGGAGGGGGACGCCCTGCTGGGCGCGATGGCCGCGTCGGCGCGGCCGAAGCTCGGCGCGGTGCTTCGGATGGGTCTCGCGCTCTCCGGCGGCGGCTATCGCGCGGCGGCCTTCCACCTCGGGGTGATGGGCGTGCTCCACCGCATCGGGTTGCTGCCGACCGTGCGCGTGCTGTCGACGGTGTCGGGAGGGAGCATCGTGGGCGCCGGGTGGCTCGTCTCGCTGGCGGAGTCCAAGGGCTTTGCGGAGTTCGACGGGGCGTTTCGACGGTGGCTCTCGACGACCGACGTCGTCGCCCTCGCGGGGGCGAAGCTCTCGCGGGCGGGCGACGGCCGGACCCCGAGCCTCATCCGAGCGGCCGCGGCGGTGTACGCGCAGAGCCCTGTGATCGGGACGTTCCGCTTCGGTGATTTCCGCGACGGCTTCCCGGTCGAGGACATCGTGATCAACGCCACGGAGTTCACCACGGGCAACGTCTTCCGCCTCACTCGCACGGCCTCCCTCCGGGCCGCGATCGGCAACCAGAAGGTCCCGGTGCCGCGCGAGGTGCTGGACCGCGTGAGGCTCGCGGACGCGGTCGCGGCGTCGTCGTGCTTCCCGGGCGCGTTCGAGCCGCTGGTCTGGCCGACGGACTTCGACCTCGACGGCCTCGACGCGACGGTCGCCGCCGAGCCGGTCTATCTGATGGACGGCGGCATCGTCGACAACCAGGGGATCTCCAGCGTCGAGCTCGCCGTCACCCGAGCGGCCAACCGGGCTTCGCCGCTGGACCTCGTGGTGATCTCGGACGTCTTCCAGCACGGACGCGACTTCCTCTCCGGGGCGCAGTCCGCCGCGTCGCCCGTGCCCAGCGTGATCCTCGCGCTGCTGCTCCTGGCGATCCTGCTCGGGCTGAACCTCGCCGTCGCGATCGCGACCTTCGTCCGCTCGGGCTTCTCCGCGGGGGCGGCTCTGTCCCTCTTCGTGGCCGCCGCGCTCGTGCTCCTCCCGCTGGTCGCGGGCGCGTCGGCCTGGCGGTCGCTCCGCAGGAGCGTCGCCGCGCGATGGAACGTCCTCCCCGTCCTCGGCGGCCTCGGCGTCGGGGACCTGCTGCAGGCGATGGCGACGCGCGCTCGCTCGGTGCTCGCCATCCTCTCCAACGTCTTCATGAAGCGGGTGCGCTCCCAGGAGTACGGTCAGGTCCGCGACGTCCTGTCGAAGCGGGTGCGCTGCGTGAGGGTGTCGATCAACGACCACGAGCGCTGGAAGAACGACCCCGAGGTCACGGACGCCATGCGCGAGACCTGCCAGCGGGCCTTCGAGATGGCCACGACGCTGTGGTGCTCCGAGGCGGAGGTCGAGACGCTCGTCGCCGCGGGGCGCATCGCAGCCTGCAAGGCCCTGCTGGACGCCGCTCGGAAGGACGAGACGAAGGCGGCCTTCGCGGATGAGCTCGAGGCGCTCTGGCGCGAGCTGCGCGCCGCAGGCGCAGGGGGCAGATAGCGAAAGACCCCAGGAATCCGCTTGGATTCCGGGGGGTCTTTCTTTCGTCGGGGCGAGAGGATTTGAACCGAGCTTGTACGGGATCAAACATTCAGTGTCGTTCGCAAACGTCCAGAATCTCCGCGCTCGCGGGAGCCTCGGGCGGACGGTCGACGCGACCAGTGCACGTTTGACTCCGCGTTTGACTCCCGCCGGAGTCGATCGCGCCGCGCTCTCGGGAGGCCGTCCGGAGCTCCAACGAGGGAAGTCCCCGGGGACATTGCCCGTCCCGCCGGAGGGCTCTCCAGCTTGGGGGTGGAGGCTGAACGGACGTACAGGTCGAGAAGGAGGTCTCCGATGCACGACCACGCTCTCGACGACGACCGCGACCCCGCTGACACCTTCGACCCGACCCGCCACCTGATCTCCGACCGCGAGCTCGACCCGATCGCGGGCGGCCTCGAGTTCGCCGAGCAGGCGTTCCGCGGCCTGGTGCCCGACATGGATCCGCTGGCGCAGGAGATCGCCCGCCTCCTCGCGGCGTCCACCGCCTTCGCGGCCTGGCGCGGCGCCGCGAGGAGAACGTAGCGTGGTGCGGCGCACGGCCCCTACGACCGGCCGCGGAACGGCCGATAAGGGAGACATGCCCCACTCTGTGCCCCCCAGCCGCCGCGCCCAGCGTGTGCTCGAGCGCCTGGGCCTCCGGGTCCGCATCGTCGTCGAGCGGCCCGATGGCTCCCCGCCCACCGACGCGGACGTGGAAGCCGTGCGCCACGCGCTCGCCGAGTTCGACGACCTGGAGTCCCGCGCCGACCGGGCCGTCTCGCTCGCGGGCGCCTCTCGCGCGGACGGCTGAGCCCGCGGTCCCTGGAGCCGAGCGGGCGCAGCGCCGCGTACCGCGGTCGGGCTTACCAGATCCGGTAAGCCCGCTCGCGCGCCCCCTCAGCCCCAGGGACCGCCCGCGCGAGCGGCGCTCACGCGACCTCCCGACCACGGATCGTACGGGCCACCGCGACCGCGGCCTCGCGCGCGGTCCAGAGCCGGTCGGCGCGGTGGCCGTAGTGCGAGGTCGCGTCGTCGTTGCCGGCGTCGCGCGCCCGGAGGCCGTCCGCACGCGCATCGACCTCGGCGGCATGAGGGTGTTCGCCGCGGCGGTCGGAGAGCCACGCGGTGAAGTCCTCGTCCGCGGCGAGCTCCGCCTCGCGCGCGGCGAGCCGCTCCGACGAGCCTCTGGTCAAGCCGCTTCTGACCGTTTCCGGCCAAGCACCTCGCGCACCTTGCGAGTCAGCGCCTCGGGCGAGAACGGCTTGGGAAGGAACGCCAATTCGGAGCCGAGCGCGCGCCGGCGAAGCATGGCGTCCTCGGTGTACCCGGACATGTAGAGAACGGGCACCTCGGGGCGCAGAGCATGAAGCCGATCGGCGAGCTGGCGCCCCGTCATCTTGGGCATCACGACGTCGGTGAGCAGCAGGTCGACGTCCTTGCCGTGCAGCTCCCACTGAAGCAGCGCGTCGCCGGGGCCCGATGCGTCGAGCACCGTGTATCCGCTGCGTCTCAGGATCCGGGTCGCGACCGCGCGCACCTCGGTCTCGTCCTCGACGAGCAGGATCGTCTCGTTGCCGCGCGAATGGTCGCTCTCGATCGAGGGCGGCGCCGCCACCGGCAGCGCGATCGCGCGGTCGACGGGCGGCAGCAGGATGGTGAACGTCGCGCCGGCGCGCGGCTGGCTGGAGACTGCGATGGTCCCCCCGCTTTGCTGAACGATCCCGAAGACCGTGGAGAGGCCGAGCCCTGTGCCCTTCCCCGCCTCCTTCGTCGTGAAGAACGGTTCGAACATCCGCGCCTGCGTAGCCGCGTCCATTCCGCAGCCGTTGTCGCGGACCGAGAGCATCGCCTGGCGACCGATGCGTCCGCTCCGAATCGTCAGCTCACCCCCTTCGGGCATCGCATCACGCGCATTGACCGCGAGGTTCATCACGACCTGCTCGATCTGGCCCGGGTCGACGTAGATGGTGCACGGCTGCGGATCGCGCATGATCGACAGCTCGATGTCCTCACCCAGGAGGCGCTGCAGCATCTTCTCCAGTCCGTCGACCACTTCGCCGAGATCGACGAGCCGCGGCTGCAGCACCTGCTGACGGCTGAATGCGAGCAGCTGTCGCGTGAGCACGCAGGCGCGGCGGCCCGCCTGGGCGATCTCCTCCAGGTCGGCGCGCACGGCCCCCTCGACCTCTCCGGAGATGAGATCGCAGTAGCTCATGATGACGGACAGCAGGTTGTTGAAGTCGTGCGCCACTCCCCCGGCCAGCCGGCCAATCGCCTCCATCTTCTGCGCCTGCCGCAGCTGCTCCTCGCTGTGCCGGAGCGCCTCTTCCGCATTCTTGCGCGCCGACAGGTCGGCGACGATGGTGATACACCGCTCCGCGTCGAGCATCGCCACGGCGACGAGGGCAGGCATGAGCGTGCCGTCCTTTCGACGCTTCGGCTTCTCGAAGGCAGCCGCGACGCCCCGGTCCATCAGCTGTTCGAGAGCGCCGCCGTCGGTCTCGGTGCTGTTCGGATCGTCCCTCCAGCGAATGACGCCGACGGACAGATCGTCGCGCGTGTAGCCAAGCATGGCCAGATAGGCGTCGTTGGCCTCCAGGACGTCACCATCGAGCCGCGTGATCGCAATCCCGATGATCCCCGACTCCGCGAGCCGCGCGAAGCGTCTCTCGCTCTCCCGCAGTGCCTGCATGAGCCGCTCGCGCTCGTCGTTCCGGGAGAGCACCGCCGTCGCCTCCCGCTCCGCGGTGACGTCGCGCACCATCGCGACGATCCCGACGCGATCCCCGTTGAGCTCCACCGGATGCCAGTCCACGAGCCACTGGCAGCGCTTGCCCGGCACAGCCGCGGTTTCGCCTGAAAGCTCGACGCCCAGCTCTGGCTCTCCCGTCGCGAGGATCCGTCTCCAGGTGTCCTCGAAGGGGTCGAGGTGGAGATCGGGGAGCAGGTCACGGGGGCGCTTGCCGACGTGCGCTTCCGGGGAGACGCCATTCATGTCCGCAAGCAGCTGATTGACCCGGACGAACCGCAGGTCGCGGTCGATGAAGGCGAGCCCAAGAGGAGCGCTCTTGAAGATGGCGTCCAGGAGCGCAAGGTTGCTGCCGCAGTCGAGGGTCATGCGAACTCGTCTGGAGCAAGCAGTGTGCTCAGGCAGCCCGGGCGTCGGCGAACGCGATTCTTGCGCAACTCCCGCCCGCCAGAATCGACCGGCGCGCAGATGCTGCGCCTCGACGAACCTCCTGCGTGCCGTCCAGCGTCCGATCCCTCGTATAGGCGACCATATTCCTCCATGCGAATTGAATCCAACGCGGGATTACGGCCAAGGTAGATCGCTCTCGTGAAGATATGCGCGTAACTCCACCTGGGTGGAGGCGCACCACCAGCTCGGCGCGACGGACGACGTGCAGCTCGCGCGGGTGATGGCGGCGCTGCGGCTCGCGGCCGGGCTCGCGGGCGACACCGACCGTGTGCACCTCGCGCTGCGCGGCCGGGGCGGGCACTGGGTCGACGCCTGGGCGACCGTGGGCCCCGGGGATGACCCGCGGCCGGTGATGACCGTGATGGTCGAAAGCGAGGACTGAGGCGCCGTGGGGGGAATCTCGGCGCCGCACGGGTCGATCCGTGCTCATCCCGACCGCGGCGCGCGCTCCTCCCGTGCCTCCTGCGCGTCGAACTCCGCCACCACCCGGGCGCACGCGGCCACTTCGGCCGTCGACAGCGGTTCCCCGTCGAGGTGGGAGAGTATGAGCTCGCAATGGATGCCCAGTTCCTCAAGCGCGCGCCGGAGGCGTCGGGTGGCGTCGATGATGGGACGCGCTGGGGTGGGCACAGCGTCAGCTCTCCGCCGTGCTTCATGGCGGTGCGAGGCGCCGACCTTCACGGAATCGCCAACGGACGACGTGGCGGGCTGCCGAAGAAGAATGCCGGAGCGGTCCGCTGCGCGAGCCTTGGGGGGGAAGGACGACTCGCGCGGGTCCGCCCCGGCGAGAGGCGAGGTATCACCGAGCGGGGCGCCGCCGAAGGAATCGGCAGCGCGTCGCAAGGTCAGTCGTGGACGGTGGCGTCGGCCGCTCCGCCGTCCGACTCGGGACACGCTGCCAGGCACTCCACCTGGCGGGCGGCGCAGGGCACGGGGTCGTTGGCGTGGCCGAGCTCGTGGCACTGGTGGCCGACGCCGCCGTCGTGGTCGTCGTAGGGGTGACAGCGACTGCCGAGGAGCGCGCAGACCGGGTCCCGCGGACCGGCGTCGGCCGAGGCATCTGTGGACGCATCGGCGCCACCGTCGGTCGCGACGCAGACGCCGAAGCATGCCGCGCGCTGGGCGACGCACATGGCGTTGCTGGTCTCCCGACTCTCGGCGGTCTCGTGACACTCGTGGATGGGGCCCGAGCCCGGGTCGAGCGGATGGCAGCGCTCGACGATCGCGTCGCAGTCCGGCTTCGCGGAGGTAGGGACCGCATCGTCCTTGCACGCGCTGAGAGCGAGAGTGAGGCCGAGGGTTGCGAGCAGGAAGGGACTGCGCATGACCGACCGGCTACCACGAGGGGCCGATCGCGCGCGCCCCGAGGGGGCCGCTGCGACGATGTGACGCGGGGCAGTGGGGCGTTGGAGGGTCACCCGCGCCGGGCGGCGCGAGCGGAGGCCGCGGAAGCCCGCCAGGAAGCGGGTGCGGCTGGAGGAAGGTGTTCACCTTTCGGGCGCTGGCCCGAGGCGCCGATCACCAGAGGAGCCACGCGAGGGCGCCGAGGACGGTCCCGGCGACGGATGTCGAGCAGCTCGCGGGCAAGCGCGAGGTTCGTGAGGTCGCCCTGCGGCAGGGCGGGGGTGACCGCCTGGCGCAGGCACGCCGTGGGGGTGTACGCGGCTCCGGACATGGGGCTCCGATCGGTGGGGGCTGCGGGAGGCGGCGGGGCTACGAGGCGAGCAGGTCGACGTCGCACGCGCCGCCCAAGTCGGCCCACGACGGCTACGCGCGCTCGGTCTGGACCCGCCTCTGCGAGGAGCTGGGGAAGCTGCGCGTAGGGCCCGGTGGAGGTTCGACTCCGCGTTTGACTCCACCCGGAGAGCCTCCCGCCGAAACCCCCGACCCGAAATAGCGAAAACCCCCGGAAGCGGTGGGCTTTCGAGGGTTCTCGGTTCTTGTCGGGGCGAGAGGATTTGAACCTCCGACTCCCTGGTCCCGAACCAGGTGCGCTACCAGGCTGCGCTACGCCCCGTGAAGGGAGACGCGTTGTACGCGCCACCCTCCGACCCTGTCAAGACAATCGTCAGCGCCCGGCGCAGCTCACCCCGGACCGAGGCACAGCACGTCCTCGATGACGCCGAGGTTGTTCTCCTCGTGGCACTCGGTGCGCATCCGGGTGTCGTCGATCACGGCCGTCACCGGCGTGGGCCGCTCCGACGGCGGCGTCGCCCAGTCGCAGGTCACCTCGACGCACTCGCCGGGCATCAGCGCGCGCGGCGTCGGCGCCTGGCACACCCTCGGCCCCAGCGTCACGCCCGCCCCGCGGTAGAAGCCCACCGGGAGCCCGTCGGCCATCGGCGCCGTGCCCCGGTTGCACGCGCGCACGCGCAGCCTCGCCGCGCCCGAGCCGAGGCACATGAACCCGGCGCCCGACACCGTACCGTCCGGCGAGCTGGTGATCTCCGCGGTGCCCTGCACGTTCGTGCGGAAGTTGTTGAGCGTGCGCTCGCGCCAGTTGCGTCGCACCGCCCCGCTCGCCGGGATCCGGCCGTCGTCCTCGACGTTGGTCACGTTGTAGGCGTGCTGGTTCCAGATGGTGCGGGAGCGCACCCAGCGGTCGGCGATGTCCGCGTAGACCCGGAGTCCCCGCACGCCACGCGGTCTCGCCGCGCGGCAGGTGTCGCCCGCGCCCGGCGTCCCGTCCGGGGGCGCCGCGCAGACGTAGGTGCACTCGCTCCCCGAGCCCGTCGTGCGCCCTGCGTCGCCGCCCGCGTCGGCGCCCGCGTCCCCGACGCCGCCGTCCCCTTCGGGCGCGCTCCCGGGGCAGCACTCGCTGTCGCCCGTGCAGCGGCAGAAGCCCATCACGCAGCGGCCCGACGGACACTCCGCGTTCGTCGAGCAGCGCAGCCCCGCGAACTGCACGTCCACCCCGCGCGGACCGACCCCGGGGCACGCGATGCCCGTCGTCGGCGAGCCGCAATTGAAGTTGCTCCCCACCACGAGCTCGGCCCGGAAGTCCCCGTCGACGTCCGCCACCACGGGGTTCTCGTACCAGGTGCAGGACGAGTGCTGCTGCGAGAAGAGCACCGTCCCCGTGGCGCCGTCGTAGACCCGCGCGAAGCACTCGTCGGCGTACACCGCCTCGACGCGGCCATCGCCCTCGAAGTCGAAGGAGGTGCTCCCGGTCACGTTGGAGCTCGAGTCCTGCGAGGGCCGCGACCAGAGCACCCCCGTCGTGGTCGCCGTCTCGCAGCGGCCGCCGGAGCGCGCCACCGTGCGAGCGCCGCAGTCCGGGTCCATCACCGAGTAGGCCGTCGCCCCCGCCGCGGCCACCTCCGCGAGCCCGTCGCCGTCGAAGTCCGCCACCGTCGGCGGACCGCCCGTCCCGCCGCCCGGCAGCGCGATCGGGCCGAACACCGTGCGCCCCTCGATGGTGTCGATGCGCACGTACCCGCTGGAAACCACCGCCACCTCGGGAATACGCGCATCGGTAAACCTCGCGCTCGCGAAGTCGCCGAAGTCGCCCACCGCCACCTGCCCGTCGCCGCACCCGGCGCCCGCGCAATTGCTCCTCGCGAAGTACGCCTCGCGCACCCACTCGCGCGTCGCCGCGCTCCACCCGAAGACGCCGTTGCCGGTGACCAGCTCCACCGCGCCGTCCTCGTCCACGTCGAGCGCCACGCTGAAGGCCCCGGCCGAGTAGCCCGCGAGCTGCGCCCTCGCGCCGGTGCCCCCGACGAGCACGCCGGTGCGACCGTTGAACACCATCCCGTGGCGCAGCACCTCCGCCCGGCCGTCGCCGTCGATGTCCACGATGGTGGGCCCCGCCCAGCCGCCGCCCGTCGGGTCGAAGGCCGTGCCGTCGGCGTTGGTCGAGCGCCACCACACGCCCCATCGGCCGCGCGCCCCGGCGTCCCCGGTCGAGGCCGGAACGTAGCGGAAGGCCACCAGCCCGCCGCCGGCCTTGAAGGCCACGATCTCCGGCGTCCCGTCGCCGTCGAGGTCGCCGATGGCGGGGGGAGAGGAGTGCGAGACGAGCTGATCGGAGAGGTTGTCCTGGAGCGCGCAGGTGCGTCCGTCGAGGATGCGGATGAGCCCCGTGGGGAGCTCGCTGCCGCCGTCCACCCCGTCGTCGAAGACCACCACCATCGAGGGCCGCACCCCGTCGGAGGCCGGGTGATAGACCCGCAGGTCGGCCACCATCGGCGTCGAGAGCACGTGCAGGTGCTCGGGGTACGCGTCGCCCGCGGGCGCCACGTCGAACTGACACTGCACCGCCGGCGCGAACACCCCGGGCCGCGGGTCGACCGTGCACGCCGGGTCGGTCTGCGCCCCGGTCCACGGCACGCACCGGCCGCCTTCGCAGCGCGCGTCGTTGGGGCAGCCCACCGTGGCCGAGCAGGTGGTGCCCGGCTCCACGCAGCGGTCCATCCGGCAGAGGCGGCCGCCGGTGCAGTCGCTGGTCGCGCGGCACTCCGGGGTGAACACCTCCGCCATCGCCCCGTCGCCCGCTCCCCCGCGGTCCGTCGGCGCGTCCATCATCGACGCGCCTCGGTCGGTCCCCACGTCGCGAGCGTCCATCCCCACTTCGGCGCGCGCGTCGACGGCGCCGGTATCCCGCGAGCCCGCGTCCATCTGCGGCTCCACGGTGCTCTCCTCCGCCGAGCACGCGCCCCCCGCGAGAGCCACCACCAGCGCGCCCATCCATCGATCGCTTCTCATCACGGGCCGAGCGTACCGCACTCGCCTCCTGGCCGATGGGCTCCGCGAGCCGCCGCCGTCGCGTGGTAAAGCCTCTCCCATGGCCCCGGTGCTCGCCTTCGGACAACCCAACAACCAGGCCGCCTCCTCCCGACGGCTGCTCGTCGTCTTCGACGGCGGCAACGCGCCCGGGTACTCCTCTGTTGCGGTCGCGCTCACCGAGGAGGCAGTGCGCCGCGACTACGAGGTGTGGGCCGCGAGCGAGGGCTTCCGCTCGCTCACCCGAGACGCCACCTCGGAGCCCAAGTTCGAGCGGCTGATCCTCGGGCGTCAGGAGCGCTACGCCCTGCTGGCGCAGGGCATCCCCGCGCGCTCCATGGGGCGCCGGGTGCTCGACGCGGGCAGCGATTTCCGAAGCGAGCGCTACCTCGGCTTCCTCGACCCGGACCGACGGCGAGAGGCGGCGGCGACCATCGCGGCGCAGGGCTTCTCGCACCTCGTCTGCGTCGGCGGCAACGGCACCTTCGAGGGCCAGAAGGCGCTGCTCGACCAGATGACCCCGAGGGTGCCCAGCGGCTTCATCAACGTCTCCATCGACGACGACCTCGGCGGCGACCGCGCGATCGGCTTCCTCACCGGCGTCGAGGCCGGGGCCACGGTGGTGCGCGGCCTGCTGGAGGACGCCTACACCCACAAGCGCGTCTACCTGGTCGAGACCATGGGCAACCGCAGCGGCCGCCACGCGCTGCACTGCGCCGTCGCCGCGAGGGCCCACCTGGTCGTCCTGCCCTTCTTCCGCTTCACCGAGGAGGTGCTCCGGGAGATCGCCGAGAAGCTCGCGCAGGTCGACTACGCCGTGGTGGTGGTGGCCGAGGGCTACGAGTCCGAGCGCCGCCGCACCGAGCCGGGCCTCTCGGCGAGCGCGCTGCTCCTGCGACAGCTCGCCGGGGTGGGCCTCACGGACAGCCCTCGCAAGCGGGTCATCGCCGAGCCCTTCAGCCGCTACCTTCGCGGCGTGCGCCCGGCCTTCCTCGAGGTGTCCGCGGCCTACCTCAAGGCCTCGCTGCTCTTCGACGCCTTCGACGCCGGGCGCACGGAGATCATGCCCTTCGTGCTCGGCGCCCACGACGTCGGAGTGCGCCCCTTCGCCACCATCGCGCGCGACGACCGGGTGGAGCCGGCCTTCCTGCCGCTGCTCGACCGGCTGGGGCTGCCGAGGTTCCAGGCGCTGGTGCGGGAGCGCTTCGCCGCGGGCGGCGGATAGCTCAGCGCTTCCTCGCGAAGACCCGCACCGCCTGGCCCGCCGTCTCGCCCCGGTCGAAGGACTCCGGCGCCTCGCTGATCTCCGTCGGGTCGTCGTCCGGCGACTCGTCCGCGATGGTGCCGAGCTGCTGCAGCTCCCGCTGTAGCGCCGCGGCGTCGCGCGGCCGATCGGCGCGGGCCAGGCCGATGCAGCGCATCACCAGCGCGTCGAGCGAGGGCCCTACCCCGGGACGCAGCATCGACGGCCTCGGCGGAGCGCCCCGCTGCATCTCCATCAGCAGCGCCGCGGGCGTGCGCGCCACGAAGGCCAGCCGCCCGGTGAGCATCTCGTAGAGGATCACCCCGACCGCGTAGAGGTCCACCCGCCCGTCGAGGTCCGACTCGCCGCGGGCCTGCTCCGGGGCCATGTACGACGGCGTCCCCATGACGAAGCCCGCGCGCGTGAGCTTCGGGTCGCCGAGCGCGGACATCGCTTTACTCACCCCGTAATCGAGCACCTTCACCCGCGGCGTCTCCAGCCCCCTCGCCACCAGGAAGAGGTTGTCCGGCTTCAGGTCGCGGTGGAGGATCCCCCGGGCGTGCGTGGCCACCAGCGCGGACACGGTCTGCCTCGCGACGCTCACCGAGAGCCCGAGCCCGAGGCGCCGCTCGCGACGCATCCTCGCGGTCAGCGTCTCGCCCTCCAGGCGCTCCATCACCAGGAAGGGCGCTCCGTCCTCCAGGCGCCCCATGTCGAAGACCTCCACGATGTGCGGGTGACCGAAGCTGCCGGACACCACCGCCTCGTTCTGGAAGCGAGCGGTGGCCACGGCGTCGCGGGCGTACTTCGGGTGCAGGCACTTGATGGCCACGCGGCGCCCGAGGTTCACCTGCACCGCGTCGTAGACCACGCCCATGCCGCCCTTCGCGATGAGCCCGGTCACCCGGTAGCGCCCTTGCAGCAGGCGCCCCACGAGCGGCGCCTCGGGCGTCGGGACCCCCGCGACGGGCTCCACCGGCGGAGCGTTCGCCGCTCGCGGCGCGTCGAGGCCCCGGGGCGCGAGCGGGGCGGGCGGGACCGAGGCCCGCGACGTCGACGGGGGCCGCGCCGCCGGCACCACGGGCTTCTGGTGCACCGGGCAGAGCGGAGCCTCGGCGGGGTGGGGCATCCCGCAGAGCTGGCACCGGATGAAGCGCTGAGCCATTGGAGCGGTGCCGAGTATAGATCCGCGGGGCGTTACGTCGGCAGCAGGCCGCGACGGGTGAGCGCGGCGCGCACCTCGGCCTCGCGGGAGCGTGGGACCGACACTCGGGTGGGCATCCCCCCCGCCACGCCGAGCATGGCAAGGAAATCGAGGCCCGAGTCGAAGGCCGCCGCGAGGGTGACGTTCTGCTCGTCGGTGAGCACCGAGACCACCGCGCGCTTCTGCCCGAGCAGCAGCAGCTCGGTCTTGTCGACCTCCCTGGGCTTGAGGTCGGTGATGTCGCACCAGGCCACGTCCCCCGAGACGGTGTAGCGGTCGCCGGCCACGTCGCGGGTGCGCTGCTCGATGGCGTCGTAGCGGTCGGCGGCGGCCTCGACCTCGCCTCGCACCTGCGGGTCTTCGCAGCGGTCGACCAGCCAGCCGACCACCCTCGCCAGGAAGGCGTCGTCGCGCCCGTCGATGCGCAGCGCCCGGTCGATGCGCTCGCCGCGCGCCGAGGGGACCCCGGTGCGCGTGTCGATGGCCCTCGCGTCGTCGTCGGCGCCCTCGTAGGGCTCCACGCCACCGAGGATCCACTTGGCCGCGGCGTAGAGCCCGTCGAAGTCGTTGTGGGCGACGATGGTGTCGACCTCGCCGGCCTGCGCCACCAGCGCGGGGGTGACCATCTCCGGGCAGGCGCCGTGCACGGCCTTGGTGGAGAGCGTGAAGCGCGGATCGGCCCGGTAGCGGTCGTGGAGGTTGTGGTCGTGGTGGTCGATCCAGGCCGCGAGGCGCTCTCCCAGCCCGGCGAGGAAGGGCCCGGTGACCTTCTCGAAGCTGGACCCGGTGCCCGAGGCGGCGAAGGCGATGTCGAGGACCACGACGCGCCCGACCAGGGTGGCCGGGCGGGGGAGCTTGCGCGGGGTGGCGAAGACGAGGGCGGGTCGGGTCACGCGGCGGGTTCGACCGTCTTGATGGCGTCGCGGGCGAGGGAGCCGGCGCCCTTGTTGCCGCCGACGTCGAAGCCCGCCGGGACGGAGCCGTCGAAGTCCGAGAAGGTGAGCCGGTGGTCGTCCGCGCCGATGAGCGTGGCGGTGATGCGACGGCCGTCGGCGGTCTCGACCACGACGCGCTTGTCCAGGTGCCGAGCCCACGGGTCGCTCGACTCGTCGAGGTTCAGGAAGATCTTCATCTGCTTGAGCCACAGCTCCTGGCCGCGAGGGTCGGTGGTGTCGAGCCGCAGCTCGTTGACCAGCTTCACGCTCATGGCGATCCAGTCCTTGTAGCAGGCCGAGCAGATCTTCTCCTGGATCTCCGCGCCGAGGGGCGCGAGCTTCGTCCCGGGGCGGAACGGCGGCGCCGCGAGGCCGGGCTTCTCTTCGCCGCACTTGATGCACTTCACGTTGGTGGTCATGGCGCGCCGACTTATGCGACACCGTCCCGCCCCCTGCAAGCGTCGGCGCGCCCCGCGCGCCCATAGGATGAACCCCCCGCCGATGGTCACCCCCCGAGCCAGCTTCGACACCGTCACCGTCGACCGGGTCACCCGCGTCTACGGCGTGACCCGCGCGCTCGCGGGCGTGAGCGCCACCTTCCGCGCCGGCGAGGTCGCCTCGCTCGAGGGCGGCAACGGCGCGGGCAAGAGCACCCTGCTGGGCATCCTCGCGACGCTCTCCCGGCCCACCGCGGGCGAGGTGCGCTGGGGCGAGTACCGCATGCCCGAGGACCGCGAGTCGATCCGCGCGGCGGTGGGCTTCGTGGCGCACGAGGCGATGGTCTACCCCGACCTCACTCCGCGAGAGTCGCTCGCGCTGATGGCCACGCTGCACGGGCTCGACGACCCTCGCGACCGCATCGAGGCGGTGCTCTCGGGCGCCGGGCTCACCGCCCTCGGCGACCGTCCGGCGCGCACCTTCTCCCGAGGCCAGCTGCAGCGCCTCGCGGTGGCGAGGGCGGAGCTGCACGACCCGACGCTGGTGCTCTTCGACGAGCCCACCACCGGGCTCGACGCCAGGGCCGTCGCGCGGCTGGAGGAGGACATCGCCAGGGCCCGTTCGCGCCGACGCATCGTGGTGCTGGTGACGCACGACGCGCCCTTCGCCGAGCGGGTGGCGGACGTGCGCATCACCCTCGACCGGGGGCGCATCGCGGGGACCGTGCGAGTCGAGCGCTAGGCCTCAGCGGGCCGGGGCGCGGTGCACGGGGCGAACGGTGCGAGGGCGGGCGCGCGCGGGCGCGGGCTGGACGCTGGGCGCAGGGGCGACCGCGGGGGCGACCGGCTCGGAGCGGGTGAGCCGGTAGGCGCCCATGACGAGCGCGAGCAGCGCGAGGGCGGCGAGGACCAGGGTGCTCGCCCTGGGGAGCGGGCGGCGCGCTCGGGCCGCCCCGGGATCGCGCAGGGCCGTGACGAGGAGCGCGACGAAGGCGCCGGCGGAGGCGGGGCGCTCGGACTGCCGCCGAGAGAGGGCCATCGCGAAGACCTCGTCGACGCGCGGTGAGAGGGTCGGGCGGTGCGACGAGGGCGACGGGGTCTGGTCGTGCACCACGGCGTAGGAGACCTGCACCGCGTCGTCGCCGGGGAAGGGCCGGGTGCCGGTGAGGGCCTCGAACATCACCGAGGCGAGCGAGTACACGTCCCCGCGGGTGCTGTACTCGCCCTTGGTGATGGCCTCCGGGGGCGCGTAGGCAGGCGTGCCCAGAAACTGCCCGTCGCGGGTGAGCGTCGCGTCCGGGACGCGGGCGATGCCGAGGTCCGTGAGCTTCACCGCGCCGTCGGGCCCGAGCAGGATGTTGTCCGGCTTGATGTCACGGTGGACGATGCCGACGGAGTGCAGCGCGTCGAGGGCCGCGCCGACGCCGCGGGCGATGCGCACGGCCTCCTTCGTCGAGACCGGGCCCTCTTCGAGGAGCGCTCGAAGGCTGCGCCCGGGGACGTACTCGTAGACCACGTAGGGCCCGAGCGCGGGGCACATCCCGGCGTCGTGCACGATCACGATGTTGGAGTGGTGGAACCTCGCCGCCGCCCGCATCTCGTTGCGGAAGCGCGCCACGAAGGACTCGCGCCTGCCGCCGTCGCGCAGCACCTTCACCGCGACCTCGCGCTGCAGCTCCGGGTCGTGGGCGAGCATCACGGTGCCCATGGCCCCCTCGCCGAGCTGGCGGATCACCCGGTAGCGCCCGATGCGCTGCACCTGGGCAACGGGCTCCATCGCACCGACGACGGGCTCCGGATCGACGGGGTGCGTGGCGAGCTCGGGCATTCGGGCCGCGGCAGTCTATGCCGCGGGGCTGCGACGGTCGAGAATGAGGGGCGCCACCGGCGGTCTCAGCGCCCTTCGGTGACCGCGCGGCGCATCACCTCCACCGGGGCCTCGCGCCCGAACCAGCGCTCGAAGGCGACGGCCCCCTGGTGCACCAGCATCCCGACGCCGACTCCGTCGAGCACCCGCAGCCCCGAGGCGCGAGCGAGGCGCATCCACGGCGTCACCAGCGGCGCGTACACGAGGTCGACGGCGAGGGCACCCGGAGCGCAGCGACAGAGGTCGACCGCGGTGACGATGGCGTCGCCGGGCGGTCCTCCGGTCATGCCGCAGGGGGTGGTCTGCACCAGCATCGAGGCCGCCGCGACCGCCGCTCTCGCCTCGGGGGTGCCGAAGCCCGCGGACGGGCCGAGCGCTCGGGCCTTCGCCACGTCGCGAGCGAGCACCGTGACCGACTCCGCCCCGGAGGTCGCCGCGGCCTCTACCACGGCCCTCGCCGCGCCGCCCGCTCCGATCACCACCACGCGCTGTCCCGAGAGGGGTGCTCCCGCCTCGAGCAGGGCGCGAGCGAAGCCCGGCGCGTCGGTGTTGGTGCCGACGAAGCCGTCGTCCCTTCGCACCAGGGTGTTGACCGCGCCGCACCGTCGGGCGAGCTCGTCCGCCGGGCCGAGGGCGGAGAGCACCGCGGACTTCCAGGGCAGGGTGACGTTGGCGCCGAGGTAGCCGTCGTTCCAGAGGGCGGCGAGGGTGTCGTCGAGCGTCCCCGGCGGCGTGTCCATCGGCTCGTAGGAGGCGTCGAGGCCGAGCGCCCGGAAGGCCGCGGTCATCATGGCGGGCGAGCGCGAGTGAGCGACCGGATGGCCGATGAGGGCGAGTCGGGCGGTCACGTCCCGACGCGGGTGACGGTGGCGTCGAGGCTGCCCCGGTCGAGGCGCAGGTGGATGCTGTCGCCGGGCGACACGGTGCCGGCGTCGACGAGCGCCTTGCCCTCGTGCAGCGCCACGCCGTAGCCGCGCGCCAGGATCTTCACCGGCGAGAGCGCGTCGAGCTTGCCCGCCGCGAGGCCGAGCGCGTTGCCCCGCCGCTCCAGGAGCTTGCGCGCGCTGCGGCCGAGCCGGTCGCGCAGGTCGCGCAGGGTGAGGGAGCGCCGCTCGTGGCGTCGCTGCATCGCGGGGAGCATCCGGGCGCTGAGGCGCTCGAGGGCGGCGCGATGGTTGGCGAGGCGCACCCGGGGGTGGTTGCTCTGGAGGTTGACGTCCGCCTGGGCGAGCACACGGCGCTGGGCGACGAAGCGACGGCGCAGGGCCTCCTCGGCGCGCTCGAGGAGCCCGTCGAGGCGCTGGCGCTCGACCGCGATGGCGCGCCGCGGGTCCCTTGGCTGCAGCCGATGGAGCTTGAGGTTGAGCGCGCTGAGCTTGCCGGAGAGCGCGCTGCGCAGCCGTCGTCGGAAGGTCTCCAGGCGGTCTCGCTCGTCGACGATGTCCGGGGTGGAGAGCGTGGCGGCGGCGGTGGGCGTGGCGGCGCGCAGGTCGGCCACGAGGTCGGAGAGGGTGAAGTCCACCTGGTGGCCGACCGCGGACACGACCGGCACGCGGCACGTCGCGATGGCGCGAGCGACCCGCTCGTCGTTGAAGGCGGCGAGGTCCTCGCTGGCGCCGCCGCCGCGTCCGACGATGAGCACGTCGAGCGAGCGGATGCGCTGCACCAGGGCGATGGCGCGGGCGATCTGCGCGGGGGCCTCGGCGCCCTGCACCAGCGTCGGCGAGACGACCACGCGCACGGGCCAGCGGCGGAAGAGTTCCTTGAGGATGTCCTGGAGCGCGGCGCCGGAGGGGCTGGTCACCACGCCGATGACCCGTGGAAAGCGAGGGAGCGGGCGCTTGCGCTCCTCCTCGAAGAGCCCCTCGGCGCGGAGCTTCTCCTTCAGCGCCTCGAAGGCCGCCGCCGCCGCGCCCGCCCCCGCGGCGGTGGCCGCCTCGCCCACGAACTGGAAGGTGCCGCGGCTGTTGTAGATGGTGGGCTTGCCGCGCAGCAGGATCTTCTCCCCGACGGTCATCTTCGCCTTCGCCTTGGCGAGGTTGCCCTTCCACATGACGCACGCGAGGCGAGCGTCCTCGCGCTCGTCCTTGAGCTCGAAATAGAGGTGCCCCGAGGCGACCTGCTTGGCCGAGGAGATCTCGCCCTCGATCCACACCGACGCGGCGAAGCGCTGCTCCAGGGTCTCCCTCGCGGTGCGGTTGAACTCGCTCACGGACAGCGGCTTCGGGGCGGTGGTGACGGGGCGCAGCGCGTCGTTCATCGTTGGCGCCGGAGCTATAGACCACGTCGGCCCGCGGGCGCGAGCGACGTGCAAGCCGGGCCGCCCCGGCACGCACCCTGAGCGCCGATGGCACAACCCGACGCACCCCCCACCTCACGCGACACCCGGTACTCCTAAGGGGTTTGAGTTTCCCCCGGGCTTGGAGCATCCATTGCACAGAGGACCTCCCATGACCCGATCAAGCTGGACCCGTGCGCTCTTCCTGGTGGCCGCCGTCTCGGTGCCGACCCTCTCCAGCGGCGTGGCCGACGCGTGCGGCGGGTGCTTCGCCCCGTCGGAGACCAACCAGGTGGTGACCGATCACCTGATGGTCATGGCGCTGCATGGGAGCGAGTCGATCCTGTGGGACCAGATCCGCTACTCGGGCCGTCCGCAGGACTTCTCCTGGGTGCTGCCGGTGCAGGGCGACGCCACCCTCGAGCTCGCCAACGGGACCTTCTTCGACACCCTCTCGCAGGTCACCGCGCCGACGGTCACCGCCCCGCAAGCGGTCTGTCCCGGCGCCGGCCGCGGCGGGCTCTTCGCCGCCTCCGACTCCGCGGGCGCCGAGAACGGCGTGCAGGTGCTCAACACCGCCATCGTCGGCCCCTACCAGACGGTGACCCTCCGCAGCTCCGACGCCGACGCGCTCTCCACCTGGCTGCGCTCCAACAACTACTCCATCCCGACCAGCATCGAGCCCGTCATCCGGCACTACACCGACCTGCACATGGACTTCATCGCGCTGCGCCTCCGGCCGGGCGAAGGCGTCCAGGCGATGCAGCCCGTGCGGGTGCGCTTCTCCACCCCTTCGCCGGTGCTGCCCCTTCGCATGGTGAGCGCGGGCATCGCGGACAAGGTCGGCATCTCGCTCTTCGTCTTCAGCGAAGGCCGCTCCGAGGCGATGAACTTCCCCAACGCCCTCGTCGACCGCGCCCGCGTCTCCTGGGACTACGGCACCAACGCCAGCAACTACGCGGCGATGTTCCGCGCGGCCATCGCGCCCTCCAGCGGGCGCGCGTGGGTCACCGAGTCGGCCCGGCCCGCCGACGCCTACAGCAACAACTTCCGCTACAACCCCGAGGCCTACGCCGACTGGGGCGTCGCCGTGGCCGGGCTCTCGCAGCCCTGGGTCACCCGACTGCGCGCCGACCTCCCGGCCTCCGCGCTCGACCGCGACCTGCAGCTCCAGGCCTCCACCAGCAGCGTCGAGCTCCCTCCCTCCTTCCAGGCCGGAGTGCTCCTCAACCGTCCGCCCTGCGCCACCGACGACGGCTTCTATAGCGGCACCGACACCACCGCCCGCGGCCTCTCGTGCAGCACCTCCCCCGGCGCGCTGCGCCCCCGCGGCTTCGCGGGCCTGATCGCGCTCGGCCTCGCCGCCATCGCCGCCCGCCGCCGCCGTTGAGTCGCCGCTTGCGTCGCGCCCGATGCTCGCGCTAGCACCGGGCACCACGCATGGCGTCTGACCTCCTCGACCGACGCTTCCTCGCCGTCATCGGCAAGGGCGGCACTGGCAAGACCACCGTCACCGCCGCCCTCGCGATGCTCGCGGCCTCCCGCGGCAAGCGCGTGCTGGTCGCGATGTCCCAGGCCCGCGAGCGCATGAGCTCGATGCTGGAGTCGCAGTTCATCACCAGCGAGGTGGCGCAGATCCTCCCCAACATCGACGCCGTCAACCTCGACCCGGAGACGTGCCTCGACGAGTACGGGATGATGATCCTGAAGGTGCGCGCGCTCTACAAGGCGGTGATGGACAACCGCGCCGTGAAGGGCTTCCTGCGCGCGGTCCCCGGCATGGACGCCTGGTCGATGCTCGGCAAGACGCTCTATCACGTGAAGCAGAAGGAGAACGGCCGGCACGTCTACGACCTCGTGCTGCTCGACGCGCCCGCGACGGGTCACGGCCTCCAGATGCTGCGCGTTCCGCAGGTGATCACCTCCGTGGCGCCCATCGGCCTCCTGCGCCGCGAGGCCGAGGAGGGCCTCGGCATCATGCGAGACCCGAGGCAGTCCGGCATGGTCGTGGTCACGCTCGCCGAGGAGATGCCCACCGCGGAGACCGAGGAGCTCATCCCCAAGCTCACCAACGACCTGCAGCTCCCGCTCGCCAAGCTGGTCATCAACCAGGTGCTGACCCCCCTCTTCAAGACCGGCGTCGAGCCCGCTCGCGCCGCCGCCGAGGTGCTCGCCCGCGCCTCCGCGCTCGAGGGCGTCGCCCGCGTGGGCCTGTCCCGCGCCCGCCGCGAGGCCCTGCAGCGCACCATGATCGAGCGCCTCGCGAAGCTCCCCGGGAGCAAGGTCATGCTCCCCGCGCTCACCGTCGAGCAGGTGCGCCGCGCGGACATCGAGCTGCTCGCCCGCGGCCTCGGCAGCGTCTGACTCCGGACCCGCTCCGAAGCCCCACTCGTCGATTGACGACGTCTCGGTGAACGGTGTCCCATGCGACCTCGATGGCAAGGCGGTGGTCTTCGGGGTCGCGTCGGTGGGTGCTTCTTACCGCGCTGGTAATCGTCGCGTCGGGCTCGGCGTTCGCTCACGAGCTCCGAGGGACGCTCACGGGCGCGGACTCGCTCAGCCCTTCGCCGAGGGCGACGCCGCCCCGGTGGCGCGGGGCCTTCTGGGAGGTGCCCAACGGGGCGCTCGCGATCACCGCGCCGCGCTCCAACGTCGAGCGCGACGTGGCGGTGGTGCTCACCGGCGCCTCCGTGGCCGAGTCGAGGCAGCCGGTGACGGTGCCCGTCGAGGGCGGACGGTGCCGGCCGGGGACGGTGCTGCTGTCCCCCGGCACCACGCTCACGCTCGACAACCAGGACCTGCTCGCCCATGAGTTCTACGTGGTGCGCGCCGGGGCGGACGATCGCGTCGTCGCCGCGGAGATCACCTCCTCCCGCACCCGCCGCCAGGTGAGCCTCCCCGCCGCCGGGACCTACGAGCTCCGCGACCTGCGGCAGCCCACCTTCCGCTGCTGGCTGGTGGCGGGACCGGGGCAGGGGAGGGTGCTCCAGCCCAACAGCACCGGGGCCTTCACGGCCACCGGACTCGAGGACGGGCCGTACACCGTGAAGGCCTATTTCGAGGGCGTCGAGCGGGCCTCCGCGGAGGTCACGGTCGCGGGGCGCGAGGCGGTGGTGACGCTCGCGATCGGCGCGGCGCCCGGGGCGGCAGCGGCGGCGCCCGCGGCGGCGCCCGCAGCGGCGCCCGATGAGTCTCATCGTCGGCGTCGGGATCACTGAGAAGCGGAGCGGTCGGCGATGTTGTTCTCAAGGTTCTGGATGGTGTTGCTGGCGCTGGTCGCCGGCGCCTCGGTGGCGGCGATGACGCTCGCCCGCAAGACCTACGACCACGACCGCGCGAGCGACGTGGCGGTGATGGTCGACGGCGACCGTCGCATCGTGGAGGAGTTCCTGCGGCGCGACGCGCGCACCCGGCTCGACGACCTCACGCCCCTGGCCTCGGACCCGAGCCTGGTGTCCCTGATGGTGACCGCCACCCGGCGCACGGCGGACACGCCCGCGGCCATCGGCCCCGCGGTCACCTCCCGGCTGCGCGAGCTCAACCAGGGCCTCGGCCCGCTGCGCGGCGAGGTGCTCTTCGCGGTCGACCCGCGCGGCATCATCGTCGGTCGCGTCGGGCTCCAGGAGAACGAGGTGGGCCAGTACGTCGGGGGCCTGGCCCTCGTCGAGCGCGCCATCGCCGGCAACGTGCGCGACGACGTGTGGGAGCTCGCGGGCACCGCGTACCGCATGGCCGCGCGCCCGGTGATCTCCGAGGGCCGCTACTACGTCGGCGCGGTGGTGCACGGCCTCGCGATCCAGCCCCGCTTCGTCGAGACGGTGGCGCAGCTGGTCCCTGGCGCGTCGGTGATCTTCTTCGGCTCCACGCAGACCTACGGCGGCTACACCCCGGTGCCCGAGCGCGGCGGCGTGGCGGCCCCTCCGGTCGGCGCCCTCTCCGAGCCCCTCCGCACGCTCTCCCAGCGCCCCGAGTGGACCGCCCGCGGCGCGGTGTCCTTCGACCTCCCGGAGCAGGGCGGGCGCGTCGCCTACGCCTCGCTCCCCGGCAGCGTCGGGGCCGGCATCGCCGTCGGTCGGGGGCTCCCGTCGATGCCCGCGGACTTCCTCATGCACGCCTCCCGCGACGACATCGGAAGGGTGCCGTGGGCGGCGATCCTGTCGGCGGTGGCGGCGCTCATCGCGGTGGGCTTCGCGCTCTTCTACTGGGAGTACGACAGCAAGAAGAAGCGGCTCATCGAGGCGATGCGCGCGCTCCAGAAGGGCCCCGCCAACCGGGTCGACCCGCTCCTGCTCGACGGCTTCGCGCGCGACGTCGCGGTGGCCGCCAACGACGGCATCGACGAGGTGGTGAAGCGCGAGATCGAGCGCTCCGGCGGCAAGCTGCGGAGCGTCAACGACCTGGAGTCGCTGCTCTCGCACCCGGGCGACGCGCCGGGGACGCCCGTCAACCAGCGGCTCCCGCTCAACGAGGCGGAGGAGCAGCGGCAGTGGCGGGAGGTCTTCGAGCAGTTCGTGACGCGCCGCCGGGAGTGCGGCGAGTCCGTCGACGGCGTGACCTGGGACCGCTTCTCGGCGACGCTCCAGAAGAGCCGCGCCGAGGTGGTGTCCCGGGCCCGCAGCCGTAGCGCCCGGTTCACGGTGGTAGTCAAGGACGGCCGCGCCGCGGTGAAGGCCGCGCCGCTCGGCTGATCGCCCGCACGGAAACCAGCAACCTCCCGATGAAGGTGTGAACCCCGATGAAGCCGCTGCCCCCGCTTGATGGGATGAGCGTCACCGAGCTCGCGGAGCTCCTCGCCCATCACAACCACCGCTACTGGGATCTCCACGCGCCGGAGATCAGCGACTACGACTTCGACAAGCTGGTCGAGGCGCTCAAGGCCGCCGCGCCGGACCACCCGGTGCTCGGCTCCATGGGCCCGACGCTCTCGGGCAAGGGGGTCAAGCACAAGGTCCCGATGCTCTCGCTGGACAAGTGCTACTCCGACGACGACCTCGACAAGTGGGCCACCAGCTTCGTCGGCGACGCGGTGATGATGCCCAAGTTCGACGGCATCGCGTGCTCGCTCCACTACGACTCCAAGGGGGTGCTGGTGCGCGCCGTGACCCGCGGCGACGGGATCACCGGCGAGGACATCACCGCCAACGCCCGGGAGATCGCGGACATCCCCCGCACGCTGAAGACCCCGCAGGCCGTGGAGGTGCGCGGCGAGGTGTTCATGCGCCTCTCGGTGTTCGCGAAATACAAGGCCGAGGGGATGGCCAACCCGCGCAACCTCGCCGCGGGCGCCATCAAGCAGAAGGACCCGAAGAAGAGCGCCGCCTACGGGCTCAACTTCGCGGGCTACGACGTGGTCGGCACCGCCGCCAAGACCCACGACGAGGAGCTGAAGTGGCTCGTCGCCGCGGGCTTCAGCCCCATCGACTACGAGGTGGTGACCAAGGCCGACCTGCGCGCGGCCTACCAGCGCATGGCCGCCCGCCGACCGTCGCTCGACTACGAGATCGACGGCGTGGTCTTCAAGACCAACCGCAACGACGAGCAGGACCGCCTCGGCTCCACCGCGCACCACCCCCGCTTCGCGCTCGCGTACAAGTTCCAGGGCGACTCTGGGACCTCGGTGCTGCGGGCGGTGGAGTGGAGCGTCGCTCGCACCGGGGCCATCACCCCGGTGGCGGTGGTCGACCCGGTCTCGCTCTCCGGCGTGACGGTCACCCGCGCCTCGCTGCACCACCCGGGCTTCATCACCAAGCTCGGGCTCAGCCTCGGGGCCGAGGTGGTGATGATGCGCCGCGGGGGGGTGATCCCCAACGTGGAGTTCGTCTCCAAGGCCGGCGACACGCCGGTGGTGCTGCCCCCCGCGTGCCCCGCCTGCGGGGCGCCCACGGAGATGCGCGACGACTTCCTCTTCTGCACCGCCCCGAAGACCTGCCGCGGGGTGCAGCTCGGGATGCTCGGCCACTTCGCCGCGAGCGCCGACATGCTGGGCTTCGGCGACACGATCCTGCAGCAGGCCTTCGACGCGGGCTTCCTGCGCAGCGTGAAGGACTTCTACACGCTCAAGGCGACGGACCTCGCGAGCCTCGACCGCTGCGGCGACAAGGTGGCCCAGAAGCTGGTGAAGGAGGTCGACAAGAAGCGCACGCTCGACCTCGCGACCTTCCTGCGCGCCCTCGGCATCCCCGACCTCGGGAAGAACGTCTCCAAGATCCTCGCGGAGAAGTACCAGACCCTCGACGCGGTGCTGGCGGTGACCGAGGCGGAGTTCTCGCAGGTGCACGGCATCGGCTCGGTCATCGCGCACAACGTGATCCAGGGGCTCAAGGACAACGCCGACCTCATCAAGGACCTGCGCCAGCACGTGACCATCAGCGCGCCGCTGTCCCCCTCGGCGGGCGCCGCGGCGGGCGCGGCGGGCGCGGCGGGCAGCGCCTTCGCGGGCATGACCTTCGTGTTCACCGGCAAGATGCAGACGCTGGATCGCAAGGGCGCCGAGGCGCAGGTCGCCACCATGGGCGGCACCGCGCTCGACGCGGTGAACAAGGCCCTCACCTACCTCGTGGTGGGCGACCTGAAGAAGCCCGGCGAGAAGTCCACCAAGGAGAAGGCCGCGGACAAGCTCGTGGCCGCGGGCTCCACGCTGAAGATCATCAGCGAGACGGACTTCCTCTCGATGGTCGACGACGCTCAGGCGCTCGCGGCGGTGCCCGGGGCGGTGCAGACCGTGTCGGCGCCGATGCAGGCTGTTTCTGCCCCGATGCAGGCCGTGTCGGCGCCGATGCAGGCTGTTTCTGCCCCGATGCAGACCGTGTCGGCGCCGATGCAGGCTGTCTCTGCCCCTGTGCAGGCTGCTCCGGCGCTGCGCAAGATGACGGGGGCGCGCGTGGCCTTCGCAGGCACCCTCGGGAGCTACTCGCTGGCCGACGCGACGCGCAAGCTGCAGGAGCTCGGCGGCGAGGTCGTCGACTCGGTCGACGCGCACACCACGCTGGTGGTCGTCGGCGCCAAGGGGAAGGCGGGCGACAAGCTCACCGCCGCGCGCAAGCTGCAGGGCTCCGCGACCACGCTGGAGATCCTGAGCGAGGCGGACTTCGGCCAGCGCGTGGGCCTCGGGCAGATCGCCCTGTTCTGATCGCTCGCCTCAGCGCCCCGAGCGGACCCACCATCCGACGATCGCCACCGCCAGCACCAGCATCCCCAGCAGCATCGCCGTGAAGGGCGGTCCCTTCGCGAGCTCCGTGGACGGCGTCCGCGCGGGGAGCGCCTCCATGGGCGCCGCGTCGGGGACGCGCGCCGGCGGCAGCGGAGACGGGGCGATCGCCGGTTCGAGCTTCGGCGGGAAGGCCGAGTGGCGCTCCGTGGGCGCGAGCTCCCCTTCGACGGTGATCGGGGGGAGGGAGGCGTGCACCTCGCCTAGCACCGCCATCACTTCGCGCACCGAGGCGGGCCGGTCGTCGGGGTTCTTCTCGAGGCAGCTCATGACGACCTCCGCGAGGGCGGGGGCGATCCCCGGGACGCGGCGCTCCAGGGGGATCGGGTCTTCGCCGGCCACCGCGCGGGCGAGCTCGGCGACGTCGTCGCCCGCGAAGGGCATCACGCCGCAGAGCAGCTCGTAGAGCATCACCCCGAGCGACCAGAGATCGGAGCGGGCGGTGAGGTGCCTCGGGTCGCGAAACTGCTCCGGGGACATGTACGCGGGCGATCCGAGCGCGACGTCGGAGCGCGCGGGGCGGGGCTCGTCGTCGAGGTGGTCGGCGATCACGGCGAGGCCGAAGTCCAGCAGCCGCGGCGACCAGCCGGAGCCGTCGCGCACCAGGAAGATGTTCTCGGGCTTGAGGTCGCGGTGCACCACGCCCGCGTCGTGCACCGCGCCCAGCGCGTCGAAGATCGGGAGCATCAGCGGGATGAGGTCCCTCGAGGGCACCGGGCCGCGGCGGTACTGCGCGTAGGTCGCGAGGTCCATCCCGTCGAGGAACTCCTGCACCAGGTACGGAGCCCCCCTCTCGTCGATGCCGACGTCCTCGATGCGGACGATGTTGGGGTGGCTCACCAGCGCCGCGGCCTCGCCCTCTCGTAGCACCGCGCGGGCGTGCATCGCGCTCTGCGCAAGCTCCGGGCGCAGCACCTTCACCGCCACCACGCGCCCGTCGGGCACGTGCTCCGCGCGGTAGACCTCGCCCATCCCGCCGCCCCCGAGGCGGGCCACCAGCCGCCATTGGCCGCCGATCAGCTCGCCGACGCGGCTCGGAGCGAGGACAGCATCACGCAGTACGGTCGTTGCCATGGGGTTGGGGCTGAGCCGGAGTGAACGGGTGTAGGCAAGCGCGGTCAAGCGCAAGGTCTGGTGGTGACGCCCGGGCGTTTGGTTGTACCAATGCGGGCTGCATGTCCGCATCGACGCTCTCCGTCGGGACGATCCTCGCGGATCGGTACGTCCTCGCCTCCATCGCGGCCGTGTCCAACGCCCCGGAGGCGTGGTGCGCGTCGATGGCGGGCAACGAGCAGCCCGTGATGGTGCTGTACTACCCGGCCGCGAGCTATCCGCCGAGAGCGATGCAGCGCATCGTCACCGAGGGGGCCGAGCTGCGCGAGCTGCGCCACCCGCGCATCGGCGCCCTGCTCGACCTCGCGGTGGAGCCCCGCGGCGGGGTCTACGGCGTCACCCCGTGGTACGGCGACGACACGCTCGCTCGGCGCCTCGAACGCCAGGGGGCCTTCAACCTCCACGTCGCCGCGGCCCTCGTCTCGGACGTGCTCCTCGCCCTCGGCGTGCTGCACTCACGGCGCCTCGTGCACCGCGCGGTCTCTCCCCGAGACGTCACCCTCTTCGTCGCCGAGGACGGACGGCTGCGCGCCCGGCTCCTCCCCGGTGGACAGCTCGCCGAGCTCGGGCGAGAGGGCGAGCTGAGAGAGCGCTCCGGGCCCGCCAGCGCGCCGATCGGGGGGGAGTACGCCTCGCCCGAGCAGTGGGACGGCGGGGACGCCACCGCGGAGAGCGACGTCTGGGCGGCGGGGGTGATGTTCCACCGGCTGGCCGCCGGGGCGATGCCCTTCGCGGGCGACGAGGCCGCCCGCCTCGCGGCCGCGCGCAGCGGGGTCGTCCGCCTCTCCGACGCGCTCCCGCCCGCGGTGACGGCGGTGCTGCGCCGCGCGCTCGACCGGCGGCCGAGCGGTCGCTTCACCGACGCCGAGGCGATGCGCGTCGCGCTGGAGTCCGCGCTCGCCGACTCGCTCCCGATGGGCTCCCCCGTGTCGAACCGCCCCGCCGAGCCGCGGCCCACGGTGCGCCCTCCCACCGCCGCGAACTCCGACGACTTCGACCTCGACGACCTCGTGGCGGACCTCTCCCGCCGCTCGTCCAAGGGCCCGGCGCCGGAGTCCAGCCTGCCGCCCGTGACCATCGGCCAGGTCTCGGGCGCTGGGCCCACGCAGCGTCCGCCGCTCGCCAGCTCGCTCGCGCCCCCGTCGATGCCGGCGCCCGATCGCCCGATCAGCGGCTTCGACCTCGACAGCCTCGGTCCGCCTCCGGCGGGCAAGGTCGCCGCGCCCCCGGTCGCCACCGGCGCGGGGATCATCCCCGGCGCCGCGGCCCCGGTCGCCGAGCCGGCGATCCCGTGGCGTGACTCGCAGGTGCACACGGCGCTCGAGGCGAAGTCCATCGACCGCACGCACGTGAAGCGCGAGAAGCGCCCGCGGGGCCTGAGCGTGGCCGCGGCGCTGGCCCTGGTGCTGCCGGTCACCGCGGGCTTCGCGTACCTGGGCTGGCGCTCGATGCAGGGGCCCACGACGCCGCCGCGCATCGAGCCGGTGCGAGCGCTGGAGCCCGAGCCGCTGCACCCGCAGCCCGCCCCCACGGACAGCGCCGTGGCGCCGGGCGCCGCGCCGACCGCGTGGACCCCGCAGAGCGAGACGCAGTCGCCGACGGAGTTCGGGGAGCAGTTCCACCTCGCGCTGCCGTCGGGCCTCGACGCCCGCGGGACGCAGTCCTTCGTGGCGCACCTCACCACCTCGCCGGCCGCTGGCGCCTCGCGCGCCCGGGGCTTCGCGAGCTGCGTCGAGGGCCGGGTGTTCATGCACCGTGGTGGCGTCACGGCGCCGCTGGTCGAGGCCGTCGTGCCCGCGCGCTGCGAGAGCCAGGACCTCGCCCTGGTGCCCGACCTCGACGGCGACGGCGCCTCCGACGTGGTGGCCGTCGACCGCCCGCGCGGGGCCCTGCTGGTGGTGGGCTCTCGTCGCGCCTCGGTGCTGCGACGCCTCTCCCTGTCGGGCGCGTGGGGCCTCGCGGGTCCGCTGTCGCTGCCGCTGCGGGGCCACCCCGAGCCCGGCGTGGTGGTCTTCGTGTCGACCGAGTCCGGCGCCCCGACGCTCATGGCCGTCGGGCTCCAGAGCGGGCGCGTGGCCTGGCGCCTGCCGGGGTCGATGCGCCCCGCGGAGCCCAGGGATTTCGGCCTCGCGCTCACCGGCGACCTGGACGGCGACGGCGTCGAGGAGGTGGCCATGGGCATGCTGCGCGACGGCCAGCGCTGCGTGATGATGCTCTCCGGCGCCACCGGCACGCCCCGCTGGGACGCGGCCTTCTGCCTCACCGGCAGCGCCACGCAGACCGTCAGCGCGGGCCCCGACCTCGACGGCGACGAGGCCGCCGACCTGCTGGTCTCCTCGGCCGCGGACGGCCGGCTGCGCATCGTGTCCGGGCGCACCGGCCGGGAGATCACCGCGGTCACCGCGCAGGGCCCGGAGCCCAGCACGGGCTTCGGCGCGGGGGCCCTCTACTCGCCGGACCTCGCGCGCGACGGCTTCCCCGACATCGCGGTCGCCCGGGCCACGACGCCGGACGCCACGCTCGAGGTCTACTCCGCCAACGACGGGCACCGGCTCGGGACCTTCCCCCTGCACGGAGCCGTCGGGGCGGTGGTCGAGGCGAGCCAGGTGAGGGTGCAGTTCGCCCGGGATTTCCTGTACTCCGGGAGCGTCTCGCTGGTGGTGGCCTCGCCGGTGGGGGTCTTCGTGATCGGGGCGGCGCCGCGCCCCGAGGGCGTGTGATCCGATAGAGCGGCGCGCGGCGGCAGATGGGTTACACCCGACGCGGGCCTGTGCTAGACGAGAAGGGATGTCGTGGTGAGGTCGCGCGGGTGACCGACGGTGCCCTGTAGAAGGCGATCGGTCGCGCGCAAGGGTCGAATCCACGAGGGCCATTGCGTCTACGCCGCAGTGGACGAATGAGGGGCACCGGGCGCAGTGACGCCGCGGAGCGCCTCCCACGCGGAGACCGCTGAACGGGAGCGAAGTCGGTGACGAATCTCGGTCCGAAAGACCCGAAGCAGGAAGAGGGCGACGAGCTGACGCGGGACGAGGATTTCGGGGTGGACGACCCGCCTGAGGCACCCGACGACGACGGGGACGACGGGGACGCGCTGCCGGAGATCCCGCGAGGCGACGGCGACCACGTGCAGGACGAGGGTCCGCTGCCGCAGACGCCCGCGACGCTGGCCATCGCTCGCATGAGCGAGCGGCTCCTCTCCCGCACCGTCGGGATGAACGCCTACCAGAAGGGCCGCGGCTACGCGCGCCGGGGCCACGTGCTGGAGTCGTCCATCGACGGCTGGGCCGCCACCGGCCGGGTGCACGGCCGCGCCGCGGAGCCCTACGTGGTGCGCGTGGACGTGTCCGAGCTGGGCACCTTCACCTCCGCCTGCACCTGCCCCGCGTGGCGCGGTCCGGAGCGGCACTGCAAGCACGTCGCGGCGCTGCTGGTCGCCCTGCGCGACCGGATGAAGCCGCTGCGCGAGGCGGCGATGCAGCAGGCCGCGCAGGTCGCGCAGGCGCAGCACACCCGCGAGGACTCGGACCGTCGCAAGGTGAAGGGTCGGCGCTCGCACCGCGGCGAGGGGGAGCACCCGCGCGAGGTGGTGGTGCTCGACCGCAGCGGGTCGAGGCTCGTGGGGAGCGTGACCCCGGCGGTCTCGACGCTGCCCACGGCCCCGGGCACGGTGGTCTCCGGCGAGACCCGGATGAACTGGCAGGTGTGGCTCCCGCCGACGGACCCGCGTCGCGCGCCGGAGTTCGAGTACCGGCTCCAGCTCCGCCCGATGGCGATCGCGGTGACGGCCTTCAACGCCGAGACGCGCGCGGCCATGACGCCCGACGCGGCGCTGGAGGCGCTGGGGCCGTCGATGAGCCCGCACCGGTCGATCCTCCGGGTGCTCTCGCGCAACGCCCGCGGCGCCCGCCAGGCGGCGGTGGAGCTGCGGGGCGAGGACGCGGCGGAGCTCCTGACGCTGCTGCGCGGCCGTCGGGTGCTCATCGAGCCGACGCTGATGGAGCTTCGCTTCGTCGACGACCCGCTCATCCCGAAGCTGGAGCTGGAGTCCGCGGGCGCCTCGAGCGTGCGGGCCAAGGTGGTCTTCGAGCGCAAGAGCGACGGCCGGAAGTACAGCGGGGGGCAGGGGCTCTGGTTCGAGGGCACCCCGACGTGGCAGGTGGACACGGTGCAGGGCATCGCCCGCACGGTGGCCGACAGCGTGACGCCCGCGTGGCTCGAGCGGCTCTCTCGCGCTCCGATGATCCTGCACCCGGTGGAGGACCTCGGTCGGCTGCTGGGGGAGATCGTCCCCAAGGTGGCGCTCGCGCTGGGCACCGAGCTGCCCGACCTGTCGACGGTGGCCACGCTCGTGGACATCACGCCGACCTTCATGCTCCGCGCGGAGGGCGACCTCAGCAAGGTGCGCGCGACGCTGCGCGCCTGCTACGGCGACGTGGAGCTCGACGTGCCGCCGGCGGACCTTCCGCCGCCGCTCGCGATCGTTCCGCCGCCGAAGATGGCGCACGACGACGAGGACGCGGGGTGGGCCAAGCCTCGGGTGATCCGCCGGGACATCGGCGCCGAGCGCATGGCCGCCGACCGGCTCTTCGAGCTGGGCCTCGGGCTGCCGGAGGAGCACTCCGGGTGGTTTGAGGCGAGCGGCGACAAGGCCGTGTCGTTCTGGATGGAGGGCGTCGGATCGCTGCCCGACGACTGGGACCGCTTCATCCCCGACGACCTCATGCACGTGCAGGTGCGCGACACCCCAGTGACCCCGAGGGCGCGCGTGGGCTCCGGCGTGGACTGGCTCTCGCTGGACGTGGAGTTCGTGAGCGAGGGCAGCAAGGTCAACGAGGAGGACCTCCGTCGCGCGCTGCTCGAAGGCCGCCGGCTGGTGCGCCTCGAGGACGGCACCTTCGCGCCGGTCTCGCGCGAGCAGGTCGACGAGGTGCTGCTGCGCATGGCGGAGATCTTCGCCCAGGGCCGGCAGCACATCCCCCTCTCGCAGGCCGGGCGGGTGCAGGACCTCCTGCGGCTGCTCCCCGGCGCTCGCGTCGAGCCCGCGGCGAAGGACCTCCTCGCGAGGCTCGCCGATCACGGGATGGTGGAGCAGGTGGCGCAGCCGAAGTCGCTGCACGCCACGATGCGGCCGTACCAGATCGAGGGCTTCTCGTGGCTGGTGTTCCTGCACCGGGCGAAGACCGGCGGGGTGCTGGCGGACGACATGGGCCTCGGCAAGACGCTCCAGACGCTGGCGCTGCTGGCCTGGCTGAAGGAGGACCACCTGCGCGCGCTCGACGCCGCGGCGGCGCTGGCGGCCCCGGCGGCCGAGGCCGAGAAGCCCGCGAAGGTGAAGAAGGTCGTCAAGAAGAAGGCCGCGGAGCCGGAGCCGGAGCCCGAGCCCGCCAAGGCCGTGAAGCCCAAGAAGGTCGCGAAGAAGGCCGTCGAGGAGACCGCTCCCGCGGTAGTCGCCCCGGCGCCGGTCGTGACCGTCGTGGCGGACCCGCCGAAGCGCGCGCCGCTCACCCTGGTGGTGGCGCCGACCTCGGTGGTCACCAACTGGCTCCGCGAGGTCACCCGCTTCGCCCCGTCGCTCCGCGCCGTCGCCTGGACCGGGCCCGACCGCGAGAAGCGGCTGCACGAGCTCGACGGCGCCGACGTGGTCATCACCAGCTACGCGCTGCTGCGCCGGGACGAGGAGTTCCTGCAGCGCTACGAGTTCGCGTACGCGATCCTCGACGAGGCGCAGAACATCAAGAACCCCCTGTCGGCGACGGCGCGCGCGGCCAAGCGGCTGCGCTCTCAGCGACGGCTTGCCCTCACCGGCACGCCCATCGAGAACCGCCTCTCGGAGATCTGGTCGATCTTCGACTTCCTCTCGCCGGGGATGCTGGGCGACCTCGCGACCTTCGAGGAGCGCTACGCCCGGCCCATCGACCGCGGTGACGCCGAGGCCATCCGACGGCTGCGCGGGGTGATCCGCCCGCTGGTGCTGCGCCGCACCAAGAGCGAGGTCGCCAAGGACCTCCCGGCGCGCATCGTCGTCGAGCGAGAGGTCGACCTCCCGGTGCCGCAGCGCGCGCTCTACCAGCAGGTGCTGGGACAGGTGCGGGCCAACGTGTTCGGCGAGATCGACCGCGTGGGCATCGGCAAGAGCCAGATCATGATCCTCGCGGGGCTCACGAGGCTGCGCCAGGCGGCGTGCGACCCGCGGCTGCTGAAGGTCCCCGGGGACTTCAAGGACGAGGACGCCGGCAAGCTCGACGCGCTCCGGGAGATCATCCAGGAGGCGATCCAGTCGGGGCACCGCACGCTGGTGTTCTCGCAGTTCGTCGAGATGCTCTCGCTCATCCGCAAGGCGCTCGAGCGCGACGGCGTCACCTACGAGTACCTTGACGGCTCCACCAAGGACCGCCAGGACAAGGTCGACCACTTCAACCGCAACGAGTCGGTGCCGGTGTTCCTGATCTCGCTCAAGGCGGGCGGCTCGGGGCTCAACCTCACCGGCGCGGACACCGTGGTCCACTTCGATCCGTGGTGGAATCCCGCCGTGGAGGACCAGGCCACGGACCGCGCGCACCGCATCGGCCAGACCCGCGTGGTCACCGCGTACCGGCTCATCGCGCGGCAGACCATCGAGGAGAAGATCATGCAGCTCGGGGCGAAGAAGCGGGAGCTCGTCTCCAGCGTCCTGGGCGCCGAGGAGAACGTCAGCATGAAGGGCCTCACCCGCGCCGACGTCGAGATGCTCTTCTCGGAAGAGGGCTCCGCGAACGAATGACCCCGGCGGAGCCCGACGCGGGGCCGCCCCCGCCGTGCGGGCTCTACCGCACCACCGCCGCGCTGGGGGACATCCCCGCGGGGCGCCTCGTCTCCTTCCACAACCACGGCGACCGCGGGCCCGGGATCTTCCTCCCCACGGGCTGGATCCACCACCGAGCGCAGTTCGGCGACGTCGGCGTGGCCATCCCCTCCATGGGCTGGTCGCGCACCCTCGACCCCCTCGCGCCGGAGGGCGTCTACCGCGTCCGCGAGCCCTTCTACTGCTGCGAGCGTCAGTGCCGGCTCTTCGAGCGCGACCTGCTGGTGCAGCTCGCGTACACGCCCGAGGCCGCGCCGGTGGTGCTCCCCTTCGCCGCGCGCGACGGCGCCCTGGTGCTGCCGGAGCAGGGCAACCTCGTCGAGCGCGCGATCGTCGCTCGCCTCAGCCCCGTGCTGGTGACCGGATGGACCTGACGCTCCGCAGCGCCCTGCTCGCCGCGCTCTCCTCGCTGGCGGCGCCCTCGCTCGCCCTCGCGGTCGACCACGCGCCCCGCCTGGTCTCCGCCCCGGAGGTCGCGCTCCCGGACGACGACTCGCTCCCGTCGGGGGCCTCGGTGCGACTGGAGTTCACCGTCAGCGCGGAGGGCCACGTGCAGGACGCGGTGGTCGTCGAGGGCCTCCGCCCCGATCTCGACGCCGCGGTGCTCGAGGCCGCCTCTCGCATGGTCTTCGAGCCCGCCGAGCAGGGCGGCCGGGCGATGCCCGCGCGCATGCGCTTCCGCTTCCGCCTGCGCGCCCCGGCCCGCTCGGTGATTCCCCGCAACCCCTACGAGGGCGACTCCGCCGAGCTCCTGGTCTCGCCCACCACCGCGCCCGCGGTCACGGCCCCGACGGTCACGACGCCCACCGTCTCCGCGCCCGTCACGGCGCCCACCGTGGCTGCGCCCGCGAGCGACCCCGAGTCCGGCGAGGCCACGATCCGCTCTCGCCGTCAGTCGGGCGCGGCCACGACCTTCAGCCTCCGCGGCGAGGAGCTCACCACCGTCCCCGGGACCCTCGGCGAGCCCACCCGCGTCGTCGCCTCGATGCCCGGCGTGGCGCGCACGCCCTTCGGCCTCGGCTTCTTCGTCGTGCGCGGCGCCTCCTTCGAGAACACCGGCTTCTTCATCGACGGCTTCCCCGTCCCGCTGCTCTATCACTTCGGCGCCGGGCCCGCGGTGATCTCCTCCCGGCTCGTCGGCCAGCTCGACTTCTTCCCCGGCGGCTATCCGCTCCAGTACGGCCGCTTCTCCGCCGGCGTGATCTCCCTGGAGACCAGGCCCCCGCCCGCCACTCGGCCCTTCCTGGAGTTCAGCGTCGACGTGCTCCGAGCGAGCGCCCTCGCGGTGGTGCCCTTCGACCACGGCCGCGGCTCCATCGCCTTCGCGGTGCGTCGCAGCTACCTCGAGCTCATCGTCCCGCTCATCGTCGACGGCGTCTCGCTCCAGTACACCGACTACCAGATCCGCGCGGACTACCGCTTCAACGCCCGCAGCAAGGTCTCGCTCTTCGCCTTCGGCTCCAACGACACCTTCTCCCGCTCGGCCGCCGCGGGCGTCGGGCAGACCGCCTCGGAGCAGCAGTCCGAGCTCGCGTACACCTTCCATCGCCTCATCGGCCGCTGGGACTACGGCCTGCCCAACCGGGCGCAGCTCAGCCTCGCGGGCACCGTCGGCGTCGACGACACGGCCTTCACCAACCAGGTTCCCGGCCAGCAGAACCAGTCCTTCGCCTCCACCGGCTTCATCCTCGGAGAGCGCGCCACGCTGCGGGTCCCCACGGGCCCGCACCTCACCACCAGCATCGGCTTCGACGCGCTGACCATCCTCTTCAACGCCGACCTCCAGGTGCCGCTGTTCAACAACATCGGCAGCGTGCCGCCGCCCGCCTTCGACCCGGTGATCCTCGCCTTCAGCCCGCGCATCACCCAGCTCAGCATCGCCGGGTGGCTCGAGGAGGTGCTGCGCGCCGGGCCGGTGGAGTTCACCGCGGGCCTGCGCGTCGACCGGCTGAAGTACGCCTACGTCGACACCACCGTGGCCGACCCCCGCGCGGTGCTGCGGGTGCGCCTCCACGAGCGCGTGGTGGCCAACATCGCCAGCGGCTTCTTCCACCAGCAGCCGCCCTTCTTCAACCTCGTCCCCGGCGTGCAGAACCCGAGGCTCCGGCCGCAGCGCTCGTGGCAGACCTCCGCGGGCGTGGAGCTCAACCTCCCGGGCAGCATCGAGACCCGCTTCACCGGCTACTACTCCCGGATGTACCGGCTGATCCGCAACTCCAGCGACGTGATCGCCACGCCCGACGGACCGCAGCGCGTGCCCATCGTCGACGACGGCGAGGGCCGCGCGTACGGCCTCGAGGTGCTCATCCGCCGCCGCCTCGACCACGGCGTCTACGGCTGGATCTCGTACACCCTCTCCCGCAGCGAGCGCTTCGTCGGCGACGGCACCGTGGTGCCCTTCAACTTCGACCAGACGCACGTGCTCAACCTCGCGCTCTCGTGGGACATCAACCCCCACTGGCGCGTCGGCGGACGCTTCCAGCTCGCCTCCGGCGCCCCGCGGCGCATCGTCTCCGGCGCCTTCTACGACGCGGACATCGACCGCTACCGCGCGATCAACCCGCCGCGCGTGTCCGATGGTTCGGACACCGAACGATTGCCCGTCTATCACCAGCTCGACGTGCGCGTGGACTACCGCTTCCGCTGGGGGCCGTGGCGCATGTCGGCCTACCTCGACGTGATCAACGTCTACTACGCGCAGAACGTCGAGAACTGGCTCTACCAGTACGACTACGCGGCGCGCACGGCCTTCCCGGGGCTGCCCATCCTGCCCGCGCTCGGGCTGACGGGGGAGTACTGATGCCCGCACGCGTTCCGCGCTGGGGGGCCCTGGTCACCGCGCTCGCCCTCGGGTGCATCGGCGACCTCGACCCGAAGGAGATCGTGGTCTCGCCGCGCATCCTGGACATCGTGGCCGACCCCCCGGAGGTCGCGCCTGGTGGCACGGTGCGGCTGCGCGCGGTCGTCGGAGGCAACCGCGGCCCGGTGACCTACCGCTGGGTCGCCTGCGCCGGCGCCGACCCCTTCGGCGGCATCGGCGGCTTCGGCACCGGGACCGGCGACGACGGCTGCACCGGCGACGCGGGCCTGCGGCTGCCGCTGGGGAGCGGGGCCGAGGCGACGCTGGTGATCCCGAGGGAGAGCGTCGATGTGGAGTCGATCCTGGCGCGCCTCGGGGAGCGGGCGCCGCGAGCGCTGGTGGAGCGCTTCATCCGGGACATCGGGGTGATCGTCGGGGTCGGGGTGACCATCGAGGCCGACGGCCGCACGGTGACCGGCTACAAGCGCGTGGTGGTGTCGCTCAACCCGCGGCCCAACGCCAACCCGCCCACGCCGAGGGTGCAGGTCAACTCGCGATGGGTCTCGGTGCCCGCCTCGGGAGGGGCCGCGTGCGTGCCCGAGGATGGCGGAGGCATCCGGGTGCCGCGCGCCCGCAACGTCACGCTCACCCCGGACCCCAACGAGTCGTGGCTGGAGCGCTACACCGTGCTCACCGCGGTGGGGGCCTTCGAGGAGCGCACCGAGGAGGCGTTCTACTCCTGGTACGCGACCAACGGCGAGCTCGGGCGTGGGCTCACCCGCTCGCCCACGCGGGACAACGTGTGGCTGCCCTCCGACGCGCCCGGGTCGCAGTCGCTCTGGTTCTTCCTGCGCGACGGCCATGGGGGCAGCAGCGGCTGCCGGCTCGACCTCACCGTGGAGTGACCTGCGCGCGGAGGGCGTCGCCGTTGACGGTCGGGGGCGCCGTGTGCGAATGGACTCGCGCTCCTTTGGTCGGGATTCGCAGCGAACACCGACCGGATAACCCTTCGGAGGTTCTCGATGAAGACCAACTTGCGTGGATTGCTCGCGACGATGTTCGCGACCGGGCTCCTGGCGGCGTGCAGCAGCGACGGCGGTAACACCAACCCCGGCACCGACGCCGGCGTGACCACCGACATGGGCCCGACGACCGACATGGGCGCCACCGACGGCGCCGCCACCGACCGGCCCGCGACCGATCGTCCGGCCACCGACCGCCCGGCCGTCGACGCGGGCAACCTCGTGGCCGCCGCCTGTGGCGCCGCGATGGACATCTCGGGCAGGACGCCCGCCGCCGACGGCGCGATCCACGTGATGGGCGACAACACCGACGCGCCCGCGGTGCAGATCGGCAACCTGGGCCTCGCGGCCATGGGCGGCTGCCTCGGCGCCACCTCCGGCGGCGACGGCTCCAAGGGCGGAGCGGTGGTCTACCGCTACACCGCGCGCACCGGCGGCGTGCTGACGGTCTCCACCGCCAACCCCGGCACCGACGAGTTCGACACGGTCGTGGCCGTGCTCAGCGCCTGCTCGGCGACCGCGCAGCCGCTCGCCTGCAACGACGACGTGGGCTCGGGCAACCTGCTCTCCACCGCCCGCACCAGCGTGCCGCTCACGATGGGCCAGTCGGTCTTCATCGTGGTGGGCGGCTGGGGCGCCCAGCCCAAGGGCGCCGCGACCGGCGCCTTCGAGCTCACCGTGCGCGAGTCGGCCCCCATCGCGGCCGGCATGCCCTGCCCGCAGGGCTCGGTCTGCGCCACCGGGAGCATCTGCGTCGGCGCCACGGCCATGAACTCCGGCGTCTGCACCGCCGACGGCACCGCCCCCGGCGCCGCCTGCCGCACCGCCGCGCCCTTCTGCGACGGCACCTTCGCCTGCTCGGTGGCGACGCCCTCCATGGCCACGCGCGGCATCTGCCGCCGCTCCGCCGCGCCGGGCGAGGCCTGCGGCCCGACCGCGACCTGCACGATGATGTCCTTCTGCCCGAACTTCGCGACGACGGCCCCGGCGGGCTCGGACGCGGGCGTGTCGGCCGACGGCGGCGCCCCGGCGGCCGCCCGCTACTGCACGCTCCCGACCATGGAGTCGGAGCCCAACAACACCCCCGCGGCCCCGCAGGCGGCGGTCACGCAGACCACCGTGTTCCGCGGCGCGATCACCCCGGGCACGGACGTCGACTGCTACGCCGTCACGGTCCCGGCGGGCGCGACGCTCTACGCCGAGACCTCCGACGCGCAGGGCACCTGCAACCTCGGCGACGGCGAGGACACCGTGCTCCGCATCTACCGCCAGGGCACCGCCGCCCCGATCGCCGAGAACGACGACCTCGCGATGGGCACCCTCTGCTCTCGCCTCGACGGCCGCACCACCCCGGCGCTGCTCCGCGTCGCCGCGGGCACCTACTCGGTCTGCGTCTCGCCGTACCTGATGATGGGCGAGACCGAGGGCACCCCGATCCCCGCCTACTACCTCACCGTCGGCGTCACGCCGCCGGCTCCCTGATCGATCCCGCCAGAAACTCCCGGCCTCACGGGGCGAGCGCGTAGCGTCTCGAACCCCGTGAGAGTCCGACGCCTCGCCGCAAGCCTCCTCCTCTCGCTCCTCTCCCTCGCCGCGCCCTCGCAGGCGACGCCCGGCCCGGCCGCTCGCCGCTCGCTGCTGGGCGGCCAGCACATCGACGGCCGCTGCCCGCCGCGCTTCCGCCGCTGCCTCGCGTTCACCTTCGACGACGGACCGGAGATCCTGACGACGCCGCGGCTGCTCGACATGCTCGACGCGCACCGCGTCCGCGCGACCTTCTTCGTCGTGGGGCACCGCATCGACGGCGACGCGCCCCACCACCGGGCGCAGCGGGCCCTGCTGCGAGAGATCGTCCGCCGCGGCCACCTGCTGGGCAACCACACCTATCACCACGTCGTGCTGGGCAACCTCCGGCCCTCGCAGATCGCCTTCGAGATCGACCGCACCGGCGACCTCGTCGAGCGCGCCACCGGCCGTCGCCCGGAGCTCCTGCGCGCCCCCTTCGGGATGCTCACCGCCCGACGCAGCCTCGGCGCCGTGGCCGCGCGCAACCTCACGCCCGCCTACTGGATGATCGACACCCACGACTGGGAGGTCACCTCCGCCGAGGCCGTGCAGGCGCGCTTCCGACAGGAGCTGCTGGAGCACCCGCACGGCGGCGTGGTGCTGATGCACGACACGCGGCCGTGGAGCGTGCGGGCCTTCCCGCTGATCATGCAGGTGGTCGCCCGCCGCAACGCCGAGCTCGTGGCGCGGGGCGAGGCGCCCTTCGCGATCCTCAACCTGGACCAGTTCGTGACGCCTCGCGGGAGCGAGGCCTTGCGGGGCGCGCCGCTCGACCTGCGCCACCGTCCGCGCCGTCGCCCGTGAGAGGCGCTCCCCCTCACGGGCCGTCGAGCACCTCGCGCACCTTGCGAGCGAGCGCGTCGGGCGTGATGGGCTTCTCGAGGAAGTTCACTCCCGCATCGAGCACCCCGTGTCGGACGATGGTGTTGTCCGTGTACCCCGACACGAAGAGCACCTTCATCCGAGGGCGCAGCTCGGTGAGGCGCTCGGCGACCTCCCGGCCGCTCATCTGGGGCATCACGACGTCGGTGATGAGCAGCTGGATCTCGCCGGAGAAGCGCTCGCAGAGCATGAGCGCCTCGCCGCCGTTCTGCGCCTCCAGCACCTGGTAGCCGTATCGCTTGAGGATGCCGCGCAGCACGATGCGCACCTGCGGCTCGTCCTCGACCAGGAGGATCATCTCGTTGCCGCGCATCGAGGCCGGCTCGACGGGGGGACGGCTGACCTCGGGCTCGAGGCTGGTGCGAGGGAGGTAGATCTTGAACGTCGAGCCCCGTCCCACCTCGCTGTAGAGCCAGATGTGTCCGCCGTTCTGCTTCACGATGCCGAGCACCGTCGAGAGGCCGAGGCCGGTGCCCTGGCCCAGGCCCTTCGTGGTGAAGAAGGGCTCGAAGGCGTGGGCCTGCGTCTCGGCGTCCATGCCCATGCCGGTGTCGCTCACCGCGAGCATCACGTAGGGGCCGGGGACGACCCCCGGGTGCTGCTGCGCGTAGTCCTCGTCGAGGTCGAAGCACGCGGACTCCAGGGTGAGCTTGCCGCCCCGAGGCATCGCGTCGCGCGCGTTGATGGCGAGGTTCATGACGGCCTGCTCGATCTGCCCCGGGTCGGCCAGGACGCGGGGCACCGTCGCGTCGTGCAGGCGCACCACGAACTCGATGTCCTCGCCGATGAGGCGGCGCAGCAGCCCGTCCATGGCCGAGACCAGGGCGTTCACGTCGATCACCTTGGGCTGGATCACCTGCTGTCGGCTGAACACCAGCAGCTGCCGGGTGAGCGTCGCGGCGCGGTCCGCGGCGGCCCGGATCTCCCGCAGCCCCGAGTGCAGCGGGTCGCCCGATCGCAGCCCCACGGCGAGCAGGTCGGTGTAGCTCAGGATTACCGTGAGCAGGTTGTTGAAGTCGTGCGCGACGCCGCCGGCGAGGCGCCCGATGGCCTCCATCTTTCGCGACTGGTGGAGCAACTCCTCGGTGCGGCGCAGCGCCGTCACGTCGTGCACCGTGCCGACCAGGTAGGTCGCCTCGCCCTGCTCGCCGAAGACCGGGACGACGCGCACGAGGCCCACGCGCGTGCCCGCGGGGTAGGGCGCGACCTCCTCCCAGTCGACCGGAGCGCGGGTCTCGAGGGCCTCCCGGTAGCGGCTGAGCACGAGCTCGTGCGACGAGGGGGGCAGCACCTGCTCGATGCGCCGGCCCACGACGAAATCGCGCGCGAGCCCCGTCGCCGTCTGGAAGGCGCGGTTCACGGACTCGAAGCGGAAGACCCCGTCGGGCTCCACCCGCAGGAGGAAGATCACGTCCGAGGTGCTCTCGTACGCGATCGCCATGGCCGCGCTCGCGGACTCGTCCGATGTCGCCTTCTGATCCCCCACGTCTGGGAATGTACCTGATTCCCCTTCGAGGAGACGACCGAAGGAGTCGCAGGGGGGGAGGGCTACCAGGCCGTGCGCCACCGCGCCGGGGAGGCCCACGCGGCGACGAGGTAGATGACGCCCGCGGCCGCGAAGGTCGCGGGGATGCCGAACCACACGGACAGCGTCGTCGCGAACACCGACCCGAGCACGCTGGTCGCGCCGTTGACCGCGAGCGCCAGCGCGGCGCCCTCGCGCTTCGGGAGCGCCCGCAGCCCCGCCGGGAAGAAGAGCCCGAGCAGCAGCCCCACGCCCGCCGCGCAGGCCGCCGCGCCGCCGAAGCGCAGGGCCGGAGCGCCCTCCAGGGTGGCCCGCGCGAGGGGTCGCAACACCGCGTAGGGAAGGACCGCGAGCACGACGGCGGCGACCACGGCGGCGACGGTGACGTGGCGGTCGGTGCGCAGGACCCGAGGCGAGAGCAGCGCCCCCACGCCGGTCGCGACGAGCATTCCGGCGAGGGCGACGATGAGCGCGTAGGTGGGGTGCCCGAGCACCACGTGGAGGCGCTGCACCAGGGCCAGCTCGGCGGTCATGTAGCCGGCGCCGAGGGCGCCGAAGTACACGAGGGCGCGGCCCTGCGGGCGCTCGGGGTCGCGCGCCGAGCGGAGGAGCGCCGGGCCGAGCAGCCACGCGGCGACGAGCAGCACGACGGCGAAGGTGGCCAGCAGCTCGAACATGGCGGTCGCGTTGCCGGCGATGACGCCGCCGCTGCCGCGGGCGAGCTCCAGCGCGACGAGCGGGTGCAGCCAGGCGCTGGGGCTGAGGAGCTGGAAGAAGAACGGGCGCTCGTCCGTGGGGGCGGAGGTGTCGAGCCCGCGCGGCCGTCCGACCGCGGCGAGGGCGGCGTCGTCTCGGGCCTCGAGGATCGCGTCGAGCATGGGCTCGGTCACCGGCCGGTCGGGGGTGACGAGGAGGGTGAAGCGCAGCCGGGTCTCGAGGTCGTGGAGGGCGGTGATGTCGGCGGCGGAGAAGGGCGACGGGCTCACCAGGATGGTGGCGACGTTGCCCGCGGCGAGGAGCGCGAGGTGCTCGCGCGGGCGCTCGACGCCGCGGTCGTGGAGCGAGGCGACCGCGAGGGCGACGAGGCGGGCGGTCTCGCTCACGCGGCGCGGGTCGTACCAGCGGGAGAAGGTGAGCACGCCGTCGGGGGCGACGCGGCGCAGGAAGATCGACCACGCCTCGCGGGTGTAGAGCGTGGCCTCCGTGTGGGCGAAGGCCCCGGCGGAGGTCGCGGCCCAGGTGTCGACGAGGGAGGCCTGCAGCACTGAGCAGTGCATGCGGGAGCGGGCGAAGAGCGCCCGGCCGTCGCCGAGGCGCACGGTGACGCGAGGGTCGTCGATGGTGGGCGAGCGGCCGCGCACCGCGTGGAGCATCGCGACGATGCCGGGGTTGATCTCAGCGCCGTAGACGTGCTCGTGGCCGACCGCGAGGGCGGCGATGAGGTCGCGGCCGCCGCCGACGCCGATGACGCAGGCGTTGCCCGAGGGCCGCAGGACGTGGGCCGAGGTGGTGGCGTCGAAGCGGAGGATGTTGAGCTGCGCGGGCGTGCGCCAGGCGTAGACGGGGGTGGCGGCCTCGCCGTCGAGGGTGGCGTCGGCGGCCTCGACCATACCGGGGGGTGTATTCGGCGAGGGCGACCAGAGGTGCCAGTGGGGCACCTGGCGGAAGGGCCCGAGGCGCACGTAGGCGAGCGGGGTCCAGGCCTCGAAGGTGGGGGTCTCGCGCTCCGGGCGGGGAGCTCCCTTGGGGTAGCGGATGACCAGGCCGGCCTCGGAGCCTCGGGCGGCGAGGGCCACGACCAGCGAGGCGACGGCCATGGCGACGGCGCGCGTGCGGGTACGGTCGCCGGGCGGGGCGACGGCCCAGGCCGCGGCGGCGCAGAGCGACCCGAGCAGGATGAGCGCGTCCGGCGCGCCGAAGGGGCCCAGCAGGACCAGCGGGGCGAGAGCTCCCAGGGCGGCGGCGCCGAGGTCGACGGCGTAGAGCACCGGCGCGGGCACCGCGGCGTCCGAGAGGAGGCGCGCGACGATGGCGCCGCCCGCCACGAGCGGGATCGCGGCCGCCGCGCTCACGACCAGCAGCGCCGCGAGCGAGGAGAGGTTGAGCGAGAAGGTGAGCGGGACCGAGACCACCACCGCGACGGTGATGGCGAGGCCGACCGCGAGCGCGAGGAGGCGTCGGGCGATCCACGGCGCGAGCGGCTCACCGGCGCGGGACGCGGCGTCGGCGTCGAGCGAGCCGCGCGTGAGGCCGAGCATCGCCAGCGACAGCACGACGAAGGCGAGGCCGTACCAGGTGGTGACCGAGAGCGCGCGGGTGAGGAGCACCTCGGAGGCGACGGTGGTCGCCGACACGAGGGCGAGCACCGCGAGTGCGAGGCCGCGGGAGACCGTGGGCATAGGAGGGCCGCGACCCTACCACCAACCACGAATCGTCCACGGCACCCTTTGCCAGCCCATACCGCCGGGGTTACGGTCAACAAACCTGCTTGGTAGCGTCTGTGTCCAACATCGCTGGTCTACGAGGTGATTCATGCACGATCGCTCTAAGCGCACGGTTCTCACGCTCGGCGTCCTCGGCCTCGCGGGCGCGTCCCTGCTCACCGCAGGGTGCTCCGATCGCCCGGAGGTCCAACGCTCCGTCGCCCAGGTGCAGCGCGCGGTAGGCGAGGGGGCCCAAGGGGCCCTCGGTCAGCGGCCCGCGGGCCGTCAGCCCCTGCCGGGCGTCCTCGAGGAGAGCGCCAACATGGTGCAGAACGCCCCGGGGCTGAACGGCGCGATCCCCGCCATCGCCCCCCGCGCCGCCGACCGGCCCGTGAGCGCCCTGCCGCAGCATCACCCCGACGGCGACTCGGTCGCCTTCGACCCCGACCGCAACCACCTCGACATCGTGACCGCGCGCAGCGGCGACCACCTGGGCGTGGCGTGGCACGACAGCGGCGAGGGGATGTGGTTCTCCAGCACCGATCTCCAGGGCCACGGCTACGGCGCGCCGGTGCAGATCCGAGCGCTGGTGAGCGAGGAGGAGGGCCTCTCGGCGCCGGCGGTGGTGGCCGCGGGGGACGCGTTCGGGGTCGCCTGGGTCGACGCGGAGAACGGCCGGGTGCGCTTCCAGCTGGTCGGCGTCGACGGCGCCCCGCGCGGCTCGTCCTCGATCATCCACGACGGCCTCACCGATCCCCGGGCCGCGCAGCTCGTGTTCAACGGCCGCGAGTTCGGCCTCGCGGCGCAGCTCCGCGAGGGCGTGTACTTCACCCGGGTCGACACTCAGGGGCACCGCCTCGACGCGGGTCAGCTCTTCGCCGAGGGCGAGCCCGTCGACTGCCTCGACTCGCTCCGCTGGGACGGCCGGGCCTACTCGGTCTCCTTCTCAGTCTCCCATGACGGCGCCATCGAGCGCCGCGAGCAGCGCGTGACCGCGACCCGCTCGGTGGCCTTCCACTCCGCCCGCCGCCGCTCAGTTCAGCGCTTCCTCTAAGACCCTCTCCGCCCCTCGATAGCTCGCCGGTTGCACGGGCCGGCGGCTTCGTGGTTTGTTCCTCGCCGCGCGACGGGCTCCGCTGCATCGGGCCGAACGGGCGAGCGAGGGAGAGCACGACGATGTCCGAAGCGGTTGCTCCGACCAGTCCGACGCCCGGCGGCCTGCTCCCCCGCCTGGGCTCGCTGCTCGCCATCGCTCCGCTGGGCGTCTGGGTCGCCTGGCACCTCTGGGAGAACCTCTACGCGTGGCGCGGCGACGCGGCCTGGTCCGAGCGCGCGGTCGACACGGTGGTCACCGCCGAGGGTCGGGCCTACACGGGCAACCCGCTGAGCGCGGCGCTCGTCAGCGCGGTGGTCTTCGCCCCGCTGCTCCTGCACACCGCCTGGGGCCTGCGGCGCCTCTCGATGTCGAAGCCCAACGGCTACCGCTTCTTCGGCAACGCCCGGTACATCCTGCAGCGGCTGTCCGCCCTCGGGCTCCTGGGCTTCATCGCGGCGCACGTCTACCTCGCTCGCATCAGCCCGGCGCTCCACAGCCCCACCGGTCACGAGAGCTTCGAAGACCTGGCCGGGCACATGCGGCACCACACGCCCACGCTGGTGGTCTACCTGCTGGGCGTGCTCGGGACGACCTTCCACCTCGCCAACGGGATCCACACGGCGGCGTTCATCCACGGGCTCGCCGCGTCCCCGAGGGCGCAGCGGCGGATGCAGGCCGTCTCGATCGCGCTCTTCGTGGTGCTGCTGGGGATAGGCTGGGGCGCCGTGGCCGGCCTCTACGACGCCGGCGCGCCCTTCGCCTCGATGGTCGACTGAGGCCTCAGCCGATGAAGCGCGCGAGCACCGCGCGCAGCGCCTCGAACTCGAAGGGCTTCTCCATCTGCTGGTTGGGCACGCGCGCGAGAAACTCCTGCGCCCTCGCCGTGTAGGCCCCGCCGGTGAGGAAGATCGTCCGATCGAGCTGGTCGGGGACGATGGACTTCATCGCCTCGTAGAGCTCCGGGCCGTCCATGCCGGGCATGTTGACGTCGCAGAGGATCGCGTCGAAGCGCGCGCCCGCCTCGAAGTACTTGAGGGCGCTCGCGCCGGAGTCGCAGAGCGTGACCTCGTGGTCGAGGCTCAGGATGTGCCCGAGGGACACGCGGACGAGGGCGTCGTCATCGATGACCAGAAGCTTGCCCCGGCGAGCGGGGGCGGGCTTCGGGGCTGAGGGCAGATCGCTGCTGGTCATCGAGGTCCTCCTTCGGGGTCAGGCGAGCGCTTGAGCGAGCAGCGTGGCCTGTTCGAGCTTGTGGCTGGCGTTCGAGCCCGTCGCAGGAGAGGCGCTCTCCTCGCGGGCCACGCACGACAGCGGGAACCGCCCACCCAACAACCCGGGCAGGCGGGCGCCGAGGAAATACCACGCTCCCATGTTCCAGGGGTCTTCTTGCACCCAGACGAGGGGGGTGCCGTCGGCGTAGGGGGCGAGGGCCGCGTCGAGCTCGCTCTTCGAGAGGGGATAGAGCTGCTCCAGGCGGATGATCGCGACGTCCATGGCCTTGCGCTCGGCGCGGGCGGCGTGGAGGTCCCAGTACACCTTGCCCGAGCAGAGCAGCACCTTCCGGACCGCCTTGGGGTCGACCGCGAGGTCGGGGATCACCCGCTGGAAGCGACCGTTGGCCAGGTCGTTGCCGACCGACTCCTTCGCCCGGAGGAAGCTCTTCGGGGTCATGATGACCAGCGGCTTGCGCAGGGGGCGCAGCACCTGACGGCGCAGCGCGTGGAAGATCTGCGCGGGCGTCGTGAGGTTGCAGACGAAGATGTTGTCCTCGGCGCAGAGCTGGAGGAAGCGCTCGACGCGGCCGCTGGAGTGCTCCGGCCCCTGGCCCTCGAAGCCGTGCGGGAGCAGCAGCGTGAGGCCCGACAGGCGGTTCCACTTGTCCTCTCCCGACGACAGGAACTGATCGATGATGACCTGTCCCCCGTTGGCGAAATCGCCGAACTGCGCCTCCCAGATGGTGAGCCCGTCCGGGTAGTCGAGCGAGTAGCCGTAGTCGAAGCCCAGGACCCCGGTCTCCGAGAGCGGCGAGTCGTACACCTCGAAGCGCGCCTTGCCGGTGGCGAGCGCGCTCAGCGGGGCGTAGCGCCGACCGTTGACCGCGTCGGTCCAGACCGCGTGGCGGTGGCTGAAGGTGCCTCGCCCCGCGTCCTGCCCGGAGAGCCGGATGGGGAAGCCCTCGGAGAGCAGCGAGGCGAAGGCGAGGGCCTCGGCGGTGCCCCAGTCGAGGGCGCTGGTGCCGGAGCTGTTGACCTGGTCGCGCCGACCCTTGAGGAGGTTCTCCACCTTGGGCTGGATGTGGAAGTCCGCGGGCACCGTCGTGATCGCCTTGATCAGCTCGCCCAGCCGGGGGAGGTCGACCTTCGTCTCGACGTCCGGCACCTGCGCGTCCGGGCCGCCGTGGTACCTCGCCCAGACCCCCGCGAGGGTGTTGGGCAGCGGGTGATGCAGCGAGTCGCGCGTCTCGGTGAGCTCCTCCTCGAGGGACTGCTTGCGGTTGGCGGCGAGGGCGTCGACCTGCTCTCGCGTGACCTTCCCCAGCTGCAGCAGCCGCTCGACGTAGGCCGCGCGGACGGAGGGCTTGCGGTCGATGGCGGCGTACATCACCGGCTGCGTGAAGCGGGGCTCGTCGGTCTCGTTGTGGCCCCACTTCCGGTAGCAGTACATGTCGATGACGACGTCGCGGCCGAACTCCTGGCGGTACTCGACCGCGAGGTGGGCGACGTGGGCGACCGCCTCCGGGTCCTCGCCGTTCACGTGGAAGATCGGGATGCCGAGCATCTTCGCGAGGTCCGTCGCGTAGCGGGTCGAGCGCGCGTCCTCGGTGTTGGTGGTGAAGCCCACCTGGTTGTTGACCACGACGTGCAGCGTGCCGCCGGTGGCGTAGCCGCGCAGGCTCATCAGGTTGAGCGTCTCGGCGACCACGCCCTGGCCGATGAAGGCCGCGTCGCCGTGGATGAGCAGCGGCACCACGTGGCGGCGCTGGGTGTCGCCGCGGCGGTCCTGCTTGGCGCGCACCCGGCCGGTGACCACCGGGTTGACGAACTCCAGGTGCGAGGGGTTGAAGGCCAGCGAGAGGTGCATCGAGCCCTGCGCCGTGGGCCGGTCGCAGGAATACCCGAGGTGGTACTTCACGTCCCCGCGGCCCATGCTGTGCTCGGGGTGCTTGTCGAAGAAGTGCGCGAAGATGTCCTTCGGCGACTTCTGCATGATGTTGCAGAGCACGTTGAGGCGCCCGCGGTGGGCCATGCCGATGACGGCCTCCTCGACGCCGAGCTCGCCGGAGCGCTGGAGCATCAGGTCGAGCAGGGGGATCAGCGACTCGCCGCCCTCCAGCGAGAAGCGCTTCGCGCCGGTGAAGTTCGTGTGCAGGAACTGCTCGAAGATCTCCGCGTCGATGAGCCGGCCGAGGATGTGGAGCTGCTCGTCGGCGCCGAGGTCGAGGCGGTTGGCGCTCCCCTCCATGCGCTCGCGCAGCCACGCGCGCATGTGGAGTTCCTCGATGTGCATGAACTCGACGCCGATGCTGCGGCAGTAGGTCTCGTGGAGGCGCTCGACGATGGCGCGGACGGTCGCCTCGTGGCCGAGCCCGCTGAGGTCGCCGGTGGGCACTCGCGCGTCGAGCTCGGCGTCGCTGATGCCGAAGCGGTCGGGCGTGAGCTCGAGCGGCGGGAGCTGCACGAGCCCGAGCGGGTCGAGCGCCGACCAGAGGTGACCGCGGAGGCGGTAGGCGTGGATGAGCTGGTTGACCCGCTGGGCGAGCTCCGCGTCGACCCCGACGGGCGCCATGCTGAGCATCTGCTGCATCGGAATCTGCAGCGCACCGTGGCCGTTGCCGTTGGTGACCTCGTGGCCGTTGCCGGTGCGCGCGTCGACGTCGAGCGTCCCGGCGACCACGTGGCCCGACTCGGTCTGGAGGCCCTCGAAGTAGGTGCGCCAGCGCTCGCCGACGGTCGAGGGGTTCTCCTGGTAGCGGAGGAAGAGCTCCTCCACGAATGCCTGATTGACGCCGAAATCCTGGTTCATGATGGGCTTAGGTCACCCGCGCGGTCGTTGGAGGGGGACCGCCTCTGACGGGGCCCGCAACCATAGGGGCATCGCGACCTGATCGCCAGAGCAGCGCATGCAATCGCGCGCCGGGGGATCCAAGGGCGTCGCGGGGGTCACTCGATGGGGATGCGTCCGCCCGGCGCGCCGGCCGGTCGCGCTCGGCGCGATGGAGCCCGAGGCGGGGTCGGGACCACCACGGGCGGAGGAGTCGCGACCGCGGGCGGCGTCGGGGGCGCCTCGGGGACCACAACCGCGGGCGCGGGCACGGGCGGCGGGGAGGGCGCCGGGACGGGCGGCGGCGGAGGCGGGGCCACGGGGCGAGCGGCGATCGGACGAGGCGCCGGTCGAGGGGAGGGCGAAGGTCGCTGCGTCGCGATCACCGCGACGACGACGCTCACGAGGCCCACGAGGACGGCGGCCCACCCGAGCCAGCCCATGCGGCGCATCGGCAGCCGCACGGGCTCGGCGTCGTCGTCGAGGGCGCTGCGCGAGGGTGGCTCCGGGAGCAGCTCGGTGATGCGGCCGGACTCCGGGGTCGCGGGCTCGACCGCGGGCTCCGGGGTCGGGGCGGGCTCCGGGGCCGGGGCGGGCGCTGCGGGGGCCGCAGGCGCCGAGCGGTCGTCGCGCCAGATGGCCTCCGACGGCACCTCGGCGAGCAGGGCCTGCAGCAGCGCTCCGGCGTCGGGGAAGCGGTCCGCCGGTCGGAGCGCGAGCGCTCGGAGCAGCACCGGCTCCCACGGGCCCACGTCCAGGCCGAAGCGCGCGGGCGTCGGGCGTCGCCGGCTGAGCGCCTCGGAGAAGAGCTCCACCGAGTCGTCGCCCTCGTAGGGCGGCTCGCCGGTGAGCATCTCCGTGAGCACCAGCGAGAGCGCGTGCACGTCCGTCCAGGGTCCGGTGCGCGTGCCGCTCAGCTGCTCCGGGGCCGCGTACTCGAGCGAGAACATCTGCAGGTGCGCCTGCGTGGACGTCTGGCCCGGCGATGGGGCCCGGTCGTCGTCGGTCATCACCTTCGCGATGCCGAAGTCGAGGAGCTTCAGCTTCACCTCGCCCCGCTTGCTGGTCACGATCATCAGGTTGCCGGGCTTGATGTCGCGGTGCGCGATGCCCTCCTCGTGCGCCAGCGCTACCGCCTCGATCACCGGGCGCAGCAGCGCGAAGCACTCCGAGGGCGAGCGGGCCGCGGTGCCGGTCTCGGCGCGCTCGTCGAGGTCGCGCTCGAGGGTCTGGCCGTCGAGCCACTCCAGGGCCATCCACGGAGCGAGGTCGCCCGTCGGCATGATGGAGCTGCCGAAGTCGAGCACCCGGACGATGGCCTCGTGGTCGATGCGAGCGATGGTGCGAGCCTCGTTGGCGAACTTCCGGAAGAACTCCCCGCGCGCCTCCTGCGCGTGGTGCGCGGGGATCTTCAGCACCTTCAGTGCGACGGTCTTCTGCAGCTCGGTGTGGGCGCAGCGGTAGACCACCGCGAAGCCCCCTTCGGCGACCACTGCCTCCACGGCGTACTTCCCGTCGAGGCGGGTGCCCACCAGCCGGAAGGGGTCGGTCGAGGCCTTCTCTGCGCTCGCGGAAGCCGTCATCTGGTGCACCGCACGGCGCCAACGCTACCACGCGATCGGCGCTCCGCCGCAGCCGCTCGTCACCGTGCGACGCCCCACGGCGGGCGTCGGTGTGATACCCGATCAGGCACCGTGGCGACGCGAGTCCGAAGCCTGCCCCTGCTCCTCGCGATCTCGCTCCTCGGGTGCGTCCGCGACCCGCCCGCCCCGCCGCCGCGCCGCGCCGCTCCGTCGATCCAGCGACCCGCGCCCGCGGAGGACGCCGCGCTCGCGGAGGACGCCGGGGTCGAGCCCGCCGCGCCTCCCTCGCTCGCCGCGGTGGTGGCGCTCGTCCGCGCGGGCGACCGCCCCGCCGTGCGCGCGGCCATGGAGCGGCTGCCCTCGTCCGTGCAGTCGAGCCCCGAGGCCCGCTTCATCGCGGCCCGCGTCGCGCTCGACCTCGGCGACCCGACCCTCGCGCTCGCCCGGCTGCCGGGCCTCGCGGCGCAGCTGCCCGCGCTCGGGCTGGACGTCCGACGGATGGAGGCCGCGGCCCTCGCCGCGACCGGGCGTCACGCCGACGCCCGCGCGGCCTGGGAGGCCCTCGCGGCCCGCGGCGGAGGCGCTCGCGATCGCACCATGGCGGTGCTCGAGGCGTGGTCCGCGGGAGACCGGCCCGGGGCCGCCGCGGCGATGCGCTCGTGGGTCTCGCACCCGCCCGCCGGCATCGACCGCTCGCGCGCCTGGCGCCTCGCCGCCGAGGCCCTCGACGCCGCGGCGGACGCCCCGACGGCCCTGGAGGCCCGACGGCGCCTGGCGATCGACGAGCCCGACACCGCCGCGGGCGTCGAGGCCCTCGCGGCGCTCACCCGCGGGGGACACCCGCTCACGGCCGCGCAGTCCCTGCAGCGCGCCGGGGTGCTCCTCGAGAGGGCCCGCCACGCCGAGGCCATCGAGTCGCTCCAGGCGATCCCGGCGCTCGAGGGGCGCGACGAGGCGAGGCGGGTGCACCTGCTGGGGAGGGCGTTCTTCGGCGCGCGGGGGAGGTACCCCGAGGCGCACCGATGGCTCTCCGCGGCGGCGCGCAACCCGCTCAACGGCGACCGCGACGAGGACGCCTTCATGGCCGCCCGGGCGCTCTCCCGCGCCGACCAGGACGACGACGCGGTGCGCGCCTACGACGCCGTCGCCCGCTCGCTCCGGGGGCGCTGGAGCGACGAGGCGGCCTTCCGCGCGGCGTGGCTGGAGTCGAGGCACGCTCGGCTCGAGCAGGCGGTCTCGCGGTGGAGGGCCTTCCTCCGCGACCGCCCGGAGGCGCCGTCGAGACTGCGGGTCGACGCGGCCTGGCACCTGGGGTGGACGCTCTACTCCGCGGGTCGCTTCGCCGACTCGGTGGAGCCGCTCGCGCGCTCGGGCGACCTCGCGACGCACCACCTCGAGCGCGGTCGGGGGAGGTACTGGTCCGCCGTGGCGAAGCTGCGCGCGGGCGACCCCTCCGCGGCGGTGGCGGCGTGGCGGGGGCTCATGCAGCACCGGCCGCTCACCTGGTACGCGATCCTCGCGGAGTCGAGGCTCCGGGCGCAGGGGGCGGCGCCGGACCCGGTGCCCGCGCCGCCGGAGGCGAGGCCGAGGCCACCGCTCACCCTGCCGCCGAGGGCGCGCTGGCTCGCCGCGCTCGGCTTCGACCGCGAGGCCGCGGAGGTCGTCGTCGCGGAGGAGGACGCGCTGCGGGCCACGCTCCCCCGAGACCGAGCCGACGAGGTGATGGCCGGGGCCTACCTCGCGCTCGGCGACGCTCGCAGGGCCTTCGTGCTCTCGTCCCGGCACGCCGACGCGCTCGACGAGCTGCCCTCCGCCACGACGCGCTGGATCTGGGACGCGGGCTTCCCCCGGCCCTTCGCCCCGCTGGTCGAGGCCGCGGAGGACGCCAACGGGCTGCCGCGCGACTACCTCTTCGCGATCATGCGCCAGGAGAGCGGCTTCAACGCGAGGGACGTCTCCACGGCGCGCGCGATCGGGCTGCTCCAGATGGTCCCGCCGACCTCTCGGCGCGTGGCGCAGGAGCTCGGCATCCCCTTCACCGAGGACCGCCTCTTCGAGCCCGCGTACAACATCCGCGTGGCGGGGCACTACATCGGTCGGCTCTACCGCCAGTACCGCTCGGTGCTGCCGAGGGCGATCGGGAGCTTCAACGCCGGGCCCGGCGCCATGAACCGCTGGATGCGAGAGCACGGCGCCGACGACGTCGACGCCTTCGTCGAGCACATCCCCTTCGACGAGACCCGCACCTATGTGCGCCGCGTGGTGCAGAACCTCGCGCGCTACCGCTACCTCTACGGTCGGCCCGAGCACACGGTGGCGCTGCCGTTGCGGAGCGACGCGGCCTTCGACGCGATCGTCGACTACTGATCCCTCCCCCACGCGGCACTTGATCCGAGCCCTGAGGAGGCGTTACCTCAGTCGAGATCCGGAGGTCAGCGCTGCGATGTCGAACCGAGACCGCTCCGAGCCCCCATCGGGTGAAGAGCACGCGGCCGCTCCGGCGGTGCACTCTTCGGCCCTCCCCATCGGCGCGCCACCGCGCCGGAAGTCCGTGGAGTCGCTCCCGGCGCTGCCGCCCTACCATCCCCCGTACGGCTCGGCCCCGTCCCCGAAGCCCCTGACGCTGGCCCCGCCTCGCCGGCCCAGCGACTCGCAGCTCCCGATCGATCCGACGCCGCGCTCGCCGCTCTCGGTCGCGCCTCCGAGCCGTCCGTCGTCCGCGCCGATCGAGCCTCCGAGCCGCCCTACCTCCGCGCCCGTCGCGCGCGCCGCGCCGTCCTTCCGCCCGCCGCCGCCGCGCCCGACCCGCCCGGTCGCCGCGCCAGGCGCCGAGGCGGTCTTCGCCCAGTCGGCCCGCTCGGACGCCCCGGCCTCGAAGGCGCCATCGCTCGCCGACGAGATCTTCACGGTCCCGCCGCCGAGCTCGTCGGTGCCCGACCGCTTCGAGCTCGATGACCTCTTCACCGGCGCTCCGGCCCGCACGCCCACGGTCGCTCCGCGCAAGCCGACGGCGCCGCCCAAGAGCCTGGCCCGCGCGGCCCCCTCGTCGGGCGACTCCACCTATGCCTCTCTGCCTCCGCTCCGGCTCTCGGCCCCTCCGTCGGGGAGCGTCCCCCCGCCTCGGCTCTCCACGCCGCCGCTCGAAGGCGAGGCGGAGACCTCGTTGCAGGGGAGCGAGCGCGCCGTCGCGGCCCACGCGTGCATGCTCGCCCTCGCCCGCGCCTCGCGGAGCTACCTCATCTACGACCCCAGCAACCAGGCGGTGCGGGGCTTCCTCGACGCGGTCCGCGGCACCTTCATCGATTACCTGGCCCGGTATGGCGAGCTCCCGCTGACGGTGCGCCCCTTCGAGCTCGTGCTCGACCAGGAGGTCGTCTACATCGAGCGCGAGCGGGAGCGCTCGCTGGCCCTCAAGCTCTTCCGCGACGGCGTCCGCAAGATCACCCTCGACGCGGACACCACCTGGCAGGAGCTCACCAAGCTGCTGGAGATCCTGTCGATCCGCTTCGTGGGGGTGCGGCACGACGAGGACGACCTGGTCACCCTGCTGTGGAAGGCCGGGTTCCACCACATCACCATCGAGTCCATCGAGGGCTTCGTGCCCGACGACGACGAGGACGAGATGCCCGCCGCGGAGCGCAGCGCCTCGGCCTTCTCGATCACCGCCTCCGCGAAGGTCCCCGCGGACTTCGACCTCCCGGGGCCCTCGCTGCCGCCCCCGGTGCGCGTGGCGCCCGCGGAGGTCTCCCCCGAGGCCCGCGACGCGCTGGTGGCCGAGACGGCCTCGCCGCGGCTGCCGCAGGTCACCATCGACCTCATCCGACAGCTCCTCGCGGTGGCGGGCGATCCGACGGACCCGCTGGGCTTCGACGAGGTCGCTCCGCTGGTGCGCGAGGCGCGCGACTTCCTCCTCTCGGACAGCCGGCTGCAGCAGCTCCGCGCCCTCTACGACGTGCTCGATGGCTTCTCCGCCGGGCACCCGGAGCTGGCCGCGCAGCTCGGGCCCATCGTGTCCGGGTTCTTCGACGCTCGCGCGCTGCAGAAGCTGGTGCGCTCGGTGCCCCACGACGCCCCATCGGCCCCCGCGGAGCTGAAGCAGCTGCTCGCGGCGCTGCCCTACGACCCGCTGCCGGTGCTCCTCGAGCTGCTCGGGGCCGAGCGCGCGGAGAACGACCGGCGCATCCTGCGCGAGCTGCTGGAGGCCTACCTGCCGGAGCGCGCGGACGTGGTCATCGCCCGACTGCGAGAGGTGCGGGGCAGCCTCGCGGCGGACCTCCTGCGCGCCCTCTCGGAGCGCCTCCCGGACGCCCCGACGCTGGTGGCCTCGACGCTCATCTCCGGCGACGACGACGAGCTGCAGATGGAGTTCCTGAGGCTGACGGCCTCGGCGCGCACGGACACCTCGACGCGCGGGGTGCTGGTGCACCTGCTGCGATCGCCGAGCGAGCTGCTGCGGGTGCGCACCGTCGAGGCCATCGGCGAGCACCGGGAGCCCGGGGCCTTCACGCTGCTCCAGCGCCACGCCGACCACCGCGCGGGGCAGAAGTCGTCGCCGGAGGAGATGGCCGCGGTCGGGCGGGCCATGACCCTGGTCGACCCGGCGAGGGCGATGGAGGTGTTCCGTGAGTGGGCGAGGCCGGCGGGGCTGATCCAGCGGCTGATGAAGAGCGACGAGCACGAGGCGAGGGCGCGCGCGGCGGCCGCGGGGCTGGCGCGGCACCCGGACGCGGAGGCGGACACGATCCTGAGGGAGATGGCGACCGGGGCGACGGCGGAGACGATGCGCAAGGTGGCCGAGGAGTCGCGCGCGGAGCGGGCGCAGGCGGCGAGGGCGCGGTCGTGAGCGCGCTCGACGAGGTGGGCGAGGCGCAGCGGGACGTCGGGCAGGCGCTCGACCGGGCGCGCGCGGGGGACGACCGCGAGCTCGCGGCGAAGGTGCGGGAGCTGGGCGAGCAGTTCGTGCGGATGCTCACCGGCGCGATGCGGATGACCCGCTTCCACGACACTCGCAACATGGCCTTCGAGGCGCCGCTGAAGGACCTGGAGCGCTCGCTCGCGGCGCTGCGCGACCTGCTCGGGATGGTGCAGGTCATCATGGTGGAGGACCAGGTCTACGTGAACGACCAGCGCCTCCGCCTGGACGACCGGCTGGACCCGGGCGACAACTTCGCGACGCTCTGGCTGAGCCACGAGGTGGGCGGGCTCAACCTGCACGCCACGCTCACCATGGACCAGTGGCGCAAGGTGATCGTGGCCGCGATGGCCGATCCGGCGCCCGCGCAGCCGCGCGCCGCGCTCCAGGCGACCTTCGAGGCCGCGGGCCTGAGCGCGCTCGAGCTGCTGCCGGTGTTCCGCTTCCGCATGAAGGACGAGCGCCGCCGGGTCGACCAGGACGTCGGGGCGGTGATGCACCGCGCGGCGCGCGTGGTCGACGGGCTGTGGGAGGGCCTCGCCTCGGGCCGGGCGGCCAACCCGCTGCCGGTGCGCAAGATGATCAACGAGCTCGTGGACATGCCCGCGCAGAGCGAGGAGGAGGGCATCGCCCGCTCCCGCTTCGACCGGAGCACCCACGCGCTCTCGCAGCACAGCTCGCAGGTCGCGATGCTGGCGGTGCTCATCGGCCGGGAGCTGGGCCTGCCCGACACGACGCTCGCCGACCTCGGCGTGACGGCCTGCTACCACGACCTCGGCTACGCGACGGACGAGGACGGGTACGCCCCGCCCTTCAGCCGCCACGGGAGCGCGGCGGTGCGCACCCTGCTGGCGCAGCGCGGGTTCCACGAGGCGCGCATCCACCGGATGCTGGCCTGCCTGGAGCACCACCGGCCCTTCAACGCGCCCGGCGGGTCGTCGCTCTTCGCGCGCATCATCCACATCGCGGACGACTTCGAGACGCTCACCCGCTACCGCCCCGGGGGGCCGATGATGTCGCCGCCGACGGCGCTCGCCCGGATGTACGCCGCGCGCGGCACCGAGTACGACCCGGACCTCCTGCAGCTCTTCGTCAACCGGGTGGGGCGCTTTCCTCCGGGGAGCGTGCTGGAGCTCGACGATGGCCGGTGGGTGCTCGTGCTCTCCGGGGTGCGCGCGCCGGAGCTGTTCGACCAGCCCTTCACCGAGGTCGTGCGCATGCCGGACGGCACCGAGCCGCTGCTGCCGATGCCCGTCGACCTCGCGGACGAGGGCTCGGTGCGGCGCGTGGTGGAGTGAGCGGAGCGGTCCGCGCCCGCGACGAATCGGGCGCGACGAGGGACCCCGGCGGTTCTATGTGAGTCGGGGAGCCCCATGCCGCTCTACCCCCCCTCTCTCCCTCTCGAGAAACGTAGAGGATGCACCTCGAGCCGCCGCCGCAGTCCGTTGAAGCCTCCCGGGACGAGGTCCGGCCCTCCTGGGTGCGGGGCCTCCTCATCGCGGCGGCCGCCCTGCTCATGCTGACGCTCGGCTCGTTCGCCGTCGATGCCCGCGGGGGCAAGCCGACGCTCTTCCTGCTCTACCCCGCGGCCGTGCTCCTGGCGTCGTGGTACGGCGGCCTCCGGGCCGGGCTCGCGGCGACGGTGGTCGCGGCCCTCCTGGGGCAGTACTTCATCCTCCCGCCTCGCCTCGACTGGGGCGGCGACCCGTCGCGGCTCGCGCTCTTCCTGGTCGAGGCGGTCTCCATCTCGATCGTCACGGCGAGGGTCGCGCGCAGCCGCCGACACTCGCTCGCCACCCTGCGCGAGGGGCGGGCGGCGCTCGACAAGCTCCACGCCGTCCTCGACGGGGTCGACGACGGCATCCTGGTGCAGGACACCAACGGCGGGATTCTCTACGCCAACGAGGGCGCCGCGGCGGTGCTCGGATTTCCCTCCCTCGACGCGCTCCTCCACACGCCGGTCGCCGACGCGACGCAGCACTTCGAGGTCCTCGACGAGGACCGACGGCCGGTGCCGCCCACGGAGATGCCCGGGCGCAACGCCCTGCGCACCGGCGTCCCGGTCGAGCGGGTGCTGCTCTTCCGCGCGCCCGGCACCGGCGAGGAGCACTGGACCGTCGTGCGCTCCAAGCCCCTCTACGACGCCCGGAAGCGTCCCAACTCGGTGATCACCGTGCTCAGCGACGTGACGCAGCGGCGCCGCGAGGAGGTCCGGCGGGGGGTGATCGCCCGCGCCGCGCAGGCGCTGAGCTCCTCCCTCGACTACCCGGAGACGCTCTCCCGGGTGGCGTGGCTCGCGGTGCCAGAGATGGCCGACTGGGCGGCGGTCGACCTGGTGGAGGGAGGCCGCGTGGAGCGGCTCGCGGTGGCGCACGTCGACCCGGAGAAGCTCGCGCTGGCGAAGGAGATCGAGCAGCGCTACCCCGACGACCGGATCACCGCGGGCGCCGTCCGCGAGGTGATCCACACGGGCCGGGCGGTGCTGGTGGCGGACATCCCCGACTCGGCCATCGAGGCCGCGGCGCGAGACCCGGAGCACCTGGCGCTCTTCCGCGCGCTGGGGCTCCGCTCCTGCCTCTCGGTGCCGTTGCTGGAGCGCGGCTCGGCCATCGGCGCGCTGACCTTCGTCACCGCGGAGTCGCAGCGCCGCTACGGGCCCGAGGACCTCGCCCTCGCGACGGCGCTCGCCGACCGCGCCGCGGTGGCCATCGAGCACGCCCGGCTCTACCGCGAGACCGAGAAGGCCCGCGCCGACGCCGAGAGGGCCAACCGCTCCAAGGACGAGTTCCTGGCGATGCTGGGGCACGAGCTGCGCAACCCCCTGGCGCCGATCCTGACGGCGGTCGCGCTGCTGAGGATGCGCGGCGGCCCTACGCCGGAGACCGCGGTGATCGAGCGGCAGGTGAAGCACGTGGTCCGCCTGGTCGACGACCTGCTGGACATCTCGCGCATCACTCGCGGCAAGGTGGAGCTGAAGCTGGAGCGACTGGACCTCTCGGACATCGTGGCCCGCGCCGTGGAGATGGCGATGCCGCTGATCGAGCAGCGGTCGCACCGGCTGGAGGTCGACGTGCCGCTGGGGATGACCGTGCGCGGCGACGCGGTGCGCCTCGCGCAGGTGGTCGCCAACCTGCTCAACAACGCCGCGAAGTACATGGAGAAGGGAGGCTCCATCGGGGTGCGCGCGGTGCGCGCTGGGAGCGCCGTCGAGCTGCGGGTGCGCGACCAGGGCATCGGCATCGCGCCGGAGATGCTGCCGAGGGTGTTCGACATGTTCGCGCAGGAGACGCAGGCGATCGACCGCGCGCAGGGGGGCCTCGGGCTGGGGCTCGCGATCGTGAAGAGCCTCGTCGCGCTGCACGGCGGAGAGGTGTCCGCGGCGAGCGACGGCGTCGGGGCGGGGAGCGAGTTCTGCGTGCGGCTCCCGGCGCTCGACGGCGAGATCACCTCGCGCACCTCGCTGCCCACCGACCGCTTCGGGGCGCGGACCTCGCAGCCGGTGCGCGTGCTGGTGGTGGACGACAACGACGACGCGGCGGACCTGCTGGCGGACGTGCTCTCCGCGATGGGTCACGACGTGAGCAAGGCCCACGATGGTCCGAGCGCGCTGGCCGTGGCGGCGCAGCATCGGCCGTCGCTCGCGCTGCTCGACATCGGGCTGCCGGTGATGGACGGCTACGAGCTCGCCCGCCGGCTGCGGGCGATCGAGGGGCTCGCGGGCATCAAGCTGGTGGCGGTGACCGGCTACGGGCAGGAGAGCGACCGGCGGCGCTCGAAGGAGGCGGGCTTCGACGCGCACCTGGTGAAGCCCATCGACCTGGAGGCGCTGCCCGCGCTGGTGTCGAAGCTGACCCGGCCTCAGCCCCCCTGAACCGCCGACGCCCCGGGTGACCCGTTGCCGGGGCCCGAGGCGTCGATCGGAGATGGAGAGGGCTGTAAGCCGAGTTCTGTCCCGCGAGGCGATCGCTCACCGCGCGGGGGCGCTCATTCTTCTAGCGTCGACGATTGCTCGCGACCTCGTAGCGACCAACCCGAAAGCATCGACCGGGCTCCTGGTCTCCCGCGGTGTGACCCGCATCGCTTCCATATTGGGTCTTGCTCCGGATGGGGTTTGCCGTGCCGTCGCTGTCACCAGCGCCGCGGTGAGCTCTTACCTCGCCGTTTCACCCTTACCGCAGTGGCCTCGCGGCGTGCGGCGGTCTTTCTCTGTTGCACTGTCCTCGGGATCGCTCCCACTGGCCGTTAGCCAGCATCCTGCCCTGCGGAGCTCGGACTTTCCTCCCGAGGTTCACCAGGGAACCTCCGGCGAGCGCCCGCTCCTCTCCATCTGCCGCGGGTCGCTACACCCGCGCCGGGGTCGGGCGCAAGCGCGATGCGCGAGGCGGGCGGGGTGGCGCGTGCGACGGAGACCGGCGTTGTCGCGCGCCCCGCGGCGCGGCGATGATTCGTTGAAGGAGGCTGAGGACGGATGGCGAAGTCGAAGACAGCGGGCGGGCGGGCGAAGCTCATCACGGCGACGAAGGAGGCGGCGCTGGTCGAGCAGAGGAAGAAGCTGAAGGCGCTGGAGGCGCTCATCCGGCGAAGGCTCGTGACGGTGGTGGAGAGCTTCTACGACGTGGGCGAGGCGCTCGCGGAGGTGCTGCGGCGCAAGCTGTACGCGGCGGCGGACCACGCCAGCCTGGAGGCGTGGCTGCGGGCGACGAAGCTGCTGTCGGTCACGCAGGCGATGAAGCTCCTGGCCATCGTGAGGCACGTCCCGCGGGAGCAGGCGCTCGCCGCGGGGCAGGAGCGGGCCTACGCGCTGATCGAGCTCGCGAGCGCCACGCCGGAGCCCGACACGGCGGCGGAGCTCATCGAGCGCGGGACCGTCGACGGACAGCCCGCGGCGCAGGCCCCGGTGAGGGCGATCGTCGCGGCGGCGAGGGCGCAGCGCGCGAAGGGGGCGCAGACGCCCGCGGGGAAGGCGAAGGCGAGGGCCGACGGGGCGATCGAGAAGGGGGTGAGGGCGATCCTGCGGGCGGGCGGGGTGAAGGCGTCGGGGGTGCGCGTGGGGCGCGACGAGGTGCGGGTGGTGCTGTCGCGGGCGCAGGTGGAGAAGGCGCTGGCGAAGGGGTGAGCGGGCTCCGGACGTCGGGAGGTGCAGCTCCGGACGTCGGGAGGTG
>CBIHPK010000015.1:0-75150 GCA_966211675.1 uncultured Myxococcaceae bacterium
CCGCGGACTCTACACAGACGCCGCCGCGCGGATCAATGCGTCGCGCGGAGGGGGGCGCTCGACTGCAGCGCGTCGGTGATGGTGCGCCGCACGGTCTCGTCCCGCTCCACCCTCAGCCGCTCGGCGAGCAGCGACCGGGCCGAGGGGTTGGTCGAGCGGGCCAGCGACCAGGCGGCGCCGTCGCGCACCTCGACCCTCGCGTCGGCAAGGAAGCCCGCGGCGGTCGGGAGGTCGTCGAAGCCCAGCACCAGCGCGTCGAGCGCCGCGCGGAGCAGGAAGATCCCCTGCCCCGGGACCGCGGCGAGAGCGCGCAGGTAGTCGCGCACCGCGGGTCGCTGGCGGAAGTGCCGGAGCGCGTAGACCGCCCGCTGCCGGACGTGCGGCGGCGCGGAGGCGTCGTTGCCGATCGCCATCAGCGCCGCGGGGGCTTCGGCGCCCCAGGACCGCACCGCGGCCTCGTCGGGGCCCTCCTCGAAGCCCGCCAGGTCGTGCTCCATCTGCGCGCGGGTGGCCTGCTGCGCCGCCGCGGGGCACGCGAGCATCCAGGCCGAGAGGAGCGCCATCAGGCCCGGGATTCGTCGTCGTGCGGACACGGCCGCTACACTAGCCACGGATGTCCGCCCGAGTCATCAGCGCCGAAGCCGTCGAGGTGACCGAGGTCGTCGACGCCGGCCGGGTCGCGCGCTTCGAGGAGACCGCGCTCACGCTCCCCGACGCCGGCTCGCTCGCCCTCGTGCGCAAGCGCCTCGCCCGCGCGCAGGGCCCGGCCCGCACGCCGCTGCTGCTGGTCCACGGCTTCGGCCAGAACCTCCACGCCTGGCACCTCTCGCGCCGCAGCCTCGCCAACCACCTGGCCGCCGAGGGCCACGACGTCTTCAGCCTCGACCTGCGCGGCCACGGCCGCTCCCGCGCGGACGGAGCCCGCCCCGCCGGAGCCCTCGGCCCCTACGTCGACGAGGACCTCCCCGCCGCCATGGACGCCATCGCCGAGCTCACGGGCCTCGCCCGCGTCGTGCTCGTCGGCCACAGCCTCGGGGGGATGCTCACCTACGCCGCGACGGCCCGCAGCCCGGAGCGAGTGCAGGCGGCAGTCACGCTCGCGGCGCCCTACTTCTGGGGACGCGACGCGACCCTGGTGCACGCGCTCTCCCGAGGGGCGGCGCTGCTCGGCCGCGGTGGCCTCGCGGAGATGGCCTTTCCCATGGGGAGCGTGCGGGCGATGCTGCGCGCCACGCAGCCGCTCTGGGACACCCACTGGCTGCCGCTGCCCATCCGAGCGTGGCACCCCGGAGGCTTCGAGCCCGAGGTGCTCTCGGAGTACCTCGCTCGCTCCTTCGACCGCGCCTCCTTCGGCGAGCTCGCGCAGCTCACCGACAGCCGCGCCGACGCCAGCGGCCATTTCGCGCGGGCCTTCGAGGGCTGCGACGTCCCGCTGCTCGTGGTCGCCGGCACGCACGACCACCTCGCCCGCCCCGACGCGGTGCGCCCCGCCTTCGAGCGCAGCAGCGCTCGCGACCGCACCTTCGTCACCTTCCCGAGCGGCCACGGGGACCTCCTCCTGGGCCGCAAGGCCCCTCACCTCCTCTGGCCCACGCTGACCCGATGGCTGCACCGACGCACCTCTCCCTGAGCCTCGTCCTGCTGGCCGCGGCCTCGCACGCCGACCCGCTCGGCGACGCCCTCGTGGCGCGCTGCCGCCCCGATGGACGGCTCCTGCCCGCCGCCCGCTCGGCCCTCTCCCCGTCGCCCCCGGACGCCGACGCGCAGCGGGCGCTCACCGAGGCCGCGGGGATGTTCGCCCCCACGGTGCACACGGTGCTGCTGCCCACCGCCGACCCGGAGGCGCTCGCCGCGGCGATCGAGCGCGCCCGCCATCCCTCGCTGCTCCCCCGCTGCGCCCTCGCCACCGACGGGACCCGCGTCGCCCTCGCCCTCGCCCCGCGCCTCGTCGAGGTGCTCACCGAGCGCTCTCACGGCGTGCTCACGGTGCGCGCGGCGCTGCCCCAGTTCGTGACCGACGCCCGCCTCGCGGTGACCGCCACGGACGGCGCGGTGACCGTCTTCGCCTTCGACTCCGATGGCTCCGTGTCGCTGCCGTCGACGCTCTCGCCCGCGACGCTCCAGGTCGTGGCGACGCTGGGCGACGGCCCCATTCCCCTGGCCACCTGGCACCCGGCCCCGATGGCGCGCTCCCCTCGCGAGGCGCTCACCGACACGCGCGACCTGCTGGGGGCGATCAACCGGGAGCGGGCCCTCGCGGGGGCCCCGGCGCTGCGACGAGACCCGCTGCTCGACGGGGTGGCCTCGGCGCACGCCCGCAACCTCGCGGCGCTCGGGGTGATCGCCCACCGGCCGACCCCGGACGACGGACCCATCGAGCGGCTGGAGCGCGCCCGGGTGGTGGCCGAGCGGGTGGCGGAGAACCTCGCGAGGGCGCAGACCCTGACGGACGCCCACGCCCGCTGGATGGGCTCGCCGTCGCATCGGGCGAACGCGCTCGACCCGGCGCTCGATGCGCTCGGCCTGGGCGTCGCGTCGCGCGACGGAGAGCTGTACGTGGTGGCGTTGTTCGCGACGCACCCGGCGCTGAGCGACGGGCGCTGAAGCGGGAGGCGGAGTTACTTGGAGGCGGGAGCGGGGGCGGCGCCGAGCTTGTGCACGGCGGCGGCGAGGCGGGAGACCCGGCGCGACGCGGTGCCGCGGACGAGGACGCCCTTGGAGACGGCGCTGTCGAGGGCCGAGATCGCCGGGATGAGCGCGGCCTTGGCGGCGGTCGCGTCGCCCTTGGCGATGAGCTCGCGGACGTTCTTCACCAGGGTACGAAACTCGCTGCGGACGCCGCGGTTGCGGTCGGTGCGCTTGACGCGTTGACGGTTGCGCTTCTCGGCGGATGCATGATTGGCCACGAGGAATCCTCCAAAACAGGTATCAGGGGCGCGGAACCTAACGGGTAACCCCCGAGACCGTCAAGGCTCCCCCCGCGACGAAGCGCAGTGACAGGGGAATGGAACAAAGACCCCTGGGCGTAGTCTGCACATCCAGACGGAGGCCCGGAGACACCCCTATGCGCAACACCCCTCTCCACGAGTCCCATCTCCTCGAAGCGGTCCGGCGGAAGATCCTCTCCAGCGATCAGATGGAGCAGGTGCTGGCCCTCGCCCGCTCGTCCCCGGGCGGAGGCGACGTCGCCGACGTGCGCTGGGCCACGGTGGTGCAGGGGCTCATCGCCGCCGCCGCGGTGATGGGCTCCGGCATCGGCATCCTCGTCGACACGGGCGACCACGGCGTCGACCTCGGCACCGCCGTCGGCAGCGCCGCGGGGCTCGCCACCTTCCTCGCGCTCGCCCACGTGCTCGACCGCTACTCCTGGGGGCGAGTGCCCGGCTCGATCCTCCGGGCGGGCGCGGCGGTGTGGTCCTTCGGCGTGGTGCTCGGGCTGCTCAGCCTGGTGATGCCGCTGCAGCGCTACATGCCCGACACGTACAGCGCGGACTACTACCGCGGGTTCGAGTCCTTCCGCACGCAGATCAACCTGGCCTACGCCCTGTCGAGCGGCGCCTCGGCGCTCTTCGCCCTCGTGCTCTGGCGCGCCCGGCGCTGCGGCCCCGCGCTCGGCGTCGCCGGGGCGCACGTGATGATGGCCGTCGCGATGCTGGCCACCTCTCCGAGCAGCCACACGTACTACAGCTCCGACCAGCAGGCCCTCGTGGTGATGCTCGCCGGCGGCGCGCTCTTCACGGTGGCCTTCGTGCTCGACCGCCTCGGCCGCGGACCCGTCGACGGCGCCTTCTGGCTCTACCCCGCGGCGATGTTCCCGATGGGCATCGCGGGGATGATGCGCATCGACCGCCACGAGGGCGAGGTGGTCGTCTGGCTGCCGCTCGCGCTCGCCCTCGGCGCCGCCGCCTACGCCAACGGCCGCCGCTTCCCGCTGCTCTTCTCGGCCATGGCCGCGATGATCTTCCCGGCCTTCGCGATGGCCGAGGCGCACGCCCCCTCCGGCCTCGTGATCGGCACCCTCATCGCCAGCGCCGCCGCCGTCGCCGTCGCCGTGCAGCTGGTCCGCGCCCGCGACCTGCGCCGCGTCGCCGCGCCGGGCGACGCCCCCTCCCTCTGGAGCTAAGGAGCCCCTCTCCGACTCCCCTACTCCCGCCTCGCGCGTTGGGACTATCGTCCCCCGCATGATCCACCTCCCGGCCTCGCTGCTCACAGACTGCGACGCGCTCACGGCCCGCGAGTGGATCGTCAGCAACGGCCTCGGCGCCTACGCCTCGGGCACCGTCTCGGGCATCGCCACCCGTCGCTACCACGGCCTGCTGGTCGCCGCGCTCAGCCCTCCGCGCGGGCGCCGCGTGCTCATCAGCCACCTCGACGAGACCCTCACCCTCCGCTACCTCCGAGCGCCGCTCAGCGCCCACGCCTTCCCCGGCGTCGTGCAGCCCGAGGGGTGGCGGCACCTCGTGACCTTCGCCCTCGACCCGCTCCCGCGGTGGCAGTGGCGCGTCGGCGAGGCCGTGCTCGAACGCACGATCTTCATGGTGCGCGGGCAGAACACCACCATCGTCCGGTACACGCTCGTCGACGCCCCCGGCGCCGTCGCGCTCACCGTGCGCCCCTTCGGGGCCTTCCGCGATTTCCACCACCACGCGCAGCAGAACCGCGACGCCCGCATCGCCGCGGTGGAGGTCAACGACCGGCCCGGCACGGTGCTGATCCAGCCCTACGAGAGCGGACCCTCGGTGCTGATGCAGGCCCCCGGAGTGTACCGATCTTCGCCCGACTGGTGGCGGGGCTTCCAGCACCAGGCGGAGCGGGAGCGCGGCCTCGACGCCGAGGAGGACCTCTTCACCCCCGGCGAGTACCTGATCGCCCTCGCGCCCGGAGAGAGCGCTCACGTGGTGCTCACCGCCGAGCACCGCCTCCCGGACGAGGTCGCGGTGCTCGAAGCGAGGGAGATCGCCCGGCTGCGCTCCCTCGCTCCGCAGCCGCTCGCCGACCCCCGCGTGGAGCAGCTCTACCGCGCCGTGGACCTCTACCGCGCGGACCTCGCCCGCCCCCCGGCGGTGCTCGCGGGCTACCCCTGGTTCGAGGACTGGGGCCGCGACACGCTCATCGCCTTCACGGGCCTGTACCTCGTCCCGAAGCGCTTCGCGGAGGCGAAGGAGCTCCTCGCGACCTTCGCGAAGTACCTCGACCAGGGGATGCTCCCCAACCGCTTCCCGGACAGCGGCGGAGGCGCGGCGGATGACAACACCGTGGACGCGCCGATGTGGTTCCTGCACGCGGCGCGGCGCTTCGTGCAGTACACCAACGACCTCGACTTCGCTCGGCGCACGCTCGTCCCGGCGATGCGCGCCATCGTCGAGGCCTTCCGCCGCGGGACCCGCTACGACATCCACCAGCGGCCCGACGGGCTCATCTGGTCCGGCAGCCCCGGCACGCAGCTCACCTGGATGGACGCGCGCTGCGGCGACACGGTGTTCACCCCGCGGCACGGCTGCGCGGTGGAGATCAACGCGCTCTGGCACGCGGGGCTGCGCTCGCTCGCGTGGCTCTGCGCGGAGACCGGCGAGGAGGGCGCCGCCGACCGCTGGTACCGCGAGGCCGACCACGTGCGCACGAGCTTCCGCGAGCGCTTCTGGAACCCCGAGCTGGCCTACCTCTACGACGTCGTCCGCGACGACGAGCGCGACCCCTCGGTGCGCCCCAACGCCCTCTACGCCGTCGCGCTGCCGGGCGACCTTCTGCCGCTCGATCAGTGCGAGGCGGTGCTGCAACGGGCGCGCGACGAGCTGCTCGTCCCAATGGCCGTGCGCACGCTCTCCCCGAAGGACCCGGCCTACCAGGGCCGCTACGGGGGCGGGCCCTGGTCGAGGGACAGCGCCTACCACCAGGGCACCGCGTGGCCCTTCCTGCTGGGGGCCTACACCGCGGCGGTGGTGCGGGCGGGCCGGCGGCGCGTGTCGCCCGAGGCCGAGGCCGAGGCGAGGGCCGAGGCGGGGCGATGCTTCGACGGGCTCGCGGAGTCGCTCACCACCTACGGCCTCGGGCACCTGCCGGAGATCGTGGAGGGCGACGCGCCGCACCGGCCGGTGGGCTGCTTCGCGCAGGCGTGGTCCGACGCCGAGGCGCTGCGAGGCTTGGTCGAGGACGTCGCGGGCGCCGGGCCCGAGGACGACGTGTAGCGCGCTCTCAGCCCGCGGCCTCCACCGCGGGCAGCACCACGACCTTCAGCGGGAAGCCCGCCCTCAGCGCGCGGTCTTCGATGCGGCGGCGCGCGGGCTCGGCCTGCGCGTAGGGGAGCGTTCCCACCACCCCGACGCCCTCCCAGTGGACGCGCAGCGCGAGGTCCGAGGCCGCCTGCGGGCTCAGCCCGAACTCGTCCCTCAGGGCCGCCACCACGAACTCCATGGTCGTGTACTCGTCGTTGAGCAGGTGCACGTCCACCAGGACCTCCGGGGCGAGCTCCGCCGGGGCCTCCGGGGCGCGGGGGCGGTCGCCGTGCGCGAGGTAGCGCAGCAGCGCCACGGTGGTCACGCCCGAGTGTCGCAGCGCCGCCATCGGGTGGGCGATGGAGGTCGCCGTGCGGCGGTAGGGATCGTCCGTGAGGTCGAGCGTCGGGGACGAGGGGACGCGAGCCTCGGAGACGCGGAAGAGCGCCGCGAGGAGGTCGATCGGGGTGATGTCCGAGCGGCCGCTCACCAGCACCTGCACCGCGGCGCGGCGCTGGATGAGCGCGACGTCCCCGGGGACCGGCGGGAAGAGCCATCGCCACAGGCGGCGGGGCAGGTCGTCGTCGCGACCGGGGCGGACGGGCGATCGCGGCGAGGCCAGGTAGTCGCGGGTCTGCTGCGCGACGTGACGGGCTTCGATGTTCAGGGCGGCGAGGGTCTCGGCCACCGAGGGGTCGTCGAGCAGGGCCAGGAGCAGGTGCTCTCCGCAGGGCCAGAGCAGCCCCGAGGCGCTGGCCTCGACCTGCGCTCGCAGCAGGACCGACTGGCTCCTGGGGCTGAAGCGGATGGGCATCGCGGGCCTCGCGCCGACGCGGCTCACATGGGCAGCGGGAGCACGGAGAGCGAGTATGCCCCGCGGGCCTCGGCGTTGAAGCCGCTGACGTAGACCCAGTACTCGCCCGGGTCGAGGAGGACATCGAAGACCGCCGGGGAGGCGCCCTCGCCGCTGAAGCAGGTGAGCGGCACGCTCGACCCCGGGCACATGGGCCCCTGGGTCATCCAGAGCACCGTGTTGAAGGACGATCCCTCCAGGGAGAATTGCACCCGCTGACGGGTGTCCGAGCGGTAGCGGAAGACCGCGTCCTCGCTGGTCGTGCCGAGGGTGCACGGGGCCGTGTAGTCCCGGCGCAGCGTGGCCGTGTTGCCCAGGTAGAAGCCCCCTCCCGAGGGGATGGGCTGCGCCGTCGCGCAGGTGTCGTTGCCCGCGGCCATCACCGGAGCGAGGGGCGGGCCCGCCACCAGGGTGAGGGTGAAGTCCGTGCCTCGCAGCGGGCGCACCACGAGGTAGTAGTCCCCCGGGTCGAGGCCCCTCGCGGTGAGCCGACCGACGGTGCCGTAGCGGCAGGCGGCCTCGCCCGTCGCGCTCCCGCAGGTGCGCTGGATCGCCATGAAGAAGAAGTCCGACGCCCCGCCGCGGAGGAGGACATTGACGTCGAGCGTGCGGTCGAGCGTGAAGCGGTACACCACGTCGCGGCTGTCGCCGCCGTAGCAGGAGATGGGCACGTCCCCCTGAGCGCCCGCGACGGAGCCCATCACGGTGCTGTTGGGCGCGATGGCGATGGGGTTGCTGCACGAGTCGCCGGGCACCGCCGTGGTCGGCGCGGCGAGCTCGGCCTCGAGCGTGAAGGCCGGGACGCGCGTGCCCTCCACCACCACGAAGTAGGTGCCCGGAGCGAGGTTGCGCAGGCTGATCTGAGCAGGGCTGCCGGTGGCGCAGCGCCGGGTGGTCGGGGCGCGGGCGCAGGAGTCGACGAGCGCGAGCGTGAGGTAGTCGGTGCGGCCGCCGGTGGCGCGCAGGGTGACGTCGCGGCGCTCGGTGAGCGTGAGGCGGTAGACGAGGTCGGGGGTCACACCGCCGCAGCTCGTGGTGACGTCGTCGGCCACGTCGACGAGGGTGCCGCGGAGGGTTCCGCCGCCCGGGGGGATGTCGATGGCCCCGGCGCAGGTGTCGTTGGAGGGCGCCGGGGTCGGGTCGCTGAGCTCCACGTTGAGCGCCACCTCGCCGGTGCCGACGACGGCGCTCGTGGTCGCGATCTGGAAGAAGTACTCGCCCGCCGGGAGAGCGCGGGCGCGGTACACGGTGGGGTATCCGATGACGCAGTCGCGCACCGACTCGATGTCGCCGCAGCGGGTGCCGAGCTGCACCAGCACGCTGGCGCCGCTGCTCTCCGCGGTGACCGCCACGTCCCTCGGGGCGTCGAGGCGGAGGCGCAGCACCGCGTCGCGCGGGGGGATGGTGTTGCCGGTGCAGCGCGAGGGGTAGTCCCCGAGGGCGCCCGCCAGGGCGACGGTGAAGCGCCCTCCGGCGGACACGTCGAGCGCGTCGTCGCAGCGGTCGTTCATCGGCCGCGAGCAGCCCATGCGGTCGGCGGTGTCGACCTCGCCGTTGCAGTTGTTGTCGATGCCGTCGCCGCAGATCTCCGGCAGGCGGGAGTTTACCCTCGGGTTGGCGTCGTCGCAGTCGCCGCCGCGCCAGCAGGGCGGGTCGGGGACGCCCGCGTCGCACTCGAGCGCGTTGCAGCGGAAATCCGGGTCGCCGTCGCCGTCGAAGTCCCGGGGGCGGTGCACGCACGCTCGGGTCATCTCGTCGCAGCGGTCGATGGTGCAGGTGTACTGGTCGTTGCAGGTGACGGGCGTGCCGCGCACGCAGCCGCGGCGGGCGTCGCAGCTCTCGACGCCGTTGCAGTAGACCCGGTCGTCGCAGCGCGTGGGGTCGGCCACGCTCACGCAGCGGCCGTCGTCGGCGCAGAAGTCCATGGTGCAGTCGACGCCGTCGTCGCACTGCGAGCTGCGGGTGCAGGCACGGCCTCGTACGTCTGTCGCGGGCCCGGTGTCGATGAGCGAGGGGCGCTCGGGGAAGGCCGCGTCGCCCTGGAGCGTGGCGTCGAGGGGCCCGCCGTCGACGAAGCCCAGCGGGTCTTCCCCGCAGCCCGCGAGGACGAGGCAGAGGGCGGCGAGGGCGAGGCGGAGGGCGCGGGGACAACGGTGCGGCATGCAGGCTCCTGGCGACGGTATCGGGCAGTATAGGGTCGTTTGCCAGGGCTACCGCGGAGCGCGTGATGCGACGCACCGTCCGTAGGTGGTAGCCTGCAGGAGCATGTTCACCCGACGCACGAAGATCGTCTGTACCATCGGCCCCAGCTCCAACAGCCCGGAGGCGATCGAGGGCCTCATCGAGGCGGGGATGGACGTCGCGAGGCTCAACTTCTCGCACGGCACGCATGACGATCACCAGCGCGCGGTGAACGCCATTCGCGACGCGAGCGCGAGGTACCGCAAGGCCATCACCATCCTCGGCGACCTGAGCGGGCCGAAGATCCGCGCGGGGCGCATCGGCGGGGCGCGCGAGGTGGTGGCGGGCGACTCGCTCTGCCTCATGGCGGGCGAGGACGCTCCGCCCGGAGTGATCCCCATCCGCTACGAGACCCTCGCGACGGACCTGCGCAGCGGCGACGCCATCCACGCCGACGACGGCCGCATCCGGCTGCGCGTGACGGAGATCAAGGGCGACCGGGTGCACGTGGTGGTCGAGGAGGGCGGGCGGCTGCGCGACGCGGTGGGCATCCACCTGCCGTCGGGCAACCTGCAGCTCGACGCGCTCACCGCGAAGGACAAGCTCGACCTGGAGTTCGGCCTCGCCGCGGGCATCGACTACGTGGCGCTGTCCTTCGTGCGCTCCGTCGAGGACGTTCGGCGGGTGCGGGAGTTCTGCGAGGCCCGCGGGCGCATCGTGCCGGTGTGCTCGAAGATCGAGACCCCGCAGGCGATCGACCACCTGGAGGCCATCGTGGAGGCCTCGGACGCGGTGATGGTGGCGCGCGGCGACCTGGGGGTGGAGTTCCCTCCGGAGCAGGTGCCGGTGCTGCAGCACCGGGTGCTGGTGTGCGCCGCGGCGAGGCGGCGGCCGGCCATCGTGGCGACGGAGATGCTGCACTCCATGGTGACCTCCACGAGGCCCACGCGCGCGGAGGCCAGCGACGTGGCCAACGCGATCTTCGACGGCGCCGACGCGACGATGCTCTCCGGCGAGACCGCCTCCGGCGCGCACCCGGCGCTCGCCGTCGGGATGATGGCGAGGATCATCAGCGCGGCGGAGAGCTCGCCCTACTGGAAGCCCGAGCAGCCGCCGGCCCACGCTCGCCCGATGCCCTTCCCCGAGGCGACCGCGCGCATGGCGGTGATGGCCTCCAACGACCTCGACGCGCGGCTGATCGCGGTGTTCACGCAGGGCGGCGACACGGCGCGGCTCATCTCCAAGGAGCGCCCCACGGTGCCGGTGGTGGCCTTCTCTCCGAGCGAGGTGGTGCGCCGTCGCCTGGGCCTGCTCTGGGGCGTGACCGCTCGGGTGATGGAGCCCCTCGGGGACACCGACGAGATGGTCGAGGGGGTGCAGGCGCACCTGCTGGCCAGCGGGATGGTGACCGCGGGCGACCGCATCGTGGTGGTCTTCGGCGCGCCCATCGCGGTGAAGGGCAAGACCAACTCCGTGCGGGTGCACCAGGTCGGGGGCTGACGCGGGGGGCGGCTCGACGCCCCGACCGCACACCCGATCCCGGTCGATTTCCCTCGTCCATCCCCTCGCGCTCCGCGCCGTCCCGTCCGTTATCAACTCTCATGAGAGCGACCACGGACGCCTCCCCTGCATGGATCCCCCCCGAGCTCGAGCGCCTCGCCTGCTGCTTCGAGCAGGCCGGGGACATCGAGGTCGCTCGGCGCCTGCGCGTCGCCGACCTCGACGAGCACCCCGCCGATCGCGACGACCTGCGCCGCCTCGTGCGCGACGTCCGCTCGGCCATCGAGAGCGCCGCCGCCCTCGGGGGCCGCGCTCGGGCGAGCCAGCTCCTCGACGCGCTGCTCCGCGCCACCGCCTGTCGCGACGCCGCGGTCCGACGCGCGACCGCCGCCCGGGCCTCGGGCGTCCCCTCGTGGATCCCGTCCGAGCCCCGCTCGGCGCTCGGGTGACGTCGTCACCCTGGAGGTGACGCCTCGACGGAGCGGGCGGTCCCTTCCATCGCCGCCCCGGGAGGTCCCTCCGTGTCGAACCTGCTCCCGCGCCTCCATCGGGCGATCGGCTCCGCCTCGCTCCTCTTCCCTCGTGCGCCCGACCGGGGAGCACGGTGATGGCGGCGCCGCAGAAGGTCGCCATCCTCGGCGGCGGCATCGGGGGCCTGGTCGCGGCCTTCGAGCTCACGCGCGACCCCGACTGGAGGCGACGCCGCGAGGTCACCGTATACCAGCAGGGCTGGCTGCTCGGCGGCAAGGGCGCGAGCGTGCGCAACCTCGACCACCGCGCCCGCATCGAGGAGCACGGTCTGCACATCTGGATGGGCTTCTACGAGAACGCGTTCCAGGTGATCCGCGAGTGCTACCGCGAGCTGGGACGCCCCCGCGGCGCGCCCCTCGCCACCTGGGAGGAGGCGTTCCAGCGCCACGATTTCCTGGTCGTCCAGGAGCAGGTCGAGGGCCGCTGGACCCCGTGGCGGATGGACTTCCCCCGCAACGACTCGGTGCCCGGCGACGGCGGGGAATTCCCCGGCGGAGGCGACTACGTCGGGATGATCCTCCGCTGGCTGCTGGGCCTGCTCACGGACTGGAACCAGGCCCACGCGCCGGTCTACCCCGGCCGCCGAGGACGCCTCGCGGAGATGGCCCGCAGCCTGGAGCTGATCGTGAGCTCGCTCGAGGTCGCGTCGGCGGCGGTGACCGTCTCGCTCGGCGCGGTGGCCGCCCACGGCGCGGGCATCTTGGAGCGCGCTCCCGGCGACGGAGGGCTCACCGACTGGCTCGAGCAATTCCTGCGGCGCGCATGGGAGGCGCTGCAGCCCGACATCGCCTCGGACGTCGACGTGCGCCGGCTCTGGTTCTGGGTCGACTTCGCCGTGGCCGTGGTGCGCGGGCTCGTGCGCGACGGTCTCACCTCCCCCCGCGCGGACTTCAGCGCCCTCGACCACTACGACCTGCGCGAGTGGCTCCGCCTGCACGGAGCGCGCGAGTCCACGGTGCACGAGGCCCCCATCCGAGGGCTCTACGAGCTGGTCTTCGCCGACGGAGAGACCCTCGCCGCGGGCTCGATGCTCAACGCCTCGCTCCGGATGATCCTCGCCTACAAGGGCTCGATCTTCTACAAGATGCAGGCGGGCATGGGGGAGACCATCTTCGCCCCGCTCTACGCCGTGCTGCGACGACGCGGCGTCCGCTTCGAGTTCTTCCACCGGGTGCGCCACCTCGAGCTCGACCAGGCCGCGACCTCCGTCGCGTCGGTGCGCCTGGGCCGTCAGGCCACCGTCGCCTCGGGCGAATACCACCCGCTCGTCGACGTCGACGGCCTCCCCTGCTGGCCCCACCGGCCGCGCTACGAGCAGCTCGTCGAGGGCGACGCGCTGCGGGCGAGCGGCGCCGACCTGGTCTCGCACTGGTGCGCGTGGCCCGACGTCGGCGAGGTCACGCTCCGCGCGGGCGAGCACTTCGACCGGCTGGTGCTGGCGATCCCCGGGTGCGCGCTGAAGGAGGTCGGACGCGAGCTCGTCGAGGCGCTGCCGGCGTGGCGAGACGCCGTGTACGGGCTGCGCTCGGTGAAGACCCAGGCGATGCAGCTCTGGTTCAGCGGGTCGACCGCGGAGCTCGGGTGGACGCTGCCGAGCCCGGTGCTCTCCGCCTACGCCGAGCCCTTCGACACCTGGTGCGACATGAGCCACCTCATCCCGCGCGAGCGCTGGCGCCCGGAGGACGGCGTGCGCAGCGTCGCGTACTTCTGCGGCGCGCTCGGAACGGCCTCGGAGCTGCCCGGCGAGGACGGCCGCTGCCACGCGACGGAGCTCGCCCGCGTGCGGCGAGGCGCGCTGCGCTGGCTGCGCGAGTCCTGCGGCGCGCTCCTGCCCGGCGCGGCGGACACGGGCGGGCTGCGATGGGAGCGCCTCGTCGATCCGAGCGGCGGCGTCGGCGAAGCGCGCCTGGACGCGCAGTACCTCCGCGCCAACGTGAACCCCACCGACCGCTACATGCTCTCCGTCGCGGGCACCACGAGGCTGCGCCTGCGCGCCGACCGCACCGGGCTCGACAACCTCGTCGTGGCCGGCGACTGGACCCTCAACGGGCTCAACGTGGGCAGCGTCGAGGCGGCGACCATGTCCGGCCTGCAGGCGGCCCGGGCGCTGGACGGTCGTCCGCGGCGCATCGTCGGCGAGCCCGCCGGGTGGGACCCGCACGCGAGCGCCCCCAGCCGCGGCGTGCGCTACGTCGAGCGCCCCGGCGACGTCGCGCCCTGCCAGCCCTACGCGCTCAGCGAGGTGGAGATGCACGTCTTCGGGCTCGACGCCGACCTCGACGCGCTCAGTCGGCTCTGCGACCGCTGCCTCAATGACCCGAGCGGCGGCGCGGTGCGCTACGTCCCCGCAGTGCCGTGGGTCGCGCTGGTGTGCGCCGACGCGGGCTCGGCGCGGTCGCGCGACGCGAGGGAGGCGTCGCTCGGGTGGCTGCCGGAGGTCGACGTCGCGGTGTGGGTCCCGGTGCTCGCGGCGCCGAGGCCGGGGCGTCGCTCGTTGCCCGCGAGGCTGCGTTGGTTCCTTCCCTACGTCTTCGTCGACAGCGACGTGGCGGCCTTCGCGGGACGGGAGATCTACGGCTTCCCGAAGTCCGTGGCGCGCGTCGAGCGCCGCTGCGACGCCAGCGGGCTGGTCGACCTCACGCTCGACACCACCCTGCGCCGGGAGCGCGGCAAGGGCTCTCGCCTCGCCGTCGATCGACTCCTGGAGGTCCGCCGCGTGGAGGAGGCCGAGGAGCGGGGCGCGCGCGACTGGGTCTACGACCGCGTCGGCGACCTCACGGAGAGCTTCCTCCAGGGGCGCTTCGGCGACGAGCTCACCCTCGTCTTCCTCAAGCAGCTCCGCGACGCGGCCGACCCTCGCCGCGCCTGCTACCAGGCCGTGGTGGAGGCCCCGGCGAGGGCCCTCACGGTGCGCTCGGGCCGCCCCCTCGCTGGGCGCTACGAGGTGCGCTGGAGCGACGCCGACAGCCACCCGATCCGCCGCGAGCTCGGCCTCTCGGGGCAGCGCCAGACGCCCTGGTGCGCGCTGCGCTTCGACCTCGATTTCGTCATGGAGGCGGGCGCCGAGGTCTGGCGCGCATGAGCCCACCCCTCCTGAGCTTCGCGCTCTACTCGCCGCCTCAGCTCGCGGTGATCGCCGCGGGCTGCCTGCTCTGGGTGGCGGTCTATCTCCTGGTGCTCGTCGCGATCGCGCGGCGTCGCTTCGTGGAGCTTCCGGCGCTGGGAGTCTGCGGCAACCTGGCGTGGGAGTTCCTGTGGGGCGTGCTCCGCGGCGACGGGCTCGCGAGGGACACGGGGCTGCTCTTCGCGCTGGGCTACAAGACCTGGTTCGCGCTCGACGTGGTGATCTTCGCGGCGCTGCTCCGCTACGGCCCGAGGTACGTCCGCAGCCCTCGGCTCGCGGCGCGCTTCCGCCCGCTCTGCGTGGTCGGCGTGGTGGCGATGTTCGCGCTCTTCGAGGCCTGGGCCGCGGACGGCCTCGACAACACCGCGGGCGTCTGGACCGCCTACGTCGACAACCTCGTCCTGTCGGCGCTCTACGTCTACGCGCTGCTCGACCCGACGGACGCGCCGCGGCGCTCGACGGCCATCGCGTGGCTCAAGATGCTGGGCACCGGCCTGGTGAGCGTGGGCGTCTGCCTGCGCTACCGGGAGAGCCACCTCTTGCTGGTGATGTGCTCCCTCACGCTGCTGCTGGACCTCGCGTACATCGCCATGCTGCGCGCGGCGAAGCGGGCGGCGGGATGATGCGATCGGGCGGCACGAAGGCCGACCGTCTTCAGCCCTTCATCAGTCGCTGAAGGTAGGCCTCGGTCCGCTTGCTCCCCTCGCGCTCGTCGAGGGCCGACAGGACCAGGTGGGCCAGGTCGTAGGACTGGAGGATGTCATGCGCGAGGATGGCGTAGCTGCGCAGCTTCTCCGAGGAGAGCGACGCGAGACCCATCCAGTCGCGCACGTAGAGCGCATCGGACCACAGCACCTGGCGCAGCGGCCGGTTGAGGTCGTTGTTGAAGACCAGGGGCTTGAACGCCCGGCCCGCGAGGCCGTTGAAGGCGTGGAACTGGAAGCCCTGCGAGCGCAGGAAGCGGTCCACGTCTGCGAACATGGGCTGACCCCGGTAGAGCTCGACGAACTCGACCTCCACCTGCACCAGCAGGGTGTCGGCCAGCACGCGGCGGCCGTGCTCCAGCACCGCGAGCTCGCTGCCCTGGACGTCCATCTTGATGAAGTCCACGTCGCGGATGTCCGCGATGTCGTCGAGGCGCGTGGTGGTGACCGGGTGCTGCGCCACCGGCGTCACCACCTCGGCCAGGTTCTGGAACTTCTCCAGCAGTGGGGTGTTGGGCGGATACAGCGAGCCCGTCAGCACCCAGTTGGTCTCGTGGAAGGTCGCCGGCTGGCCGTCGCCCACGAAGAAGGGGAAGAACCGGTGGGGCTCGCCGTACTGCCGGTTGAGCTTGTCGCACTCGGCGGCGTTGGGCTCGAAGCCCATCAGCCGGGCGCGGCCCGCGTCCACCAGGCCCTGGTAGGAAGGCCGCTCGCCGAGGGCCGCCCCCACGTCGAGGACGTTGAGGCGGAAGTCCCCGGGGAAGAATTCCAGCAAGCTCCACATGAGCCCTGGGTTCTATTCGATCTACGGCGGGGATGCGACGGCGCTTCGACGAGCGACGTCGCGGCGGGGAGGCGCGATCAGGCCTTGTTGGCGAGGGCGCGCTGCATGAGGTCGGTCATGCGCTGGGCGAAGCGGTGCGGGTCGTCCGGGGTCGAGCCCTCGGTGAGCAGCGCCTGGTCGTAGAGGAGCTCGATCCACTCGTCGAGCGACTCGTCGCCCGCGGCGGCGCGCGCCTGGATGGCCTCCATCAGCGGGTGCGTCGGGTTGAGCTCCAGCACCCGCGCGGACGGCGGGACGTCCCGCCCGTTGGCCCGCAGCAGGCGCTCCATGGCGGGGTTCATCGCGCCCGGCGGCACCACGAGGCAGGCCGGCGAGTCCTTGAGCCGGGACGAGCTGCGCACCTCGCGAACCCGCGAGCCGAGCACCGACTTCACCCGCTCGATGAGCGGCTTGATCGCGCCCGCGGCGGCCTCCTCGGACTGCTTCGCCTCGGGGCTCGCGTCGAGCTTGAGGTCGGCCATCGCCACGTTGACCAGCTTCTTCCCCTGGAACTCCTTCAGCCCGTCGGCCGCCAGCGTGTCGATCGGATCGAAGAGGTAGAGCACCTCGTAGCCGCGCTCCCGCAGCGCCTCCAGGTGCGGCGACTTGGCGGCCGCCTGCCGCGTCTCGCCGATGGAGTAGTAGATCCCCTCCTGCCCCTCCTTCATGCGCCCGACGTACTCCGCGAGGGAGGTGATGCCGTCGCCGTGCGAGCTCTCGAAGCGCACGAGGTTGCCAAGGCGCTCGCGGTACTCGTAGTCGAGGTGCAGGCCCTCCTTCACCACCTTGCCGAACTGCGACCAGAAGGTCGCGTAGTCCTCGGGCGAGTCCTTGGCGAGCTCGTCGAGCCGGTCGAGGGTCTTCTTCGCGACCTGCTTCTTGATGGCGCGCACCACCGCGGAGTCCTGCAGGGTCTCGCGCGACACGTTGAGCGGCAGGTCGTCGGAGTCGATGAGCCCTCGCACGAAGCGCAGCCAGAGCGGCACCAGCGCGTCGCAGTTGTCCATGATGAAGACGCGCTTCACGAAGAGCTTCACCCCGCGGCGTCCCTCTCCGGGGGTGTCCATCTCGAAGGGCGGGCGCTTCGGCAGGTAGAGCAGGCCCGTGAACTCCTGCGAGCCCTCGACCTTGAAGTGCGCCCACGCGATGGGCTCCTCCCAGTCGTTGGTGAGGTGCTTGTAGAAGTCCTTGTACTGCTCGTCGGTGATCTCCGAGCGCGGCCGCTGCCAGAGCGCCCTCGCCTGGTTGATCGCCTCGAAGGAGGGCTCCTCGGCCTTGGGCTCCTCACCCTCCTTGGGCTCCTCCTTCTCGGCCGCCATCTCGATCGGGTGGCCGACGAAGTCCGAGTACTTCTGCACCAGGTCGCGCAGCTGCCAGCTCTGGAGGAAGTCCTTCTGGTCCTCCTTGAGGTGGAGGATCACCGAGGTGCCGCGGGTCTCTCGCGTCGCGGGCTCGAGGTCGAAGCCGTCCTTGGCGTTGGAGGTCCAGCGCCAGGCGTCCTCGTGGCCCGCCGCGCGGGAGACCACCGACACCCGATCGGCCACCAGCCACGCGGCGTAGAAGCCGACGCCGAACTGCCCGATGAGCGTCAGGTCGGGCTTTCCGCCTTTGGCCTTCAGCGACTCCAGGAACTTCTTCGACCCGGAGCTCGCGATGGTGCCCAGGTGCTCGATGAGCTCGTCGTGGGTCATGCCCACGCCGTTGTCGTCGATGGTCAGCGTGCCCGCCGCCTCGTCCGGGATCAGCCGGATGCGAAGCGGCTCCTCGCCCATCAGCCCGGTCTCGGTCACCGAGCGGAAGCGCAGCTTGTCGATGGCGTCGGAGGCGTTGGAGATCAGCTCGCGGAGGAAGACCTCGCGGTGGCTGTAGAGCGAGTGGATCACCAGGTCGAGGACCTGGCTCACCTCGGCCTGGAACGAGTGGTGTTCGGGGGCGTGCGGTTCAGTGGTTCCCATGGGGCGAGGCTGATAACCAGCCGCGCGCCGGGGCTCAAGCCCTACAGGCTCATTCCATGTACGAAGGGGCGATGAAGGCGTCGCGGTGGGCCCACAGCTCGTCGGCCACCTCCGCGGGCACCCCCTCGGCCACCGCCGCGATGGCCGCGTCCACGTCCCCGCCCTCGGCCGTCGGCCGCCCCGCGCGCCGGGCGATGTCGCTCGCCGCCTGCAGCACCATCCGCGCGGTCATCTGCCCGACCATCCCCCCGAGCGACTGCAGCGCCTCGCCCTGGGCCCGCGCCTCGGCCTCCGACTCCAGGCGCATCACCCGGATCTGCTCCATCGCCGCCGCCAGCTTGCGAGCGTACCGGTCGCGGTACCCGTGGGCCTCCCGCACCGCCCGCTCCGCCGCCTCGATGCGCTCCATCGTGTCCGTCGCGTAGGTGCCGAGCGCCTCCCGGGTCGCCTCCAGCTCCCGCTCCAGGTCCGTCGCCATGGCCTGCGCCGCCGCGACCTCCTCGGCCGCCTTCGACTGCGCCGCCGCGACCTCCTCGGCCGCCTTTGACTGCGCCGCCGCGACCTCCTCGGCCGCCTTCGACTGCGCCGCCGAGGCCTCGTCCGAGGCCGCCCTCAGCGCCTCCGAGTACTCCTGGTGGATCGCGGCCACCGCGTCCAGGTGCTCCGCCCGCAGCGACTCGGCGGACAGCTCTCGCGCGTCCTCCATCGCCCGCTTCGTGGCCACCGTCGCCTCCTCGGCGGCGATGCGCGCGGCCCGCTCGGCGGCGAGCTCCTCGGCCTGCTCGTCCTCCATCGCGCGGAGGGCCATCGCGTGCGCCGCCCTCGCGGCCTCGAAGCGCGCCACCAGCGCGTCCTGCGCCGCCTCGGACTCCTCGCGGGATCGGGCGACCGCCGCGGACAGCTCGGCCCGCACCGCGGCGAGCTCCCGGGCGTGCGCGTCGAGCAGCCGCTGCCGCTCGGCGTTGGCGACGTGCAGCGCCGCGCGCAGCCCCGCCGCGTCGTTGGCGAGCTCGCCCAGCTGACGCCGCAGCTCGTCGCGCTCGCGAGTGCGCTCGTCGGCGTAGCGCTGCCACTCGTGCACGGTGCCGTCGGCCTGCATCAGCGCGCTGGCCGCCTGCTCGCGCTCCTGGCGCACCGCCTCGAGGGCGCGGCTCAGCGTCGCCCGCTCGGCCTCGATGGACTGGAACACCCCGTCGCGAGACCGCAGCCGCTCCTCCAGCTCGGTGCGCTCGCGCTTCAGCCGCTCGACCACCTCGCGGGCCTCCTGGATGGCGCGGTCGCGGCCGACGTGGTGGGTCTTGAGCGAGAGGATCTCGTTGTCCTTGCGGGCCAGGGCCTCGCGCAGGAGCGCCAGCCGCCGCCCGGCGCCGTCGCCGTTGCGCGTGGCCTCGTCGAGCTCGCGCTGCGCCCGCTGCAGCGTCTCCACCTCGCGGCGGAGCTGGGCGTTCTCGGTCACGAGCTGGTCGCGGTGCCTCGCGAGCTGCTGGGCCGCCGCGTGCGTCGCCCGGAACTCCTGCTCCGGCACGAAGGAGGGCAGCTCGTTGTGCGTGTCGACCGGGCCCGGGTTTTCGTAGTTCAGCGCCATGAAGCTCTCAACCTCCACGACGGCCCTTGGCCTACATGGTGGGAGCCGGTCCAGTTTTCGACCGAGATCGCTTTGACGCCTCCCTCGGAGAGCGTCCACGCTCGGGGCCGCCATGACGTACTCCAACCCTGGTCCGAACGTCCCCTACGGCGCGCCCCCCAACTACGACCCGCGGATGGCCCGCGCGGCGCAGCTCGCCGAGAGCGCCCGCAACTGGCTCATCATCTGCGGCATCGGCTGGTTCGTGGGCTTCATGTGGATCACCGGGCCCCTCGCCTGGTACCAGGCCACGCAGTTCGCGCGCGACTTCCAGACCATGGGCCTCGCGCCGCCCAGCGAGGTCACCAACCTCCGCCTGCTGGGCATCATCACCACCGCCTTCGTCGTGGTGGGCTTCTTCGTCCTGCTGGCGGTCCTCGCGGCGATGTTCATCGGCTTCGCCTCGTACGGCGGCTTCAACCCCCGCTGAGGCCCGCCTTCCCCCTCCGCCTCACTCCGTCGCCGTCACCACGATGGGCAGCACCACCGTGCGCTCCGCCTCCCCCGCCGGAAAGCGCACCCCCTCCGCCGCGCCCGCGAGCCCCGCCGCGAGCGGCTCCCACGCCGCGTCCGCGTCCAGCAGCCGCGCCCGCTCGACGTGCCCGTCCGCCGCGATGGTCAGCTCGACGCGCGCCCTGCCTCGCAGCGCCGGGTTCGCCCTCACCGCGCGCTGCAGCAGCGCCTGCAGCCTCGCCCGCAGCGTCGCCATCGCCGCCTCGCGCCCCTCCTCCGCGTCGTCGCGACCACGGACCTCGATCGCGTCGACCATCACCCTCGGCGTTCGCACGGGCGCGGGCGAGGCCTCTGGCGCGGCCGTGCGCGCCACCGCGAGCGAGCTCCCCCCGTAGCCCATGCCCGCCCCCATCGCGGCGTGGCCGACGCTCCCCAGCGCCCTCTCGATGACGTCCGTCGAGGCGACGGTCGAGCCCCCGACGCCGCGCCCCGCGGGGACCACCGCGCCCTGCGAGGGGCCCTCGTCCACCGCCACGAAGGAGGTGTACTCGGTCACGAGGCCGAAGCGCAGGCCCAGCGAGGTCACCTCCTCCCGCATCGCGGCGACCTCGCCCAGCAGCATCGCCCGGCTGAGGTCCTTCACGCGCGACCTCGCCCAGAGCGACGGCAGCGCGTCGCGCTCCCACGCCGACCGTGCGCCCCCGACCGCGCCCGACGCGGGCAGGTCCACCGCGAGGGAGCGCTCCCATCGACGGCCCGCCACCAGCCCTCGCACCCGGATCGTCCCCCGCCCTCCGCGATCGTAGCGAGCGTGCAGCAGCACCGGCCTGCCCGCGAAGAGGTCGGGCATCGCCCTCGGGTACACGTCGCGCACGTCGAGCCCGCCGAAATCCACCGTCACGTCCGTGAGGCACGGGCGGTCGAGCATCGCCGCGAAGCGCTCCGCCGCCGCCGTCGGATCATCCGCCAGCGACACCACGCTCGCCTCGCCGCGGCCCTCCTCCGCGAGCGTCTCCAGCAGGTAGCGGTTGACCGCGCTCCCGACCCCCAGCGCGAACACCCGCGAGGCGCCCAGAGCGCGCCGCACCGAGGAGAGCACCGCGCGCTCGTCGCCCACGTAGCCGTCCGAGAGCAGCACCACCACCTTGAGCCGATGGTCCGGGGCGTCGCCGGAGAGGGCCGCGTCGAGCCCCGCGCGCAGGCCCGTCGAGCCGGCGGCCTGGAGCGCGTCGATCCACGCGAGCGCCCGCTGCCGCCCCGCCTCGTCGGCCGCCACCGGCGTCGCGCTCATGGGCGTCACCGCGTCGGAGAAGGCCAGCAGCCGCAGCGTGTCGCCCGCCCGAAGACGACGCACCGACTCGCGCAGCACCGCCCTGGCCTGGTCGAGCGGCCGTCCCCGCATGGAGCTCGAGGTGTCCACCGCGAAGACCATCTCCCTCGGCGTCACCAGCGCCTCGGGCACGGCCGCGTCCGGGTGAAGCTGCAGCGTGAGGTAGCGCCCGTCGGGCCCCTCCGAGGTGAGCACCGAGGGCGCCACCACGGTGACGGCCGGAACATACCGTAGCAGGTAATCCCGGTCCGCCGGGACGCGCCCCGCGGAGAGCGCGACGGAGCGCCGACCCGCGCCCGATCCGGTGACCGTGACCGCGTGCGAGGGCGACGCGATGGATGAGAGCGCCACGCCGAGGTCCACCGTGGCGCGCACCGAGGCGTCCCCCACCGGCTGCGTGGCCTCCGACCCCGTCGCGCCCGAGCGCAGCGGCAGCGCCAGCTCGTACCGGCCGTCGCGCCACGGGACCGTCTCCACGAAGCGCAGCCGCACCGAGACGCGCTCGCCCGGCCGGATGTTGGCGACCGCCTGGCGGAAGAGCCCGGGTCGCTCCTGCTCCAGCAGCGCCGCGGTGCGGCCGCTCAGCCTCGCGCGCTGGTAGGTCCGCCGGGCCTCGTCGCGGGCCCGGATGCCGCCCTCGATCCGCCGAGTCCCCACGCGCAGCTCCATCGCGTCGACGGCCGCGTCTCCGGGCAGGGGAAAGAGGTACTCCGCGTCGATGGGCTGAGCGTGGGGGTTGCTGAACTCCTGCGTCACCGTGACCCGCGCCACGGGACCCTCCACCACGGCCTCCATCTCCGTGTGCACCATCGGCAGCCGCTCGCCGCTCGCGCTCACCGCGCGCAGCGTGCCCGCGCCAGGCCGCTCCTCCGCCGCCGCGCTCTCGGCCTCGCCTGGTGTGAGCCCGGTGTGCGTCGCGTTGCCGCCCCACATGTGCCAGCCGTCGAACTCGCGCTCGCCGATCTCCAGCCCGATCACCTTGCCGCGCGCGGTCGACACGTAGACCCAGCCGTTGGCCACCGCGGGCTGGGCCCCGATCGGCTCCCCCACCCGCAGCGCCCAGGTCGTCTGACCCGAGTCGATGTCCAGCCCGAAGAGGTCGCCCCCCCGCGTCCCCACCACGAGCTGCGAGCCCACCACCGCGGGCGAGGTCACCCCCCTCGTGCGCCCTCCCATCGGGTTGCGCTTGCGCCACACCACGGCCCCGCTCCGCTGGTCGCGCGCGACGATCTCGTCCCCCATCGCCTGGTACACCCTGCCGTCCGCCGCCGCCGGGCGAGAGCCCTCCCAGGCCCAGCCCGGCTCCGTCCCGCCGGTGTCCGGGCGCTCGGCCACGTAGCCCGCCGACACCGAGGCACCGCGGCTCTCCACCGCCCCGGTGAGCGCGCTCAGCACCACCGGCCGCTCGTGCCCGCGGTCGGCCCGCTGCGCGACGTAGACCCGCTCCCCGTCCACCGCCGGGGCGCTCGTCGCCCCCACGGCGCGAGACCACGACCGCCGCCCGTCGGTGGTGCGCCAGCGGGCCACGGTGCCGTTCATCAGCGTCGCGTAGACGGCGTCTCCGACCACCACCGGCGCGGTCATCACGTCGGCCCCGACCGGGCGCTGCCAGAGCACCCGCCCGTTGCGCAGCGAGAGCGCTCCGAAGGCGAAGCCCCCGGCGGATGATCCATCGGGCCAGGCCGTGAAGACCCTCTCCCCGCCCGCCGCGGGCTGCGACATCAGCGGGTCGCCGAGGTACTTCGACCAGCGCTGCCGTCCGGTCTGCGCGTCGAAGGCGAAGAGGGTGCAGCTCTCGGTGTTGAAGAGCACCGTGCGCTCGTCGACGATCGCCGCGGAGGGGCCGCCGTCGGGCGTGTCGGCCTGCCATCGCAGGGCGCCGGTGATCGCGTCGAGCGCGAACACCGTGGTGCTCGTGAACCCCGCGCCCACGTACACCCGCCCCGCGGCGTAGGCCGGGGTGAGGAGCTGCTGGCCCTCGGCGAGCTGGAGCACCCAGCCCCGGCGCTGACCGCTGAAGCGGAAGGTCGACGAGCGACCGACGGCCACGCGAGGGAGCGGGAGCCGGCGAGGAGCGACGCGAGCCCCGAGGCTGTCGTCGTCGCGATCGTCGTTGGGGTGCGCCACCGGGGGCATCGCGTGCGGCACCGGCGCGGCGGCCCCGGGAGACTCCCTCGGGCCCTCGGCCTGGAGCACCGGCCGGGGCGTGGTGGACCCTCGCGAAGCAGACGTCCCCGCCGGGTCGCAGGACCCGAGCGCGAACGCCGCCAGCGCTCCCAGGAGCAGGCGTCGTGTCGTCATGGCTGTGTCCTGGGACAACCGGCGAGCGGAAAGGTTTGCGATGAATCCGCGCGGGGTCGACGAGCGCTACGCGCCGGCCGGCGCCTTGCGCGGCAGGCGGATCGAGAAGGTCGCCCCGTGGCCGGGCTCGCTGTCGACGGAGACGGTGCCGCCGAGGGCGTGGACGACGCGCCAGACGATGGTGAGCCCGAGGCCCATGCCCTTCCCCGGCGCCTTGCGGGTGAAGAAGGGAGTGAAGATCCTCGCGCGGTCCTCCGCGGAGATGCCGGGGCCGTTGTCGCTCACCGTGAGGAGCACCTGCTCGGGCAGCAGCTCGCCCCTCACCACCACGCGGCCGCCCTCCTCGGGCACCGCCTCGATGGCGTTCTGCACCAGGTTGGAGATGGCCTGGTGCAGCTCCTCGGGCACGCACTCCACCCAGGCCTCTCCCTCCATCTCCATCACCAGCTCGACCGGGCGCCCGGTCGACGAGGCCACCATCGCGGCGACGTCCCTCGCCCCGGCGAACACGTCGTGCGAGCGCGGAACCCTCGCGAAGCCCTCCCGGCTGTACCGCCGCATCAGGGACACGGTGTCGCCGATGCGAGAGAGCCCCGCCTGGGCGGTCTCGAACATCCGCAGCGTGCGCCCCTCCAGGGCGGTGATCTTCGCGCGCTCGGCCTCGCCCTCGGCGCCCGGGAGCGCGAGCTTGAAGGCCTCGGTGACGTCGAGGCGCACCCGGGTGAAGGCGTTGCGCACGTAGTTGAGCGGGTTGTTGATCTCGTGCGCGAGGCCGCCGGTGATGGTCTCGAGCGAGTCCATCTGCTGGGTGAGCACGCGCTCGGAGGTGGCGTCGCTGGCCTGCGCGAGCTTCTGCACCGTGGCCAGCAGCTCGCGGGTGTTGAAGGGCTTGGTCATGTGCTCGGTGACCCCGGAGTCCATGCCCTCCAGCCGGTCGGAGAGCTCGCCTCGCGCGGTGAGCATCAGCACCGGGACGTGCTTCGTGCGAGGGTCGTGACGGAGCCGGCGGGTGAGCTCGAAGCCGTCCATTTCGGGCATCATCAGGTCGGTCACCACCACGTCAGGCAGGTGCTTGATGGCGAGCTCCAGGCCGCGCGCGCCGTTGGGCGCGGTGTACACCCGGAAGTGCTGCCGCAGCACCGTGTGGATCAGCCGGGTCACCTCCGGCGTGTCCTCGACCACGAGCACCGTTCGCCCTCGCTCGCCCTCGTCCGGGTCGCGCTCCACCACGCGCCGCTCGGTCGCGTCGAACACGTCCAGCAGCCGGAACTCGTCGCGCGCCGCGAACTGCGCCGTCCAGTCCGTGGGGCTGTGCTTCGCCCGTCGCTCGTTGGCGACCTGCTCGGCGCGGGCCCGCCGCTCCAGCACCTCCGCCGGCAGGTGCTCCCTGCCCTTGCGGAGCGTCACGGTGAAGGTCGCTCCGCGCCCCGGCTCGCTCGACGCGGTGATGGTCCCCCGGTGCAGCTCGACCAGCTCGCGGGCGAGCGCGAGGCCGATGCCCGTGCCGCCCTGCGTGTAGCGGTTCTGCGCCGTCTCGCTGTCCACCTGGAAGAAGCGCTCGAAGAGCCGCTCGGACAGCTCCGGGGGGAAGCCCGCCCCGGTGTCCTCGACGGAGACCCGCACCTCCTCCGCGGCCTCGACGAGCGCGATGGTGATACGCCCCCCTTCGGGCGTGTGCTTCGCGGCGTTGGAGATGAGGTTCACGAAGACCCGCTCCAGCCGGTCGAGGTCGCACCACACCTCGGAGGCCTCGACGCTCGACTCGAAGCGCAGCTCGATGCGCTTGCGCTCGGTGAGCGGAGACACCTGCGCGACGAGGGCTCGCAGCCAGCGCACGAGGTCCTGCGGCCTCACCCGGAGGCGCAGCCGCGACTCCTCCAGACGCGACAGGTCGAGCAGGTCGCCGATGAGCCGCAGCAGCCTCGCGCCGGACAGGTAGATCGACCGCAGCGTGGCGCGCTGCGGGTCCGTGAGCTCGCCGAGCTGCCCGTCGATCATCAGCTCCAGCGGCGAGAGGATCAGCGCGAGCGGGGTCTTCAGCTCGTGGGTGACGTTGGCGAAGAAGCGCGACTTGAAGGCATCGAGGCGCTGCAGGTCCTGGTGGGCGCGGGCGAGCGTGTCGCCGGCGGCCTCGAGCTTCACTCGGTTGTCGAGCTGCTCGCGGGCGCGGCCGTAGCTCACGAGCTGCCCCGCGCTGACCACCGCCGCCACGCTCGCGAGAAGCAGCACCTGGAGCCCCTCGAGAGGCTCGTGCAACAGCACGATGCGTCGCAGGTCACCGGCGTTGACGGCGACGAAGGCCGCGACCACGCCGAAGTGCACCGTGAATACCACCCTGCGCGGCCAGAGGAAGAGCAGCCCCGCGCCGATCATCGCGAGGTGCAGGCCCGCCGTGTACGGCGAGCGCAGGCCCCCGAGCAGCGGGGTCATCATCACGATGGCGAGCCCGAGCGTCGCGATGAACCCGGCCGTCGCCTGGAGGTGCCGCTGCCGGGACCACTCCGAGCGGCACGCCAGCAGCACCAGCACGCTGGCTCCGAGCTGCACCGCGCGAAGCACCAGGAACCACGGCAACACCGCCCGGGGGACCGCCGCCCGGTCGATGATGATGAAGAAGGGGACGATGGCGAGGGCCAGCGTGGCGGCGACCCGAGCGCCCCGGCGGTTCTGATCCTGGGTCCAGGACGCCCAGCGGGCGTCGAGCACGGTCGCTGGGACGGTGTCCACGCGGCCGTCCGGCGCCGTCAGATCCGGGTGATGCGGGCGAAGGGGTTGAAGCCCTGGCTCTCTTCGATGAGCTCCACCTGGCCGCCGACGGCGCCCTCCTGTGCGAACTCCATGAGCTCCGCGCGGGTGCGGTACTCCAGGTACCAGTCGAGGTGGTGCTCCATGATCCAGCGGTTGGAGAGGTCGGGGGTCATGTTGCCGACGAAGAGCACCCCACCCGGGCGCAGGCTCCGATAGAGCCCCGCGGTCAGCCGCACCGCCTTGGGCTTCTTCAGATAGTCGAAGAGCCCCGCGCAGATCACCGCGTGGAACGGACCCTCCTGGGCGAACATCGCCTGGTCTTCGAGCATCCGCTTGATCGTGTCGTGGCGGAACGACACCCTCGCCATCCCCTCGCCCACCGCCTCGGCCACGGGCCTGAGGCGACCGTGCGCGAGCTGCAGCGCGCGGCGATCCTGCTCGAAGAGCACGAACTCCACCCGCCTGGGCGAGCGCCGTAGCGCCTGCAGGATCTCGTAGGTCTCCTGCGCAGGCCCCGCCGCCACCGAGGCGATGCGCACCGGCTCGCCGTCCGGCGCGGCCGCGATGATCGCCAGCAGCTGGTCGCGGAGCATGTCCTTGCGCGTCGCCACGCAGCGCGACCCCGGGTGCAGCGCCCCGGCCATGTGCACGCTGCGCGCGTAGAGCGAGGAGCCCTCGAAGGTGTGCTCGTAGATGTACCGCATCACCTCGAAGTCGCCGGGGTAGCCCAGCGGCTTGGTGCGAGCGCGGTGCATGAGCGGGGCCTCGAGCAGCAGCGGGTCGAGGATGCGCTGCGAGTAGGCCTTGAGCGCCTGGTGGTCGGCGGGGCTGTCGACGCGGCTCGCGGCGTCGATCTCCAGCGAGAGGCGCTCGAACTCCGGCACGAAGTCCGACCGGATGGACCGGATCAGCGAGCCGCGCCCGCCGTCGTCGGCCTCGCCGTGCACGAGGCGCCAGGGCAGGTCGCGCTCGACCTCGCCCAGCCGCTCGCGCGCGTCCTCGAGGAAGAGCCTCATCTCGCTCACCAGGGCCTTGAACCGGTCGAAGCCGGGCCGCGCCCAGGGCCGGCGTGCGGCGCTGAAATCCAGCCTCCCCTGCGCCTTCAGCTCGTGCACCTTGCGGATCATCAGGACGTCGTCGACGTCCATCATTCCGTCGCGCAGGCGCGCGCCCACCAGGCGCCCCGCCGGGGTGCTGCGGACGCCGATGACCTCCACCGCGCCGCGGTACGCCTCATGGTCGTCGAAGACCAGCAGCAGCTCGTCGATCACATCACCCGGCGACGGCTCGGCACCGCCCGCGGGCCAGAGCAGCGCGACGCCGCTCTGAGAGAGGTCGTGCAGCACGCACGCGACGTCCTCCCCGTCGTACTGCACCGACAGCGTGACGCGCATCGCGCCGAGGCCGTCCTGCGAAATGCGATCGGGGCGGAAGTAGACCTCCCGCCCCTCCCCTCCTGGCATCTCCTCGTATCTGCGCAGCGGCGGGCTGCTCGGTCGGGCGACGAAATCGGGCGCTCTGCTTGGACGGTCGGTATCACTGGCCATGGGGTCCTCGCGGCAGTTCGATCACAAACCTCGCCCCGCCCCCCGGCGGCACCGGAGGCACGGAGCGGATCGACCCGCCGTGCTGCTCCATGATGAGCCGACACATGTAGAGTCCCATCCCCAGACCCTGCGCGCCCTTCGTGCTCTCGAAGGGATCGAAGAGCCTCGAGGCGATCTCTGGAGCCACCCCCGGCCCCTCGTCCTGCACCGCGATCGACACCCCCCCCGCGGTGCGCGCGGCCTCCACCTGGATGATCTGCGGCGAGTCCGTCGACTGCATCGCGTTGCGCAGCAGGTTTACCAACACCTGTAAGATGCGCGCCCGGTCGCAGCGCACCGGCGGCAGCCCCGGCTCGACGGTCGTCACGCAGCGCGAGCGCCGCTGCTCCATCTCGAGCCCGGCCAGCACCAGGGCGTCGCGCAGCACGTCCGCGACGTCGATGGCCTCCTCCTTCAGCGCGAGGTTGCCGGCCGCGAACTGGTGCAGCGTGCTCAGCGTGGACATCAGGTGCCGCGTGGCGGAGACGCCCACGCGCAGCGGCGCCATCAGCCGCGGCGACACCTGCTGCGCCTCGAAGAGGCTCTCTAGCAGCGTGAGGCCGCCGAGGGTGTTGCGCAGGTCGTGCGTGATGCCCGCGGTGAGCCGGCCGATGGTGCCCAGGCGCTCGAGGTGCAGCATCTTGTGCTGCGCCGCGCGCAGCTCGTCGAGGGCGCCCTTCAGCTCGTCGCTCCGCGCCGCGAGCAGCTCCAGCAGCCGCCCGTTGAGCCGCCGCTGCTGCACCATCACGCTGGCCTGCGCGACGGCCCCGAGCAGGTCCTCCGGCTCCCAGGGCTTGTGCATGTGCCGGAACACCCGCGCCCGGTTGATCGCGTCGACCAGCACCGGCGTGTCGGTGTAGGCCGTGAGCAGGATGCCCGCGACGTCCGGGTAGCGCTCGCGCACCACCGTGAGCATGTCGATGCCCGTCATCCCCGGCATGCGCTGGTCGCACACGATGACGTCGAAGTGCTCGCGGTCGAGGAGCGACAGCGCGATCTCCGCGGAGCGCGCCTCGTGCACCACGTAGTCGGCGTCGAGGAAGGCCCGCAGCACGTCGAGGTTGCCCAGGTCGTCGTCGACGATGAGCACCTGTCCGGTGAGCGTCTCGCCGATTCCGTACCGGGCGGCGAGCGCCGCGAGCGCATCAGGCTCAAGCACGTCTCCAGTCTAGACAGGCCAGCGCGAGCCCATCAACCGCGAAGTGTCCGAATGACGGCCCGCGCTCAGCGCGATCGATGTGCCGCGAAGTGGTCGAGGATGTGATCGGCGATGGAGGACTTGCTCATTCGGGCCAGCGGAGTGACCGCCCCAGGCGTCACCAGCGTTACGCGGTTGTCGTCGCCGTCGAAGCCGTCCGCCGCGAGGTTGGCCACCACGAGGTCGCAGCCCTTGCGAGCGAGCTTCTCCCGAGCGCGCTCGACGAGGTCGCTGGTCTCCAGCGCGAAGCCCACCAGCATGGGGCCGCCTTCATGACGCGCCGCGCCGAGCTCGGCGAGGATGTCCGGGTTCTTCACCAGCCGGATCACCAGCTCCCCGTCGGACTTCTTGATCTTCTCCGCGGCGACGTCCGCGGGCCGGTAGTCGGCCACCGCCGCGGCCATCACCACCAGGTGCGCCGACGCGGCCTCGGCCAGCACCGCGTCGCGCATCTCCCTCGCGCTGCGGACGCGCTGCGTCGAGACGCCCTCCGGGGCCACGAGCGCGGACGGACCGCTCACCAGCACGACCTCCGCGCCCCGGTCGCGCGCCCTCGCGGCGATCGCGTAGCCCATGCGCCCGGACGAGCGGTTGCCCACGAAGCGCACCGGGTCGATCGCCTCGTGGGTGCCCCCGGCGCTCACCACCACGCGACAGCCCGCGAGGTCCTGCGGGGTGAGAGCGCGCGCCGCGGCGTCGACGATCTCCTCGGGCTCCGCCATGCGACCGACGCCGTTCTCGCCGCTCGCGAGCGGCCCCACGACGGGCCCCGCGAAGGCCACGCCGCGCGCCCTCAGCAGCGCCACGCTCTCCTGGGTGGCGGGGTGCTCCCACATGCGCGGGTGCATCGCCGGGGCGACCACCACCGGGCCGCGCGCGGCGAGCAGGCAGGTGGTGGCGAGGTCGTCGCCGAGCCCGTGGGCCATGCGCGCGAGCAGATCGGCGGTGGCCGGGGCGACCAGAACGAGGTCGGCGCGTGTGGTGAGGGCGATGTGCAGCTCGCCCGGGTAGGACGGGTCCCAGAGGTCGAGGCGGGCCGCGCGGCCGGTGATGCCCGCGAAGGTCACGCCGGTGATGAAGCGCTGCCCGGCGCTGGTGAGCACGGTCTCCACGGAGGCGCCGCGGCGCTGTAGCTCGCGCGCCACGAGGGCCGACTTGAAGGCCGCGATGCCGCCGCCGACGACCAGCAGCACCTCGCGGCCCGAGAGGGCGCCGCCGCTCACCGGGCGCCCGGCCTCGCCGCGGGCCTCGGGCACCTCGCCCCGGCGCACCCGCTCGGGACCACCGTGCGCCCCGCCGTCGCGGCGCTGCTCATCGCCGCCGCCGTGGTCGCCGGGAGCGCGCGCGTCAGGCCCTGCCGGACCATCCACCCCGCGGTGCCGCAGAAGCCCGGGCGGCGCACCTCCTGGAGGTCGTCGCTCTCCAGCGGCTGGGTGAGGGCTAGGTACTGGTCGGCGGTGTATTCCGGGTGGTCGTCCTGCCGCGCGGCCCCGGCGGCGAGGGCGCTGCCGGTGCCCACGTGCCAGACCTGCGAGGTGGGCGGGTACGCGTCGAGCCATCGCTCGCGCACGGCCTGGTCGCCCTCGCGGATGATCCGGTACCGGGTGATGCGGAACCCGGGGATGCCCCGCTGCGTGAGCACCCTCGCGCCCGCCGGGAGGTTGGCGTCCGGCACCTCGCGCTCCTCGAAGCGGTCGACCCGGGGCATCACCTTGCGCACGAAGGTCACCGCGCGGGTGCGCCGCGCGCCCAGCAGCTCGATGCGCGCGAGGCCGTTGTTGAGCCGCGTGTGCACCACCACCGGGAAGGGCAGCGTGTTGCGCAGCCGCAGGTTGATCGAGGGGTACACCACCGTCGCGTCGAGGCCCATCTTGATGTAGCCGCTGGGGCGCGAGTGCGGCGTGCGGTCGATCACCTCCATGCCCGCGAAGAAGGACGCCGCGTGCAGGCTCCCGGCGATCTGGCAGACGCCGCCGCCGACGCCGTCGATGAGCTCGCCCGCGGAGATCACCGTCGCCATGCGGAAGCCGTTGGCCTCGGAGCGGTCGCCGACGATCTCGTTGAAGTCGAGCACCGCGCCCGGCATCCAGACGTAGCCGTTCACCCGGCTGGCCGCGAGGTGGAGGTTGTACGTGCGGTCGCGGTGGTCCTCGTTGGCGTTGTAGTTGGTCTGGAACCACCCCACCACGGCGTTCATCTCCACGTCGCGGAGCTGCTCGGAGGTGGTCGCCGGGTCCGTGTGCTCCAGCACCGCGGGCACCCGATTACGCCCGCTGGCAAACGCCGCGTCGAGCTGGGCCAGCGTGCCGAAGACGTCCAGGAAGGTGCCGCGCCGCTCGGGGATCACCCGGCGCTGCTCGACGTCGATGCGCGCGTCGACCGGGAGGTGGTCGACCTCCTCCTTCAGCTGCGCGAGCAGCGGCAGCGCGACGGCCCCCTCCAGGCGCACCGGCAGCGGCAGCTCGATGGGCCCATGGGCGAGCGCGGCGTGGTGCCGGACGAGCGCGCTCGACGGGTCCGCCGCGGCGCGCAGCAGGTGCTCGAGCAGCCGCACGTCGACCCGGGCGCCCAGGGCCTCGCGGCTGCGGTCGAGCGAGCGCTCCTCGGCGACGATGGTGACGTGCTCGCGGAGGTACGCTCGGGCCAGCTCCAGGGCCTGCGCGTGGGGGTCGCCCCCGAGGGTCACCGGCCGGCCGCGCACCCGCACCCTCGGGACCCCAGCGGCCTGCGGGGCCCGCTCCGGGAGCAGCAGGTACCCGATGCCCCCGCCCATCAGGGCGAAGAGCAGGGACAGCGAAGAGAGCCGCAGCCAGCGCGTCATGGGAGCTCCCCGGTCGGTAGACCGCGGAGCCGGTCGGGTCAACCTTCCGACCGGGCGCGGCGGTCCCTCAGGCCCCGCGGCCGATGCGCCGGTGCGCCAGCGACGGCAGCGATGCTCGCACCGAGGCCGTGCGCCCGGGGTCGATCTCCGCCAGCGCGACCCCCTCGCCCTCCGCCCGCTCGGCCAGCACCACGCCCCACGGGTCGACGATCATCGCGTGGCCCCAGGTGGTGCGCCCGCCCGGGTGCGCCCCCCACTGCGCGGCCGCGAGCACGTACGACTGCGACTCGATCGCCCTCGCCCGCAGCAGCAGCTCCCAGTGAGCGCGGCCCGTCGTCGCCGTGAAGGCCGCGGGCACCGCGAGCACCGTCGCCCCGCCGTCGACGAGGCCGCGGTACAGCTCCGGGAAGCGCACGTCGTAGCAGACGCTCAGGCCCAGCCGGCCGACCGGCGAGTCCGCCACCACCAGCGCGTCGCCGGGGGCCGTATTACGCGACTCGGTAAGCACGGGCCCGCCCGGCAGGTCGATGTCGAAGAGGTGGATCTTCCGGTAGCGCGCCACCACCACGCCCCGCTCGTCGACGAGCGCCGCGGTGTTGAAGGTGCGAGCGTCCTCCTCGCGGGCCTCCGGCACGCCGCCCCAGAGCACCCACGCCCCGGTCTCGCGAGAGAGCGCCGCCATCCGATCGCCGCACGGGCCCGCCGGGGTCTCGCCCAGCGCATAGCGCCCGGCGACGCTCCCGCGGCCCTCCTCGGCGCCCATGTAGAGCGCGTTCTCGGGCATCACCACCAGCGCCGCCCCCGCCGCCGCGGCCTCGCGCCCGAAGGCCTCGGCGGCCGACAGGTTGCGGTCGACGTCCTCGCCGGAGTTGAGCTGCACCACCGCCGCCTTCACGCCGCGACCCTCCCGGCGAAGGCGACCACGCCGGACCGCAGCGCCGTCCGCGTCGGGACGATCTCTCGCCCGGTGAGCGCCGCCACGGTCACGACCATCCACGCCTCGGGCAGCCCCCGCACCCGGTAGCTGGCGTTGCGCGACTCGACCAGCAGCGCGGCGCCCTCGCGGCGCACGGCCACCACGCCGCGCTCGATCAGGGCCTCCAGCGGGGGCGCCCACCCCGGAGCGCAGCGGCGCCACCACGCGGCCGCCTCGTGCACCAGCACCGCGGGCATCGGCTCGCCCGCCGGGGCGACGACCCCTGCGGGGATCTCCGGGTGCGTCACCCCTCGACGGGCGCGCACCCTCCGGGCGAAGGCCACGGGGCCGAGCGGGGCGAGGCCCTGGAGGGCGGCGGAGCGCAGTCGCGCGAGCGGGTCGTCGGTCACGGCAGGCACGATAGCGCGGGATCGGGAGGGAGATGGGGTCGGAGGCTCAGTGCGAGCAGGGCGAGGCGGAGCCGGGGCAGGGCGAACCCGATCCGGCGCAGGGGGAGCCGGAGGCGCAAGGCTCGCTGCCCGCGGTGCACCACGCCGCGCGAGCGACGATGGCGACCTGGGCGGCGGAGATGATCGCGAGGCCCGCGATGCCCATGAGCACCGTGCGGCCGAGGCCCTTGCGCACGAGCCCGAGGTCGCCCGGGACCACCGCGACCACCTCGCTGGGCGCCTGACCGCGGAAGGGAGCGGGCTCGGTGGCGGCGATGTTGTGCGGGCGCACCAGCACGTGGTCGAGCACCGGCGCCCAGACCAGCGGGGTGGAGACGTGCTCGACCTCGCGGGGGACGATCGCGAGCGATCCCTCGCCGACGGCCTGCTCGAAGCGGGCGAGGCGCACCGCGCGCAGCATGGCCGCGAGCGTGAGCACCGAGGCGACCACCGTGAGGCCGACCGCGGCGGCGTGCAGGACGTCGATGCGGTAGCGCCATCCGGCGAAGCCCGCGCAGGCCCCGATGAGCGTCGCGGCCTCGATGGAGAGGCGCTCGGCGCGGCTGGCGGAGGGCTCGCGCTGGGCCGAGCGCACCCGCAGCGACCAGAGCGAGAAGAGGAGCCCGAAGCCCGCGCCGACCATCAGGCCGTAGGCCACGCCATAGGCCGCGGCCACCGGCAGGAAGCGCGTGAGCGCGAAGCCCGCGCTGCCGACGACGGCGACGGAGACGATCGCGCCGCCGAGGGCGCCGAGGAGCAGCGAGCGACCGAGGGTGCGCAGCACGGCCTGCGCGGCGCTGCCGTCGGGGCGAGCGGCGACGCCGGCGACGTGGGCGCCGCACATCGCCCCGAGGAGCAGCGTGGGCAGCCACCCGAGCGGGGCCGCGTGCTCGGCGCCGACCCACTGGAACATCAGCGGGGTCAGCAGCGCGCCGAGCGTCGCGAAGAGGAGGCGAGTGGCCCTCAGGGACGAGGCCGCGTCGACCGTGCGGAGGGGGAGCGGGAATGGCGTGGCGTCCATATGGAGGCGAGCATGAACCCGCGGCCCCGCAGTGACCACCCCCTCCCCCTTACAGGGCGCGGCGGCGCATGGAGACGTTCATGAGCAGCCCCACCCCGATGAGGATCGCGAGCACGCTCGAGCCGCCGTAGGAGAAGAAGGGCAGGGTCACGCCGACCACCGGGAGGCTGCGGGTGACCATCCCGACATTGAAGACCACGTGCCAGAAGAAGAGGGCCGTGACGCCGACGGCGATGGCGGCGCCGAAGCGGTCCTTGGCGAGCGAGGCGATGCGCAGGCCCCAGAGGACGAGGAAGAGGTAGAGCAGCAGCACGATCACGACCCCGAGGAAGCCCTGCTCCTGGGCCCACACCGGGAAGGGGAAGTCGGTGTGCGTGTCGGGCAGGAAGTGCTGCTGGTTCTGCGTGCTCTGCATGAACCCCTGGCCCCACCAGCGGCCGCTGCCGATGGCCACCATGCTCTGGTGCGCCTGCCAGCCGGTGCCCTGCACGTCGACCTGCTCGCTCATGAAGGAGGTGAGCCGCTCCTTCTGGTACTGCTTCAGGCCGTAGAGCCAGAGGAGCGTTCCCCCGACGCCGCCGCCGCCCACGATGATGGCGAGGGTGCGCCACGCGATGCGCACCAGCGAGAGCGTACTCACCGCCACGAGGCCCACGATGAGCGCCGTGCCGAGGTCCGGCTGCGCCATGATGAGCCCCAGCGGCAGGGCGATGAGGGCGCCCGGGGCGATGAGGTCGCGCAGGGTCCAGGCGCCGCTGCGCTGGTCGCGGTGCACGTAGCGCGCGACCGCGAGCATGAGGCACAGCTTCACGAACTCGCTCGGCTGGAAGAGGAAGCTCCCGATCTGGATCCATCGGTGCGTCCCGCGGATGCTCTTGCCCAGCAGGAACACCAGCACCAGCGCCACGATCGAGCCGATGTACGCTCCGTACGCGTATCGCTCGTAGACCTTGTAGTCGATGGCCGCGACGATCACCGCCACGCCGCCGCCGAGGGCGAGCCAGTAGATCTGCTGGATGTACAGCTCCGCGCGAGCGCCGGTCTGCGCGCTGGTGGCGGAGTAGAGATTGACCACCCCGAGCGTCGCGATGACGCACACCACGAGGAAGAGCGGCCAGTCGAAGTCGTCCCGGAGCCGGTGCTGGATCGTGCGCGCCATGAGCCCTCCTCAGCGCGTCGGCTGGTGCGCCCGCCAGGTGGTCACCGAGGGGACCGGAGCGCCCGGTCGGATGCGGGTGAAGTACTCGCGCACGACCTGGGTCATGAGCGGCGCCGCCTCGTGGCCGCCGGAGCCGCCGTGCTCGACCAGCAGCACCACCGCGATCTCCGGGTTGGACGCCGGGGCGAAGCCCGCGAACCAGGCGTGGTCGCGCTGCGTCGACCAGCTCCGCCGCGGGTCCGTCGGGTCGCGCACGATGCGGGACACCTGCGCGGTGCCGGTCTTGCCGGCGACGTCGACCTCGGCGATCTGCGCGGCGTGCGCGGTGCCGTGCGCGTCGGAGATCACGCCCGCGAGCGCGCTGGTGATCATCGAGAGGTGCGCCGGGGTGACGTGCACCTGCCGCCGCACGGTCGGGGGGAAGGTCTGGATGATGGTCCCGTCGGGGCCCTCGACGCGCGAGACGAGCTGCGGGACGAAGAGCGTCCCGCCGTTGGCGAGGGCGGCGTAGGCCATGGCGAGCTGCAGCACGGTGACGCGCACGTTGCCCTGGCCGATGGCGGTGTTGAGCGTGTGCCCGATGCGAAACTGGCCGGGGTAGTTCTGCGCGTACCAGGCGCGCGTCGGGATGAAGCCCGGGGTCTCCTGGTTGATGCCGATGCCCGAGCGGTGACCGAGGCCGAAGTCGAAGGCCATGCTCGCGATGCGGTCCATCGTGACGGCCTCGGCGAGCGTGTAGAAGTACACGTTGCACGACTCGACCAGGGCCCGGTGCAGGCTCACCACCCCGTGCACGTGCTTGCAGCGAAACACCCGCCGACCGAGCACGTGGCGCCCGGTGCAGGTCACCTGCGAGCGCCCGTCGATGAGCCCCGCCTCGAGTCCCGCGAGCGCCGTGAAGGGCTTGAAGGTCGAGCCCGGGAAGTAGCTCTCGTAGATGGTCTTGTCGATGCGCGGCCGGTACGGGTTCTCGTCGATCTCGCGGTTGAGCAGCGCGGAGATCCCCATGGTCATGGTGTTGGGGTCGACGCTGGGCTTGGAGTAGAGCGCGAGCACCCGGCCGGTGCGCACCTCCACCACCGCCGCCGCGCCGCTGGGCTTGCCGCGAAAGGCCCGGTCGATGGCGCGCATGAGCTCCATGTCGAGCGTGAGCACCAGGTCGCGCCCCGGCACCGGGTCGCGGTGCCGCTCGGGGCCGAGGCCCGCGATGGAGTCGCGCGTGATGAGCAGCCCCCGCACGTCGTGCTCGAGGCGCACCCAGCCGCGCCGCCCGCGCAGGATCGACTCCCACGCCTGCTCCACCCCGGAGCGCCCCATGCGCTCGCCCGCGCGATAGTCCCGGCCGGCGAACTCCCGCAGGTCGTCGGCGTTGACCTCGTTGAGGAAGCCCAGCGCGTGCGCCGCGAGCTCGTTGAAGGGGTACTGCCGCACCGGCGTCGCGATCACGGAGATGCCGCGGGGAAACTCCGCGCGGTGCGTCTCGATGAGCGCCAGCGACTCGCGGTCGATGTCCGAGCGCGCGAGCATGTGCTGGTAGCGCCGCGAGCCTTCGGCGTTGCGCATGCGCGCCTCCAGCCGGTCGCGCTCGTCGCGGTTGAGCCCGAGGTAGTCCGCGAAGCGAGTGAAGCGCTCCAGGGGGAAGTACCCGGGGATCACGTAGACGTTGTAGGCGGGGCGGTTGGCGGCGATCACCCGGCCGCGCGAGTCGCGGATCATCCCGCGCGTCGAGGGCAGGTCGACGCGCCGCAGGACGTTGTCCTCGGCGATCTGCAGCCAGCGGGCGTTGTCGATGATCTGGATCCAGAAGACGCGGCCGATGAGCAGCAGGATCCCCAGCAGCACCGCCGCGCTCATGAAGCGCACGCGCTCCCGGATCTCTCCGAGGCCGGCCTTCTGCACGAGTTCGATGGACGCCATGCGATCTCCTCAGCCCGTCTCGTCGGGGCGCGACGCGGTGCCCGGCAGCGCCTGCACGAAGCGGAACACCAGCGGCGCGCAGAGCGCCGTCGCGAGGGCCTGCGACGCGACGACGCCGAGCGCAGGTAGCACCGCGAGCACCCGCCGGTCGAACACCAGCAGCAGCCCCATCATGCCCACGCCCGCGACGCACGAGGCGACGAAGGCCAGCACCATCTGGAAGATCACCCCGTGCAGGAAGAGCTTGAGCCCGGCGACGCGCGCGAGGAGGAAGATGCTCACCAGGGTGAAGGTCCAGAGCCCGAGCGAGCCGCCGGAGAAGACGTCCGTGAGGTAGCCGAGCACGAAGGCCACGGACACGCCGCGCGCGAGGGAGAACTCCCCGACGGACATGTAGAGCACCATCGGGAGCACCAGCGAGGGCGCCGGGTACTCCGACCACAGCACCCGCGCGAGCACCGTCTGCGCCAGCAGCAGCAGCACCCCGGCCAGCAGCAGCGCGGCGTTGCGCACGCTCAGCTCCCTCCCCGGGTCTCCGTCCGCCGCGTCCGCTGCGACGGCGCCGTGCCCGGGCGGCACCCCGGCCGCTCGACGCTCTCCGTCGCCAGCACCAGCACCTCGTTGAGGCGCGAGAAGTTCACCGCGGGCGAGAGCTCCACCTCCTGGTAGAGCCCGAACTCGCGCCGGGTCACCGCCGCGACGCGCCCCACGAGCAGCCCCGCCGGGAAGCGGCACCCGAGCCCCGAGGTGACCACCGCGTCGCCCACGCGCACGTCATCGGTGCGCTGCAGGTACTCCACCTTCGCCGAGTAGCGGTCGCGCTCTCCGGTACCGCGCACGATGCCGCGCGCGCCGGAGCGCTCGACCATCACGTCCACGGCGCTGCGCGAGTCCACGCTCAGCAGCACGTCGGCGTAGCTGCCGAAGACACGCGACACCTGCCCCACGAGCCCGTCGGCGGTGATCACCGGCTGCCCGGAGCGCAGTCGCGTGCGGTCCTCGGAGGTGATCGCGAGGCGCGTCACGCGGAAGAAGGGCGACGTGTCTCGCGCGATGACCTCCGCGGCGTACACCTCGCCGGGCGTCTCCACGCGCAGCTGCAGCAGCCGCCGCAGCCGGCGGTTCTCCTCGAACTCGCTCCGGTGCTGCTGCGCCTCGCTGCGCAGCCGGGCGTTCTCCGCGGTGAGCCGGTCGTTCTCATGCTTCACGCGCACGAGGTAGATGTAGTCGCTCCAGATCTCCGCGGCGCCGCGCACCGGCAGGTCGACCCAGTCCTGGAGCTTGCCCACCACCGGCAGCATCAGCCGGTCGAACTCGTCGTAGCGGGTGGGGTCCTTGAGGGTCGTGCGCAGGAAGAAGAAGGGGATGCTCCCCAGCACCACGCACAGCAGCACGACCCGATATCTCTGCCAGAGGGTCATCGACGGCGGGGGTCTCGGGCTCTCACCCGATCGCGATCTTCTCCAGGAGGTCGGGGTGGTCGAGCGACTTGCCGCTGCCCATCACGACCGCGCTGATCGGGTCGTCGCAGACCATGACCGGCAGGCCCGTCTCCTCGCGGAGGAGGATGTCGAGGTTGCGCAGCAGGGCGCCGCCGCCGGTGAGCACGATGCCCTTGTCCTTGATGTCGGCGCTGAGCTCCGGCGGGGTCTTCTCGAGCGCGGCCATCACCGCCTCCACGATCGCGTGGATCGGCTCGGCGAGCGCGTCGCGCACCTCGTCGGAGTTGACGAGCACGGTGCGCGGGACGCCCGCCACCTGGTCGCGGCCCTTGACCTCCATGGTCAGCGGCTCATCCAGCGGGAACGCGTTGCCCACCTGGCACTTCACCCGCTCGGCGGTCTGCTCGCCGACCAGCAGGTTGTACTTGCGCTTCATGTACGCGACGATCGCCTCGTCCATCTTGTCGCCGCCGACGCGGATGGACTGCGAGTACACGATGCCCGCGAGGGAGATCACGGCGACCTCGGTGGTGCCGCCGCCGATGTCCACGACCATGTTGCCCGTGGGCTCGGTCACCGGAAGCCCCGCCCCGATGGCCGCGACCATGGGCTCCTCCACGAGGAAGACCTCCCTCGCCCCGGCGCGCTCGGCGCTCTCTCGCACGGCGCGCTTCTCCACCTCGGTGATGCCGAAGGGCACCGAGATGACGATGCGCGGCTTCACCAGCGTGCGGCGGTTGTGGGCCTTCTCGATGAAGTGCTTGAGCATCGCCTCGGTGATGGCGAAGTCCGCGATGACCCCGTCGCGCAGCGGGCGCACGGCGGTGACGTTGGCCGGCGTGCGGCCGAGCATCTCCTTGGCCTCGCGGCCGACGTGCGACACGCGCCGCCGGCCGTTCTGGCTGGTCTCCACCGCGACCACCGACGGCTCGCAGGAGACGATGCCCTTGCCGCGGACATAGATGAGGGTGTTGGCGGTCCCGAGGTCGATCGCGAGATCGTTCGAGAACAAGCCGCTCACCCAGTCAAATAACATCCGCGCACCTTCGCTCGATCAAAGGGCCCCCGACCGTCGGGCGCCTCCAGGCCGCGGTCTATAGCACAGCCCCCCGGCCGCCGATCAAACCCCCTCCCCGCGGTCCATTACCCCCAGCGCGGGCGAGGCGAGGTCCTCCGGTCGACGGCGACTACGGCTCCGAGCGCCCCCGCTTGAGCAGCCGCATCGCCTCGCGCACCCGCGCCAGCACGATCTCCGGCGACTCCGCGCCGGGCAGCACGCGCGAGCCGGTCGCGGTGACCGTCGCCCGCAGCCGCCCCTCCTGCAGCGCGAGCGCCTCCGCCGCGACGCCGTCGGTCACCAGCTCCGCCAGCGCGGCCACGCCCCCGGCCAGCGGCTCGGAGCGCCAGAGCGCGAACTCTCCGCCCCCGAGGCGAGCGCAGCTCACGCCCCCGGGGAGGATGCGACGGAGCCGCTCGGCCAGCGCCACGATGGCGTCGTCGCCGACGAGCTCGCCGTACTTCTGGTTGATCGCGCCGAGGCCGTCGAGGTCGAGCACCACGAGCAGCGCCTCCGGGCGGCCCGAGGCCTGCGCCCACGCCTCCATGCGACCGACCAGCCCCTGCGTCGTCGCGGAGTCGGTGAGCACGTCGATGGTCTCGAGGTGCGTGCGGATCTCCTCGACCCGCTGCGCGCGCGGCGCGTCGAGCACGCCCTGCAGGATCACCCCCCCGACGCGCACCCGATCGCCGTCCCGCAGCAGCGCCTCGCGCACCCGCACGCCGTTGACGAAGGTGCCGTTGGTGCTGCCGAGGTCCTTGAGGGTCCAGCCCTCCTCGCCGTGCTGCAGCGACGCGTGCCGGCGCGAGACCGAGCCGTCATCCAGCACCAGCGCGTTGTCCGGCGTGCGGCCGATGAAGATCTCGCCGATGGCCGCGTCGAGCGGCAGCACGCGCCCCACGAGGCGCCGCCCCTCGCGCACGTAGAGCACCATCAGCAGCGGCAGGTCGCTCGCGTCCTCCGGCGCCGCGGCGCCCTGCGGCTGCGTGAGGATCACCACCGCCGGACGCAAGCGCGCGAGGAGGTTCTCCCCCTGCGGCGGCGGGTCGCTGTCCGCCTCCGCGGGAGAGCTCTTGGGCACGCCCCACGGGTGCGTCTCCGCCCGCAGCGCGCGCAGCACCTCCGGGTCGTCGATCGACGGCGCACCGACCGCGAAGCGCACCGGACGCTGCGCCCAGCGCTTGAACACATCGTCTGCGAGGGCGGCGTCGTCGGCAGCGTTCGTCTGGTTGTCGCTCATCTTGGGCTTCAGGCCTCCACGCTTTCACGACTCGGCGGGCGCCAGCAACCGCAGATGTCGGGAGTCCGGCGCCAGGGTCGGCGACCGCCCGCGACGGTCGAGCTCGTCAGTCCCCGACCGCCGCCCGCAGCGCCGCCCCGACCCGCACCCCGAGCTGCCTCGCCTCGGCGGCGTCCCTCACCGGCGCGGACTCGGCCCGCCGCGCCTGCGCGTCGCCCGTCGGGTGCGCGTAGTAGCCCTCGAGCCGCATGACCCCGGTCTGGCGGTCGAGCCGCGCCAGCGCCCCGAGCGGCGTGCCGCAGTCGCCCGACAGGGCCCCGAGCACCGCGCGCTCGGCCTCGGTCTCGAGCGCGGTCACCTCGTCGTGCATCAGCCCCACGACGGCCCTCGCCGCCGGGTCGTCCGCGCGCGTCTGCAGCGCGAGCGCCCCCTGCGCCACCGCCGGCACCATCACCCCTTCGAGCAGCACCCTCGCCGGGGACAGCCCGAGCCGCCGGAGCCCCGCCTCCGCCAGGATGATCGCGTCGAAATCCCCCGCCTCGAGCCGTCGCAGCCGCGTGTCGACGTTGCCCCGGAGCAGCAGCACCTCCAGGTCGGGCCGCGCCGCCTTCACCGTGCGCGAGCGCCGCAGCGAGCTCGTCCCCAGCCGCGCCCCGTGCGGGAGCGCGTCGAGCCCGACCCCGCCGGTCGTCACCAGCGCGTCCCACGGGCTCTCGCGCTTCGGCACCGCCGCCAGCGCGAGCCCCGCCGCCATCTGGGCCGGGAGGTCCTTCATGGAGTGCACCGCGAGGTCGGCCCGGCCGTCGAGCAGCGCCTCCTCGATCTCCCGGACGAAGAGCCCCTTGCCGCCGACCTCCGAGAGCGCGCGGTCGAGCACCCGGTCTCCCTGGGTCACCACCTGCACCTCCTCCACCTGCAGGCCGTTTACCAGGTCTTGTAAGATCCGCGCGACCTGCCGGCTCTGCGCCAGCGCGAGCGCGCTCCTCCGGGTGGCCAGTCGAAGCACCGTCATCGTCCGTTTCCTGCCTTGGCTTTCGCCGTCATCTCGCCCTGCGCCCGCACCCGGGTCACCTCCCCGCGCGCCTCCGCGGCCTCCGCGTCGAGCGCGAAGAGCGACCTCGCCGCGCGCATCACCTCGTCGCCGTCGGGGCTCCCGGCGGCGGCCTTCAGCGCCACCGTGGGCGCGTGCAGGAGCTTGTTGGTCAGCGCGTCGAGCATCGCCTCCACGGCCGCCCGGTCGCCCTCCGGGAGGTGCCGGAGCTTCCCCGAGAGCGAGCGCTCCATCTCCGCCGCCGCGACCTCCTGGAACCTCCTCCGCAGCGCCACGATGGTCGGCCCGGCGCTCCGCTGCGCCTGCTCCTCCGCGCGAAACGCCGAGAGCTCCTCGTTGATCACCCGCTCGGCCTCGACGGTCGCGACGGAGCGCCCGTGGCCTCCCTCCGCCACCGCCTTCTCGAGGTCGTCGACGTTGTAGAGGAAGACGCTGTCGAGGTCCCCCGCCGCGGGCTCGACGTTGCGCGGCACCGCGATGTCGATGAGGAAGAGGCCACGGCCCCGCCGCGCCTTCATCGCCGTCGCCACGTCGTGCCGCGTGAGCAGGTAGCCGGTCGCCCCGGTCGAGCACACCACCACGTCGACGTGCTGCAGCAGCATCCCGAGGTCCGTCAGCGGGTGCGCCGTCGCGCCGTACTCCCTCGCGAGCCCTTCGGCCCGGTCGAAGCTGCGGTTGGCGATGAGCAGCGACGCCCCCGCGCGGGCCAGCGTGCGCGCCGCGCCGAGGGCCATCTTCCCCGCGCCCACCACCAGCACCTTGCGGCCCACGAGGTCGCCGAAGATGCCGCGCGCGAGGTCTACCGCCACGCTCGCGACGGACACCTGACCCTCGGCGATGCCCGTCTCCGTGCGCACCCGCTTGGCCGTCTGGAACGCCCGGGCCATCACCCGCCCGAGCCTCCCCCGCAGGGCGCCCGCCGCGCGCGCCGCGGCGACCGCCTCTTTTACCTGACCGAGTATCTGCGGCTCGCCCACCACCAGCGAGTCCAGGCTCGAGCACACCCGGAACGCGTGCTGCACCGCCGCCTCGCCGCGGTGCTCGTAGAACGTCACGCCGCTGCCGCCCCGCGCCATCAGGTGCCGCCGCAGCTCGCCCGCCACCGCCTCGGCCTCGGCGCCGGTCGCGTACAGCTCCACGCGGTTGCAGGTGGCGACCACCACCGCCTCGCGCACGCCGTCGAGGGCGAGCACCGCGCGCACCGCGTCTTCGAGCCCGTCCGGCGGCACCGCGAGCCGCTCCCTCGCCTCGACCGGCGCGGTGCGGTGGTTGAGCCCGACCACGACGACGCCCTCGGTCACGGCCCGGCCCCGCGGACGAAGTACCCGACCAGGACCATCACCGCGCTCGCGTACCCGACGATGGTGCCGATGGCCGCGCGGTGGCCGCGCCACCCGGCCAGCAGCCGGAGCAGCAGCACCGCGGCGAAGACCGCCCAGACCCCGAGCGCGAGGTAGTGCCGCCAGGAGACGATGGGCATGCCGTGGCCGACCGCCTCCTGCACGTTGGCGAAGAGGCCCGTGACGATCCCCAGGGTGAGCGCCGGGAGGCCGAGCGCGATGCTCCGGAAGCTCGCGACGTCCAGCACCTCCAGCGGCGGCAGGCGCTGGAACATCCCGCGCAACCGCTTCTTCCGCACCTCGCGCTCCTGGAGGAGGTAGGCCGCGGCGAGCGCGAAGGCGACGGTGAACGCCGCCGTCCCGAGGATGGTCGAGCCCACGTGCACGCCCAGCAGCGCCCCGCTCAGGGGGGCCGCGGGCTGCGCGTCGACGCCCTGCGAGGCGAGCAGCATGAGCAGCGTGAGCGGCGCCACGAAGACCCCGAGCGTCTCCAGGCGATGGCCGCGCAGGCGCAGCGCGAAGGCCGCCCCGGCCACGAGCAGGGCGAGCGTCGAGAGCCCCTCGTGGATGCCCGCGAAGGGCCCGAGGCCGGCGCCCACCCAGCGGAGGATGTCGTGCGCGAGGTGCGCGACCATGGCGGCGCCGAGACTGACCGTCGCGGCCCGGCGCGAAGGCAGCGTCGAGGCCACGCCCACGAGGTGCGTGAGCATCAGGACCGCCGAGATGAGATAGAGCAGCGCCGCCGCCGCGAGGAGACCGCCGAGCATGCGCCGCTACTTCACGTTGTTGAGGAAGAAGGCCTGCAGGGCCAGGATAGTCTGCCGCTGCTGCTTCTGGGTCTCCGGCGTCGCCGGGACGTCCGCCGGGGGAGGCGTGGTCGCGCGATCGCGCTCGGCCGGCGCGCTCGGGGCCACCGGGCGGCCCACGAAGCCCGGCTGCACCTCGTACGCGAGCTCCCCCAGCACCACCGAGTCGGACATGTACTCGCCGCCCATGGCCGCGAGCTGCACGAGGTCCTTCACCCGGCCGACGAGCTGCTCGGCGTCCGCGCCGCCGGACACCTCGGAGAGGAAGCGCACCCCCTCCAGCAGCTGGAACCGCCGGTTGCCGACCTTGTCGATGAGCACGTCGCCCTGGATGTCGGCGCGACCTTCACCGATCCACGAGTCGAGGGCCTCCTGGGAGAGGAAGATCCGGCTGGGATTCATCGCGGCCGACGATACCTCGCGGGCGGCCGGCGAGCACGCCCCGAGCGATCCGCTCACACCAGGATCCGCACGGGGTTCTCGACCAGGCCCCGCAGCGCCAGCAGCCACCTGGCCCCGAGCGCGCCGTCGACCACCCGGTGGTCGCACGAGAGGGTCACCGCGCAGCGCTTGCCCGGCACCACCGCGCCGGCCTTCACCACCGGCACGTCACGCACCGCCCCCACCGCCAGGATCATGCTCTCCGGGGGGTTGATCACCGCCGCGAAGCGGTCGATCTGGAACATCCCGAGGTTCGACAGCGAGAAGGTCCCGCCGGTCATCTCCTCGGGCGTGAGCTTGCGCGCCCGGGCCTTCGCCACGAGCTCCTTGGTGGCCCTCGCGAGGGCCCCGAGGGAGAGCCGGTCGGCGTCGCGCAGCACCGGCGTGAGCAGCCCCTCCTCGATGGACACCGCCACGGAGATGTCCGCCCGGTCGTACTGCACCACCTGGCCGTCGATCCACGACGAGTTGGCCTCCGGCACCGCCCGCAGCGCGAGGGCGCAGGCGCGCAGCAGCAGGTCGTTGACGGACACCTTCGTCTCCGGCGTCGAGCCCTGGTTTACCTGCTCGCGTAAGGTGACCAGGGCCTCCACGTCGAGGTCGGCCTCCAGGTAGAAGTGCGGAACGGTCTGCTTCGACTCGACCAGCCGGCGCGCGATGACCTTGCGCATCGACGACGCGGGCCGCGCGACGTCCCCCGGCCGTAGCGCGAGCACCTTCGGCCGCGCCACGTCGGCCTCGGTCACGCGACCGTGCGCGCCCGACCCGGGGACCGCCTCGAGGTCGACCGACCGCTCCCGGGCGAGGCGACGCACCCTCGGGCTGCTGGGCGCCAGGATCGCCCCGGCCACTCCCCGCTCGCCCTTCACCGCGGCGTCGCCCGGAGAGCCCGCGGGCCTCGTGGACGGCGGGCGCGTCGGCTGCTCGCTGCTCGGCGTCGCGGGCTTCGGCTCGATGGCCTCCACCGCGGGCGCCCTCGTGGCCCGAGCCGCGGCGGGCTCCACCGGCGCGGCCTCCATCACGGGCGCGCTCTTCTCGGGCGCGCTCTTCTCGGGCGCGCTCTTCGCCGGCGCGCTCTTCGCGGGCGCCGCTCCGACGGACGCGAGCAGCGCGCTGATGTCCTCGCCGGGCTCGCCGAAGATGGCGACCGGCTGGCCCAGCTTCGCGACGGTCCCCTCGGGGATGAGCACCTTCAGCAGCGTCCCCTTGTCGAAGCTGCGGAACTCCATGGTCGCCTTGTCGGTCTCGACCTCCGCGAGCAGGTCATCGACGCCGACCGCGTCGCCCTCCTTGCGTGACCAGCGCACGAGCGTGCCCTCCTCCATGGTGGGGGACAGCTTGGGGAGTTCGATGATCTTCGCCACGATGCACTCCTACGCTTCGGCCACTACCAGGCGAGCACCGCGCGCACTCCGCGCACGACGGTGTCCACCGACGGGATCGTCAACTCTTCGAGGTGCTTGTTGTAGGGCATCGACGCGTCGCGCCCGGTCACCCTCAGCACCGGGCCCTTGAGCGCGCCGAAGGCGTCGCGCTGGATGCGGTCGACCACCTCCGCGCCGACGCCGCCGTAGGGCCAGGACTCCTGCACCACCAGCGCCCGCCCGGTCCTCTCCACGCTCGCGAGCGCCGGGCCCAGGTCGAGCGGGCGCAGGCTGCGCAGGTCGATCACCGCGCACTCGACGCCCTCCTTGGCGAGGAGCTCGCAGGCCGGGAGCACCATGTGGAGCATCTTCCCCCACGTCACGATGGTGACCGCGTCGCCGTCGCGCACCTGCGCGCTCAGGCCGATGGGCACGAGGTGGTCGCCGTCGGGCACCTCGCCCTTGAGCCCGTAGAGCCGCTCGTCCTCGAGCACCAGCACGGGGTTGTCGTCGCGGATGGCGCTCTTCAGGAGCCCCTTGGCGTCGGCCACGGTCGCGGGCGCGACCACCTTGATCCCGGGGATGTGCGTGTAGAACGCCTCCCAGCACTGCGAGTGCTGCGCCGCGGTCTGCTTCGCCGCCCCGTTGGGGCCGCGGAACACGATCGGACACGAGAACTGCCCGCCGGACATCTGCCGGATCTTCGCCGCGTGGTTGATGATCTGGTCGAAGGCCACGGCGCTGAAGTTCCAGGTCATGAACTCGATGATGGGCCGCAGGCCGACCATCGCCGCGCCGACCCCGACGCCCGCGAAGCCCTCCTCGGTGATGGGCGTGTCGACGACGCGGCGAGTGCCGAAGCGCTCGAGCAGCCCCTCGGTGACCTTGTAGGCCCCCTGGTAGTACCCGACCTCCTCGCCCATCAGGAACACGCGCTCGTCGCGCTCCATCTCCTCGGCGATGGCCTCCCGCAGGGCCTCCCGGTAGCGAAGTTCACGCATAGGTAAATGCCTCGATGAGCTCCTCGCCGGGCTCCGCGCTCTCGTCCGCGAACTTCACGGCGTCCTCGACCTCCGCCTCGACCCCGGCCTCCACGCGCGCGATGTCCGCGTCCACGAGCCCGAGCGCCCGCAGGTCGGCCTCGGCCTTCACGATGGGGTCGGTCTTCTTGCGCAGCTCGACCTCGTCCGCGGTGCGGTACTTCCCCGGGTCGCTCATGGAGTGTCCCCGGTAGCGGTACGTCTGCACCTCGATGAGCGTGGGCTTCGAGGTCTCCCTCGCCCGCGCGACGGCCTCTCCCACGCGGCGCTTCACCTCCAGCACGTCGCCGCTGGTGAAGCGATCGCTCGCCATCCCGTAGCCGTGCGCCTTCTGGCTGGTGTCGTGCACCGAGAGCGTGCGCGAGAGGGGCGTCCCCATCGAGTACTCGTTGTTCTCCACGATCACGACCAGGGGGAGGTCCCACAGCGACGCGAGCGAGAGCGCCTCGTGGAAGCCGCCGATGCTCACGCTCCCCTCGCCGAGGAAGCACACCGTGACCTCCTTGTGACCGCGGTACTTCGACGCGAAGGCCACGCCCGCCGCGACCGCCACGTGCCCGCCGACGATGCCGTCACCGCCCAGCAGGCGCCGCTCGGCGTCGAAGAAGTGCATGCTCCCGCCGAGGCCCTTCGAGCACCCGGTGACCTTGCCGTAGAGCTCCGCCATGCACGCGCGCGCCGACATGCCCCGCGCGAGCGCGAGGCCGTGGTCGCGGTACGTCCCGACCACCGCGTCGCCCGCGTCGAGGTTGGCCAGGGCGCCCACGGCGCTGGCCTCCTGCCCGATGTACAGGTGCAGGAAGCCACCGATCTTGCCCTGGGAATAGGCCTTCGCCGCCGCCTCCTCGAAGCGGCGGATCAGGAGCATCTGTCGGTAGAGTCCGAGCAGTTCGTCGGCGGGTGCGGGCATCAAGTCCCCTCTCGTCAGGGCGGTCTGCGCCAGTGGGCGGGTCGGACGACCTGCGCGGCGCAGCGAGCATAGGGAATGAGGTTCGCGAAGGGAAGGTGTCGCGTCGCGAGAGGAGGGACGGAGCGCGAGATCAGAACATGCCGAAGCGGCCGCGCGGGCTCTCGTTGCGCGTGCGGATCACGCCGCCGCCGCCCTGGCTGCGACCCGAGGCGAGCTCGTAGATCTTGTCGAGGGAGAACACGGTCTGGAGATAGAACCGCGAGTCCTGGTACGGGGCGTAGAAGGGGTTGCCGTACGTGCCGTCGGCGTTGAGCAGGTTGCGGAACACCTGATAGCCGACCTCGGCGGTGAACCACGGGGTCGCGATCCAGTCGACCCACGCCGCAAAGATGGTGTTGGTGCGGACCGAGGTCGGGCTGTCGTGCATGAGGAGCGAGTTGTCGACGCCCTGATACGGGAAGATGTGCTGCATCGAGAAGTACACGCCGGGAGAGATGTGCTCCCAGCTCTGCGCCACGATCAGCGCCCACGACACGGTGTTGGCGGCGTTGAACACGCCCGAGAGCTGCTCGTTGCAGCCGCCGCCGTTGCCCGCGCCGAAGCAGGTCGCGCGGTTGGCCGGCGCCGTGCGAACGCCCGGCGTCGTGTACTGGTAGAGCGGGTGCGTGAAGGTGCCGTTGGCGATGATGTCGAGCTCGCCGCCCAGCACGTGCTCGATGCCGTAGGCGGCCTGCACCACGACGCCCGGTGTGACGATCATGGTGCGCGCGCGCGACTCGACGGACACCGGGAACACCAGACGGGGCGCGACCCAGAACTTCACCGCGCCGCCTAGTGGCGGAATGCCGGTGACCCAGAGGTCGAGGTTGACGTCGCCGAAGCGCGGCTCGTGCAGCGTCGTGGTGTTGTCGGCGTTGGTGAACTCGTAGCTGAACGCCATGCCCGCGCGGAGCTGCAGCATGCGGTTGAAGGTCCAGCGGGGGCGGATCGCGAGCGACATGTCGACCGTGTCGTTCGGGTACTGGTTGAGGTCCCGGAAGATCGTCGGCAGCGTGACGCCGACGGTGGCGAGCAGCTGCGTCTGGCGCCAGGGCAGCGGCGCCGGTCGCGCGGGAGCCGGAGCTGCGGCCGGGGCCGGGGTGGCGGTCTGCGCGGCGGCGGTGCTCGTCGCCGAGAATCCCGCGAGCAGCGCGGCGGCCTGAACCAACTTCCTCTTCGACGACATCACTCGAGCTCTCCCAGAGGCGATCGCGCTGGACCGCCAGACCATTGAGGGTTGCGGACATCACCCGCCCGCGGCCGCGTTGTCAACAGCGGTCGCCGAACGTCGTGCGCGGGTGTTGTTCAAGAAATAGACCGCGCGGAAACGCGGCGCGCTCGGGGCTCCGCGGGCCCCGCCGTCAGGTTGCTAACGGCGCGTCCGCTAGCGACCCGAGCGGGCCCGGGAATACCCGAGCAGGTAAACGGTCAGCCGTCGCCGCCGCGGTCGTTGGGGGGGATCTTGCCGCCGAGATACATCAGCCCTCCGACGAGGAGGACGACGACGAGGAGGGCGAGAAGCTTGGGCCAGAGCATCGGGGGGGGTAGGACCGTCTCAGGGGTGGCGAGCGCCCGCCGCTCAGCTCGAGCTGCGGGCCTTGAGGACGAGGAGCTGGAAGCCCGCGAAGCCCGACTGGCCGCAGGTGTAGAGCACCTCGAAGATCGTGCGGGAGGGGATGCCGTGGTCCGCGATGATGGCGATCTCGCCGCGGAAGGGCTGGCCCGCGCGCTCGGCGATGGTGCGGGCGACCTGCACCTGGTCGCGCATCGACTCGGCGAGGGGGTTGATCATCAGGCCGGTGCCGCCGCCGCGCTTCTGCGAGGGGTCGACGTAGCCGTTGCGGAGCGAGGTGATGAAGCGCCCGTTCACGGTGATGGAGACCCGCGAGACGATCACCTGCAGCGCCTGCGAGGGGGAGGTGTTGACCGACGAGTGCGGCAGCCGGAGGTCGTCGCTCTGCGGCACGTTGGCCGGAGACGACGACAGCGACTTCAGGAGGAACACCAGGATGATGGTCATCATGTCCATCATCGCGACGATGTTGAGCTCCTCGGCGACGTGCTCTTCGCGGCGCGCCCGGGTCTTGCGCGCGATCTCGCGCTTGACCTGCACGAGGGTCGCCTTGGGGTGGTGCGCGACGTCCGTCTTCTCAGTCATCGCTCAGTTCCTCAGCACGCCGAGGGTGACCTCGGGAAAGAGGCAGTCGGGACTGGTGTAGTTGCCCTGTCCGCCGTTCTCGGGGAGGTGACAGGCGTCGGCGCGCGACTCGCGCACGGCGTCGACGGTCTTCACCAGGACGCCGTAGGGGATGTCGCCGTTGGGCGAGACGTTGATCGAGTGGTCGTCCACGACCTCCGCCGCCCACTGCTGCCGGATGGCCACCATGCACTGGGTGAGGCCGGCGAAGTCGTGGGAGCTCCCGTCGGCGTCGGGCGTCGCGCGGTTGGGGACCGTGAGCGACGCCTGGCCGACGGTGCGGCAGCCCGGCATGAGGAAGCCACCGCCCGCGCCCACGATGAAGCCGTTGGGCGCCACCTTCACGGTGATGTTCAACCGCTGGTGCGTATCCGGCTGGGTGTTCGGGCGGGGGCCGCTCGACGGCGCGGGCACGGGGATGGTGGCGGTGAACACGGTCGCGATGCTCGCCAGGATGAACATCAGGACGTTCATGATGATGTCGAGGAACGGGATGATGTTCAGCTCACCACCGCCGTCGTCCGGCCCATGGTGTTTGGGCTTGGACCGGCGGTTGATGATCGCCCGCTGCGCAGCCGTGAACTTCCCGCTCATCCCTGGCTACGGCCGGTCGTGAGGAGGTTGGTGAGCTTCGACGAGGTCAGCTCGATGTCCGCGAGGATCTTCTTCGCCTGCCCGTTGATGAGCATGTGCGCGACCATGCAGGTCACCGCGATGCCGAGGCCGAGCGCGGTGTTGTTCATGGCCTCGGAGATGCCGCGGGCGAGCAGCTGCTGGCGGCGGCCCGGGTCAGCGACGCGGTCGAGCGCGCTGAAGGTGTGGATGAGCCCGAGGATGGTTCCGAGGAGGCCGAAGAGGGTCGCGATGTTGGCGAGCGACCAGAGGGCGCCGATGCGCTTCTGGACCTGCGGCTCGATGTCCATCACCTGCTCTTCGATCGCGACGACCACCGCCTCCTCGCCGCGGTTGACCTGCATGAGGCCCGCGCGAAACACCCGGAGGATGGGCACGTCGTCGGCCTCGCACAGCTTGATCGCGCGGTCGATGTTGTTCGCCTGCACGAGCTTGCGAACCTGCGCGAGCAGCTCCTTGCTGTTCACGCGAAACTTGGACAGCAGGAAGATCACCCGCTCCGTGATCGTGGCGAGCACCACGATGGAGATGAAGATGTTCACGAAGAAGGGCCAGCCCAGCTTCTCGTAGAGCCCCGCGAGGCCCACCGCTTCTTGCGGGTGATCCCCACCCGCCTGCTGAGCCATCAGTAGCAACTGCACCAGCGCCGATTGCATCGTCCTCTACGCTCCTTGCTCCGTTCTTCGAGCCGCTGTCTGATTCGCGAGCCACGCTACGCTACCGCAACGGGTTGATCGCTGGGAAGGGTGCGGTGATCCGAAGAATCTCACCGGACCTGCGCACCCCTCAACGTCATCAACATCGTTGGGTTGCTGTTGAACTTCAGGCTCAGGTCTGACCCCGTCACCCACGTCGCCCGCGACGCAACGCGGCGGACCGTATCCCTACGCCAAGAGGGATGTCAACGACACAAGCGCGCCACGTCGAAGGGAGATCCCGCGCCCAATCAGATGGCGCGAATGTCCGACCCGGGACCCGTCGACCGCAGGGAGGAATTGTCCGCCGGGGGTGTCACGCGGGCTCGAGCAGCCCCGTTGACACCAGAGACCCCCCCGGTATCATCGCGCGGCTTCACGGCGGTCGAACTTTTCGTCCCCGCGAAATCATGTGGCACACGATGCGATGGGTCGTGTAGACACGCACCGCACGACCGGCAACGGTTGAACGGATACGCCCCGAAAGCCGACCCACCGATCAACCGGGGACACTCGGCATTTCCCACACTCTCAGGAGGATTCTGCGATGTTGCAAAGTATGGGTCAGCACTTCAAGGAAGGCGGATGGGGCATGTGGCCGATCGTCTTCTGGGCGGTGTTCGTGATCGCGATCACCGTCGAGCGATCGATGTATCTGTTCAAGTCGTCCATCAACAAGGACGCCTTCCTCTCCAACATCCAGAAGTGCATCCTCGCCGGTGACGTGGGTCGGGCCATCAAGCTGTGCTCCAGCGCGCAGGCCCCCCTCGCTCGCATCGTCAAGGCCGGCCTGATGAAGGTGAACCGCCCGGACACCGAGGTGCAGGCCGCGATGGACGAGTCGGCCCTCCGCGAGCTGCCGAAGATCGAGCACCGCACCGCGTACCTCGCGCTCCTCTCCAACCTCGCCATGCTCTCCGGCCTCCTCGGCACCATCACCGGTCTCATCGCGGCCTTCGGCGCGGTGGGCGGTCATGGCGGCGAGGGCGGTCCCACGATCGACCCGGCCCGCAAGGCCGAGCTGCTCGCGGGCGGCATCTCCGAGGCGATGAACTGCACCGCCTTCGGTCTGGTCATCGCGATCCTCGGCCTCATCGCCTTCGCGCTCCTGAACGGCAAGACCCAGCAGATCGTCGACGACATCAACGAGTCCACCGTCCAGGTGCTCAACCTCGTGGTGAACAACCGCTCGAAGATCAACGTGGGCTCGGGCCAGCAGGCCGCCTGATAGTTCCTCCGGCCGCACGCTAAGGAGCACAGCCATGGGTGGCGTCTCAGTCGATTCTGGCGGCAAGGGCGGCAAAAAGTCCGTCGACGCCCCGGTCAACATGGTCCCGATGATCGACCTGTTGATCTGTTGCATCGCGTTCCTTCTGATGACCGCGGTGTGGGTCCAGACCGGCGCCGTCCAGGCGAGCCAGCCTCGCGGCGCGCCGGCCCCGGATTCCCCACCGAACCCGGAGCAGCAGGACCAGCTCAAGATCCAGATCTCTCCGACGGGTCTCCAGGTCGGCGTCAACGCCGCGGACATGCGCCAGATCGGGCGTACCCCGCAGCGCTTCACCGAGCTGAAGACCCTCCTCGAGGCGCGGCGTCAGGCCAACCAGCAGAACCGCGAGGTCTGGCTGCAGCCCGACGGAGCGGTCGACTACTCGGAGATCATCGCCGTCATGGATACCGTCTACGAGGTCTACGGCAGCGCCGCTCGCGGCGAGGTCACGATCCGCTTCCTGTAAGGGTGCAGGGGAGAAATCATGCCCGTCGCGAAGCCAGGTAAGCGCCTCCTCCACAACGTCCCGCTGCGGTTCGTCCAGAAGCGGGTCTCGGGCGGTGGCCACAAGTCGGTGACCGCCGACCTCAACCTCACCTCGATGATCGACTTCCTCGTCATCACGGTGGTGTTCCTCCTGTCCCAGTTCGGCTCGCAGCAGCAGGTGCAGTCGAGCGCGGGCCTCGAGATCCCCGAGACCCACAACGCCGACAACCTGGCGAGCGCCCCGATCATCTCGATCTCCGAGCAGGCGATCATGATGGACGGCCAGCGCATCACCACGCCGCGCGAGATCTCCGGCTCGTCCGACCGCATCGACCGCCTCTTCGAGCGGCTGGAGCAGGCCAAGCGCGAGTACCCGGTGCTCCACCCCGACCGCCAGTTCGAGGGCGACGTGGTCTTCCAGATCGACCGGCACGTCCACTGGGACATCGTGAAGACCATCGCCCGTACCTGCGCCGCCGCGGGCTATGTGCGGCTCAACTTCGCGGTCACCAAGGGCAACGCCAACACGGCCGCGGAGTAAGTCCGCGAGCCCGCCGATGTCCCCTCCCTCCGATCCCCCGGTCGATGAGCCTGGCAGCTCCCACCGGGGGATGATTCCCCGCGAAGAACTCCCCTTCCTCCCGAAGATCAAGTGGCGCTTCTGGGCGCCCATCCTGGCGCTGCTCGTCGCCTTCCCGCTCGCGTGGGGCATCAAGCGCGACCGCGAGGCGAGGCGGTTGCGGGAGCGCCTGCTGCGAGAGCACGCCGCCCTCACCGCGACGCTCGGCCCGGACTACCGCGCGGTGCGGCAGTTCGTCGAGGCCTCCGCGCTCGAGGCCGTCGGCCCCTACGCGGGCGACCTGCGCGACCCTGCGCTTACCCTGGAGGGTATGACCCGGGAGCCCGTGCTCTACGGGCGCCTGCGCGTCCACGAGGTGCACGCGCCCGCGGACGTCGCGGCCTCCATCCGCCACCGCTACCCGGACCAGCTCTACTCGTGCCTCGGCCTCGAGCCGCGGCTCGCCCGGGAGCTCTTCGACAAGGGCGCCTTCCTGCTCCCCTCCTTCGTCGACGCCGTGCGCGGGGCGGACTCCACCGAGCGCCTGCACGCCCTGCGCGAGGACCTCATCTTCCGCCTGCGCCGCGACACCGCGATGCTGGTCGACCACCTGCGCCGCCGCTACCTCGTGCTCGTGGTCGACGAGGCCCGCGCCTCCGTCGACGGCCCCACGCGCGTCTACGTCTACGACCTGCCCGCGCGCCGCGTGGTGCTGCGGGCGCGGGGAGAGGGCGCCGACGTGCGGGTGATCCCCTTCCAGATGGCGGGGCTGCCCACGCCGCCCCCGCGCGCCCATCCCCTCACCGGCGCGTCGGTCAGCGGTCACGACTGCTCCGTCGCCAACGCCGCGCGGAGGGCGCTCGGCGTCGAGCCGATGGGCATGGCCCACGCGCCGGACTCGCCGGCCCCGGTCGCCGACGCAGGCCCCGCGGCGACGGACGCCGCGACGCGACCCACGGTCGACGCCGGACCTTGACGAGCCCCGACACCTCGACCACTTTGCGTCGGTGGTGACCCCCCCCAACGTCGAGGCCCTGCGCCTTCGGCTTCGAGATCACGTCCTTCGCAACAAGCTGAAGAGCTCGACGCGACGTGAGCTGATCCTCGAGACCCTCGCCAGCATCGGTCGGCACGTCACCGCGGAGGAGCTCCTCCGGGACGTGCGCACCCGCGACCCCCGCATCGGCGCCGCCACGGTCTACCGCACGCTCCGGGTGCTGCAGGACAGCGGCATCGTCGCCGAGCGCCACTTCGAGGGCGGCGCGTCGCGCTTCGAGCTCCTCGGCGACGACCACCACGACCACCTGATCTGCACCGTCTGCGGCACCATCGTGGAGTTCGAGGACGAGGTCATCGAGCACGAGCAGAAGCGCGTCGCGAGCTCCTACGGCTTCGAGCTGCTCATGCACCGGCACGAGCTCTACGGCGTCTGCCCCGCCTGCCGCGCCAGCAACGCGCCGTCGCGCCCCGTCCGCCGGATGTAGGCCTGCGGCTCAGACCGCGCGCATCGGCAGCGGCATGAAGAGCAGCGCGAAGAGCGCGAGGCAGAGCAGCGCGATCGCCTTGCGACCGGGCGTGAGCGGGTCGTCGCCGGCGGGAGGGTGCGCGTCGCCGGAGAGCCGGAGCACCACGCGGGTGACCAGGGCCCAGGGGCCCCAGATGAGCGCGGGCACGAAGTGCTCGCTGGTGAGGTGCCCGTGCGGGGTGCGGAGCGCGATGTACCCCGCGAGCGCGATCGCATAGCCCAGCAGCGCCGCGATGAACCAGCGGGACCAGCGGTCGGCGCGGGTTCCGAAGAGCGCGTAGGTGACGTGGCCGCCGTCGAGCTGACCCACCGGCAGCAGGTTGAGCATGGTCATGAAGAGCCCCGTCCAGCCGGCGAAGGCGAAGGGGTGGAGCTGCACGTCGTAGCCGGGCGGGATCGGCCCGCAAACCAGGCGCTTCAGCAGGAGGTAGAGCAGCGCGTCGCCCTCGAGGAGCCCGCCCGGCGCGAGCGGCTCCACCGGCGAGAGCGCGAGGCCCACCGCGGTGATCGGGAGCGCGAGGACCAGGCCCGCGAGCGGCCCCGCGGCGCCGATGTCGACCAGCGCGTTGCGGCTGCCGATGGGGCGCATCGAGATCACCGCCCCCATGGTGCCGAGGAGGTTGGGGAAGGGCACGAACATCGGCAGGCTCGCCGGCACCCGGTGGTGGCGCGCGAGGAGGAAGTGCCCGAGCTCGTGGGTCACCAGGATCGCCAGCAGCGGGACCGCGAAGCGCCAGCCCTGGCCGAGCGCCCAGCCCAGCGTGCGCAGCGCCGCTGGAATACCCCCTCGGGTAAACGCGGCCTCGACCAGATCCCCCGGGCGCCGCGTGAGGTGCTGCGTCGCGCCCGCGTAGAAGACGCTGAGCACCGTCGCGCCGAAGAGGACGGCGGGGAGCAGCACGCGCGGTCGCTCGTCGAGCTCGTCGCTCACCCGCGGGGCTCCTTCAGGGAGGCGATCCAGCGCGAGCGCGCCACGGAGAGCGACTCGGCCCAGTCCGCGACCACCCTCCCCCGGGCGGTCTCCACGGCCACGCAGCCGCGGGCGACCGACGGGTCGGCGGCGACCTCGACCCACTCCACGGCCGCCGCGTCGGAGAGCGCCTCGGACACCGCGCGCCGGGCCTCGGCCACGTCGTCGGGGTGCGCGCACACGAGCAGGCGCCTCGCCCCGCGCGCCCTCGCGATCGCCTGCGACACCATCGCCTCCAGCGCCGCCGGCTCGCACGAGACGGAGCGGCCGATCACCCCTTCGGCCACGTCGAAGGCCAGCGTCGCCAGCACCTCGTGCGCCGTCGCCAGCGCCCGGTCGAAGCGCGCCTGGGCGGCGAGCTCCCAGGCCACCGCGGAGGCGTCGAGCGAGGCCCGGGCGCGGGCGCTCGCGAGCTCGGAGGCGCGCACCTCGGAGGCGCGGACGAGGGTCAGCCCGCGGGCGCCGGTGCTCATCGCGCGCACACCGCGGCCGCGAGGGCGAGGCACGCCGGGGCGCGCGGGCTCATCCGCACCACCCGCGCGGCGCGCAGCAGCCCCGGGTCGTCGAGCCCTCCGCGCAGGCTCAGCGCCTCCAGGAGCGAGGACCACTCGGGCAGCCTGGGCGGGCGACCGAGCGCCCGATGGGCGAGGTGGATCAGGTGCGTCGCGGTCGAGCGCTGCGCGGGGTCGAAGGAGGGCGCCGAGGGCAGCGCGTGGCGCAGCGACGTGAGGGCGGCCGAGCCGAGGCCGCGGACGAATCCCTCGCGATCGGACGGGTCGAGGGAGCGCGCCCACGCGGCGATGAAGCGGGCGCCCACCTCGTCGCCCGCGGCCAGGGTCGCGCGGGGACGGGCCAGGAGCCGGAGGCCCGCGGCGGCGAGGGAGCGAACCCGCTCGGGGCGGGTGCGCCCGGAGCGCAGGGAGCCCAGCGCGGTCAGCAGCCGATGGCGCGCGGCGGGCTCGAAGGCCGCGGCCACGCTCTCGCCGTCGGCGCCCGCGAGCGCCACCGTCAACGCCGCCGCGTCCATGCATCGGGCCGTCATGTGCAGGAGGGAGCCTGACACGTCGCCGGGGGGGATCACCAGCGGTTGAAAACTCGCGTCGCGAGCGACGGGCGCGCTATCGGCCTGAGGGTGCGTCTCGCCAGGGTTCGACTCCACCGTTGGCTGTTCGGCTTGCTCCTCGCGGGGATGCTCTCCCTCGCCCTGCCCTCCGTCGCGCTCGGGTGGACCGACGCGCGGCCCGGGGACGCCGTCACGGAGTTCGACATCAACCCCGACGGCACCGCGGTCGTCACCCAGCGGGTGCGCTGGCGCGTCCTCGCCGGGCGCCTCCATGAGTTCGAGCTCGCGGAGCTCCCGGCGGACCTCTCGCTCATCGAGGCGACGGCCAGCACCTCCACCGGGACGCCGGTTCCGATCACCGTCCGCGGCCAGGTGCCCGGGCGGCTGACCGTCTCCCTCGGCGACCCGGGGGTCGGGCTCGCCCGCGGATCGGTCGACGTCGTGCTGCGCTACGGCACCTCCCTGCGCGCCCAAGGGGCCATCCGTAGCGCCGACGGCGACGCGGTGATCGAGCTGCGCTCCTGCCCCTGGGAGCGCGGGATGGAGGCCACCGAGCTGCGCGTCTCCATGCCCAGCGCCAACCGCCGCGCCCGGTGGATCGCCGACGACCTCGACGGCGTCGACGCCACGGTCACCACCGAGCTCTCCCGCGACGTGCTGCGCACCATGCGCCGCCACGTCCCCACCGGGGTCGTCTGGAGCGCCCGCGTGGCCGCCGATCCCTCCCTCTTCCCGTGGCTCTCGACCGGCGTCCCCCGTCGCACCGTGCGCCCTGCCCCGCGGGCCCCGTGGTCTCCCCTCGCCCTCGTCTACGGCCTCGGCCTCGCGGCGGTGCTCCTCATCGGCGGCCGGGCGCTCCGCCACCTGGAGGGCCCCGCGCGCGTGAGGCTGCCCCGCTCGCTCCGCCCCCTCCCGGCGCTGCTCGCCCTCGGCGCCGCGGCCTCGCACGCGCTGGCCATCGCGGGCGCCCACGGGGGCGTCTCGCCGGGCACCGCGCTGCTCCTCGGCGCGGTCGCCCTCTCCCTCCCGGCGCACGGCCGCGGGACGCCCTCCCCCCGCCGGGCGGCGCTGGTGGGCGTCCTCCAGGCGGGGGCGCTGCTCGCCGCCACCGGGGTCTTCGTCTGGGGTCTGCGCGCGAGCTCGGCGATGGGGGTGGTGCTCGCGCTCGACCTCGCCGTGCTGATCATCGCCTCGATGGCCGTGTCGCGGCTGCGGCCGGCCGCCGTCTTACAGCCCAAGGTAAACGTCCGGCCGTCGGCGACGCGCTCGCTCGGCCTCGACGAGGTGCTCTTCAGCGACGCGGCTGCAACCGCTGATGAAACATCTGCAGCGCGCTATCGAGCCGCTTCACCGCGGCCCTGATCGCCGCGGGCTTGAAGTCGAGCTTCAGCGCGAGCACGGACACCTCCGCGGCGAGCCACCCGGGGTCGACGGTCCCCTTCGCGACCTCGCTCGCGCGGCGGCCCTTGAACTCCACCTTCTCGATCGCGAACACGCGCTGCCGGAAGGCCTCGTAGGTCTCCTCGTCGAGCGACTCGCGGAAGGTCGCGAGGTCTTCGCCCGCGCTCTCGACGAGCTCGGGGATGCGGTCGCGCCAGGACTCGAAGCGGTCGGGCGCCTCGCGGTGCACCTCGTCGAGCGCGATGCGCAGCGCGAGCGCGTCGTCGAGGTAGCCCACCACGCCGACCGAGTCGGGGATCACGTCACCCGGGACCAGGGCGTAGAACACCGCCCCGTGCACGCGGTCGCGCAACGACTCGTCGAGCTCCGGGTCGTCGCAGACGACGCGGACGAACTCCTTGATGTCCTGTTGCAGGCTCGACAGCCAGCTCTCGGCGATTCCTTCCAGCGATTCGGTCGACATGTTGCGGCGACCATACAGCAAGGCGCTGTCGCGGCAATACAGCGTTGGTCGCGGGCTCTAGCGGAGGTCGCGGTCCTCTTCGGGGATGAGGTCCTCGCCCGCCGGGCAGACGATCTGCACGCGCGTCGGGCCCGCGGAGGTTCGAAGGATCAGGAACACCACCCGGCGGTTCACCGCCCAGGCCGCGGCGTTGTGCCCGGGGTTCACCGGGCAGCGCTCGCCGTAACCCGCGGCGTGCAGACGGTCGGCGTTGATGCCCCGCTGCACGAGCGCCGCCACCACGCTCACCGCGCGGTCGTGCGTGAGTTGCAGGTTGTGGTCGTCCGGGCCCCGCTCGTCGGCGTGCCCCTGCACCTGCAGCAGCTGGATCTGGTCGTTGGCCCGCAGCGTCGCCGCCACCGCCTCGATGATGGGCAGGCTCTCGGGCCGGATCTGCGCCGAGTCGGTCTCGAAGTTGATCGCCTGGAGCACCCGGATGGTGTTCTCCTCGAGCACCGCCACGCCCTGGTCGGGGCAGCCGTCCTCGTCCTCGTGGGCGTTGTACGTCTCCGGGTCGTTGGGGCAGCGGTCGCGCACGTCGGGGATGCGGTCGTGGTCGTTGTCCGGGTCGGGGCAGCCGTTGTCGTCCTCGAAATTGTCGCGGTCCTCCGGGTCGTTGGGGCAGAGGTCGACGCGGTCGAGGATGCCGTCGCGGTCGTTGTCCGGGTCCGGGCAGCCGTCCGTGTCCTCGAAGTTGTCCCGGTCCTCCGGCTCGTCGGGGCAGCGGTCGACGTTGTCGAGGATGCCGTCGCCGTCGCGGTCGTTGTTGTCCCGGTCGGGGCAGCCGTCCTCGTCCGCCTCGCCGTCGCGGTCCTCCGGCGTGAGCGGGCACTGGTCGTCGCCGTCGCGGATGCCGTCCTGGTCGTTGTCCGGCTCCGGGCAGCCGTCCGTGTCCTCGAAGTGGTCGAAGTCCTCGGGGTTGTCCGGGCACCGGTCGACGTCGTCGCGGAAGCCGTCCCCGTCGCGGTCGCCGATCGAGGGCTCGAACACGAAGCCCACGAAGGCCCGCAGGTTGGCGCCCGCGTCGCTGTCGGTGATGCGCCGCCCGGCGCCGAGCATCAGGTAGCTGTTCTCGACCACGAAGATCTTGAGCCCGCCCACCGCCTCGAAGGGCGTGGTGTTCGCGCCGAACATGGCGTTCGAATACGTTCCCCCGTAAACCTCGGCCACGAGGTCGAGCGCCGGGCCGACGCGCACGCTCATGCCGAGGCCCGCGGTGACCGGCGAGCCGTAGGTGGTGTCGACGAGCCGCGCGGCGGTGCCGAGCCCGAGCCGGTAGCCCACGTTGAGGTCCATGCGGAAGCGCGAGACCGGGTGCCACTCGGCGGCCAGGGAGGGCCAGAGCATCACGCCCGGGTCGCCGGCGAAGTTGCTCGGGCCCGACGAGAGGGGGAAGCCCGCCTGGACGAGGAGCGCGAGGCCCCAGGTGGTGACCGTCGGCGGCAGCAGCCGAAGCTTCGCGTGCACGGTGAGCGAGCCGAAGCCCTGGTAGTCGAGGCCGCCGTTCTGCGGGGTGTACCCGGCGATGGGCTGGAGGCTGCCGTCGCTGCCCGCGGGGCCGGGGCCGCCGACCAGGTGCACCGGGAGCTGCAGGCCCACCACGAGTCGGTTGAAGAGTCCGAGGTTGGCGGAGAAGACGCCGGTGAAGAAGTTCTCCACCAGGGGCACCTGCGTGTCGGTCTGCATCCCGCGCAGCAGCGTCCCCTGCCGGGCGAGGCCGCGGCCCCAGTCGACCACGAGGCCGAAGGAGGTGTTGAGGTGACCGAGGGTGTCGGTGCCGTTGACCGTGAACTGCCCCTTCGAGTCGACCGCGTGACGAAACAACCTCAGGTCGAAGCCCGTGTCCGCGGGGAGCGCGTCCTGCGCGCGGGCCTCCGTGGCGAGGACCGCGAGGCCCATGGACGCGACGATCGCCGAGAGTCTACCCACCGTTCTACGCATAGCCGCCGGACGCTAACAGATCGGTCGCGGTGAGGTCAGCATTCCGGGCCGCCGAGGGTGTACAAGCGCCAGCGGTGTCTGGCTGGGGCTCCGGTTCGGGCCCCGATAGGTTCTTCGCGGAGGGTTCAAGCGTCATGGCAACGAGCGCGGCAGGGGTGGTGCTGATCACGGGGGCCTCGTCGGGCATCGGCGAGGCGGTGGCGCGGGAGTACGCGCGGCGCGGCTGGAAGACCGTGCTGCTGGCCCGGCGGGTCGAGCGCATCGCCGCGCTCGCGCAGGAGCTCGGGGGCGACGGGCACAGCCTCGCGGTGGCCTGCGACGTCACGCACGACGGCGACTGCGAGGCCTCCGTGGCGCGCGCGGCGGAGGCCTTCGGCGGCCTCGACGTGGTCATCGCCAACGCGGGCTTCGGCGTCGACGGCACCTTCGACCAGCTCACCATCGACGACGTGCGGAGGCAGTTCGAGACCAACGTCTACGGCGTGATGCGCACCGCGAAGGCCGCGCTCCCGGCGCTCTCGCGCTCCAAGGGGGCCTTCGTGGCGATCGGCAGCGTGGCGGGCTTCCTGCCGGCGCCGGGCAGCATGGCCTACAACATGTCGAAGGCCTGCGTGACCTCGCTCTGCGACACGCTGCGCACCGAGTGGGCGCCGAAGGGCATCAGCGTGACGCACGTGGCGCCGGGCTTCATCGAGAGCGAGATCCGCCGCGTCGACCGGCAGGGCACCTTCAAGGACACCCGCCGGGAGACCGTCCCCTCGTGGCTGCTGATGCCCGCGCGCACCGCCGCGAGGAAGATCGCCGACGCCGTCGCCGGCCGCGACGACGAGCTGGTGCTTACCCTGCACGGTAAGTTCGGCGTGGCCATGTCCCGGCACGCGCCCGCGCTCACCCGGGCGATCTTCCGCTTCGCCGCCCCGAGGGTCGGCAGCCGCAAGGCCCGCGACGCCTGATCGCCGCGCTCAGGGCCGCAGGTCGAGCACCCGCCAGCGGCCCCCGACGCGCACCAGCGTGTCGATGCGAAACCTCCGCACCCCGCCGCCCGCCTCGTACTCCACCACCGGCCCGTCGACGCACTGCGAGCCCGGCGCGCCGAAGCGCCCGCACCGCCGAGGGTCGATGGTGTTGCGCGCGTAGGACGGGCCCGCGATGCCGCGAAAGCGAGCGCCCGCGAGGCGGGGGCGCAGGTCGCGCGCGTCGCGCTCGAGCGCCTGCAGCTGGCGCTGCACCACCATCCCTCCGCCGTCGGGACCGGCGTCTCCCGGGTCGCGCAGCCCGAACACCACGCGCAGCTCGGCCGGGGTGGGGAAGACCACGGAGGGGTCGCGCGAGCCGTCGCGGACCACCTCCAGCACCCGCCGCGCGAGCTCGGTGATCTCCGCGCGCTCGGCGGGCGCGAGGCGTCGGGGAGCCGCTCCCGCCTCGCCCGCCACCAGAGCCCCGCACAGCAGCCACGTCCCGACGGTCGACCTTCGCATCGCGGCGGAAGCTCTCGCAGAGCGGTGGGCGCTTCGCAAGCTCCGCGGAGGCCTCCTCTACCGCACGAAGTCGTCGGGCTCCGGGTGCGCGTCGACGGCGGCGTCCTCGATGCGGGCGTGGTCGAGCGCGCCCACGGAGCGCATCGCCTCGTAGACCACGATGGCCGCGGCGCTCGCGAGGTTGATCGAGCGCACCGCGCCGGCCGTGGGGATGCCATAGACGTCGTCGGGGTAGCGGTCGAGCACCTCCTGTGGGATACCGCTCGACTCGCGGCCGAAGACGAGCGCATCGCCGGGAACGAAGCCCGCGTCGAGGTAGCTACGCCGGCCGGTTGCGCTGAAGAGGCGCACGCGACCGGGCGGGCGGAGCCGGGCGTGCGTGAGCGCGAAGGTCGACCAGTCGGGGTGCGTGTGCAGCGTGACGAGGTGCCAGTAGTCGATGCCCGCGCGGCGCACGCTGCGGTCGTCGATGCGAAAACCGAGGCGACCGACCAGGTGCAGCGGGCTCTGCGTGGCGGCGCAGAGACGAGCGATGTTTCCCGTGTTCTGCGGGATCTCGGGCTCGACCAGGACCACCTGGAACGGGGACGTCATCGGAGCGACGCGGAGCTTCGGGGAGGGCATCAGGTCTCAGAGTTCTCTCGAGAGCGTTGATGTCACGTCGGACGCGCCCGCGGCAACCCGTGCCGGGCGCGTGAGGAGGGCTCCGTGCGGGACGGCACGTGGATTGCGGAACGCCCGGTCATCACAACCACCATCGTCCTCTACGCCAGGAAGGGTTCCCATGGAGATCTCCGAGTCCGCGCCGCTCCTACAGCAGCTCATCATTCGTTTTCAGTCGTGGGATGAAGCGCAGGGCGAGGCTTCCGAGGGCGACGAGGCGTCCCTCTCGGCCGCCGAGCGCAAGGCCCTCCTCGACGAGCTCCGCGGCATCGTGGGCGACGTCGAGGGGGTCTACCATTCCGCCACACCCTGGCAGGCCTTCGTCGACTTCCTCTCGGCGCACTCCTCCCCTCACGGGGAGCGCGCTCGGCGCGAGCACGCCCTGCTCTGCTGCTACGAGCAGCTCTGCGAGCTCGACCTGCCCTTCCACGTGTCGAGCATGCTCCTGCGCCACCACGGCCTGATCAAGCGCGCGGCGAACGTGGCCGACGGCCGGCTTCACCTGCCGACGCCCCCTCGCGGTTCGGCCACCTCGCGCGCATCGACCCCGGGCCACGGCAGCGCTTCGCGCTGACGACGTACATGCCTGGCACATTGTGGCAGTTTGCCATAGCAGGCGCCGGGTCCTGGGAGCGGACCGCGCCTGCTGAGTTGGAGGCTCGCCCATGAACGACGTCCTGACCGTCGTGCCGGAGGTGCCTGCGGCGCCGGAGCACCTCACGGTCGAGCGCCTCGAGGCCCTCGCGGTGCAGCTCGCGCAGGCGCACCTGGGGCACACCCGGCGGGCCACCGCGCGGCACGGCGAGGACTACATCGCCCAGCTCCGGGCCAACCGACGACAGCTCCTCGACAACTACCGCTCCACGCTCCGGGCCTCGGAGTCCGGGGGATGGATCTCCCCCGCGGGCGAGTGGCTGCTCGACAACTTCCACGTGATCACCGAGCAGCTCCGCGAGGGGCGCGAGGACCTCCCCCGGCGCTTCTACCGGCAGCTCCCGGTGATCTCCGAGGGCCCGCACGCCGGACACCCGCGCGCCTTCGCCATCGCGATCCGGCTCATCGCCCTCACCGACGGCCTGCTCGACGTCGCGCTGCTGGTGCGCTTCCTCAACGCCTACCAGTCCGTCAACCCGCTCACCATCGGCGAGCTCTGGGCGATCCCCATCGCGCTGCGACACGGCTTCCTCGACCGGCTCGCTCGCATCGCGGCGCGTGTCGACCGCGCGAGGGTCGAGCGGGAGGCCGCCACCACCCTCGCGGACGAGCTCGCCCTCAGCGCCGCGAGCGGAACGGCCACCGTCGCGGAGGCCCTGGAGCACCGAGTGTCGCGGCGCGTGGAGCCCTCCACCACGATGTTCGCGACGGAGCTCGCGCTGCGCCTGCGCGACCGCCACCCCGCCCTCGCGCTGGCCACCGCGTGGCTCGAGCGCCGCTTCGCCGAGCAGGGGATGAGCCTGGAGGAGGCGATCCGCGCGGAGCATCGCAGCCAGGCCGCCAACCAGATCTCCGTCGGCAACTGCATCACCTCGATGCGGACGATCACCGCCACCGACTGGAGCAAGGTCTTCGAGTCGCTCAGCGTCGTCGAGAGCGAGCTCCGTCGAGACCCCACGGGGACCTATCCCCGCATGGACTTCGCGACGCGCGACCGCTACCGCCACGTCGTCGAGCGCATCAGCAAGCGCACCGGGGTGCCCGAGCGCGAGGTCGCCGAGCGCGCCATCGCCCTGGCCCGGGCCGAGCTCGACCGCGCCGGCGAGTCCACCGAGACCTCTCGCCGCGCCCACGTCGGCTACTTCCTCGTCGACCGCGGGCTCGTGGAGCTCGAGGCCCAGGTCGCCTACCGACCCCCGCTGCGAGAGCGCCTCGGGCGGGCGGTCACGGCCCACGCGACCCTCGCGTACCTCGGCCCCATCGCGCTCGGCACCCTCGTCGTCGCGGCGGCCTTCGGGGAGCTCGCCCTGCGCCTCGGGGCCTCGCGCGCCGTCGCGGCGGCGCTCGCGCTCGTCGCGCTGGTGCCCGCGAGCGAGCTCGTCGCGAGCCTCGTCAACCTCGCGGTCACGGCCAACCGCGCGCCCCGGCTGCTGCCGAAGCTCGACTTCATCGACGGCATCCCGGCGGAGCTTCGCACCCTCGTCGCGGTGCCCATGATGCTCACCAGCCGCGAGGCCATCGACGAGCAGGTCGAGGCGCTCGAGCTGCGCTTCCTCGCCAACCAGGACCCGGCGCTGCGCTTCGCCCTGCTCAGCGACTTCACCGACGCGCCCACGGAGCGCGCCCCCGGGGACGACGAGCTCGTGCACGCCGTGCGCCGCGGCATCGAGCGCCTCAACGAGGTGCACGGGGGCGATCGCTTCTACCTGCTGCACCGCAAGCGCCTCTGGAGCGATGGGGAGCAGCGCTTCATGGGCTGGGAGCGCAAGCGCGGGAAGATCGAGGAGTTCAACCGCCTGCTGCTCGGCGACGCGGGCACGACCTTCACGGACGTCGTCGGCGACCGCGCGTGGCTCGCCGGGGTGCGCTACGTGATCACCCTCGACGCGGACACGCAGCTCCCGCTGGGCACCGCGGCGCGGCTCGTCGCCACCATGGCGCACCCGCTCAACCGCCCGCGGGTCGACCCTCGCAGCGGCGTCGTGGTCGAGGGCTACGGCGTGCTCCAGCCGCGCGTCTCCGTGTCGCCGACGTCCGCGAGGCGCAGCCGCTTCGCGCAGGTCTTCGCCGACCAGGAGGGCCTCGACCCGTACACCAGCGCGGTCTCCGACGTGTACCAGGACCTCTTCGGCGAGGGCTCCTTCGTCGGCAAGGGGCTCTACGACGTGCGGGTCTTCGAGTCGGTGCTCCGGTGCCGCGTGCCCGACGGCACGGTGCTCTCGCACGACCTCCTCGAAGGGCTCTTCACCCGCGCGGGGCTCGTCTCCGACATCGAGCTCTTCGACGACATGCCGTCGCACTACCTCGCCGCGAGCCTGCGCCATCACCGCTGGATCCGCGGCGACTGGCAGATCGCCCCGTGGCTCCTCCCGACGCCGCCGCGCGAGGACGGAGGGCGCCTCGCCAACCCGCTCTCGCTCATCAGCCGGTGGAAGATCGCCGACAACCTCCGGCGCTCGCTCGTGGCGCCCGCGACGCTCGCGCTGCTCCTCGCCGGCTGGCTCCTCACCCCGCTGCCGCTCGCCTGGACCGCCGCGGTGGTCCTCCTCCTGGCGCTGCCCATCGTCGCGCACGGGGCCTCGGCGCTGGTGCGGCGCCCGCGCTACTCGACCTGGGAGGCGCACCTCCGCCGGGTGCTCCTCGACGCCGCGCAGAGCGCGCTGCGGTCGGCCGTCACGCTGCTCTTCCTGCCGCACGAGGCGTCGGTGAGCGTCGACGCGATCGCGCGCGTCTCGTGGCGGCGCTTCGTGAGCCACCGCGGGCTGCTGGAGTGGACCACCGCCGCGCAGGCCGAGCGCTCCGCCGGGCGCTCCGTCGCGTCGGCCTACCGCACCATGCTGACCTCGCTGGCCCCGGCCGCGGCGACGCTCGGGCTCGTCGCGCGGGGAGAGGTTCTGCCCGCGGTGACGCTGGCGCCGCTCGTGGTGGCGTGGGGTCTCTCCCCGGCCATCGCGGCGTGGCTGGGCCGGCCCGCGAAGGAGCCGTCGCGGGCGGTCAGCGCGGTGGCGCGGTACTTCCTCCGTCGCACCGCGCGCAAGACCTGGAGCTACTTCGAGACCTTCGTCACCGCGGAGGACCACTTCCTCCCGCCGGACAACTACCAGGACGACCCGGCGCCCCTGGTCGCGCACCGCACCTCGCCGACCAACATGGGCCTCGCGCTGCTGGCCAACTTCGCCGCGCTCGACCTGGGCTACCTCGGCCTCCGCGGCTGCGTCGACCGGCTGGAGCGCGGCCTCTCCACCATGGAGAAGCTCACGCTGCACCGCGGGCACCTGCTCAACTGGTACGACACCCGCACCCTGCAGCCGCTGCCGCCCTCGTATGTCTCCACCGTCGACAGCGGCAACCTCGCGGGCATGCTCATCGCCCTGAAGCAGGGCTGCCTGCGCGCCTCGGAGCCGACCCCGGCCTCGCAGATCAGCGAGGGGATCGCCGACACCCTGCGGCTCCTCGACGAGGAGATCGAGCGCGCCGGGGACCGCTCGCTGCACCGGCTCCGGGCGCACGCCGAGGCCTTCGAGCCGCTGCTGGCGAAGCCGTCCTCCGAAGCCTCCGAGCGCGAGCCCTGGCTCCGCTCGCTGCTCGACGTCGCTCAGGCCCTGCAGCGCGAGGCCGCCGCAGGCCCGAACGACCCGCGTCACCGCGAGGTGATCCGGTGGGCGGGCGCCCTCATCGCGCAGGTCGAGTCGCACCTGCTGGACCTCGCAGACCAGGGCGACACGGTGCGCGCCCGGCTGGACGGGCTCGCGGCGCGCGCCGACGCGCTCGTCGAGGCGATGGACTTCACCTTCCTCTACCACCGCGACCGGCAGCTCTTCTCCATCGGCTACGACATCGGGGCCGAGCGCCTCGACGGCTCGTTCTACGACCTGCTGGCGAGCGAGTCGCGGCTCGGGAGCTTCGTCGCGATCGCCAAGGGCGACGTCCCGGTGCGGCACTGGCACAAGCTCGGACGGCCGCTCGCGCACGTGGGGCGCCACCGCGCGCTGCGCTCGTGGACGGGCACGATGTTCGAGTACCTGATGCCGTCGCTGCTCATGCGCAGCTACCGCAACACCCTGCTCGACCAGACCTGCCACGTGATCGTCGAGGGACAGATCGCCTACGGCGCGGAGTCCCACGTCCCCTGGGGCATCTCCGAGAGCGCCTACAACGCCCGCGACCTGCAGCTCAACTACCAGTACGGCCCCTTCGGAGTGCCGGGCCTCGGGATCAAGCGCGGCCTCGGCGACGACCTGGTGGTCGCCCCCTACGCCACCGCCCTCGCGCTGCTGGTGAACCCCGCCGCGGCGGTGGAGAACCTCTGGCGGCTCGTCGCCGAGGGCCTCGAGGGCGAGTTCGGCTTCTACGAGTCCATCGACTACACGCCGGGGCGCGTGCCCGACGGGCAGCGCGGCGCCGTCGTGCGCGCGTTCATGGCGCACCACCAGGGCATGAGCCTGCTCGCGATCTCCGAGCACCTCGGGGGGCAGATGACCGAGCGCTTCCACGCCGATCCGCGGGTGAAGGCGACGGAGCTGCTGCTGCAGGAGCGCGTGCCCCGCGAGGCGCCTATCGAGCGGCAGACCGAGGAGCAGCTGCGCATCCCGCGCCCCGCCCTGGAGACGCCGCACGAGGAGTGGCGGACGGCCCGCGTCGACGCGCCCCCGGAGGTGCACCTGCTCTCCAACGGCAGCTACTCGGTGATGCTCACCTCCGCCGGTGGCGGCTACAGCCGGCGGCGCGAGCTCGCCGTCACCCGCTGGCGGGAGGACCCGACGCGCGACGCGTGGGGGCAGTTCTTATACGTGCGCGACGTCTCGGGCGGGAGGTTCTGGTCGGCGACGCACCACCCCGCCGACCGCGCGGACGGGAGCACGGAGTTCTGCTTCCCCATCGACCGCGCGGAGTTTCGCCGCGTGGCCGACGGCATCGAGACCAGCGTGGTCATCACCGTGGCCACCGAGGACGACGCCGAGGTGCGAGCGATCAAGCTCACCAACCAGTCGAGCCAGGCGCGCGAGCTCGAGGTCACCAGCTACATGGAGGTGGTCCTCGCGACGCCCGCCGCCGACGCCGCCCACCAGGCCTTCGCCAAGCTCTTCGTGGAGACCGAGTTCGTCCCCGAGCACGGCGCGCTCGTCGCGTCGCGCCGCCCTCGCTCCGCCGAGGAGAGCCGCTCGTGGGCCATGCACGTCTGCGCCGTCGAGGGCGAGGGCGCGGGCGAGCTGGAGCACGAGACCGACCGCGGGCGCTTCCTCGGCCGGGGGCGCTCGACCCGCCGCCCCGCCGCCTTGGAGGCGCCGCTCTCGGGCACCACCGGGGCCGTGCTCGACCCGGTGCTCAGCCTGCGACGGCGGGTGCGCATCGGCCCGGGCAAGTCCGCGCGGCTGCTGTTCACGACGGCGGTCGCCGACACCCGCGAGGCCGCGCTGCTGCTGGCCGAGAAGTACGCTGACGCGGTCTCCGCCAACCGGGCCCCGGCGCTCGCCTGGACGCACGCGCAGTCGCAGCTCCACTACCTCGATATCGGCGGCGACGAGGCGAGGCTCTTCCTCCGGCTCGCGGCGCGGGTGCTCTACGCCAGCCGCGACCTGCGCGCCCGCGAGGACGTCATCGCGCGCAACCGCCGCGGCCAGTCGGGCCTGTGGGCCTACGGCATCTCCGGGGACCTTCCGATCGTGCTCGTGCGCGTCGGCGGCGAGGAGCACATCGACCTGCTGCGCGAGGTGCTGCACGCACGGGAGTACTGGCGCATGCGCGGGCTCACGGTCGACCTCGTGGTGCTCAACGAGCACCCGCCCAGCTACCTCCAGGCCTTCCAGGACCAGCTCATGGGCATCGTGCGCTCGGGCCCGCGCGCCAGCCTCGTAGACCGGCCCGGCGGGGTCTTCGTGCGCCGCGCGGACATCATGCCCGTCGAGGACCAGACGCTGCTCGCCGCCGCCGCGAGGGTGATCCTCGTGGGGGGCCGCGGGACGCTCGCGGAGCAGGTCGACCGCCAGCTCCCGACGCCCACGCTGCCGCCGCCTCTCTCCATCCCCCGTCGCCCGGCGGCGGACGCGCCGGGCGCCGCGCTCCCGGCGGAGGCGCTGCGCTTCCCCAACGAGCTCGGCGGCTTCTCCGCGGACGGCCGGGAGTACGTGATCCGCCTCGGACCGAAGCAGTGGACGCCCGCGCCGTGGGTGAACGTGCTCGCCAACCCCGGCTTCGGCGCCCTCGTGAGCGAGGCCGGCTCGGGCTACGAGTGGGCCGAGAACAGCCACGAGAACCGCCTCACCGAGTGGACCAACGACCCGGTCTCGGACCCCGCCACCGGGGCGATCTACGTCCGCGACGAGGAGACCGGCGCCTACTGGACCCCGACGCCGCTGCCCATCCGCGGCGCGGCCTCCTTCGTGGTGCGCCACGGCCAGGGCTACAGCGTCTTCCAATCGACGATCCGCGGCATCGCGCAGGAGCTGACGGTGCTCGTCGCCGCCGACGACCCGGTGAAGATCTCTCGGCTGACGCTGCGCAACACCGGCCGCTCGCCCCGCCGTCTCACGGTCACCGGCTACGTCGAGTGGACCCTCGGGGTGCTGCGCCCGATCGACGCGATGCACGTCGCGACCTGCATCGACTTGGAGAGCCGGGCCTTCTTCGCGCGCAACACCTACCCCAACGACATGGGATCGCGGCTCTCCTTCGCGGACCTCTCGCCGAGCTTCACCACGTACACGGGCGACCGGGCGGAGGTGCTCGGGCTCCACGGCGACCTGGCCCGCCCCGCGGCGCTCGGCCGCTCCGGTCTCAGCGACCGGGTCGGCGCGGGCTACGACCCCTGCGCGGCGCTCCAGGTGGAGATCGTCCTCGGGCCCGGCGAGGAGCGCGAGGTGGTGCTGGTGGTGGGCCAGGTGATCGAGGCCTCGCACGCCCGCTCCCTCGTCGCGCGCTACCGCGAGCCGGGCGCCGCGGGGCGCGAGCTCGACGCCGTGAAGCGCCGGTGGGACGAGCTCCTGGGCGCGATCGAGGTCCACACCCCCGACGAGGGCCTCGACCTCCTCGTCAACCGCTGGCTGCTCTACCAGACGGTCACCTGCCGGCTCTGGGGGCGCACCGGGCTCTACCAGTCCGGCGGGGCCTACGGCTTCCGCGACCAGCTCCAGGACGTGATGGCCCTCGTCTACGCACGGCCCGACCTGGCGCGCGAGCACATCCTGCGCGCCGCCGCGCGGCAGTTTCCGGAAGGGGACGCGCAGCACTGGTGGCACCCGCCCACGGGCCGCGGCGTGCGCACCCGCTTCGCCGACGACTACCTCTGGCTGCCCTTCGTGACCGCGCACTACGTCGCGACCACCGGCGACGCCGCCGTGCTCGACGAGCGCGTGCCCTTCATCGAGGCGCGAGCGCTGGAGCCCGGCGAGGCCGAGGCCTACCTCCTTCCGACGCTCTCCGAGCAGGCCGCCTCGCTCTACGAGCACTGCACCCGCGCGCTCGATCGCAGCATGGTCACGGGCCCGCACGGGCTCCCGCTCATCGGCTGCGGCGACTGGAACGACGGCATGAACCGCATCGGCGCCGCCGGCCGCGGGGAGAGCGTGTGGATGGTGTGGTTCCTGGTGGCCACGATGGAGCGCTTCGCGGTGCTGCTCGACGCGCGCCGCGACGACGAGCGCGCGGAGCGGTACCGCGCCCACGTCGCGAGGCTGAAGGCCGCCGCGGAGGAGCACGCCTGGGACGGCGAGTGGTACCTCCGCGCGTTCTTCGACGACGGCACCCCGCTCGGCACCGCGAAGGCCGACGAGTGCCGCATCGACTCGCTCACGCAGAGCTGGGGGGTGATCTCCGGCGCGGCCGATCGGGAGCGGGCCGCCCGCGCGCTGGCCTCCGTCGAGGAGCACCTCGTCGACCGCGAGGCCTCGATGCTGAAGCTCCTGGCGCCACCCTTCGACCGCACGCCGCGCGACCCCGGGTACATCAAGGGCTACGTCCCGGGCGTGCGAGAGAACGGCGGGCAGTACACGCACGCGGCGGCCTGGGTGGTGCTCGCGGAGACCGTGCTCGGGCGCGGCGACCAGGCGGGGGCGCTGCTGCGGCTCATCAACCCGGTGCACATCACCTCCACGCCCGCGGGGCTCGCGCGCTACCGGGTCGAGCCCTACGTCGTCGCCGCCGACCTCGCCGCGGTCGACCCGCACCGCGGCCGCGGCGGATGGACCTGGTACACCGGCTCCTCGAGCTGGGTGTACCGCGTGGCCCTGGAGTCCCTGCTGGGCTTCACCGTGCGAGGGTCCACGCTCTCCTTCGACCCGTGCATCCCCGCCGACTGGCCGGGCTTCACCCTCACCTGGCGCCGCGGCGCGACCACCTGGGAGGTGAGCGTCGAGAACCCCCACGGCGTCCAGCGCGGCGTCGCCGAGGTGACCGTCGATGGGCGATCCGCGCCCGACCGGCGCGCGGCCCTGGTCGACGACGGCGCGGTGCACCGAATCCGCGTGCTGCTCGGCGCGCCGCCCGGCTGATTCCGGCAACGCTGGATTCGCAGGATGGCGCGGTGATAGCGTCCCCGGCCACGGTGATGGCCCTGACCTCTCGACGACCGTCCTGGTGGATGTACGCGGCCGTGTTGGCGCTGGCGGGCGCGAGCGCGTCGGCCGACCCGATGGACCTCTCGCTCAACCGCCTCAGCTACTACAACAATACCCCATGGAGTAATGGGGGCGTGCGCTACGAGCCGTCGCGCTGGGCCTTCCGCGGGGGCTGCGGCACCGCGGGCACCGCCGGGGCCGACGGCCAGGCCTACGCCCAGTGCTTCCCGGACAACCAGCTCTGGGCCAACCTGGTCAACGAGCTCGGGGCCGCGCTCGCGCCCGCCCTCGCCGCCCCCGCGATGACCCTCGGCACCTCCGGGATCTACGTGGGCTACGAGCTCTCGGTCACCAACCTCCAGGCCAGCGGCGAGCACTGGCGCCGCGGCACCGAGGGGTCCGCCGTGTCCAACGTCAACAGCGACACCAGCACCCGCCGAGACAACGGCGACGGCGCGGGCGTCGTCTCTCGCATCCACGTCCGCAAGGGGCTGCCCTTCGGCTTCGAGCTCGGCACGCAGGTGAGCCACCTGCACTCCAGCGGCATCTGGGCCATCGGGGCCGACCTGCGCTGGGCCCTCTTCGAGGGCTTCCACAGCGGCCTCGGCTGGCTGCCCGACCTCGCGCTGCGAGGCTCGGTCAACACCCTCGCGGGCCAGTCGCAGATGTCCCTCACCGTGGTGGGCATCGACGCCGTGGTCTCCAAGCGCTTCACCCTCGGCGGGCAGGTGCGCCTGAGCCCCTACGTCGGCGCGCAGGGGATGCTCATCTTCGGCGACTCCGGGGTCATCGACCTCACGCCCTCGCGCAGCGCCCAGTCCGAGTGCCCCCGGCCGCAGACCCGCTACGTGCCCGACACCCGCACCGGCGCAGACCGCTCTCCCTCCGGCCTCGTCGGGCAGGTCATCTGCAACGGCGGCGGATCGCTCCCCACGCCGACGCTCCCCGGCGACCTCAACGACACCCGCAACAGCGCCGTCTTCCAGCCCATGCGCATCCTGCGCACCCGGGGCTTCCTCGGGCTGCAGTTCCAGTGGGAGATCCTGATGGTGACGGCGGAGTTCTCCGTCGACCTCGGCGACCCCTCGTTCACCAGCACCCCGCCGACGGACGCCGGTCGCCCGGTGACCACCAACGTCGCCGCCGGCGCCCCCTCGCGCACGCCCATCAGCCTCGACAACTACACCCAGTGGACCACCACCGTGGGCGTCGGGCTGGCGTTCCGCTGACCCGCTCACCCCCCGGGGCGGGCGCTCGACTTCGCCCGTCCCTCGCTTCACAACCCCTGCCCCCCTCACTCACTCACTCACCCTCTCCAGGAGCATCGCAATGGATGAATCGACCCGGCAGCGCATCGCGGACCTCGTCAACGGCAACAAGGTCGTGCTGTTCATGAAGGGCACCCGGCACTTCCCGCAGTGCGGCTTCTCCGGGGCCGTGGTGCAGGTGCTCAACGCCAACAAGGCCACCTACGAGACGGTCAACGTGCTCGCCGACCCGGCGATCCGCGAAGGCATCAAGGAGTTCGCGAACTGGCCCACCATCCCGCAGCTCTACATCGGCGGCGAGTTCGTCGGCGGGGCCGACATCGTCCGGGAGCTGCACTCCCGGGGAGAGCTCGCCGCCATGCTCGCGAAGGCCTCGGCCACCCCCGCCTCCTAGTCGTCACGACGCGCTCCCACCGCGACGCGGATCTGCTCTAGACTCCGCGACCCTGACATCCCCATGAGCCAAGCATCGCCTTCGCCCCTTCGCGCGCGCCTCGCGGACCACGCCCTGCTCGCGTACCTCTCCCCCCTCTTCGCCGGCCGCCGCATCGCCGTGGTCGGGACGTCCTCGGGTGACGTCGCGCACCGCGCCCGCGCGCTGGGCGCCCACACGGTGATCTCCTTCGGCGGCGTCGCCGAGGACATCGCCGTGCGGGCTCTCACCCCCGGCGCCATCGCGGCCTTCCACGGCAAGCTCGACGTGATCGTGGTGCCCGACGCCACGGCGGTCCCCTCGCTGGTGGCGGTGCTCGACGAGGCGCGCCGGGCGCTCGGCTCCGACGGCATCCTGGTGGTGGGCGCCGAGCCCGAGGACGCGCCGGTCCCGATGGAGGTCTCCGGGCGCTCGTCGCCGATGGGCTTCACCCAGCTCCACGAGCTCTGCGCGGCGCGCTTCGGAGAGGTGCGGATGGTGGGGCGCGGCCCCTTCGTGGGCTACACCCTCGCGACGCTCGACGAGGCGGCGGAGGGCGTCGCGCTCGACACGCGGCTGGTCGACGGCGACCCCCCGAAGCCCGAGGCCTTCATCGCCGTGGCCTCCGACAGCGCCGTCGCGCTCGAGGCTCTCGCGGTGGTGCAGGTCGCCCCGGAGGTGCTGCACACGCTGCGCGCCGCGGCGCGCGGAGACCTCGAGGCGAAGGTCGCCGAGCGCGACCAGA
>CBIHPK010000016.1:0-69438 GCA_966211675.1 uncultured Myxococcaceae bacterium
AGCGTGACCTCGACCAGCGCTACGCCACGATGGCGGAGTTCCGCGACGCCCTCGCCGCCTGCGAGCTGTGGCGGGACGTCACCCACGAGATCGCCCAGAGCCTTCGGCCCCGGCCGAGCGCGTTCGAGGGCGTCCTCGACATCCTCCCGATGGAGTTCAGGGACGAACTGGACGCCGTGACGCACCGGATCAGACCGGCGCCGCGCGTCGCACCCATGAGCGCCGTTGCAGGCCAAGGTTTCGAGCCCCTGGCGGGAACGCGCCCCCCTCGCAGGACCCCGGAACCCTGTCGGCCCGGGAGCGTCGATCGGCAGGGGGCTGGGCTACTGGGCCTCGGAAGCGCGCTCGCCTGGATGGGAGCCTTCCTTGGGTTCGAGCGCTTCCGTCCGGGTCAGGGCGCGGCGAGCCCGGGCCATTGACGCCCGTTCCCCCGGGCGCCCGCTCGCGGACCGACGGATTTCAGGTGGGGTGTCGGCCGACGTGAGCGTGGGCTCGTCCTCGGGCACTCGCGCGCCGAAGGCGTCGGCCGGCGGGACCGGGATTCGAGCCTACGGCCATGGGCCGCGCTCGGAGGACACCTCCTGCCGAACGCGCCGTCCCGGACGCGGCAGGCACGCGGCGTTCGGGACGGGCAGCGAGGTTCGTCAGCAGTCGAAGCGGGGCGTCGGGAACGGCGGACCGGGCTTCGCGAAGAAATAGCCCTGGAGCAGATCCACCCCGAGGTCGAGCAGCACGTCGCGCTCGCTCACACTCTCGATCCCCTCGGCGATCACCTCGATGCCCAGGTCGCGGCAGGTGGACACCAGGCCCCGGACGATCGCGCGCTGGGTGGACCCGCGGTCGATGTCGCGCACGAGCCCCATGTCGATCTTGACCACCTCGGGCTCGAGCAGCGCGAAGGTCGTGAGGCCCGCGTAGCCCGCTCCGAGGTCGTCGATCGCGATGCGGTAGCCCAGTTCGCGCAGCCGCGCGACTCGCGCTCGCACGTTGTGGACCTCGTGGAGCGACGCCCGCTCGGTCAGCTCGAGGACGATCCTGGGGGCCGCCGCGGCGAGCGGGCCCGCTTCGAAGAGCGTCTCGTCCAGGAGGTCCTGCGGGTGCAGGTTGAGGAAGAGAAGCGCCTCGTCGGGGGCCGCCTCGAAGGGCGCGAGCGCCCGCTCGCGGACGACGCGACCCAGGTCGCGAAGGCGCCCGAGCTGCTCGGCCGCCGTGAGGAGCGCCCCCGGGTTCGGGAGCGAGGCCTCGGCCGGTCGCATCAGCGCCTCGTAGCCGTAGGCCGTCCGGCGAGACCAGGACACGATCGGCTGGTAGGCCATGGCGAGAGAGCCGAGGGCCCGCCCGAAGCATGCTTCCAGACCGAGCCGGTCGCCGACCAGCCGCCCGGTGTCGCCGAGCAGGGTCAGCGCCTCGCGCTTGAGGACCGCGAGGCGGTGGAGACGGGTCGCGGTGCGCACGGTGTCCACGAGTGCCGCGAGGGGGACTGGCTTGGTAAGGTAGCGGAACGCGCCTAGTTCTACGGCCTCGACGGCTGTTTGCACCTGAGGGAAGCCGGTCATCAGGATCACCGGGACGTCCAGGTCGTGCGCGCGCACGAGCCGAAGCAGTTCGAGCCCGCCCTGGCCTGGCATGCTGAGGTCGCTCACCACGGCGTCGAAGGGGTGCTGCTGCAGGCGCGTGGCCGCCTCGCTGACACCCTCGGCGGTATCGACCTCGAAGCCGGCTCGCCGCAGCGCGAGCGCACTCAGTCGGCGAATGGCCTCCTCGTCGTCCACGACCAGCACCCGACCCGACCCCTCGCCCGGCTGGGTGGGCCTCCCCTGGCGTGACCAGCGCGCCGTTCCCGAGTCCTCGAATGCCGTCATCTCTGCTCCCGTGATTGAGCCGTCCGCCCATGGGTTGGGGTGCTACGCACCGGCCCCCCCCCTCGGACTATCGGCAGTGCCGCGTCGACCAGGAGGGTCTCCCAGAAATGGTCAGCCCGACAGTGCCAACTGCATGAGACGTGTGGCGGCCCCCGGTGCCCAAAACCTGCAGTCGTGTCGAGGCTTTGGCTCGGGGCGCAGGAGGCAGTGGGGGCCGCGCAGCTTACACCGAATGCGGGTGTGGGCCCACGCTGTTCATAGACTCGCCGCGGTTGCAGTCGGGGTGCTAGAGACCCCCCCGAGCACCATGGAACCACGCTCTTCGCCCCCCGGGGCCATCGCGCCCCCGACGAAGGGGCCCCGGTCGAGGGAGATGCTCGGCCTATGGATCGCGCTGTCCCTCATCGGCCTTGTCGCCGCGCTTTCGGTCTGGGAGGCGCGGCGGGCCTCCCAGACCGCGCGATGGGTCGAAGAGACCCACCGGGTCCTCGAGACCCTGAGCGAACTCCGCTCGGCGGTCGCCGAGGCGGAGGACTCCAAGCGGGGCTTCGCGCTCACGGGTGACCCGGCCAGTCTCTGGCGCTACTCCCCAGAGCGGATCCATGCCCTCGAGGTGTCCCTGCGGGCGCAGACCGCCAGCAGCCCCGACCAGCAGCGTCGGCTCGACCGACTCGCGCCCCTGCTCACCCAGCGGGTCGCCCAGCTCGACACCGCGATCGCCCGACGGCGCACCGAGGGATTCGACCCGAGGCGGGAGGCCTTGAGCGTGCGCGAGGGCGACGCGGTGACCGAGACGCTCGCCGCTGAGGTCGCCGCGATGACGGCCGAGGAGCGGGCGCTCCTCGGCGAGCGTCGGCAGCAGACCGAACGCAGCGTCGCCTACGGCCACGCCGTGCGGCTCATCGGGGTACTCACCAGCGGCCTGATCCTGTTCATCGCCTTCGCGGGCCTGCGGCGCGAGGTCGCCCGCCGCGTCCGTTCGGAGCGGGCGGCGCGGCGGAGCGAGGCGGACCTGGCGATCACCCTGCGCAGCCTCGGCGATGGGGTCCTGGCGACGGATGCCGAGGGCCGGGTCGAGCGGATGAACCCGGTGGCCGAGCGGCTCACCGGCTGGTCCACCGCCGAGGCTCGGGGAAAACCCTTCACCGAGGTCTGTCGACTGATCCACGAGGAGACGCGGGCGCCCGCCATGGACCCCGTCGCCCGGGTGCTTCGCGAGGGCGTCGTCGTGGGCCTGGCGAACCATACCGTACTGATCCCCCGGAACGGGACCGAGGTGCCCATCGCCGACAGCGCGGCGCCCATCCGCGACGACGACGGTAGCCTCGTCGGGGTTGTGCTGGTGTTCCGCGACGCGTCCGCCGAGCACGAGGCCGCAGCCCGAATCCGCAATGCCGAGCGTTTCCTCGACTCGGTGCTCGAGAACATCCCCGACGTGATCATCGTGAAGGGCGCCGCGGACCTGCGCATCGAGCGGATCAACCGCGCCGCCGAGTCGTTGCTGGCGCGTCCGCGCACGGAGGTCCTGGGCCGGGCGCTGTCCGACCTCGCCCCGCCGGAGGTGGCCGAGGCCTCGGAGGCGATGGATCGCGAGGCGCTGGCGAGCCGGACCTCGCTCCCCCCGGAGGAGGTCCCGATCAAGACGCCGGAGGGCACGCGGTGGCTGCGAGCTCGACGCGTCCCGATCCATGGCGACGATGGCGTGCTTCGGCACCTGCTTGTGGTCGCCGAGGATGTCACCGAGCGTCGGCGGCTCGAGGAAGACCTTCGCACCTTGAACGCCGGCCTCGAGCGGCGGGTCGGAGAGCGCACCGCCGAGCTGCTGGACGCCAACGGACGGCTGGAGCAGGAGGTCGCCGAGCGCCGCCGCACGGCCGACGCCCTCGCGCGGAGCGAGCAGCAGTTCCTCCAGGCGCAGAAGATGGAGGCCGTGGGACGCCTCGCCGGCGGGATCGCCCACGACTTCAACAACCTGCTCTCGGTGATCCTCGGCTACTGCGAGATGATGGCCGACGACCCCAAGGTCGAGGAGGCCTTTCGGTCCGACATTCAGGAGATCGCAAGGGCCGGACAGCGTGCGGCCGCTCTGACGCGGCAACTGCTGGCCTTCAGCCGTCAACAGGTCCTGGCCCCCGCGGTCGTGGAGCTCAACGAGGTCCTCGTGGGCGTGGGACCCATGCTCGTCCGACTGCTAGGGGAGGACATCGAGCTGCGCCTCGTCCCCCAGCCCGGGCTCGGCAAGGTGCTCGTCGATCCGGGGCAGCTCGAGCAGGTCATCATGAACCTCGTGATCAACGCCCGCGACGCGATGCCCCGGGGCGGCACCCTCACCCTCGAGACCGGCGACGTGGAACTCGACGCGGCCTACGCCGTCGAGCACCCCGAGGCCACCCCCGGGCCCCATGTCATGCTGGCGGTGACGGACACGGGCACGGGGATGGACGCCGCGACGCGGGCGCAGATCTTCGAGCCCTTCTTCACGACGAAGGAGAAGGGCAAGGGGACGGGCCTGGGGCTCTCGACGGTGTTCGGGATCGTCCGTCAGAGCGGCGGCACGGTGTGGGTGTACAGCGAGCCCGGCCACGGCACGACCTTCAAGATCTACCTGCCGCGGACGCGGGAGGCCCTCGTCTCGAGCGTCGCCCCGCCCCCCGACCCCTCGCCGCGTGGATCGGAGACGGTCCTCCTGGCGGAGGACGACGGGCCGCTGCGTCTGCTCGTGCGCACGGCCCTCGCTCGCCTGGGCTACCAGGTCCTGGAGGCGGAGAACGCCGACGAGGCCCTCATGCTGTGCGCGCGGTTCTCCGGGCCGATCCACCTCCTGCTGACGGACGTGGTCATGCCGAAGGTGGGCGGACGCGAACTCGCCGAGCGGTTGGCGGCGCTGCGGCCCGACACCCAGGTCCTGTACATGTCCGGCTACACGGACGACACCGTGGTGAGGCACGGTGTGCTGGCCGCGGGCATCGCCTTCCTGCAGAAGCCCGTGACCCCGCAGAGCCTCGCCCGCAAGGTGCGCGAGGTGCTCGACGCGCGTCCGGAACGCCCGGCCAACCGCTGACGTGCGGCAGCGCGAGGCGCGAGTCGGGCAGGTCGGCCCCGCTCTCCGCCATCAGGGCGCGCACCCTCCGTAGGCCGCGGCAGGCGGGTCGGCCCACGCGCGGGTGGTCGGGATGGAGCCGGGCGTCGAGGGCGTCACGGTCGACCTGAGGGGCGGACGCTCGGGGGACTTCACCGGCCCTCCGACATGGGAGCAGGGTCCGGCAGGGAGTACCTCGCGTCCTCGGGCGGCAACCCGGGGAGGGGCCCGTTTCGCCACCAGTGGGCGTGCCTCGCGGACGTGCCGTGGGCCGGGAGCTCCTGCGCGACGGAGGCCTGCGAAAGCTCGCCCTACCGCCCCTGCCTGAGTCGCTCGCCCTCCTGACGCCGCTCGACGTTCGAGGTGATCTGGCGCCCGTCGAGCGACACCTGCAACGACTGCACGACCGGGGTGGGCGCCGTGACGTGCACCACGGGGGCCACCGCCGCACGCCCTGCGGCTCGTGCCTGCCCGGCGGCCTGCTGCCGCACGCTCGCGGGCACTGGCGGTCCCGGCGGGGCGCCTCCGGCCTGGACGCCGTCGGGGACCGGCGGGGGTCCGCCCGCGGGCCCGTCGGTCGAGCGGCCGAAGGTGTCGAGGTCGGCCACCATGCCCTGGAGCGCGGCGGGCTGGAGGCCGCGGGGCAGGGCGCGGAAGAGCGCGACGAGCTGCCGCGCGATCAAGCGGAGCGGCGACAGGATCACCTCGGCCAGTCGCCCGAACGCCGTCTGCGCCGTGGTGGCGACCCAGACGAAGGCCCCGCCGAGGGCCGTGCGGATCGCGGCCGAGAGGCCGACGACCCGCGCGAGCAGCGGCGCGATGAAGGCCCAGGCCCGGGCCCCCATCGACGTGTAGAACCCGACGACCGCGCCCCGCAGCCGCAGGAGCGCGCCCCACTCGGTGACGGCCGCCCCGCCCACCGCGCGCCCCACTCGGACATAGAACTGCCCGATCGCGAGGCCGACGCCCACGAAGACGCCGCGCGCCGACGCCACCACCATCACGCTCCACTGCCCGAGGCGCAGGTAGAAGCCGCCCACCGCGCCGACGGCCTGCACCGCGAACGACACGACCCCACGGCCGAAGGCGGCGAGCGGCGCGCGCACCTTCGCCCAGAGGAGCGCGAACGCGACGTAGTTCGCCACGACCAGCATCGAGCCGATGAGGCGAAAGGGGGTGGTGATCCACGCGACGCCGCGCAGCACGGCGGCCCCGGCGCTCCGCGAAGCGACAGGAAGCCGCTCACGCCCAGCTCGATCGCGTCGGTCCACACGGCCGCCGTCGGTAGCACGGGCCGACGTCCCGCCGACCAACGTGCTGATCACGCGACTCCGACGTGCTCGACGTCAATCCTCGTCGGTGGGCGCGCCGGATTGCGCTGCTGCGCGGCGGCGATCGATCGGCTGGTGTTCCACGCCTTCGATGCGGCGGGGATGGCGCCCTGCCGAAAGGCCGCGTCGAGGGTCGAGGAGCTCGCCGCGCGAGGCGTGACCCTGGAAGAGGCCGTAGAGGCGATCGAGCAACAAGGCTTCGAGTGGGGGACCTCGGACGGGAACTGACCAAAACCCGCGAGGGCGTGCGGACCGCTGGAGGGCGTGCGGCGACCGCTGGGTCGCATCACGACGCAATGACTGGACGACACCGTGATACGAGCGGACCGTGTCGACCACCGCGGGAGCGCTCTACACCGTCGCCTGGGCGCTTCTCTGCCTCGTTGCGGTGCTGATCGCGTGGCGCTCGCCCTGCGAGGAGGGGCCGTTCTCCATTGGGTATCGCCGCCTGCTCACGACGCCCTGGCGGCTGGCCACCGGGGCCGTTGCCACGGTCTTCCTCGTGGGGGCGGCTCCCTATGCCAACGACCCCACATGGAATCATGCCGTGGGGCTGTTCATGTCCGTCTTCACCTACGCGACGGCGCCGTGGGCGGTGGGAGCGGCAGTGCGCTCGCTGCGGGGGCAGCCTTCGGCTTCCTGCACCCCGGCTGGCTCTCCGCCCCGGCGGGCGGCGACGACCGGCGCGTCGCCGCAATGGCCCTGGTCTTGGTGCTCTTCGTGGCGGCCCTGCTGCTGCCCTTCGTCGCGGGGCTCGTGCCATGGTTGCCGCGCTGGTGAAGCCTCGGCAGGGGCGTCCGCGTCCTCGACCTCGTGAAGCGAGCGGTGCGCGGCGAGATCCCGCTGGGCGCGGTGGCTCAGCAGCTCACCGGCGGTGCGGACGTCGGGGGCGATCAGCAATGTCATGCCTCGCTCCTCAGAAGCGCGCGCGAGCCTTTCGACGCGGATCGCCCTCGTCGCGCTGGCGGCGCTCGGCCACCTCGCCTTCCTCGGCTCGCTGCTCTGGCGCGAGGGGTGGCAGCTGGTGCCGTGGCTCGCGAGCGCCAACGTCGCGGTGATCGCCTGGGTGGCGCTGCTCCCGCGGCGCTCGGCGCTGGGCACCGCTCAGGCCATCTGGCGCGTCGTGATCGCGACGGCGGTGATGGGCGCCGTCACGTACACGGTCCTCGAGCACGACGCCGGCGTGCTCTCCCCCGGCGGCCTCGTCGTCGTCGCGGTCTGGGGCTTCGTCTGTGGGCTGATGGCCTCGACCGTCGCCGTGCCCCTCTCCCTCGCGCTCGACCGCAGGCGCCGCGAGCCGACCGTCGAGCGCGCCCTCGACGCCTGGACCACGCTCGCCTGCGTCGCCGCCGTGCTCGCCCTGATCGCGCCCGTGGGCATGCCGGACGCCCACGAGTGCGCCACGGACAGCTTCCGTTCGTCGTGCCGTCACCTCCCGCTCGCCCACGCGGTCTTCGCCCTCGACGGCGCCATCGGGGCCTTCACGCTGATCCTCGCGGCCGCCCTCTGGACCATCGAGCGCGTCGGCTCCTCCAGGAGGCCGCGGCCGGGGCGCTGCCGGGCCTCGGGGTCGACGACTCGGGGCGCGCCGACGACATCGCGGGCGCGCCCCGCCTCGCGCTGGGCCGGGTGCCACGGTGGGTCGCGGTGGTGCGCAACGTCGGGGGGCAGGGCTACCGCGACAACGCCCTGGACAGCGTCGTGGTGGCGTGGGTTCCGGCGAGCCCGGCGCTGTCGTGGCGGCTCACCGCGCTCCCGGTGGTCGCGGCCGTCTGCGCCCTCGGAACGCTTCTGCGACTCTTCCGCTGAGGGGCCGGGCGAGGTTCAGTTGTTGGTGGCGTTGACGACCGTGACCCTGGCGTAGGTCTCGGGCTCGAGCCCGGAGTGCGCGCCCCGTGCTGAGCCGCTCGACGAGGTACACGGCGCCCATGTTGCCCCGCCGGGCGAGGCGACTCCGCCCCGATCCGCGGTTCACTCCGGAAGTGAACACGCGCCCCGCGGCGTCGTGCGATACGTCCGGCGAGCGGGCCGCCACCACGGCGGCCTCCCGACCTCGCCGGACACCCCACGACCGACCCCCGAACCATCCTCGTCACCGGCGCCAGCGGCAACGTCGGCGCACCGCTCGTCTCGCTGCTGCGCGCCGCGGGCGTGCCCGTCGTCGCCACCGCGACGCGGCCGCAGCCGGACGCCCGCCGCCTCGACTTCGAGGACCCCGCCACGTTCGCGCCGGCGCTCGCGGGCGTCGGCCGCGTCTTCCTCATGCGGCCGCCGCAGATCAGCGACACCCGCCGCCACCTCCGGCCCTTCATCCGCGCGATGGAGGCCGCCGGGGTCGCGCACGTCGCGCTGCTGTCGCTCATGGGCGTCAACCCCGCGATGCCCCACTGGCGCGTCGAGCAGGACCTCCGCGCCTCGTCCCTCGGCTGGACCTTCCTGCGTCCCTCGTTCTTCTCGCAGAACCTCGGCGGCGCCTACCGCGCCGACATCCGCGACCGCGACCGGCTCCGCCTCGGCTCCGGCCTCGGCCGCACCAGCTTCATCGACGCGCGCGACATCGCCGCCGTCGCCGCGCGGGTGCTCGCCGAGCCCGCCGCCCACCGCGCGCAGGCGTACACCCTCACCCGTCCCGAAGCGCTCGACTACCACCGCGTCGCCGCGATGCTGTCCGCCGCGCTCTGGCGCGCCATCACCTACCAGCCGGTCGGCCTGCTCGCCTACCGCCGCGACCTCGTCGCCGAGGGCCTGCCGTCCGCCTTCGTCAACGTGCAGCTCCTCATCAACGTGGTCGCCCGCCTCGGGCTCGCCGCGCGGGTCGACGACACGCTGCCCCGCCTGCTGGGGCGGCCGGCGCTCACGCTCCAGCGCTACATCGACGACCACCGCGACCTCTGGCGCAAGGCGTAGCGCTACGGCGCGAGGGTCGACCGCAAGCGCATCGCCGCGTCGACCGCGGCCCGCTCGAAGGCGAGCGGCTGGTAGGTCCCGCTCGACCAGTCGGCCTGCGCGTTGGACCAGTCCGGCGCGGTCGGGTCGCCGGAGTTGCCGCGCGGGAAGTTCAGCGTCGCCGCGAGGGTGCCGTCCTCGCCGAAGCTCATCACCATCCGGTAGGCGGGCGCCGCGTGCGACTCCATCGTCATGCGCGTCGCGGTGCTGTCGAAGAACTGGGCCTGCGAGACGTTGACCGTGCCGATGGACCCGTCGGCCGCCTCGGGGGCCACCGCGAAGGGACCCTCCATCGCGAAGAGCGGCACCGGCCGCGTCGTGTGGAAGGCCCCCCACGTGTACCGCGAGGCCTCGACGCCGCCGAAGCGGGCGATGAGCCACGCGCGGGTCTGCGCGAGCGCCCGGAGCGCCAGCACGTCGCGCCCCTGTTGCACGTACCGCGTCGCCATCGGCGCGCGCCCGCTCACCACCATCGCCAGGAGCTTCATGATGTAGACCGGCTCGCGCGACAGGATCGCGTCGAACATCACGTCGAGGTCGTCGGCCAGTACCTGCCGCGCGTAGAAGTGCTGGAAGGCCTCGTAGACCACGGCCTCGGCGGAGGCGCGGCTCATCCTGCGGTCCCAGGCCGCGAGGCGGGCCTGGAGCGAAGCGAGCTCGGCGTCGTTCGTGTACGGCGCGAGCGCGGGGTCGGTGGCGCGGTGGTCCATCGCCTCGGCGAGCGAGGGCAGCACGTCGTCGGTATGTCGCCGCCGACTACCTCCTGGTTCTGCTCACCTTCGCCGTCTCCGACGCGCCTCATCTCAAGGCGCTGTTCGCCCACCTTCCCCCATCGCCTCGACGCTCGCCGCGGTCTGGGAGCGCGCGACACTCCCCTCGCGCGCGGCGCTCTCGCGCTTCCTCGAAGCCGCCCGACCGCACCACGTCCGCGCCTTCGGGGCGTTGCTGCTCGACGACCTGATCGACGCGGGCGTCCCCGCCGACCAGGCCGGCGGCCTCTTCGATCGCGACGGTCGACGCACCCTCGTCTTCGACGACGACGGCACCTACCACGGCGCGCGTCAGCGCGAGCTCGCCGACGACGCGACCCGTCCGCCGCCCCGACGTCGCGCCCGAGACCTCTGCGCGCGCGGCTACGACGGCGGCTCCGGGCGCGGGGACGTGACGCGCACGCGCACGACGCTCCAACAGGCTCACACGCAGGAGTGGCTGGGATGCTGGAGCGCGCCGGGCAACGGGCATCCGTACGCCCAGATCGAGGACGCCTGCCTCGCCGTCGTGCGCTACCTGCTCGCGCGGGGACTGATGGTGACGCAGGGCCTGCTGCGCCTCGACGGGCTCTACGGGTACGCGCGCATCGCCGCGGCGATCACCCGCCACGGCCTGGGGTACCTGATGCGCTGCGCGGAATACCGGCTCTTTCACCGCACGGTCGTGCAGGCGGTGATCGCCCAGGCCCCTCACGCCATCTACGCCGCGCCCGACTCCCCGGTGCGGCGCGACGCGTGGCAGGTGCTGGACCTGCCGTGGGTGGCCGCCAAGGACCCGGCCGATGCCGTCGTGACGCGGTTGATCATCACGCGACGACCGGCGATCGAACCCGGCAAGCCGCGCGTGGGCAAGCGCGTGGGCGACCACGTCTTCGAGCTCTTCGTGACCGATCGGAGCGCCAGCGGCTGGTCGATCGAGGACGTGTTGAGCCTCTACTTCGCTCGTGGCGGCTTCGAGGCGACGCTGGCCCAGGAGGACCGCGAGCGCGACCTCGATCGGACCGTGAGCTGGAGCCCCGCGGGGCAGTCGTTGTGGACCCTGGTCGGCCAGCTCGCCTGGAACCTGCGGCTGCGGCTGGGCGTTCGGTTGATGTCGACGCCCGTGCGGTACACGCGCTGGGCATCCGCAGCGCCCCAGACGCCAGAGCCGCCTGCGGTCCCCGCGACCGTCGAGACCCCGGCGGTCGCCGAGACCTCGGCGATCGAGATCGCGGTGATGGACGAGACCCCGTCGGTCGACGAGCCCTCCTCCGTCGTCGCGCGCGGATGCGTCGCACCGGCCACGGGACGATCGACCGGCCGCTTCGGAGGAAGCGACTTCGTCTGGACGGAGGAAGGGCACCTGCGCCGCCCAGCGGACAAGCTTCTTCGGCGGAGAGAGACGCGACACGAACGCTGCCAGCTGCGCGTGATCTACCGGGCCTCGGCCGCCGACTGCGGCGTCTGCGCGTTGTCGTCACAATGCCGTGGGCGAGCGACGCGGACCGATCGAGGTCGCCGCGTGAGTGTGATCGAGCCGTTGTCCGCCGGGCGAACTGCGACCCCGTCCGGCGTCCGACCGAAGCGACCGTCGTCCCCCTCGACGACTCGCCCCGCGCTCATGCCCCGCACCGTGCCCTCGCCCACCTCGAAGGTGCCGCCGCTGCGATCGCGTGCCGTATGGTGGGTCGACCTGCCGGCGAGCCAGGCACGCCAGACGTTGCGCGATCAACTGCGTGGCCAGCACGTGGATGTCGGGCCCTCCAGGCTCGTCCTGCCTCGCCCCGCGACGCCCTTCCAGACCCGCGACGAACGCGCTCATCGACGGCAGACATGGCAAGTCCGGTTCGCCCGCAACCAACGGTCACTCCACGACGGGTGCCGTCTACGAATCCATGGCCTGCCGCCCGTACTCGAGGATCTGCTCAGGATTCCTCGCGACCTGCCGAGCGTCGCGTGACGCTGGTTGCGCAGCTCGTGGGTGGAAGCTCAACGGTTTCCGCTGTGTTGTGACCACCTCGGGCGAGGTGATTCCAAGGTCGTGAATCGCAGAACCGGCGTCGCCGACGCGATGCTCGCGTGAACCCTCCGACGCAGATCGCGCGGCCCGTCCCTCACGAGTTGCACGCTTCGACGAAATCCTCGTACGAGACGGCGCCTCGGGACCAGTGTGCGGTCGATGTCGCCCGGAGGGGGCGCTACGGGGCGAGGACGATGCCGACGGAGACGTAGTACTGCGCGATGGCCGCGGGGCCGCGGGCGCCGCCGTAGGCGTTGACGCAGGCGACGTAGGTCCCGGCGGCGAGGCGGTGGGCGGGGCCGGAGCGCACGCCGTCGAGCAGCGAGCAGAGGCCCGCGCCGCCGTCGTCGTCGCTCGCGAGCTGGACCCCCGCGGCCGTGTAGAGCGTGAGGATGCTGTCGGCCATCGCGGGGCAGCCGTCGTGGCCGTCGCCGACCTCGAGGTAGAGCGACGCGTTGGCGGGCACCGTGACGCTGAAGCAGTCGGCGTCCGTCGCGGGCGTGATCGCCGCCTGGAACACCGTGCTCGCCGACACCGCCGCCTGCGGCGCGGCGGGAGTGTTGTTGGGCTCGGCCTCGGGGCGCGTCGCGACGCAGGTGCCCGCGGTGGCGCTCGACGGGGCGCACACGCTGCCGCCCATGCAGGCGGTCGCGCCGTACCGGTAGTCGCACGCGGCGCCCGCGGCGACGGCGCGCTGGCACACGCCCGGGTTGCTCATCGTCGGGGTCATCTGGGAGCACGCGAGGCCCGCGTCGCAGGCGGCGCCGGTGGCGCGGCAGGAGACGCTGGCGGCGGTGCCCGGGGCGGCGCAGGCGCCCGCGGTGAAGGTCGCGTTGGGGGCGCACTCGTTGTCGCCCGCGCAGGTCGAGGTGCGGCCCGTCAGGTCGCACGCGCCGGTGCCCATCACCACGGTCTGGCAGATGCCCGTCTGCATGGTCGGATCGTCCGCGGAGCAGGTGAGCCCGGCGTCGCAGAAGGGAGCGGCCCTGCGGCAGAGGGTGCCGACGGCGCCGTCGGCCTGGCAGGTGGTCATGGTCGGGTCGGACGCGACGGAGAGGCAGTGCGCGGCGGCCGGGCAGGAGTGCGCCGTGTCGCACGCCGCGCCGACCGCGACGGCCGCGCGGCAGACGCCGGGCGCCGTGGCCGTGGGCATGGTGGCCGAGCAGGTGAGCCCCGCGTCACAGGCCGCGCCCGTCACGCGGCAGGCCGCGCCCGCGGCGCCGTCGGCGAGGCAGCGGCGAAGCGATCCGTCGGGGTTGACCGCGACGCAGTGCGAGCCCGCCGCGCAGGCGTCGGTGGCCATGCACACCGCGTTGGCCGCGAGGGGCGCGCGGCAGACGCCGTTGCCCGCGCAGGCGAGGCCCGCGTTGCAGGTCGCGCCGGTGTTGCAGGCGCCGCCGGCGGTCCCGTCGGGGACGCAGACGCGCGAGGTCGGGGTCATGGGCGAGGCGAGGCAGTGGTTGCCCGTGACGCAGACGTCGGCGTCGGTGCAGGCCCGGCCCGAGGCCAGCGGGGTGATCTCCCGCACCGTGAGCTCGAAGGCGCCCGTGGAGCCCGAGGCGGCGTCCATCCCGAAGCCGCCGACGACCACGAAGACGTGCGTGCCGGCGGCGACGCTGGCCGCCGTGGTGGCGGTGGAGAGCGTGTTGCCGCTGCCCACGTCGTCGTTGCAGGCGAGCGAGGCCGCGGTGCGGGAGCAGGTCGGGAGCACCGCGACCACCGAGTCGAGGGCGTCGTCGGTGCCGGGGTTGTCCGTGCTCACCCTCAAGAGCGCCGAGGTGCGCATGGTGTACTGGAACACCAGCACCGCGCCCTTGGAACCGCCGGAGACGCAGCTCATGGGGAGCGTTCCGAGGCTGACGCCCGGGGCCGCGCTGTTGTCGCCCGTCACGTGGATCGCGCCGTCGGCGCCGGGGGTCATCGCGCTGAGGTCCCGCACGCCGGTGCACGGGTCCGCGGTGCTCACCGGGCGGTCGCTGGTCGCGTCGGTGCGGGGCGCGTCGGTCGCCCGCGGGGTGTCCGTCGGGCTGCCGAGGTCGGCCGCGGGGCCCGCGTCGCCGGTGCTGGTGTTGCCCGCGCTGCTACAAGCCGTCATCGCGCCGCTGGCCAGAAGGGCCGCGAGCGTCCAGGTCCTGGTGTTGCTCATCCGTCGGTCTCTCGTTTGCGAAGGTGGGAGGAAGAAGGGGGTCGCGGTGCCACGCACGTTGGCGACGGGCGTCGACCGGAGGTGCTTGCCCGCTCGCGGCGACAGAGCTTCACAGGAAATGAGCCCATCAGGTTGGAGAGGGTGCGCGCTCCCTGCGGCCCCCCAGCGCCGCGCGAGGGTCGACGTGACGCCCGCTCGTACGGCAGAAACGACAGGCCACGGGGCGGGCGGCCTCATGGCGTCCCCACCGACCTGGCGGTCGCGCTGGCGGGCCTGTGCAGGGTCACGAAGAGGACCAGCGCGAGCAGGACGGCGCCGAGGACGGCCGACGAGCCGACGGTGCCAAGGCCCAGGCCGCCCCGCGCCGGGGTCTTGGTCAGCACGTCGCCCATCGTGGCGCCGAAGGGGCGCGTGAGCACGAACGCGACCCAGAAGAGCAGCGTCTTGGGGAGGCGCGTGAAGCGGCTCGCGAGCACGATCGCCAGCAACAGCGACCCGATGAGCAGCGCGCCTCCGGCGAAGCCGAGGCCCGAGTCGTCGGCGAGGAAGTCCCCCAGCGCCGTGCCCAGCGTGTTGGAGAAGAGGATCGCCGTCCAGTAGAGCAGCTCTACCCGGAACGAGCGGATGTTCTGCACAGAGAACGAGTGGCCGCTGTAGCGCCAGAGCGCGAAGATGGCGGCCAGGATGGTGACCAGCAGGAGGCTCCCGCGGGCGTAGCCGAGGCCCAGCGTGCGGTCCATGTAGTCGGACATCGTGGTGCCCGCGGTGCTGGTCGAGAGGATCACGCTCCAATACAGTGCCGGGTAATATTTCCGCGCCCTCAGCTGGGCTACGACGGTCACCAGGAATGCGCTGATGAGGATCAGCGAGCTGAGCGCGTAGCCCACCTTCAGGGTCATCGAGAGGAGGTCGCCCGCCGTCTCGCCCAGGGTGGTCGCCGCGATCTTCATCACCCAGAAGAGCGCGGTGACCAGGGGAACCTTGCTTGCGGGCGCGGGCGCGCCGTCCGCCTCGAGCCTCTCCGTCGTCGCGCTGTCGGTCATCGATACGATCCATCCTTCGGGGGGTCTTGCTCACCCTGCTCGAGGCGCAGGTGCGTCGACGAGCGGCTCCGGGAGTCCGCAATCGTCGGCCACGGTTGTACCGAGGCGGCCTGCGACCTTCACGAAATGTGGGAAGAACGCACCGAGGCGGAGTGGCGCGCGTCGACCGGAACCGATCCGAGCGGTGTGGTAGGAGCGGTGCCCGCAGGCTCCACCGTGCCGGACACGCGCTGAGGGTCCCGGCCATCGTGGGCGATCGTGGGGGATGTCAGCTCAACACGTCGGCGATGCGCTCGGCGGCCCGGGTCGCCACGGCCATGATCGTGAGCTGTGGGTTCACGCCGAGTGGACCTGCGATGGTGCTCCCATCGACGATGAAGAGGCGCCGCAGGTCGTGGGCCTGGTGGTCGAGGTCGACCACCGAGGTCCTCGGATCGCGGCCCATGCGGCAGGTGCCGAGCGGGTGGTAGCTGAGCAGCGGAAGGTCACCAGCCGCGGGCACCGTCTGCCGGAAGCGGTGGAAGTCGCCCGGCTCCAGCACCGGCGACGACGTCACCACCGGGTACAGCCGCCGCGCACCCGCTGCCAGGAACATCTCCCCCGCCCGCACCATCGCCGCGTGGACCCGCGCCGCGTCGCGCGCGTTGACGTGCTTCGTGACCAGCACGTTGCCGTCGCGCTCGTAGCGCACCACGGCGTCGGCGCGGTCGTCGGCGACGAGCGTGCCCACGGTCGCGATGTGGTCGAGCTTCGTCACGGCCGCGGTGAGTCGGCGGCCCGCGAGGGGCAGGGTCATCGGCGCGACGTTGCGGTCCGACTGGGCGCCCAGGATGAGGAAGCCCTCGCGGAGGAAGTGATCCACCGCGAAGCCCTGGGGCACGTGGTCGGCGCCGCGGATGGGCTCGTCGAAGAGGGCCGACATCCCCCCGCTCGGGTGCAGCGACAGGTTGCGCCCGACCTGCCCGCTCGTATCGCAGATCCCCTGCTTCTGGAGGAAGGTCGCCGTCGGCAGCGCGCCCCCCGCGAGGATCACCGCGCGCGCCTGGAAGCGCACCCGCACGCCCGCGCGCGTCGCTGCGTCGAGGCCCGTCGCGCGGCCGCCCTCGACCCTCACCCGCTCGGCCCGCAGGCCCGTGAAGAGGGCCGCCGAGTGCTCGAGGGCCGCGGGGACGTACGACACGTTGGTGCTACGCCGGGCGTCGCTGCGGCAGCCGAAGTCGCAGAAGCCCGACGCCTGGCAGCCCGGAGCGTTGCGGCGGATGCGGTGGTGGCTCCAGCCGAGTGCCTTGCACCCGCGGTCGAACACGCCGCCGAGCGGCCCGAGGTAGCGCTCCTCGGTGGGCGCCACGCCCAGGAAGGACTCCACCCGGTCGAACCACCGGGCCATCGACGACGGCGCGAAGTCGTCGGTGCCGAGCGCGTCGCACCACCGGTCGAGCACCCACGGCGGCGTGCGGAAGCAGGTCCCGCCGTTGATCGCCGTTGAGCCGCCCACCATGCGGCCCATGAACACCGGCATCGGCGCGTTGCCCACCGCGACGGCGCCCCGGTAGAAGCGCTGGTGCGCGCGGACCGCGCTGCCGTCGAAGGCGTCGCGGCGGTGCAGGTCGCCCTCCTCGACGAAGGCCACCGCGTAGCCCTTCGCCGCGAGGGCGTGGCCGACGACCGCGCCGCCCGCGCCGGTCCCGACGACCACGACGTCGCAGGCGACGACCTCCTCCGCGGCGATGTCTTCGCCGCGCCGCAGCTGCCGCAGCCAGCGGGGCTCGTCGAGGGCGGGCATCACCTTCAACGCACCGCCGAGGCGCGCGTACACGACCGGGCGGTCGAAGTGCACCAGCTTGAAGAAGAGCAGCAGAACCCCGTACGGGCCGCGGAGCAGCGGGTCCTTCGACCAGCGGTCGAGGGTGGCCTCCTGGGCGTCGGCGTCGAGCGCGTGGAAGGGCCGCCCCGTCGAGGCGACGGCCGCCGCCGAAAGCGCCCGCAGCGCCGCGCGCCAGCCGCCGACCAGCGCGGGCGAGAGCTCGTCGACGACCTCCTCGGCGCGCCGCAGCGTCGCCTCGTCGCCGCCCGGTACCCCGTCGCCGCCCGGGATCATCGCCTCCAACAGCGCCAGCGCCGCGCGCCGCTCTTCAAAGGTCATCGGGGTCACGCCGGCTCCTCCATGGTGGTCCGCGACGGCGCGAGCGCGGGGTACACGCCGAGCACGATCGTCACGGCGACGACCTCCCCGAGCACCGCCGCCTGCCCGAAGCTGCGGAGCGCGCCGGAGCTAGCCAGCAGCAGCGTCACGTAGCCCACGATGGTGGTGAGCGAGCACAGTAGGATCGCGCCGCCCATCCGCGCGGAGGCCTCTCGGGCGTCGACTCGGAGCGCGTCGCCCGCGCCGAGCAGGTTCACGAGGTAGTCCGCCCCGACGCCCATGGTGATCGGGAGGGCCGCGAAGTTCAGCATGTTCAGCCGCACGCCGAGCGCGAGCATCGCGAGCTGCGAGCCCACCGCGACGCCCGTGACGAGCAGCACCGTGCCGGCGATGCGGAGCGGGCGGCGGCCGAAGATCGGCACCAGCGCGAGCGTCACGAGCAGGCACACCATGCCGATGACCCGCGCCGCGTCGCGCTGGAGCACCCGCATGATCTCCGCCATCACCAGGAAGGCCCCGCCCACGACCGACCCCGGCGGGACCGGCGCCGCGTTCACGCGCTCGGCGAAGCGCACCACGTTGCGCACGTCGTCGAAGTCGATCGCCAGCGAGGGGAAGACCAGCACCGTGCGGTCGGTGCGGCCGTCGCGCTCGGCGAAGGGGCCACGCAGCGCCTCGGGAACGGTCGCCGGGTCGATGGGGGCGACGCCCGCGCGCGGCAGCCACTCGTCGAGGAAGGCGCGCGCGTCGGCGGGGACGCGCTCCTGGGGGAGGGCGTCGACGCGGCGGCGCAGCGCGTCCAGGGCCTCGATGCGGGCACGCTGGTCGTCGGCCGGCGGGGCGTAGCGGTCGACGGTCTCGACTCGCTCGGCCATCGGGCGCGGGCCGGCGACGAGGGCGCCATGAAGCGCCGCGACGACGCCCTCGCGGGACCCGGGGGAGGGGGCGAGGGCCACCACGGGCGTGAGCCAGGTGCCGAAGATGGCGGAGACGGTGCGGTCCCACGAGGCGGCGCCGGAGCGCACGGACTCGGTGTTGCGGAGGTCGCGCAGGTCGGCGTCCCAGTAGCCCTCTCGGAGCCCGCGGCGCAGGCCGACGCCGCCCACCGCGACGAGCGCGAGGAGCACCGCGACGGAGACCGCGCGGGCCCGCGGGAGGTCTGCGTACCAACGGCGCACGGCGTCCTGCACGCGGGTGCTCCCGGCGGGGCGGCGCGGCGGGTCGAAGAGGGCGATGCCCACGGGCGTGGCGAGGTAGGTCACGAGCGCGACGGTGAGCATCCCGACGCCGCCCGTGGTGCCGAACTGCGAGAACCCGCGGAAGCTCGTGAAGGTCAGCCCCAGGTACGCCGCGGAGGCGGTCGCGGCGGCGGCTGAGACCCCGGGGAGGCTCTGCCGCGCGGCGCGCACGACGGCGGTGGCGCGGTCGAGGTCGGCGGGCTGCGCGCGGTAGTAGGCGAGGAGGAGCAGCGGGTAGTTGATCCCGTTGCCGATGATGATCGAGCCGAGGAAGGCGGAGTTGGAGTTGAGCGTGCTGCCCGTGAGGCGGGCGATGGCGAAGGTGGCGATGACGCCGGGGACGACACCCGTGAGCACGGCCAGCAGCGCGCGCGCCGAGCGGTAGTAGCCGACGATCAGGAGGCCCACGAGCAGGGTCACCAGCACCGACGAGAGGCCCACGTCGGAGAGGATCGCGGCGTGCTCCTCGAGCAGGTTGGCGACCTCGCCGTTGTAGGCGACGAGGAGGTTTCGGCGGTACCCGGGGCGCAGGCGCGCGACCTCGGCGCGCACCATGGCGTCGAGGGCCGCGGCGGGCTCGACCTCGGTGTCGGAGGCGGCCATGGTCACGCGCAGCAGGGCCGTGCGCCCGTCGCGAGAGGCGATGAACCCGCTGGGAAAGCGGTCGGCCGCGGCGGCCTCGCGGTCGGCCTCGTCGCGCAGGCGGCGGAGGCGCTGCTCCGGGGTGCCCTCCTCGTCGTCGAGGGCGATGAACATCGGGTTGGCCTCGCGCTCGGCCTGGTCGATCGCGGCGCGGGCCTCGGCCAACACGTGGTCGAAGCGATCGCGCGGGATGAGCAGCGGCGCGTGGGCGCGGATCCAGGTGCGCTCGGCCGAGACGTCGTACTGCACCGCCCGCACGAGGGGCAGCCGGCGGGCGGCGATGCCCTCGCCCAGGGCGCGCACGAAGCGGCGGTTCTCGGCCGGGTCGGGCGAGCGCACCAGCACGATGAGCCCGGCGGCGCCGCCGCCGAAGCGGGCGTGCAGCGCCGTGATCGCGCGCACCGTCGCGGAGTCGTCGGGGAGGAGGTCCTGCATCCCGGCGTGTACCTGGGTGAAGTAGCGGACGCAGAGGCCCACCGGCGCCACCAGCGCGAGAAGCAGCAGGAGCGCGGCGCGGCGCGGCGCGGCGGTGACCCACAGCACGAAGCGCGCATAGGCCGCCCAGGCGTCGCTCACGCGCCGGACCCTCCGCGCATGAGGGCGCCGAGCGTCGCGTGCAGCGGGCCGTTGGTGGCCAGCAGGTCGGGCGCGTCGGGGTGGTGCTCGCCGCCGTCGAAGCGCGCGACGGCGCCGCCGGCCTCGCGCACGAGCAGCGCGCCCGCGGCCGTGTCCCAGGGCTTCAGACCCGGCTCGAAGTACGCGTCGAGCCGGCCGCGCGCGACGTCCGCGAGGTCGAGCGCCGCGCACCCGAGCGACCGCAGCGCCTGCACCTCGCGGAACACCCGGGTCAGCCGCGCGAGCTGCGCCGTGTCGGCGTCGCGGCCGGCGTAGGTGAGCGCGCTCGCCACCATCGCGCCGCGCAGGTCGCCCACCGTCGACACGCGGATCGGCCTGTCGTTGCAGCGCGCCCCGAGCCCGGCCGCGGCGGTGAAGAGCTCGTCGGTGAAGGGCGCGTACACCGCCCCGGCGACGACCTCGCCGCGGTGGGAGACGGCCACCGAGACGCCACAGCGGGGCGATCCGTGGGCGAAGTTCTTGGTGCCGTCGAGGGGGTCGATGATCCAGACGTAGCCCGCCTCGGGGTCGAGCGTGGTGCCTTCCTCGGCGACGATGCCGTGGTCGGGGAAGCGCCCCCGCAGCGCGTCGACGATGGCCCGCTCGCAGGCGCCGTCGACCGCCGTGACGACGTCCGCGTCGCCCTTCGCCGCGACCTCGAAGCCCTCGGCGCGCGCCCGGCGCTGAATCTCGCCGGCGAGCCTCGCCACCTCCGCCGCCGTCTCCAGGAGCCGTCCGATCATGCAGGTCCTTCGTGAGGGGCGGGGTCGTCGGGGAGGGCCAGCGCGGCGGCGCCGCCGAGGAGCGCGAGCCCGAGCTGAGCGCCGTGCAGGCCGAGGGTGAGCGCGAGCGCGTCGGGGGCCGCGAGGTCGAGGCGCGCGGCGGAGAGCGCGAGGAGGGCGTCCGTGGCGCCCAGTTGCCCCGGGAGGGCGTCGCCGAGCGCGGCGCCCGTCAGCAGGAGGCCGTGCGCGGCGAGCGCGTCGACGGCCCCGGCGCGGCCGCCGAGCGCGCGGAGCAGCGCCGCCACCTGCGCGAGCTGCAGCAGGCGAGCACCGGTCTCCCACGCGGCAGCGCGCCCGAGGGCGGGCCACGCGGCGGCGAAGGCGTCGTCGAAGGCGGGGCCCTGCGCCGGCGCGACCCCGACGCGCGCACCGCGCCCGCGGCCGCGGCGCCCGCGGCCGGCCAGCGCGACGGCGAGGCCGGCCGCGGACATCACGAGGGCGAAGGCTCCGACGGCGAGCGTGGGCCAGGTCGCGCCGCAGCGCAGCGCCACGCCGACGAGGGCGAGCAGCGCGATGGCGGCGTTGCCCAGCAGCACCGCGGCCTGCGATCCGACCGCGCCCGCGGCTGCGACGGGGCCGCCCACCCGGGGCGCGAGGCGGACGGCCTTCCACCCCTCGGCGAGCAGGCGCCCTAGGGGCAACCCCGCCGAGACCACGTTGCCTAGGAACGCCGCGCGCCAGAAGGGCCGCGCCGGGGCCGCGCGACCAGCCGCGCGGTAGAGCGCCGCGAGCGCGAGCGCGTCGAGCGCCACCACGCCGGCCTCCAGCGCGCCCAGCAGCGGCATCCACGGGGCGAGGCGCGCGAGCGACGGGAGCGTGGCCCCGACGCCGACGGCGCGCACGACCGCGACGAGCAGGCCGACGGCCGCCACCGCCGCGAGGGCGCGCCCGATGACGGCACCGCGGGTCATCCGGCGGCCACGACCTCGTCGAGGTGAGACCACACCCGCGCGAAGGCCTCGGCGTAGGCGTCGACGAGGTCGGGGGGCTGCGCGGCGATGGGGCAGCTCTGCGAGAAGAGCACCAGCGAGCCGTCGAGGAGGCGCGTCGTCTCCGGGTACTGCGCGAGGTCGTAGTCGACGCCGACGGCGCGGTCCCACGGGGCGCCGACGCGCTCGCGGAAGAGCCGCTGGCCGGGCACGGGCTGCGTCTGCCAGAGCACCGCCTCGAGCCCCTCGGCGCGCAGGGCCGCGAGCACGGCGTCGCGTACCCGGCGCGGCGGGGCGTCGACGCCTGCCGCGCGCCCGTCGAGGCGCACGCGATACTTGTGCACCGTCGCCGTGCGGTCGTCCGGGACCTCCATCGGCGTTACGCCGGGGAGCGCCGAGAGAGAGGCGGAGAGGCGGCGGGCGTTGGATTGGGCGCGGGCGTTCCAGAGGTCGAGCTTGCGGAGCTGCGAGCGGGCGAGCGCGGCGGACATCTCGTTGGTCCGGTACATCCACCCCACGACGGCGCTGTCGTAGGCCCGCGACGCGTCGAGCGGGCGCTCGGCCCGCCAGGGGACGTCCTCCATGGCGCGCACGTCCTCGCCGAACATCCGCACGCGGTTGGCCCGGTCGAGCGTCGCCTCGTCGTCGCTCACGAACACGCCCCCCTCGCCGCAGGCCAGGCTCTTGCTCGACTGGAGGCTGAACGCCGCCCCGTCGCCGAAGGTCCCCACGCGACGCCCGCGCAGGGTCGCCCCGTGGGCCTGCGCGGCGTCCTCGATGACCGCGAGGCCGCGGCGGCGGGCGATCTCGACGACGGCGTCGACCTCGCACGGCACGCCGTGGATGTGCACCGGCAGCAGCGCCCGGGTGCGCGGGGTGATGGCGGCCTCGATGCGCGCCGGGTCGATGCCGCAGGTGCGCGGCTCGATGTCGACGAACACCGGGATCGCCTGCTGGTGCAGCACCGACTGCGCGGTGGCCACGAAGGAGTAGGCGCTGGTGATCACCTCGTCGCCCGCGCCGACCCCGACGGCCGCGAGCGCGAGGTGCAGCGCGGCGGTCCCGCTGTTGGTGGCGAGCGCGCCGCGGGTGCCGATGTACCGGGCGAACTCACGCTCGAGGCCGCGCACCTCCGGCGCGAAGGGACCGGAGAGCACCCCCCGGTCGAGCACGCCCATCACCGCGGCGCGGTCGTCGGCGTCGAGGACGGGCCAGCGGACGTGCTGCGCGTTGTCGACCGCGGGCGCGCGGCCGAGGAGGGCGATGGGGGCGCTCATCCGGCGTATCTCCTCAGGCGGCGGGCGCGACGCGCAGACCGGGCGACACGCGCGCGACCCACTCGTGGAGCATCGCGTTCTGCGCGAAGAGGTCGTGCACCGGGGGCTCGCCGTCGACGCGGTAGGGCGACTTGAAGAAGAGCGAGAGAGGCTGCTGGACCCCTTTCTCCCCGGCGCGCTGCGCGGCGTCGAGGAGGCGCACGAGGTCGAGCACGAGCGGCGCGGCGAGGATGGAGTCCTTGCAGAGGAAGTTGACCTTGAGCTGCATCGGCTCGCCGAGGAAGCCGAGGAGGTCGATGTTGTCCCACGCCTCCTTCTGGTCGCCGCGCGGGCGGTAGTAGTGGATGTGCACCTGGTGGTCGCCCACCGGGTAGCCGAGGATCTCGTCGAGCACGCTCTTCTTGCTCGTGACCTTGGTCTTGTTGGAGCCCGGGTCGTCGAGCACCTTGCCGTCGTTGTTGCCGAGGATGTTGGTCGAGTACCAGCCGTCGACGCGCAGGTCGCGCACCACGAAGGCGGGCGCGAGCACGGTCTTGAGGAAGGTCTGGCCGGTCTTGCCGTCCTCGCCCGCGATGGGCACTCCCCGCTTCTCCGCGAGGGCCTCCAGCGCCGGGACGTTCGAGCGGCTCGGGGTGAAGTTCGCGTGGGGGATGCCCATGGTGATCGCGAGGTAGAGGTACTTCATCGCGGGGCTGATGCGCGCGTCGTCGGCGTCGAGGCCCGCCTCAAAGGCCTCGACGGTGCGGTGCACCTCCGCCACGTCGATGTACCGCTCGGTCGAGGTCAGGTTGACCATCACCACGCGCTGCACGTCGCGCTCGCGCTGGAAGGCCGTCACCTGCTCGCGCATGATGCGCAGCTCGTCGCGGAACGACTTCGCCGGCACCACGTGGTCGCCCACGTTGTTGGCGAGGAAGGCCGACGACGACACGCCCGGCCACGGGCGCATCGAGCGCAGCTCGGACTCGATGGCGCCGAGCTGGTCGCGCGGCACTACGGCGTGGGTGAGCGCGGCCTCGTAGAGGTCTCCGCCCTTGAGGTCCCAGCCGCCGAAGACCATGTCTTCGAGCGCGCAGGCGCCCACCGCGGCCCCGAGCGGCCCCTCGGTGATCATCCCGAAGCGGGGGGCGCCCCGGCGCATCAGCGCGACGCCCGCGATGACCGTCGATGCCACGGCGCCCGCGGCGCCGATCAACAAGACTCCGACCCGATTGCCCATTGTCGTTGGTCCCTGCTCTTCTCTCAGTGCGTTGGGGCGGCCAGGGCGCGCAGTACGTCGCGCTTCTCGTCGTCCACGATGTGCGGAAACTTCTGCTGCGGGCCGTCCCGCCCGATGCGCTCCATGAACCGCCGGGTCGCCCCGCGCGGCAGCGCCACCACCTCGGGCGCCACGATCGCCACGTCGGCCGCGCGGTGCTCGCGGTACACCCGGTTCTGCCGCTGGAGCTCGGCGTCGAAGGCTGCCGCGAAGCGCGCGAGCTCGCCCGGCGCGCGCTCGAACTCCACGAAGAGCGCGTAGCGCCCGCGGGAGGTCCCCTCCACGCCGACGTCCGCACCGCAGGCGAACTCCACCGTCGCGCTGCGCGTCTCGGCGACGGCGTGCGCCACGGCCCGCTCGACCTCGAGGAAGGTCACGAGCTCCTGCGTCACGGACAGCACCCCGCTCGCCCGCCCGGTGAACTCCAGGCGGTGGGGGAAGAGGTCCGTGAAGCGGACGAAGTCCCCGATGGCGTAGGCGTAGAGGCCCGAGCAGGTGGTGACCACGACGGAGTACTCCACCCCCCGCTCGACCTCCCAGAGCGACACCCTCCGCGCGTCGGGGCGCCCGTGCTCCTCGCGCGCGACGAACTCGAAGTACACCCCGCGGTCGGGGATCATCCGAAGGCTCGGCCGCTCGAGGTCGTCGGTGACCGCGAAGATCCCGCCCTCGGTGGCGTTGTAGTTGTCCATGAGGGCGATGGGCCGGCCCATGCGCTCGGCGATGACGCCGCGGTAGGGCTCCGCGTGTACGCCGCCGCCGAAGAGCGCGCGGAGGTTGGGCCACACGTCCTGCACCGTGTCGGCCTTCATCCCGCGACGGCGCGCGGCTCGGAGCACCCGGTCGAAGAGGTTGGGGAACCAGCACGTCGTGCCCGAGAGAGCGCGCACGTCGAAGTCGAGGTAGGCGTCGGCGATCGCGTCGAGCTTGCGGTCGTAGTTCTCGAGGTCGCGAAGCGGTGGGCGCGGCAGCACCATGCGCCGCGAGGCGCGCGGCATGTTCAGCAGCATCAGCCCGGGGTTGCTGGTGATCCCGACCGGACCCTCGCGCTTGATCACCGCCGGGGGCATCAGCTGGAGGCTGAACCCGCGGGTGAAACCGGCGTCGTTCGTGAGCGCCAGGTAGCGCGCGACCACGTCGAAGCCGGCCTTCTGCTGCCAGCCGATCTGCTCGCGCGAGATGGGCAGGTACTTGTGCATCGCGGCGGTGCTCGACGTACCCGACGAGCAGCCGTAGTGCTCGATGAACTCCGGGTGCAGCACGTTGCGCTCGCCCCGGCGCATGCGCTCGAGCATCGGCTCGAAGTCCGCGTAGGTGCGCACCGGCACGCGGGCCCGATAGTCCTCCGCCGTCCGCACGCGGCCGAGGCCCGAGGCGCGCCCGAACTCGGTGCCCGCGCCTCGCCTGCAGTGGGCGAGCAGCGTCGCGAGCTGGGCAGGCCGGGGGTCGCGCAGGGTGCGGTCCCACGTGGCGACGCGCAGCTTCGCGGCCAGCAGCAGCGCCGGGCCGGTGATCGCGCCGCCGGAGACGCCCTCCAGGGTGCGAACCGTCGTCGTCATCGGTCGTCCTCGCGGAAGAAGTCGGACAGCCTGCGCATCCGCTCGCGCAGCAGGAGCGGCAGGCGCCACGCGCGGTCGATCACCCCGCGCTGCACGTCGCAGAGGATGTCGCCGAACTCCACCAGCGCCCGGTCGTACGGGGGCCAGTACAGCTCGAGGCGCGACGAGGCGTCGACCACGACGGTCTTCGGTCGAACGAAGGCGTGCAGCGCGTGGCGGCTGTTGGCGACGCCGTCCCCGGTCGCGCGGGTGCCGCCCCAGGGGAGCTCGGGGATCGCCCCCGAGAGAGCGTGGTTGTTCACCGTGACGACGCCGACGTCGAGGCGCTCGGCGAGGCGGCGCGCGCGGTCGAGGTCGCGGGTCCAGATCGAGGCGCCGAGGCCGTAGCGCGCGCGGTTGACTCGGGCGATGCCGTCGCTGGCCCCCTCGACGCGCACGACCGCGAGCACCGGGCCGAAGGTCTCGTCGCGCACGACCCCCATCTCGTCGGTGCAGTGATCGAGGATCGTGGGCTCGTAGAAGAGCCCGACGCCCGTCGGCCTGCCCCCGCAGACGACGACGGCGCCGGCCGTGCGGGCCTCGTCGACGTGGGCGCGCACGAGATCGAACTGACGGCGGTGGGCGAGGGGGGCGACGTCGGTCTCGCCGCGGGGCCCCGGGGCCGCGCGCAGGCGGCGCCAGGCGCGGGCGAGGCGCGCGACGAAGGCGTCGGCGATGGTGCGCTCGACGTACGCCACCTCGATGGCGCCACAGGCCTGGCCCGCGTTGCCAAGGGCCCACGCCGTGACGCCCGCGACGGTGCGCTCGAGGTCGCAGTCCTCGAGAACGATCGCGGCGTCCTTGCCGCCGAGCTCGGCGCTGAGCGTGACGCCCCGCTCGGCGCAGCGCACCCGCACGCGTCGGCCGGTCTCAGGCGATCCCGTGAAGATGCAGGCGTCGATGCCCGCGTCGAGGAGCAGCTCGCCCACGGATCCGTCGCCCTGCACCACGGCGACGAGGCCTTCGGGGAGCGACGGGGCGAGGACCTCGAGGAGCCACGCGCTCGATCGCGGGGAGTGCTCGGAGGGCTTGAGCACGACCGCGTTGCCCGTGAGCAGCGCGGGGAAGACGGAGCGGTAGAGGCCGGCGATGGGGTAGTTCCACGGCGCGATGACGCCGACCACGCCGCGCGGAACCTGGTCGACCCACGCGCTCTTGCCGGGGAAGCCGACCGGATTGAGGCGCACGGTCTCCCGCGCAAGGTGCGCCTCGCCGACGCGTGCCCACGCGTTGACGGTGTCGAGCGGACCGAGGGTCTCGTTGAAGATGGCCTCGGCGTCGACCTTGCCGATCTCGGCGCGCACCAGCTCGGCGGCCTCGTGGCGCCGGGCGAGCATCGCCCTCGCGGCCTCGCGCAGCCGACGGACACGCTCGTCGAGGGGTGTCGCGCGCCAGGCGTCCTGCGCGCGCCGGGCGAGGTGGACCGCGCGGGTGACCTCGTCGCGCGTCGCGGGTCCAACGGGACGGAGCGGGATCAGGTCGGTCGGGCAGAGGTTCAAGGCGGGCCCCTCGGCGAGGTCGTGACCGACCTCCCTGTGGAGGGCAGACCGGGTCAACAAGAAGGGCTCCATAGCGGGAGAGGGGGCCACGGCATCGATCGCTCGCGGGGGCATCGCCACGAGCGGGGGAGAACCTTCAGAGAAATGTGACGTGGCCCGTCGATGGTCGTTGGAAGGCCAGGAGGGTGGGCGCGGGTTGCTCCCCGCCCCTCACGCAGCCGGACGATTCGGTGAAGGCCCACGAGCGCCGGGGGCAATCACCGACGATGTTGTCGAAGCTCTCTCGCTCCGCGGTGCGGCTCGCTTCGGGGGTCGTGTGGGCGCTGGGGTGCGCCCCATCGGTCTTGCTCCCGACCGCGGACGGCGGGAGCTCGCCGGTCGAGGAGCGGGGTGTCGACCCGGCGCTCGACGCCCCTGCGACGACGGGCGATGCGGGCCGGTCCGAGGGTGGCGTCGCCACCGACGCGGGAGGCGACGGGAGCGTGACGCGGGACCTCGGCGCGACGCTCGACGTCTCGGCCGCCCACGGCTGCGTCCCGACCGTGGCGACGGGGCGGGAGGACACCAACGAACTCTGCGCCAACGGCCTCGACGACGACTGCAACGGCTACGCGGACTGCGTCGACTTCCGGTGCAGCCGCAACGCGAACGCTGTGACCGTCTGCCAGCCCGACGCGGGGCCCGCGGCCGTCGATGCTCCGCCTGCGGTCGACGTGCCGCCCAGCACCATGGACGCGGGCCTCGTCGGACCGACGGGCGGCACCGTTTCGCGCTTGCGATTCGCGGTCTTCGGCGACGTCCGTCCGCCGTCACCCAACGCCACGACCGCCTACCCCACCGCCATCATCACGGCCGTGCTCGACGGCGTCACCGCCGCCGGCGCTCAGTTCGCCGTGGCGAGTGGCGACTACATGTTCGCGACGACGGGCGCGAGCGCCGATGCACAGGTGACCATGCTCCTCGCGGCCGAGTCTCGCTTCCGCGGTCATGTCTTCCACTCGATGGGCAACCACGAGTGCACGGGCGCCTCGGCGTCCAACTGCCCGCTCGGCAGCGAGACCGCGCAGATTCGCGTCTATCGGACGCGCCTCGCGCCCGCGTACGCGACACCCTATTTCGACTGGGTCATCACGACCGATCTCGGTGACGCGCACTTCATTGCGACGGCGCCCAACGCCTGGAGCGCGTCGCAACAGGCGTGGCTCGACCGCGCGCTCGCCCGTCCCGCGCTCTACACCATCGTGATCGCGCACGAGCCGCCTGGCGACCGCCAGGCGCCCGGCAGCGTGGCCATCGAGAGCGCGGTGAGCGCGAGGGCAGGTGGCGTCACGCTGCGCCTCTACGGCCACACGCACGAGTATCGACACCTCCTCGGAAACGCGATCATCGCTGGCAACGCGGGCGCTCCGCTCGCGAGCGCCACGGGCCAGTACGGCTACGTCGTGGTCGACCAGCGCGCCGACGGCGACCTCGTCGTGACGGCCTACACCATCGGCCGTCCCGCGATGGTGGCGGACAGCTTCGTGCTCACCCCGGGCGGCGCGCTCACCCGCTGACCCGCGACGTCACGGCATCGGGTCGGCGACCGACCACCAGGTGAGGTCGAGGGCAAGATAGAGCCCCGCCGTGCAGGCGACGGCCGCCAGGGTCACGGCGACCGCGGCGCGCCGACGCGAGGGCGACGGCGGGCGCGTCGCCCAGAACAGCGCGAGGCCGATGCTCGACGGGATCGCCGAGGCCATCCACCCCGACGACGCGAGCGGGTTGACCCACCGCGGGACGATCAGGGCCCCGGCCAGCGCGACGACCTCCGCGACGAGCAGCGCGCGCCCGAACGGTCCGAGCTGCCGACGCCATCGCCGACGCCGGATCGCAGCCCCGACGCGAACTGCGAGCGCGAGGGCGGCCATCGCGACGACGCCTACCGAGGCGGCCCGCAGCGCCCGGCGCCAGGGTCGCTGCCTCACCGCCCGAAGACGCGCGGCGGCGTAGGTGGCGATGATGGGGTCGGGGTCGTGCTCGACCCGCGCCAGCGCCTGCTCGGCGGCGTCCCAGCGGCGAGCGCGCAGCTCGACCTCGCCCTCGTGCACGGCCGCCATGCGCCCGTCGAAGCTCGCGGGGGCGACCGCCTGCGCCGCGACGAAGTCCGCCCGGGCGCCGTCGAGCAGGCCGCGCCGCGCCGCGATCTGTCCCGCCCACGACCAGGCGTGCGCGCGGGTCGCCGCGTCGACGGCGGCGTCGCGCCCGACGGCCTCCAGCGCCGCGCGCGCCTCGCCGTCGCGCCCTGCATGGAGCGCGTCGAGCACGTCCGACCACGCCGGGGCCGCTCCGCCCGCGAGCTGCGCGCACACTGCAATGAAGGCAATCACGTGCACGAGTCGAGGGTGCTCCGGTCGCCGCCTCAGCGGGGCGTGCGTGGGTGGAAGTCGATCACTTCGATGAGGCTACCGTCGGTGCGCCAGGCCTCCCAGCGCATGGTGCGGGCGTCCGCGTGGAGCATCCCGAAGCCGTGGACGCTCTCGCGCTGATGGGTCGAGGGCAGCCGGTCGCGAAAGGAGTAGAGCGGGGCGCCTGCGCCGCCGAAGACGATATAGCGGGTGCCCGACGGATCGACACGTCCGCCCCGCAGGGCCTCGGTGGACTCGTAGTTGTGGACGTGCCCCGAGAGGTCGAGGTCGACCCCGAAGCGATCGAAGAGCGGCGTCCACGCGGCGAGGGTCACCTCGTCGGGGCGATGGCCGACCGCGTCGGTGTGCGTGGGCTTGTGGTGCATCGTGAGGACGAACGGCGTTCGCGCGCGCTCCACAGCGGCGAGCGTCTGCCCGAGGAAGGTCGTCTCGGCGCCGGTGATCTCCCCGTCCGAGATCGTGGAATCGTTGAGCACGACGACCCGCAGCGGTCCGTAGGAGAGGGCGTACCAGTGTTCGTGGTGTTTCGGCCCGCCGTTTGGCGGCAGCGCGAACTGGTCATAGTAGACGGCGTTCTGGCCCTCGTGGTTGCCGTCGGCCCAGACCCCGGGCACCTCCGCGAGGAGCTCGGTGCCCGCGGCGAAGAAGGCGTCCCACGCGCGGAGGTCGCCGCCGTCCGCCACCGCGTCGCCCGTGAAGAGCAGGAAGTCGGGCGAGCGGGAGAGCCCCCGGCGGGAGACGCGGCCCCACTCCGCAGGGTTGGTGCGCGCGTCGCCGGCGACCATGACGTGCACCTCCGAGGGACCCTCGGGCGCCGTCACGAAGTGGTGCACCGCCGGCACGCCGCCTCCGACGACGGCGTACTCATAGCGGGTGCCCGGATCGAGCCCGCAGACGTGCACCTCGTGCTGCCGCCGGTCTCCTCCTCCGAGGAGCGGGAACGAGAACCCCTCCACGCGCCGCGCTGCCTTGCCCTCACGGGCTTCGCGCACCGTGACGACCGACGCCAGTGACGTGACGACGGTGCTCCACTGCACGACGATCGACGTGCGCGGGTCGCCCACGAAGGTCAGGTGGAGGTTCTTCGGCGAGGCTCCTTCGGCCGGGCCATCGACGTGGCGAGTGACACGGAGGCCGCCGGCGTGCGGGGCGAGGGCCTCGTAGTCGCAGCGCGCCGGGCGGTGGGGGAACGCCACGACGTCAGCCGCAGACAGCACGTCGCGGGCGGGCGTCGACGCGGACGTCGATGCGGACGTCGACGTCGGACCGCGGCACGCGGCGAGGTGGGCCAGCGCGCTGACGAGCAGGGCGCTCCGGCTCATCGGGTGCGGGACGCGGGGGAGCATGTCGTCCCCTTCAACGGCAGAATCGGGGGCCAGCGGAGAGCAGTGCGATGAGGGCCAACGGGGGGTCTCCTGGGCTCAGCGGCAGCGCGCGTTGATGCAGAGAGTCTGGGCGGCGCAGTCGGCGCTGCGCGCGCACTCGGGGCGCATCTCCAGTGGATTGGTGCACAGCAGGTCGCTGCCGCAGGTGTCGAAGGTCACGTCGACCCGCAGGCACTCGGCGGCCGTTCCGCCCCGGCAAGAGGCCCGGCACGACCCGCGGCGGCACACGCTCCCGGCTGCGCAGTCAGCGTCGCGCACGCAGAAGCTGCGAGGGGCGGTGTCCGCCTGACAGAAGCCGAGCACGCAGACCCCTCCAGCGGCGCAGGGCCGATCCGGGGCGCACCCGGCCACGCAGCGGCCGTCCGCGCAGACCGAGCCCGAGGCGCAGTCCGCCGACCGCGCGCACTCGCTCCCGGGCTGCGACGGTCGATCGCAGTACCCCGCGACGCACACCTGCGTCGACGGGCACGAGGCCGACGCGCCGCACGCCGAGAGGCACCTGCCGTCCACGCAGTCGCGGCCCGCGCCGCAGTCGGTCGCGAACTGGCAGATCGCGCTGGCGCCGAGACATCGGCCCGCGAGGCAATGCTCGCCTGCGGCACAGCTCGCGTCGGTCGCGCACTGCGTCGGCGTCACGCACGCTCCCGCACGCATCTCGCAAACGAGTCCGGCGCCCGCGGCGGCGCAGTCCCGGTCCATGCGGCAGCCGGGGTTCGCCCCCGCGTCGGCCGTGGCTCGCGTCGCGTCCACGCCCGCTGCGTCGACGGGCGCCACGACCGCGCCATCCGGGCCGTCGTCGTTCGTCTCGCAACGGTCGTCCTCCTCGCCGTCGGGCGGATCACCGTGTTCGTCGTGTCCCGGGCTGACGCGCCCGTGGGAGGACGAGTCATTGCAGCGGCCTTCTTCGCCATCGCAGCCCACGACGAGCAGCGCACTCAAGAGCACAATCGATCGCTTCAATGGCAGACCCTCGCTTCCCGGGACGGTGGGTGTCGACAGACACCGCCGACGTCGCCATTGCCCCGGGGGCGCTTCTACCTTCATCCGGCGCCGTCGATTCTGACGGTCGCGGGGTTGGGGTCGGGAATTGCCATCTCGGGCGTATGGTGGGCGTCCGCAGCATGTCCCGAACGACCGAACGATCGTCGATGCGTGCCCTCCTTCCCCCGGCGCTGGTCGCCGCGGGGGCGGCCTTCTTCACGTGGTTCGGGAGCGAGGTGGGGGAAGGCGAGACCCGGCGCGTCGACGAGAGCATCCTCCTGGCATTGCGCGACCGGGCTGACCGCTCGAGCCCGTGGGGCCCTCCGTGGTTCGAGGAGGTCATGCGCGACGTCACGGCGTGGGGCTCGCCGACGACGCTCTCGCTGCTCACGCTCGCGACCGTCGGCTACCTCCTGATGCGCGGCCGCCGTCGCACGGCGGCGCTGATCGCAGGCACGGTCGCGGGCGGCCTCGCGCTGAGCACCGCGCTCAAGCAGGCCTTCGGGCGGCCTCGCCCGCGCCTCGTCCCGCACGGCACCTTCGTCTCCTCCTCGAGTTTTCCGAGCGGCCACGCAGCGATGGCGGCGGTGACCTTCCTGACGCTGGCCGCACTGCTCGCGGCGTCCGAGCCGGCGCCCCGCCGGGCCGCGCGTACGTACCTCCTGGCGGTCGCGGCGACGATCACCCTCGCGGTCGGCGTGAGCCGCGTCTACCTCGGCGTCCACTACCCGAGCGATGTCGTGGCGGGTTGGGTCTTCGGCGCGACCTGGAGCGCGGCGTGCTGGCTCTCGATCCGTTGGCATCGGGGCCCGGCCGACGCCTCGTAGGATGTGACCTGCCGCGCAGCACGCGACGGGCGTGTGGCGGACCTGAGGCTCAGCGGCTCGAGCGTACCGTTCCGCGGAGCGCGCCCAAGCCCGCGTCGCTCGGCGAGGCGCGACCGCTCGCCGGTCCGCCTTCGTGCGTACGGCGCTTGAAGCGGTAGGTCCGTTCGCCCCAACGCACGCTCGGGACGGCGAACGCGGCCACGCACGCGGCGACGTGGAGCAGGTCGGCGAGCGGGCGGAGTAGGACCCACCACCCCAGGCGAACGCCGTGCGGGCGGAGTTGTGTGCGCTCGATCGCCGCCGTCACGGCGATTCTCCAGAGCAGACTGACCGCGAGCAGCGTCGCCGCGAGGACGCTGGTGGGATTCAGCGCCCATGCGGCGAGAGGAGCGACGACCGCGTGGAGGCCCAGCTGCACAACCAGGAGCCGCGGACTCTCGACCCGCTGGCAGAGCATCCAACGGTGGTACTGGCGCGCGAGCCCCGCCGCGCCGCAGGCCTCCTGGGCGTGGCGGATCACGGGCCCGGCGCGCAGGCGGAACCCTGCCCCGGTCAACACCGCGGCGAGCCGCAGGTCGTCGGCGACCGTCTCTCGGAGCACCTCGACGGAGCCGGCGGCCTCGAGCGCCGCCCGGCGCAACACCATCAGTCCCCCTTCCATCAGGCCCAGGCGGCCCATCCGTTCCAGCGCGCGCACGGTCACGATCTTGTCGCCCGACGCGACCATCGCGAGGAGCCGTTGGAGCCCCGTCGTCGGCACGTGCAGCACCGGCGCGAAGACGCCGGCCACGTCGTCGGCGTCGAAGAGTGCGAGGCAGGCGGCGAGATCGTCGGGGTCGAGGTGCACGTCGGCGTCGCAGAACGCGACGAACGGGGCGGTCGTGGCGTGCCAGCCGGCGGCCATGCCGGCGACCTTGTCGGTAGTGTCGTCGCGGTTCTCCGAGACGAGGAAGGACGCGCGCGCCTCGGCGCCGTGGGCGGCCCGGGCGGCCGTCAGGCCGGGGTCGCGACGGCGCGAGGCCACGAAGACGAACTCGATGCCTCCGCCGATGCGCTGGGCCAGGAGGGAGGCGTTGTTACGGCCGCCGGAGAGATCGGGGCCATAGAGGGGACGAATGACCGCCACCAGCGCGCCCGCGCCCGCCGCGATGCGATCGCGCGAGCAGGGTTCGATCGGAGCGCGGCCGACGGCCTCCCTGCGCGATAGCTGTGACAGGAAGAGCGCGAGTGTGAGGAAGCCGTTGCCCACGAGCACCGCGACCCACGCTGCCGCGGTGGCGACGTCGGCGAGGAGGGCCGTCCTCACGCGCCCGTCGCTCCTGTGGAGATCGGAGCGCGTCGGGGAACGTCGTCGGGGCTCAGTGCGACGGCGGGGAGTTGCACCGCGCGCAGTCGATCGAGCAACGCACCGAGCGCGTCGAGCATCGCAGTTCGCCGCGGGAGGCCGTCGTGCAGGAGCACGACGTCGCCGGATGCCACGTCGGCGAGTCGGCGAGTCATCCCGGCGGCGTCGTGCGGTAGCCAGTCGCGCGAGTCGAAGGACCACATCACCGGGGTGAGCCCTCGCTTCGCGGCGGCGCGGTACACGCGGAAGTCGCGACGTCCGTACGGAGGGCGAAAGAGCAGGGGCGCCCGGCCCACGATCGGGGCGAGCGTCGTCAGACAGCGACCGAACTCGTCGTCGAGGGCGCTGCCGGTCCGCGCGAGCAGCGTGCGGTGTCGCCAGCCGTGAATGCCGATCGCGTGGCCCTCTTCGACGACACGGCGGGCGAGCGCGGGGAAGCGCTGGACGCGCTCGGCGATCGGGAAGAACGTCGCCCTCGCCCCGGCCGCGCGCAGCAGGTCGAGCACACGGGGTGTTTCGACCGGGTCCGGGCCGTCATCGAAGGTGAGCGCCACCGAGCCGGGAGGCGCGCGCCAGATGGTTCCGGGGACGAGCCAGTCGTGAACCCCACGCCACGGAAGCACGGCCCCCACGCCATAGGCGCTGACGAGGGCCGTCGACCCGACGATGACCGAGAGCGAGAGAGCATCCACGCTGGGTCATTGATTCGGCGGACGCTCGACCTTCAAACCATCTCGACGATCCATCCGAGGAAGCGGACGTGCGCGACCTTGGGGGTCCGGTCGAGGCCATCCGACGGCGCCACGAGGCCTCTTCGTAGAGGGCGCGGGGAGACAATCGCCAGGGGTCATGAAGGTCTTGGGGAGGACAGGACAATTCGAATCCCGGAGTGCGGCGCGCCCTGCGTGCCACTGCCGTCTCGGAGGATCGTCTGCATGAAGCCCGCATCGCATCGACACCTCAGCCGCTCTGCGACGCGATCCGGCCATGGCTGCGATGCCGCCCCGTGAGGTGCTTCGCTAGCGCCCCGCGGACGCGCTACCGCGGGCCCGTCTTCGCCGCGCTGCTGGTCCTCACCGCGCGCCCCGTGGGAGCCCAGGATCGCCCCGCGACCACTCGGCCTCCGACCGACGCGAGCGCGAGGCCGACTCCGAGCGCCACGATGGCCTCGGGTGACACCGTCGACTACACCACCCGGCGCTACGAGCCCGCGGGCTTCCCCCTCATCGGCGGGAGCACGGACATCGGCGTGCTGATCGGTGGCGCGGGCACGCTCTCTCGCTTCCAGAACGGCGTGCGCCCCTACTTCTGGAACATGGACCTCGTGCTCGCCGCGAGCTTCAAGAGCGGCCCCTCGGGCGTGGAGGTCGCCCAGCAGAACTACCGCTGGCAGCTCGATCTGCCCGGCCTCGCGGGCGGCCGCCTGCGCCTCCACCTCGCGGCCTTCTTCCAGCGCACCGTCAACCAGGGGTACTTCGGTCTCGGCAACGCGAGCCCGGCGCAACGCCCGTCGAGCGCGACCGGCGAGCCGGGGCGCTACTTCCAGTGCGTGCTCGACGAGCTGCGGGTGTTCCAGTCGTCGCGCATCGTGCTGCGGCGGCCGGTGAGCATCGCCCTCGCGACGGTCTACCGCTACATGGACGCGACGGCCTACCCCGGCAGCCAGCTCGCCGTCGACGCGGCGACCACCACCGCCGACGGCCAGCCCCTCATTCGCGGCGTGCGCCCGATGCACTACGTCGAGCTGAGCGCGCGCCTCGTCGTCGACACTCGCGACGGCGAGATCATGCCGATGCGGGGGGTGTTCCATCAGGTCTGGCTGCGCGCGGTGCAGGGTTTCCCCACCGACGCCTCCATCGCCTACGGCGCGGCGGGCGCGAGCCTCTCGCAGTACGTGCACCTCGTCGGGCCGCTGGTCTTCGCCTCGCGGGTCTTCGGCGAATTCCAGTTCGGCAACGTGCCCTTCTACGACCTCTTCCGCGCCGGGACGCCCTTCGCCTTCGACGCACCGGGAGGCGCCGAGGGCGTGCGCGGCGTCCCCTACGGCCGCTACGCCGGGCCCATCAAGCTGGTGGTCAACCTGGAGCTGCGCGCGCTGCTCCTCGGCTTCCGCGCCTTCGGGCAGTCGTTTCGGCTCGGCGCCAATGCCTTCTTCGACACCGGCCGCCTCTGGAGCGACTACACCTTCCACGCGCCCCGCGACGGCACCGGACCGGGGCTCACCTTCGGCACCGGAGTCGGCCTGTACCTCAGGTGGGGCCAGGCCGCGATCTTCCGCGCCGAGATCGCCTATTCGCCCGACGCCACGGCGGAGAACCCTGGATTCCCCTTCGGGATCTATATCGAGGACGGGGTGATGTTCTGACCCTGTGGTCCGCTGGCCGGGCGTCCCACGGGTTCGCGCAGAAAGGTTCAGGCCGATCGGGCGAGTGCGGCCCTGCTGTGGGCGGTGCGGACGGCGTTGCCCGCGATGGCGGCGAAGACCAGCACCAGAAGCGCCGAGGCCCCGACGTTGCCCAGGTCGAGGCCCACGGGCTTGGTGAGCAGGTCTCCCATCGTCGCGCCGAGCGGATGCGTCACCACGATCGCGGCCCAGTAGCAGGCGGTGCGGGGAGCGCGAGTGAACACCGCCACCGCGGTGACCGCCGCGAGCAGCGAGAGCAGCGCTGCCGTGGCGCCCGCGAAGCCCAGCCGCGTACCGTTGGAGATCAGGTCGCCCAGCGCCGTGCCCAGCGTGCTCGACGCGAGGATCGCGGCCCAGTACAGCGCCTCCGTGCGGCGTGAGAGAGCCGCGTCGAGATCGGTGCTCCGCGCGGTCGCGCTCCAGACGCCCAGCACCACGGCGAGCATCGCGACGGTGAGCGCCGTCCCGGCGGCGTACCCCAGGTGCAGGGAGCGGGTGAGGAAGTCGGAGATGGTGGTCCCCGCGGTGCTCGCGAGGGTGATCACCGTCCAGTAGAGCGCCGCGTGCTGCGAGCGCGATCGGATCTGCAGCGCGAACGCCGCGACGAAGAGCGCGAGCAGCGCGACCGTACCGAGGCCGTAGCCGAGGTGGAGGCTCTGGGAGACGAGGTCGCCCGCGGTCTCGCCCATCGTCGTGGCACTGATGATCAGCGCCCAGTACTGCAAGCCCTGCTGCGGCAACTTCTTCATCGGAGACCTCCATCGGGCGGCGACGGCGTCCGTCGGCCGCGGGTTGTTCGTGGGGTTCCTACGCGGTGGGCCGGGCGGTGATTCCGCCCGCGGGCGAGTCTTCATCTTCTCTTCACCGGCGCTGCCGTCCGGCATCGATCATCGTCCCTTCGTCCGCGATCCACTCCCCGAACGAGGTCACCATGAACATCAAGAGCCGATTCGCCCTCGCCATCACCACCCTCTCGCTGGTGGCCACCGCGCTCCCCGGCGTCGCCGCGGCGCAGCACGCCACCGCCCGGATCACCATGGACGACGCGCGCACCCGGGCGCTCCACGCGGCTCCCGGGACCATCGTCGCGCAGGAGCTCGAGCGCGAGCGCGGTCGCTCGATCTACTCGTTCGAGATCCGCGTGAACGGCGCCCCTGCCGGCGAGGTCACCGAGGTGAACATCGACGCCGGCGACGGTCACGTCGTGGCGATCGAGCACGAGCACGCCCGCGCCGAACACCGCCGCTAGAGACAGGGCACTCGCAGGACGAACCGCGCGCCGCCTTCTTCGCTCCAGCCCACCTCCGCCGTCCCCCCGTGCCGTGCGAGCACGCGGCGGACGATCGCGAGGCCGAGCCCGTGGCCGGCGTCCGGTCCGCCGGCCGCGGCGCTCCCCCGTCGCAGCGGCTCGAAGATGAGCTCGCGCTCGCCCTCGGGGACGCCGGGCCCCGAGTCGTCGACCGCGACCGCGACCTCGGACGCCCCGACCCGCAGGCCGACCCTCACGCGACCCCCGCGCGGCGTGTAGCGGATCGCGTTCTCGACCACGTTCCGCACGGCGCTCGCCATCGCGTCGGGGTCGCCGCGGACCCGCGCGTCGCCGGCGTCTCCCTCCGCGGCGGGCGAGAGCGACACGCCGCGCTCGGCGGCCCGCTCCGCGAGGCTCGCGAGGACCTCGTCGACCCGCTCGCGCAGGTCGAACGCGACCGAGGTCTCCAGCGGCCCCTCCGCGCGCGCCAGCGCCAGCAGCGACTCGACCAGCCGCGCGAGGTGCCGGAGTTCCTCCGAGACGCCGGTCGCCGTCCGCTCCCACGCGTCGGCGGAGCGCGGGTGACGCAGCGCGACCTCGAGCGTCGAGAGCGCGGCCGCGAGCGGCGTCCTGAGCTCGTGGGACGCGTCCGCGGCGTACCGCGCGAGCGCCGCGAAGCCCGCATCGAGGCGGGCGAGGAGCGCGTTCATCTCCTCGGTGAGCTCGAACAGCTCGTCACGGCGCTCGGGGAGCGCGAGGCGTTGCTTCAGGTCCGAGGCGGTCAGTCGCCGGGCGGCGTCGATGACCTCGTTGAGCGGTGCGAGCGCTCGTCGGCTGAGCAGCAGCGCGCCGCCCACCGCCACCAGCAGCGCGATCGGCGCCGCCAGGGCCATCGAGACGAGCACCTGCTCGCCGGCCTCGCGTACGACCGACTCCCCGATGGGGCGCGGCTCTTCACCGGCCTCGATGCGCAACGCGACGTAGAGCGCTACCGCGAAGACCGCCAGCGTCACGAGCGTGGAGGCGACCATCCACCCCGCGAGCCGCGCCCGGAGCGAGCTTCGCATCGGCCGCTCACCCATTGCGCGACGGCGGCGCGTGTTGGAGCCGGTAGCCGAAGCCGCGCACGGTCTCGATGGCGACGCTGCCGCCGGCGATCTTCCGGCGCAGGTGAGCCACGTGCACGTCGACGAGGTTGGTGCCCGGATCGAAGTCGTAGCCGAAGACCGCGCTCAGCAGGTCCTTCCGGGAGACGACCTCGCCGCGGCGACGGAGCAGGTACTCCAGCAGGGCGCGCTCGCGGGGCGAGAGCTTCACCGAGCGTCCGTCGACGAGCACATCGGGCGAGTCGGCGTGGAGCTCGATCCCGTCGACGGAGAGCGGCGCCCAGCGCGGCGCGGCCGCCCGGCGGAGCAGCGAACGAACCCGCGCGAGCAGCTCGGCGAACGCGAAGGGCTTCACGAGGTAGTCGTCGGCGCCCGCGTCCAGCGCCTCGACCCGGGCGGCGATCGCGTCGCGCGCGGTCAGCACCAGGACCGGAAGCGTCCGCCCTTCGTCGCGGATCGATCGCAGCACGTCCAGCCCGTCGACGTCGGGCAGCCCGAGGTCGAGGATCACCAGGTCACCGGGGTTCGCTTCAACCTGCGCACGCGCTTCGGCGCCGGTCGCGGCCACGGTCACCGCGAAGCCCTCCTCGGCGAGACCCTGCTCGAGCGAGGCCGCCAGCGAAGCCGTGTCCTCGACCAGCAACACGCGGGGATGCACGGCGGTGCTACGTCCCGGAGGGGCGCGCGGGGTCAGGAAGAACGCAGGGCACGAGAGTCGGGGGCACCACGACCGTGGGCATGCCTCAAGCAACTTCGGATCGCAACCGCGCGCGGTCACGGCGGACTTCACGGCCGCATACTGGTCCACCGCCTCGACGCCCATCGAGCGGACCGCAACCCTCACGGGTCGGCGTGCGCAGCGTAGAGGGCCGGACCGCCCGTGCGCGTGTCGCTCCAGGCCGCCCAGAGTCCACCCCTCGGGTCGAGCGCGAGGGCGGCGTGGTGGCCGTGCCAGCGGTTCGGGTCCGCGGTCGTGCTCAGGTGGAAGGCCTCACCCGCAACCGCCTCGTTGACCCCGCATGCGACCGCGCCGTCCGCCGCGCAGCGCGCGTACCGGGCGCCTCCCTCGCCGGTGCGGTTGTCGAGCCAGAGCGCGTGAAACACCCCGCGCGCGGGGTCGCCGGCGAGCGCCGCCCAGGCGTGCGTGGCGCACCGCGCGTGGTCGTCGTTGACCCGGCGATGCTGCCAGCGAGCGCCGTCGGTGGTCGTCGCGAGCACGAGGTCCCACCGGCCGTCGGACTCGCCCGAGACGTAGAGCACGCCCACGGTCGCACCCACGACGGCCACCCTCGGCGGCAGCGTCACCACCGCCTCGTCCGGCAACGAGACCAGCGCTCCGCCGCCGAAGACCACCCCGTCGTCGCTGCGCGCGTAGCGGATCAGGTTGTGCCGATCGCCGAGCGCCCCGCGGGCGTTGGCGCGGCCGAGCATCGCCCACGCGACGTGCAGCGTCCCGTGGTCGTCGGCGACGGCGTCGACCCCGATCGCGTCGCGCACGAAGGGCGTCGGGCGACCCTGCGCGTCGACGGGCTGCTCGGTGTGGTTGAGCTCCACCGGCGGGGAGAAAGTGCGGCCGCCGTCGTCCGAGCGCTGCGCGACCAGCCACACCTCGCCTCGGGTCGAGCGCGCGATGTAGAGCGCGTGGAGGCGGTCGGCCCCGGGGTCCGCGCCCGACGCGCCGAGCACGAGCACGGGCGGATCGCACCCGCCGGTGCAGCGCCCCGGGGGGTCGATCTGCACCGGGCTCGTCCAGCTCGCGCCGTGGTCCTGCGAGCGGGCGACCTGCATGAGCGGGGTCTTGTGGTCGTCGGCGCGGGCGCGCCATGCCGCGTAGAAGACGCCGCTGCGATCGACGCACAGCACGGGGTCGTCGGCGTGGTTGTACGCGGGATTGACCGGCGAGGTCGCCGGCGCCCAGCGGGCTTCGCCGAAGATCGACACGCCGCCGAAGATCTCACCGAGAGGATTGCGCGCGGCGTAGGCGAGGAGGGCGGTCCCGTCGGGGGCGATGGCGAGCGAGGGGTCGACCTCCATGTCCGAGTTCTCGCGGGCGAAGGTGACGCTCGCCGCGGGCGCGACGAACGTAGCCGGGGTGAGGGTCGAGTCGGTGCAGGACGTCCCCGGCGGCGCGAGCCCCACGGGCGCCGGGTTGGGGATGCACCCGCGCGGGAGCAGCGGCGACAGATGCTGACAGACGTAGCCTTCGGCGACGCGGCACTCGTCGTCGCTGGCGCAGCGGCGGAGGCAATACCGCTCCGCTCCGGCGGCCACGCAGAACGCGTCGGCCGGGCACGCGGCGCTCCGGCACGCCTGCGTGCAGTACCCGCCCGGGAAGCCACGCGCGGGGGTGAAGCACGACTGGCTCGCGGCGCATCCGGCGACGGCCTCGGTCTGGTCCTGTGCGTCGGAGCACGCACGGCCGACGGCCGACGGGCCCGCGTCCGGCGCGTCGACCGGCGCGTCGACCGAGGCGTCGGGCGGCGTGAAGACCCGGTGGGACGAGCCCTCGCAGCCCGCGCCCAGCAGCGCGACGAGGCGCCAGCGCGCGCGTGCCCTCACGGCGGCACCGTGATCGCGCGGAGCGAGCCGCCCCCGGCGAGCAGGTACGCGGTGTACGGCCCGTAGGCATAGACCCTCGCCCCGAGCCCCGCCTGTTGCCCTTCGCTCTCCACCCGATGCGCGCCCGCGCCCAGCGGGAGCTGGTAGAGGTCATGGACGCCCACGGCCACCGGCGTCGCCGTGACCACGACGTCATCGAGCCGCACGCGAGCCCCGCGCGGCGCGACGAGGTCGACGAAGCCCAGGTCATAGCCCGGCGCCGCGAAGAGATCGTAGGAGGCGTGGAACTGTTCGACCGGGGTCTCGAAGGCCATCGCGGGGTCACCGTCACGGCTGTGCGGGTCGGGCACGTCGAGCGGGAAGTATCCTCCGCTCACGAGGAGGGTCGCCGCGAGGAAGGGCCGCGAGCCCTCGATCGCGAAGGGCTCCGCCGCGGTGAGGGTGAGGGACGCCCCGCGGGAGAGCGTCGCGGGGCCGTGGACTCGCGGCGGATCGAACTGCAGCGCGGTGTCGTCGGCGATGGCGACCAGCCGCACGACCACCGGCTCGCCCTCGGGGTGGCGCGGATCGTGGGGCGGATCGACCGGCCGGGCGCGCGCGATGACGTACTGCCGACCGAGGGTCTCGACGGGGGGCACCTGCTCCTCGAGGTGGTCGCAGGCGTAGCGGTCGAAGGGAACCGTCGCGCAGTCGTGCCCCGCGAACACCGCGATGGGAGCGCTGGCGGTGACCTCCGTGCCGGTGAGGTCCTCGGCGTCGACCGGGAGGCAGAAGCGCGCCTTGGTGATGGGGTCGTCGATGTCGTGGGCGCAGAGCTCGTCCCAGCGCGAGAGGAGCTGCACGGCGTCGCCCGCGCCGAGGGTGAAATGGAGCGTCGTCCCGGCCGCGGAGGCCGGAACGGTCGCGTCGCCGCGCGAGGCCATCGCGTCGCCCGCGAGGCGCACGGAGACCTCGGTGCCATCGCTCGTTCCGACCACGACCAGGAAGCCCGGCGAGGCAGACCAGCCGCTGCTCTCGGGCGACAGGATGCGCTCGGTCGCGACCGTGGCGGCCACGTAGGCGCGGCCGAGCGAGTGCTCCGGGAGGAGCCGAGAGCCGTCGCCGGTGTAGGCGAAGCAGGCCGGTCCGAGGGCGCACGCGTCGCCGAGGTAGGGACGGAGCGGGTTGAACTGGTACGCGGTGATGGGCGACGTGCTGGTGAGGTGGAGCGCGCCGCCGCGGACCACTCCGCTCGCGCGATGCCGATAGTCCCCCGCGTCGACGAGCGCGGGCTGCCACGGGACCGCGACGGACGCGACCTCGCCGGGCGCCAGGGTGCGTCGGATGGGGCTCGCGAGCGCGCCGCCCGAGAGGGTGATGGTGACGGGCGAAGCCCACGGGTTGGTCGCGACGACGGTGAAGGGGAAGCCGTCGCGATCGGCGCCGTCGGCGAGCCGGCCGAGGGCGCTGTTGAGGCTCTGAACCGGCCAGAACGAGCATCCGCGCGGGTCGTGTTGCGCGGCGGCCTCGGCGCACCCGCCGGCGCAGCGACCCTGCGCGCAGACCTGACCGCCCGGCCCGTCGCAGGCGCCGAGCGGGAGCCAGGCGCCGTGGTCGTTGCACCGTCGAGGCGAGAGCCCGTCGGCTCCACAGTCGAGTGTCCCGGACACGCAGCCGCCTGCGTCGGGGCGCGTGGCGATGGCTGGCGAGGTCGACGCGCAAGCGGCAAGAAACACCCAGGAGGCGAGGGCGCGCGCTGGGCCCGCCACGATCACGCCCTTCATGAGCTGCGCCCGCCCCGCCCCTACGGCCGACACCCGTCGCGCAAGCCGCGCAGGGTCGCGTGGCGCGCGGGGTCGCGACCGAACTCCGCCTCGAGGGCGTCGAGCTGGTCGCACGCGAAGCCTGAGCCGCCGGCGTGGACCAGGTAGTCGACCGTCTCCCAGCGCCGGGCACCGGCGGGATATCGACGGATGTAGGACTCGGCCGCGGCGCACGCGGCGAGGGTGGCGCCCGCGCGGCGCAGGGCCACCACGCGGAGGTAGCCGGCGTCTTCGGCGCGATCGTCCGTCGGGTGCTCGCGCTCGAAGGCCGCGAAGTCATCGGCCGCGATGGCGAGGTCCCCACGCTGGAAGGCGTCGAGCCCCGCGACAAAGGACGAGAGCCCGCTCGTCGTCTCGGGGGCGTGCGCGGGGGCCGGGCGACGCGCGTGGACACCGGCCGAACGCGCGGGAGGGCCCTGCTCCGGCGCGGGTGCGAGAACAGTCGCGAGAACGGGCGCGAGGTCCGCCGTCGAGGGCGCCAGCGCCCAGTGCGACCCAGCGGCGAGGAGTTGCTCGGTGCGCGCGCCGAGGCGCAGGGCGACGAGGCCCTCTGCGACGTCGAGGCGAGTCGTGTGGCGGCCGCGCACCTCGACCTCGAATCGCGTGCCGCGCACCTCGATCTGCCCGTCGGGCAGTAGCACCAGGAAACGGTGCCCGCGGTGCTGATGGGGCACCGTCACGCGGATCACCCCATCGGAGAGCCGGATCGACTCCGCGCTCGCGCTCGCCTCGCGCGACCACGCGGCGCCCCGGGTCGCCTCGACGTGGGCGAGCGGGTGCGGGGCCTCGGCGCGCTCAGGGTGGGGCCGCCGGAGGGCGCCGACGCCGAGGGCCGCCGCGAGGACGGCAAGGAAGGGCGCGAGGCGGGCCCACGCGAAGTCGTGCGCCGACCCTGGTCGGGCAGCGCGTTGGAGGAGGACGGTGCGGGCGCGCGGCTGCGAGAGGCGATCGAGGGGGATCTCGGCGGCGCGGGAGGCCTCCGCGCGCAGGGCGGCGAGGCCGGCGCGCAGCGCGCGGCACGACGCGCAGGTGGCGAGGTGGCGGTCGAGGCGGGCGAGGTCGACCGCGCCGAGGCGCCCGTCGTGGGCGGCCTCGACCTCGGCGTCGTAGGGGCAGGACCGGTCGGTGCAGCGGGTCATCGTTCACCTCCTGCAAGGCTCGACATCATCTTCCGGCGGGCGTGGTGCAGGCGAGTCCAGACGGTGGCGACCGGGATCCCCAGCGCCTGCGCTGCTTCTTCGCCCGAGAGTCCCTCGATCTCCACGAGGATGAAGGCCGCCTGCATCCGGGTGGGCAGGCGCGCCACGCGGGCATCGAAGGAGCGCCGCTGCTCCGCAGCGAGCGCGATGCGCTCGGGGTCGATGGGGGACAGGTGCGCGGCCTCCACCACGGCCTCGCCCAGCATCCGCAGCCAGCGCGCGACGCTCCGACGCCTGTGGAGGGCCATCTTCCAGGCGATCCCGAGGATCCACGCGCGGGCCGACTCGCGGCCGTCGAAGCGGACCGCGAGCTTGACCAGCTTGAGGAAGACCTCCTGCGCGACGTCCTGGGCGTCGCTGGCCCCGACGCCCGCGTGCACGATCACGCCGATCACGGCGACGTAGTAACGGTCGTGGAGGACGCCGAGCGCTCCGAGGTTGCCCGCGGCGAGCTGCCCCATGAGATCGCGGTCGGGGGCCGCCACGCGGTGCTCGGGCCGACGACCGTCGTTCACGAGAGCGCTCCGAGAGTGATGGGCTGTGGGGTCGATCGCATGGCGCCTTCGGTCAGACTTGCCCTACGGGAGCCACGACCTTCACGCCATCCTCGCGTCGCCGTCGAAAGGTCCCGCCCGCCGCGATGTGCCTACCGGAATGAAGGACGATTCCCTACGCGGCCATGAAGGTTTCGGGTGCGCGTGACCAATCCCTGAAGGCGCATGGAGTTCCGTCGACACCTCCCGCACTGGGGGCCACTGCACCTGGGTTTCGCACTGGTGGGTTGGAGCACCGTTGCGGCCGCGCAGCCCGGGCCGAGATGTTCACCTTCCCACCTCGTGGGGATGGGGCGGGACTCCGGGGCGGACTGGCTCGAGGCGAGCGAAGCACTCCAGCGCGAGCTCCAACGCACCGATCGGCCCTGGAGCTGCTCCGGCGCGACCGTCATCGTCCGCGTGGCCCGACGCGGTCCATCGCAGGTCGAGGTGCAGATGCCCGAGGGCACCTCGTTGCAGCGGCACCTCCGACAGGCCTCCGAGCTGCTCCCGACCGTCGAGGCGCTCCTGGTCGTCGGGAGGTCCGCGCCGCTTCTCACGCCGTCGGCGCCGTCCACCGTGGTGGCTCCGACGCCCATCGAAGAGCACGAGCGACCGGAGCCCGTGGAGAGTCCCGGCGAGCGCACGGTCCCTCGCGCCCCGCGCCAGGGCCTGGTCGTCTACCACTTCGACGGGGAGTTGATGCTCCGCCTCGCGGGGTCGCCGCTCTACGTCACGCCCGGAGTGCGCTTCGGAGCGGGCCTTCGCTTCGGGCAATGGCACGTCACAGCCAACCTCCAATACGAGACCTTGACCGCTGCCCTGTCCGACGGATCCATCGGTTTCTCCGCCGACACCTGGACCTTCGGCCTCGGCGTCGCGTGGGCCTTCGCCCTCGGCCGCAGCCTCCTCAGCGTGGGGCCGACGGTGGCCGTCCTGAGCTCGACCATCGCCGCGCTCGGGATCGACGACGAGATCGCGCAGGCGCGCGTCGGCCTCGGTCTCCGCTGGCGCTCGCGCGTCGAGGGTTTCGCCCTGCTGCTGGGCGCCCACGCGGACCTCTCCGCGGGAGCCCTCTTCGGATCGGCCCGGGACTACCGCGCCGACCTCCCGGCGCCACCCACGTGGGGTGCCGGGGTGTCCGCCGGGATGAGCTTCGGAGCCCGTCCGTGAGCGCCGCGAGCCGATCGCGGCCGGGCGATCGCGTGTGCGATGCTGCGACGACGGATCTCAGCGGGTCGGTCTGCCTCCGGGGGTGAGCACGAAGGAGTCGGCGACCATCGCGGGGCGGCCGATGGTGTAGGCCGGGACGACGAGGTTGCCGTCGACCCGCTGATCGACGACGACGATGCCCCGGTGACGGCCGGGTTGCGGCTGCACCGGAGGTCGCTACAGTCGATGTATCCGTTGCAGTCGTCGTCGACGCTCGGGGTGGAGGCGTCTCCAGCCGTCGCCGGGGCATCGTCGTCGATCGGCAGCGGACCCGGGCCGGAACACCCGAGAGGCAGCGCGATCGGAAGGATCCAATACGACGGCCACGACCGTAGCGGTCGACGGGGGATGGACATCAGGCTGCGATTGCATCGGTCCGTCGGTGGCCTTCACGTGAAGTGAGACATCGTGCGCCGCGGTGCTGATGAAGGTCATCGACAGCCGACAATCGTCGCGGAGCGTGAAGGTCGCGCCGGCCTCCGGGGCAAGAACCGCATTCGAGGCGTGGTCGTGGCAGCGCGTCCGCGCGTCACGGACCGCTCCCCAAGCGCCCGCAGGTGTTCCGATGCGTCGTTCGTCTCGCCTCCTCGCAGCCGCGCTCGTCACGGTCGGCTGCTCCTCGGGCGACGTGCCCGGCTTCGCGCCCGCCACCGACGCCGCGGTCGTCGATCGCAGCACGGGCTCCGACGCGCCGGTCTCCCCTCCGACCGACGTCGCGCCCTCGACGGGCGTCTGCCCCGTCGGGGGAGGCGCGCAGCTCACCGGCCGCACGCTCGCGCCCAACGGGAGAGATCCCATCCCGGGCGTGCGGGTGTACGTCGTTCCGGCGGGTCAGGCCTTCGCGCCCCCGGCGGCGGGCGTCGTCTGTCAACACTGCGCGGCGCCTCCCGCCGCGCTCGCCTCGACCCTCTCCAACCCCGACGGCTCCTTCACCCTCTACGGCGCCGCGCTCGACCCCGGCGGAACCTTCGCGGTCGCCTTCGAGAGCGGCGGGTTTCGCCACGTCGAACACGCCGTCTCGCTCGGCCGCTGCGGACGCCTCGCGCTCACCGCCGCCCGCACCCGCCTGCCGGGCGTGAGCGCGGGCGACGACGCCGCGCCGCGCATCGCCGTCGCCGGCTACCGCACCGCGCCCTCGGGCTCGCGCACCGTCGACGTCAACGACCGCTTCACCCACGTGCTCGACGCCATCGGCATCACCGCCTACGACACCTTCGACCCCGACCGCGCAGGCACCAACGGCGGCCGCGGCCCCGACCTCCTCGGGCTCCTCGCCGACGCCGCGATGCTGGCGCGCTACCAGATCCTGATCACCCCCTGCGGCGTGCTGGGCGTGTTCGACCCGTCGACGCACCTCACCGCGCCGATGATCGCCAACCTCCAGGGATGGCTCGCGCGGGGCGGGCGCCTCTACGCGAGCGACCTCGCGTACCCGATCGTCGCGCACGCCTACCCCGGCGGGATTGTCTTCGCGTCGGGCCACCCCGCGCGCGGCGAGCCTGCGGACATCGGCGTGGGCCTCACGGGGACCGCGGCGCTCCAGGCGACCGTCGACGAGCCCGGGCTTCGTGCGTGGCTGCAACAGGTGGGAGCCGTCGCGCCCGGCGCCTCGACGCTGCCGGTGCTCGACCTGCGCGACCCGTGGGGCGCGATGGACACGCTCCCCAGCGCCGAGCTCATGCCCGGCCCCAACGGATCGCGCAGCGGCACCGTCTGGGTGAGCGGCGACGTGTCATGGCACGAGGGCCCGCCCGGCCCGCACCACCACCCGCTCACCGTTCAGGTCGACTATCCGGGGCCCGGCGGCGACTACTGCGGGCGCATCGTGTTCACTTCCTATCACGTGCAGACGGGCACCGGCGCCACGCTCTCGCCGCAGGAGCGCGTGCTCGAATACCTCTTCTTCCAGCTCAGCTCGTGCATCCAGGTCCCTGGCTGAGCGATCAGAAGTTCTGCGTCGAGAAGCGGAAGAGGAGCAGGTGCGCGCGGGCGCCCAGGGGGTGCAGCGCGAGCGCGCCGTCCATGCCGCCGCTTCGGTGCACGTTGTGGGCGCCGTCGGGCCCATAGCCGGTGGCGAAGACGGCGATGCGGTTGACGTCGCGGAGCTCGGCTTCGAGCCGCGCGGCGACGTCGGAGGGTGAGCGCGGCGTGAAGGCTCCCGCGTGCAGACCGAGCATGGTGACGTAGTCGAGCGGCGCGATCATCGGGTGCCAGCCCTCGGACCACTCGCCGCCGGGCAGGGGCACGTCGTCGCTCGCGACGGCGAGGTCGAAGACGCCGCCGACCGGGTGCGCTCCGAGGTTGACCGCGACGTCGTAGACCGCGCCGTCCGCCGCGACCTGAAGGTGCAGGTGATCGGGGTCGTTGTTGCAGCCGCGCGCCCCCGTTGGAACGATCGCCACGAGATGCCCGTCGAGCCGCCCGTAGGCGCGCGTGAGCCCATGACCGAACTGGCTCGTACACATCGGGAGCCGCTTCGGGGGGGCCTCCACGGCGGGGAGGTCGGCCGCCTCGGTGTCCGTCGCGACCTCGGCGAGAGCGACGTCGACGGCGACCGCATCGGGTGCCGCCGCGTCGAGGGGAGCGGCGGTGCCGGGCGGCGCCACGACGGAGGGCGCGCAGGCGAGGAGCGTGAGGAGCGCGAGCGCCGCGACGCGGGGGGTGAAGGAGGGAGGGGTCATCGTAGGGGTGCTTGACCCGAGGCGCGCTCCGACCTTCACGGATTGTGAGCGCAACGCTGGTCGCGACGGGCCCATCGGACGCGCGGTGCCTCCCACGGGAGTCCCCTCGGCGCCGACCAGGCGCGACCGATCAGTTGGGATAGGCCGCGACGTAGGCCCGACCGGGCGTCGCGGGGGCGGGCGCGCAGCCCGCGACGGGCGCAGGGGTGAGCGTTCCGCCGAGCGAACAGGTCGTCGAGGAGACCGAGATGCGGATGCGCCCGAGGCCACCCGCGCCGCCGCCGCCGCCGGTCGCGAACACGCTCGCGTCGCCGCCGCGACCCCCCGCCGCCGACACCAACGCGGTCGCGCCGGTCGTGATCGACGGGGCCACGAGGTAGATCAATCCGCCCGATCCGCCGCCGCCCGCGGCGCCGGGCTGCGGGTCGCATCCGGCGCTCGCGGGCGTCCCGAGGTAGGCGTCACCGCCCGCGCCGCCCACGGCGAGCAGGCGTCCGTTGACCACGATGTCGGCCCCGGTCCAGAGGCGCAGCGCGCCGCCCCCGCCGCCGCCGCCCGAGGTGCCACCAAAGGCGGGGCGTTGCAGGTAGTCGGCGCTCCCGCCGCCGCCCCCCGAGCCCGCGCGGAAGGTGCTCGTCACCGCGAGGTCGGCCGCCGCCGCGCTCCCGATGCTGCCGCCCGCGCCGCCGCCCACCCACGCCCGCGGAATGCCGCCCATGGTCGCGTCGCACTGGGTCTGGCCGAGCGTGCCGTTGGCGCCGTCGTAGGCCGTCACGCTCATCGCGCGCCCGCCCTGCCCCGAGGCCGCGCCGCCGCCCGCCGTGACGCCCGCGCAGTCGCGCTCCCCCGGGAAGGTCGCGCCGAGCGCGCCGCCGCCACCGCCCGCGTAGCCGCCGCCGCCCGATCCATACGCGCGGTAGCCCGAGAACACCCCCGCGCCGCCGCCGAACTGCGCCGGCGCCGCGGTGAAGATGAACACGCGGTCGTCGCCGCGAGAGAGGCACTCCGTCGAGGCCACGACCGGGCACGAGCCCGCCGCGCCCATCACCGCCGGGCCGTTGGGCCCCGTCGCGCCCGTGTCGAACTCGCAGCTCGTCGTGGCCATCGCCGCCGACCGGACCTCGCCCGTGTACCCGCCCGTCCCGGCGTGGCCCTGCTGCGTCGTGCGCGAGGCGACCACCGCCTGCGACCCCGGGCCCCCCGACACGTCGATGGTGCCGTCGACCTGGATGTGACCCGTCGCGCGCAGGTCGAGCGTCCCTGCCTGGGGCCCGGCCCCGGCGACGAACACCACCGCACCCGCGGGCACCGTGATGGTCGTGAACTGGTGCACGCCCGGCGAGAGGTACGTGGGGTTCGCCGTGGGCACGAAGGCCCCTTCGCTCCCGTCGCTCGCGCGCTGGCACGCGCCGTTGGTGCACGCGAGGCCCGCGGCACACGCCCGCCCGCAGAGACCGCAGTGGGCGCTGTCGCCCTGGAGGCTCGCCTCGCAGCCGTTGGCCGCGTTTCCGTCGCAGTTGCCGAAGCCCGCGGCGCAGGCGCCGATCGCGCAGGCGCCCGCCGCGCAGACGCTGGTCGCGTTGGCGAAGCGACACGCCTGCCCGCAACGGCCGCAGTGGGTGGGGTCGGTGCTCACGTCGGCGCAGCCCGTCGTGCAGCAGGTCTGCCCCGCGGTGCAGTCCCTTCCGCCGTTGCAGCCGCGAGCCGAGCACGCGCCGCGGACGCAGGCCGAGCCCGTCGGGCACGCGCGTCCGCACGTGCCGCAGTTCGTCGCGCTGTCGAGCGCGGTCTCGCACCCGTTGGCGACGACGCCGTCGCAGTCCGCGAAGCCCGGTCTGCACGTCAGACGGCACTGCCCGGCGCGGCAGAGAGCGCCCGCGTTGGCCCCGACGCGGCACGGCGTCGCGCAGCCTCCGCAGTTCTCGAGGTCGGAGGTGAGGTCGAGGCAGTCGGCCCCGCAGAGCGTCTGGCCGGGCGGACAGACTCGCGCGCCGCACACTCCCCCGGGGCCCGGGGCGCAGCACGCTACGCCCATGCAGACGGGCGTCGAGCCGGAGCAGCGCACGTCACAGCCGCCGCAGTTGGCGGGGTCGTTCTGCACGGCGCGACAGGCGCCCGCGCAGCAGGCCTGACCAGGCCCGCACGGAACCGTCGGGCAGGTCGTCGCGGCCGTGCACACGCCGCCCACGCAGCCTTGTCCCGCGGCGCAGCGCACGCCGCAGCCGCCGCAGTTCGCGGCGCTGGATCCCTCGTCGACGCACACGTCGCCGCAGCAGGTCTGGCCGCTCGCGCACGCACCGCCCCCGCAGGACCCGACGCAGGCGAAGTCACGGCACGTCGCGCCGCGCGGGCAATCGTCCGGGGTGAGACAGGCGACGCACTGACGGATGTCCTGCCGACATCGAGGGGTCATTCCTCCGCAATCGAAGTCCGCGCGGCAGCCGACGGGTGGGACATCGGGCGAGGGGGCGCGCTCCTCGACCGGCGACGCGTCTCTGATGTTGACGGTGTCGCCAGCGTCGCCGGTGTCGATCAGCCCGCCGACGTCGGTCGCGTCGGGGCCGCCCGCTCCGTCCGCGCGAAGGACGTCGGGCTGATCATCGAAGGGGGTTCGCGCGCCGCAAGCCGCGAGGGTGAGGGCGACCAGGAGGAGGGCGAAGCGCGAAGGAGACTGAGTCATGGGGAAGGGGAGACCTTTCGTGACGCGATGAACTCGAAGTAGCGGACGATCTCACAGCCTGGGATCGTGGCGCCCGATGGATCGATGTCCCCCGCCCGAGGGCTGACCTGGCATCGACTACGGCGCCTCGCGGGGGCCGGGCGAGCGCTCTACGGTCCGGCGTCGTGGCAGACCGTGACCGCCGCGGTGCGGGAGCAGTTGAAGTCGTTGCAGTCGACGTAGCCGTCGCAGTCGTTGTCGACCCCGTCCGAGCAGGCGGCGTTGTTGCTCTCCATGCCCGACGGGGTGCAGGGGCCGACGTCGCGGCGCGTGCCGCTGTCGCGGCGGACGCCGCTGTCCCGCGCGGGCGGCACGTCGAGCGAGCTCCCGCCGTCTCGCCTGCAGACCGTGACGGCGGCCGCGCGCGAGCAGCCGAAGTCGTTGCAGTCGACAAAGCCGTTGCAGTCGTTGTCGACCCCGTCCCCGCACGTCGTGTCGGTGTTCTCGGCGCCCGACGGAGTGCACGCGCCGACGTCACGGCGCCCTGCGTCGCGCGGCGGTCGTCCGGCGTCGAGCGTCGCGGCGCAGACCGCGGCCCCGCTGCGGCAGGACGGGTCGAGGCAGTCGATGAATCCGTTGCAGTCGTTGTCGACGCCGTCCGCGCAGGACGTGTCGGTGTTCTCGGTCCCGGTCGCCGTGCACGTCGGCGACGGGACATCGAAGAAGGGAGCGTCCCCGTCGGGAAAGCTCGTCGTCGCGAGGCCCGTGTCAACGGCCGCGGACCCGTCGTCCCCTGCGTCGACCGGGTCGACCAGGGGGATGTCGGCGTTTGAAGCGCACGCGCCCGCGGCGCCCAGGAGGATGGCCAGGAGCCAGGAGCGTCGGATCTCGATCAACATGAAGTGTCCTCCGAAGGATTTTTTGATTCGATGAGAGGTCCGGCCGACGCCCGGCGCCGCACAGAGCCGACGCGATTGCCCGTCGGCCGATCGGACCTTCATCCAAACGTCGGACGGATCGCGGTCCTCGGAGGGGCACGAAATTGTTCACCGGGCCGTGAAGCTTCGAGGCGGGGGAGGACAAGACGCTGAGCGACGCGACTCCGAACCACGGGTGCACTCACGGAGGGTCGTGCGCACCAGGGTGACCCTTTCACGAGAGGCCTCGAACACCATGAGACACTCGCTTCCTTCCTGGACCGTCGGCCTCGTGGGGATGATCGCCGTGCTGAGCGCCTCGGTGGGCTTCGCGCAGCCGCTCCGCTGCGGCAACGGGGCGATCGATCCGGGCGAGACCTGCGACGACGGCAACCGCGCGGGCGGCGACGGCTGCGGCGCGACCTGCCTGCTCGAACCAGGCTTCCGCTGCACCATGGCTGGGGCGGCGTGTGCGGCCCTCTGCGGCGACTCGATCCGCGCGGGCGCGGGGCGATTTCAGGAGGCCTGCGACGACGGCAACACCCGCGACGGCGACGGGTGCAGCGCCGCCTGCGCCGTGGAGTTCGGGTACTCGTGCCGGGACACGACGAGCAACCTCGCGCCCAACGGCGACTTCGTGATGGGTCGCGTCGGCTTCACCTCCGACTACACCTTCGACGACTCTCGCAATCTCACCACGGGCTTCGGCGGCGGCACCCCGGAGGGCGACTTCACCGTCACTCGCGACCCGGCGGGCTGGAACGGCGCCTTCGCCCCCTTCGGGGGCGTCCGCTGGACGGACGCGAACGGTGACGGCTTCGCGGCGCTCTTCAACGGCATCGGGGTGCGCACGGCCTACCAGGCGAGCGTCGCGGTCGAGGCGGGGCGCGACTACCTGGTGCAGTTCAACGTGGCCGACTGGGGCGGCGAGAACCTCGCGCGAGGTCAGGTCACCTCGCGGCTCCTGATCACCGTCGACACCGTTCCGGTGACGCCCGAGCTGCACCTGCGGCCGTCGGACGGCGACCAGCTCTTCTGGGACTTCGTCGGCGGCATCCACCGCGCGACGCGCACGGCGAGCGTCGTGCTGCGCGTGGTCGACAACGAGCCGGGCGACCGCGGCAACGACTTCGCCATCGACGGGATCTCCTTCCGCCCGGTGAGTCCGATGTCATGCGCCGCGCTCGATACCGACGGCGACGGCGTGCCCGACGCCGTCGAGCGCCCCACGCGCGACACCGATGGAGACGGCATCCCCGACTACCTCGACCCCGACGACGACGGCGACGGGGTTCCGACAGCGACTGAGCTCGGGGCAGGGGGCTACCGGATGCCGCGCGACAGCGACGGCGACGGCATCCCCGACTACCTCGACCCCGACGACGACAACGACTCGGTGCAGACGCGCGACGAGCTCGGCCCGGGCGGAGCCGTGTCGCCGCGTGACACCGACATGGACGGCCACCCCGACTACCTCGACCCCGACGACGACAACGACGGCATCCCGACGCGCGCCGAACGCACGCTCGACACGTCGCCGAGCAACGACCTCGACGGCGACGGGCTTCCCTCGTACCGCGACCCCGACTCCGACGGCGACGGCGTGCCCGACTCGGTCGAAGCGGGCAGCGACCCGACGCACCCCGCGAACTCAGACGGCGCGACCGACGGCCCGGACTTCCTCGACCGCGACTCGGACAACGACTGCCTGCTCGACAGCGACCCCCGCGAGGCGGGCGCCAACCGCACCGACCCGATGCTTCCGTCGCGCGACGCCAACGCCAACTGCGGCCCGCCGACGCCCTTCTGCGACACCACGGTGGGCCGCTGCGTGGCCGCGACCGCCGACGCGGGCGTGGGCGACGCCGGAGGCGCAGACGCGGGGACGATCGACGCGGGTGCAATCGACGCCGGCGCAATGGACGGCGGACCTGCGGATAGCGGCGCGATCGACGCCGGCACCGAGGACGTGACCGACGCCCCGAGGGACGTTGGAACGGACGTCGTCGCGGACCTTCGGGTGGACGTCCCCACGTCCGCGTCGCGGCGCACCTACCAGGGCGATGGGTTCTCTTGCGGCGTCGCGCCTCGCCGCGGCGGGCGTGTCGACCCTCTCTGGCTTGCCCTCTCCGCGTTGGCCCTCGCCCTGTCGAGCCGACGTCGTCCGCTCGTTCGCGACCGTGAGTCCCACGACCCCTCCTGATACGGAGCCCCTTCACCCCGATGCCCCTTTCCCTCGCCTCGCGTCCGCTGCTCGCGCTCACCCTCCTCGCGGCGTGCTCCGCTTCACCGAATGCTCCCCCGGCCGATGGGGCTGCACCCGTCGACGCGCCGCTCGTCGATGTCCCCGCGGCGGACCTCCCCGGCCGTGACGCGCCCCCTGCGATCGCCCAGTGCACGGCCCCCTTCGCGGCGTGCGTCCCCTCGGCGGGCACCACGGCCTTCGTTCGTCTGCGCGGGACGCTCGTCACGCCCGACCACGTCGTGTGCGACGGCGAGGTGCTGTACTCCACCGCGACGGGGCGCATCGCCTGCGTCGGGGCCGACTGCGGCGCGAGCCCCGACGCCGTGGGCGCGCAGGTGGTGTGCACCGGCGCGGTGATCTACCCCGGGCTGATCGATCCGCACCAGCACGCGGACTACAACCACATGCCGGTGTTCCGGCACGTGAACCGGTATGACAACCGCAACACGTGGCGCAACCACGAGCCGCTCTACAGCGGGTTCAAGGTCCCGCACCGGCCCTTCGGGTCGACCAACCGCGGCAACCAGCGCCTCGCCGAGCGCTACGCCGAGATGCGCATCGCCATGGCCGGCGGAACCTCTATGGCCGGCACCGCGGGCGCCCTCCTCTCGGACGGCGACATCGCCGGGTGGGTGCGCAACGTCGACTCCACGTCCGCCGCCAGCAGCGGGCTCACCGACGCCTACGTCGACCCCGACACCGACTCCGTGCTCGTCGCCTCGGGCAGCGGCGCGCCCGACGAGGCGATGACCGCCACGCACCTCGCGTCGGTGCGCGCGCGAATGACCTCCGACGCGCGGTACCGGGCCTTTCTCCCCCACCTCGCCGAGGGCATCGACGCCAACGCCCGCGCGGAGTTCGACCTCGCCGACCGCGACGGGGTGATCGGCGCCGGGACCGGGATCATCCACTGCGTCGGCTGCTCGACGGCGCAGTTCGCGCGCATGGCCGCCGTGCACGCCGACCTCATCTGGTCGCCGCGCAGCAACCTCGACCTCTACGGCGACACGGCCGACGTGACCACCGCGCACGCCCTCGGCGTGACCATCGCGCTCGGCGTCGACTGGACCCCCTCGGGCAGCCTGAACCCCATCGGCGAGCTCCAGTGCGCGGCGCACCTCAACGAGGTCTACTACGACCACACGTTCAGCGACGCCGAGCTCGTCGCGATGTCGACCCTCAACGGCGCCATCGCCATGAACCTCGACGACCAGCTCGGCCGGCTCGCGGAGGGCTTCCAGGCTGACCTCGCGGTCTTCGCGGGCGACCGCACGCGGCCGTACCGCGCGCTCCTCGACGCGCAGGCGCAGTGGGTGAGGCTCGTGGTCGTGGCGGGCAGGGCGATCTACGGCGACACCGGCCTCATGACGGGCGCGCTGGTGTCGTCGATGGGCTGCATGCCGGTGCCCGACGGGCTCTCGCCCGCGGGGATGACCGGTGTCTGCGGCGTCGCCAAGACCCTGTGCGCGCAGCCCTCGGACCTCGCGACGGTGCGCGCCGCGATCGCCACGGTGCTCGACGCCACGCGCGCCGCCGACGCGATGTGCGCGGGCGCCGCCGCGGGGAGCTACTGCTACGCGTACGAGCTACTGCCACTCTTCCGCTGCGGCGGGCCTGAGCTCGACCGCTGCGACCCCGGGCACCCCGCGATCCCACGGCGGGCGGCCGGCGGCGGAACGATCGCCGCCGTCCCAGGGATGGTCGCGCCCGGGAGCGACAGCGATGGCGACGGCGTCCCGGACGGGACCGACGATTGCCCGAGGGTGTTCAACCCCCCGTTCGACCAGCAGACGGCCCAGGACGACGCAGACGGGGACGGCGTCGGCGACGCCTGCGACCCTGCGCCGTGCGCCCGCACCGACGGCACCAGCGCGTGCGTCGCCGCGACCCCGACGCCGGACGGCGGGACGCCGGACGCCTCCGCGACGGACGCCACCGTGACGGACGCCTCGGCGGCGGATGCGGGCGCGGCCGTGACGCTGTCGATCCCGATGCTGCGCAGCGGAGACGCGCGCCCGCCTATGGGTGCGAGCGTGGTGGTCCCCGACGCGGTAGTGACGGCGGTGAAGAGCGCGGGCACCAGCCACGGCTTCTTCCTCCAGGACGCGACGGCGACGCGCTTCGCGGGCATCTACGTCTTCGTCGGAGGCGCGGCGGTGACGGTCTCGCCGGGCGATCGGGTGACCGTCCGCGGCACGCTCACGACCCGCACGGGCCTCGACCAGATCGATGCCCGCGGCGGCTCGATCGCCCCCCTCGGGAGCGCCGCCGTCCCGGCGCCGATCGCGGCGCTGCCCGCTGAGATCGCGACGGGCGGCGCGCGGGCGCTCGAGCTGCAGTCGATGCTCGTGCGCGTGACGGACGTGACCGCCGCGACCGCGACGGCGGGCACCGATTTCACCGTCGACGGCGGCCTCCGCGTGACGAGCTTCGTCGCCAACGACACGGGCGCGTCGCCCTTCCCGACCGCGGTCGGTCAGCGCTTCGCCTCCATCACGGGCGTGCTCTATGTGTTCACCGACAGCAAGCTGGCGCCGCGGTCCGCCGCCGACCTCGCGGCCATGTAGGTTCCCAACGCGTGGTCGCCCGCCCAGAGCAGCTGGCTCAGGGCGTGCTCGCTCGGCCGGCGCTCTCACCCGGTAATCCGCCGGTCGACGCGGAACGCGTGAAGCTCGCCGACCGCATCGGGGCAATGGAGGTTCAAGGGAGTCGTCCCCGGCGCGCGTTTCGCGACGGAGGCTCTGACCCCCTGACCGACGGTGGTGATCCTCCATCGGCATCAACACACGACAAGGGATCAGTTCATGCAGAGACGTTGGTGGGTGTGGTGTGGAGTGGTTTTGACGGGGGCGGTGATGGGCTGCCGCAGCGACGGGGCGACGCCGGTCGTCGACATGGGCGACACGGGCAACGCCGTCGTCGACGTCGCGACGGACGTTTCGGCGAGCCGCGACGTGGGCGCGGGCCTCGATGCGGGCGGGTCAACGGACGCGGCGACGGCGACCGACGCGGGGACGACCCATCGCGACGCGGGCTCGCTCACGACCTCGATGGCGACGCTGACCAACCCCGCAGCTGCTGGACATCCCGCGAGCGGGACGGTGGTCACGCTCGCGGACACCAACCTCGTCGCGCTCTCGCCGCGGCTCTTCATCTCCGGTCCTTCCACGACGGGCGCCTGCGCCTATGCCGCGTGGATTGGCACCTCGACGGGCGGTGACTTCAGCGCCGTCGAGCTCTTCGAGTCGCTGCCCGCGGGCGTCGGCGACGGCGGCTCGCCCGACTGCTTCGCGCGCTCGGTCGTCGGCGTGATCCCCGCCGACCTCGCGGTCGGCGACACCTTCGGATTGGTGCGCGGGAAGGTCAACGCCTACTGCCCTCGCGGCTCGACCTGCCCCACCGGAACCTCGCTGGAGTTCGAGGTCGCGGCCGCCGGGGGCGGAGCGCTGTCGGTCACCGGTCACCGGGGCGCCGTGCCCGCGCCGACGGTCGTTCGGGTGAGCGACATCAACGGCACCGGGGTCACCCTCGCGGCGCGCGATCTCGCGCTGCAGAACGCGCTCGTCCAGATCAACGGCGCGCTCCTTCGAACCGCGCCCTCGACCGCCAATCACGACACGATGATCGTGGGGGATTCGTCCGGCGACGCGGGGGTTCCGGTGAGCGTCGCGCGCTACCGTGGGGTGACCTGTCAGCGCACGCTGCTGGGCGCCGCGGCGCCGGGCTTCTCCGTGGGCACGGTCCTCGGCATCCTGCAGTATTCGTTCGGCAACTGGTCGATCCAGCTGCGCCAGGACACCGACCTGCCGGGCGTGACGTGCAGCGGCGATGGGGGAGTCGTCGACGCGTCCGTAGTCGACGCGACGGCCGCCGACGCGCATTGACGGATCCCCCGCTCGCTCGACGACCTCACGCCGGGGAGCTGAACCCGCCCGGAGCACCCCCCGGGCTCCTCGACGAAGCGGCATCGCTTCGATCGTGCGTTTCGTGGCGTCGGGCTTCGGTCGCGCAGCGTCCGTCCCGGCGAGGACCCTCAGCCGTGACCGTCGAGCGTTCGGATCACGGTGATCAACGCCTCCACGGAGGCACCCGTTACCGCTTGATCCGGCTGCGCCGCGCGCACCTTCCTCAAGACGTCATCGATGGCGGCGTCCATGGTCGTCCACTGCCGCGGACTCATCGGCTGCAAGCGCGGCTGCCCGTCGTCCCAGGCCGTCTCCAGATCCCGCGCGCGCGACCGGGCCCCCACTACGTCACCGCCGCGCACGAGGCGCAACAGGTCGTCGGCGATATGCCTGAAGGCCGACAGGTCGCCCAGCGGTCGGAGGGCCGCGTCGACGACGGGCGTCGTCGGGGCCGCCTCGGTGGCGGGCGCGGGCCGCGTCGCCGCGGGCGCTGCGAGCTCAGGTGCTGGTGGCGGTGCGCCATCGCCGAGCGTGTCCATCACATGGACAAAGGACTCCAGCGACGCACGAGTCCCTCCTGCGTCCTGGCTCGTCGCGCGCACCCTCCTCAACACGTCGTCGATCGCGTTGTCCATCAGCGTCCACTTCGCCGGGTTCATGGGGCGCATGATCGCCTGACCGTTGTCCCAGGCGGTCTCGAGATCATCCGCGCGGGCCCTCGCTCCGGCGAGGTCGCCGGCCCGCGTGAGTCGGAGCATGTCGGCGGCGATCTGTTTGAACGCGGTAAGGTCTCCCAGCGGCGCGGCGGCCGTAACGGAGGCCGCGGCCTGCCGTTGCAGGTGCGCTCGACGCAGCTGATAGCCGGTTCCACCCGCGACCAGCAGCAGGGCCACGACCGCGACGACCTGCCAGCCCACGTGCCGGTCCTTCCCCTCGTCGGCGATCTCCATCGTGGGTTCGTCGATGAAATCGCGCCGCGTGAGACCGAGGAAGACAACGACCCCCACGATCGCGAGCAGGAACACGATGCTGGTCGCCGTCGCGCCGAGCCCGAGGCCCCCATTGGCTCTCGACTGAGAGAGGTAGTCGCCGATCGAAGCCCCCAATGGGCGCGTGAGGATGTAGGCGATCCAGAACGCAAGAACCCGGTCCAGCCCGAAGCGTCGCGCGATCGCCGCGGCGACGATCACGCCCACGACGATGAGGCCGGTGACGAGGTAGCCGAGGCCGAGCTTCTCGGCCATGAGGTCTCCCGACGCGGTTCCCAGCGCGAAGGTGAAGAGGATGGCCATCCAGTAGAAGACCTCACGCCGCGTCGTGAAGATCGAATGGATCGAGAGGGTGCGCTCCTTCGCGTACCACGCCGCGAAGGTCAGCCCGAGCGCGGCGCTGAACAGGATCGTGCTGGCCTCCAGCGGAAACCCGAGAGAGTCCGTCAGGATGTCGGTGACCAGCGTGCCGAACACGCTAATGAGCACGACGGTGAGCCAGTACAGCGCGGGGATGTACCTCCGCGCCTTGAACTGAAGGGCCAGCACCCCGGAGAGGACGATGCCGGCGGCGACCGAAGTCCCCTTGAGGCCGAGGCCCAGGTTGACGTTCAGGAAGTCCGAGCCGGTCTCGCCGACGGTCGTGCAAAGGACCTTGATGATCCAGAAGAAGACGGTGACCTGCGGGACCTTGCAAAGCATCGCAGGCCGCGGATCGCCCACGAGGTTCGGTCCTATCGCGGACCCGGCGCCGGTCTTGCTCATCGTGATCCTTCGGCGCGGCCCGGAGGGGCCCCGCTCTCAATGGGTGAGGACGCCCCGCGGCGTCAGGACGAATGTGTCGACGACCATCGGCGGCGAGCCGATCTCGTAGGCGGTCACGACGAGGTTGCCGTCGGCGCGCTGATCGACGAGCACGAAGCCGTAGTGCCCCGAGAGGCTCGCAAGCGGAGCGCCCGCGTTACCCGCGATGATCGCGTTGGGCGCGAGGTGCTGATACTCGTGCGTGTGGCCGTAGAGGCGGAGCGTGACGCCCCCGGGGCGGCCGGCGATGGCGGCCTCGATGAAGCGGCTCCCCGGGGCCTCGCGGCGCCCGGCGGGCTCGTGGGCGATGACGAAGGTGTAGAGCGCGGGCTCGGCCACGACGCGCGTGAGCCAGGTCTGCTGGGCGGGGCTCCAGGCGTTGGGGGCCGTGGCGATGAAGTGCGCGTCGCCCTGGGCGGTGTGGATGCGCCAATCGAAGTACGGGGCCGAGTAGGCGGGCGCGAGGTAGGACCGATACGCCTGCATCATGGGGGTTTCATTGCCCATGGGGCAGTTGGAGGTGGAGGCTCCGTTGCACTCGTGGTTGCCCAGCGAGTGGAAGACGTGGCCGCCGAAGTGGGTCTCGGCCGTGAGGAGCATCCCGACCTGCGCGACGGCGGTCGAGGCCTGCGTAGCGAACATGTAGTCCCCGGAGGCGACCACGAACTGCGCGCCGAGCCCGAAGAAGCCGTCCATGACCGAGCTGATGATGGCGCCGGGGTAGAGCGAGACGTTGTCGGGATTGGGCGGGCGCACGTCGCCGAAGACGCCGAAGCGCAGCCGGTCGACGGTGCCGCCGTGAGGGCCGATGTTGGGGAAGAGGCCGTGGACGTCCGCGGCGTGAAGCACGCCCCCCGCGTCGTGGTGGCGGACCTCCTGCGGGCCGCTCGCGAGGTCGTCGGAAGTGTCGAGGCTGGGCGCGCAGGCCGACACGACGAGCGACAGCAGGGCGAGCGGGAGCGCGGTGCGCATGGGGGTTCCTGAGGGTGGGCGAGTGGAGGGAGGGGGATGCGGCCTCGACGCGGTGGATTGCCCGCGCACAGACCGGAGCTTCACGCCGAGTGAACAATCGACCGCCGCGCCGTCCTCTTCGTGAGGCCGGGCTGCCCCAAGGCGTCAGCGGAAGAACTCCGTCATCGGCTCGCTCCCGGGGTCGTTGACGAGGCGCGGGAGCCCGAGCAGGAGCTCGATGGTGGAGAGCAGCGAGGCGTGGCCGTGCCGCACGTCGGAGCGAAACCCCGGGCGGACGAGGCGCGTCGAGAGCACGAGCGTGACGATCTGGTCGGAGCCGCGCTCGCCCTCGTCCCAGGTGATGAAGAGCGTTCCGCCCCGGCGGTAGGCCTCCGAGGCGAGGATGGGCGGCACGTGGGCGCGCAGCCAGTCGTCGCCGTGGCGCTCGGGGCAGTCGTGGGCGTCGTCGCAGAGGTCCGGGGTGATCCACATGAAGCGGTGGGCGCCCGCCGCGAGGTCGGGGCCAAACTGCGCGAGGTCGACGACGCGCGCGGCGCACTCGGCGGGGTCGCTGCGCAGGCTCGTGTAGTACACGAAGGGATCATGGCGGGGCGCGTATCGGTAGGTGTCGCTGAGGCGGCAGGGCCTCCCCATCGACTCCATGTAGGCGCGCCACGGGATGCCCGCGCGGGAGAGCTGGGCGCCGAGGTTGTCGTGCGCGAGCGGGTGCGCGTCGGGGCCGCGGTCGTCGCGGATACCCCAGGTGCGGCCCGAGGTCATGACGATGTAGTTCGGCAGGCTCGGGTGGTGCCCGTCGTCGGTGTAGTTGGTCGCGAGGCTGTGGTCGCGGATGAGCTCGTTGAGGTACGGGGCCTGCGGGCTGTCGACCAGCTCACGGTACGCGTGGTTCTCCATCACGATCACGAACACCGTCGTCGCGGCCGCGGGGGCAGGGGCCGGCGACGGCGCGACGGGGGCGGGTGACCCCGCGACCCGGGCGGGCACGGGCGTGTCGGAGGACGCGGGGGCGACGACGGGTGGGGCCGGTGAGCGCTGGCACGCGACGAAGGACGCGACGAGCGCGGCAGCACGGTGGAGGGACGAAGGACGCATCGGGGGTATGGGCTCCGGGGGGGACTGGAAGGTGGCGGGCGAGGGCGGACGCCCTGCGGTCTGCGACACCGATGTGCGATGGCGGGTGAGAGACTGGTCACGGGCCGGCGCGCTCGGTCGCGTCGCGCCGTGAGAAGAGAAACTGCGCGACGTCCCACGCGAGCAGCGGGGTGATCACCCGCGGCCAGTAGAGCGCGTAGACGGCCTCGGCGCGCGTCGCATGGAACCTTCCGACGAACTGTGCCAGGCTCTCGCCGTTGCGCCCGAAGCGACGGAGACACGCGCCGAGCAGGGAAGGTGTGGTCGATCGATCGGGCGCTTCCCACGATGCGATGCCGAGGTCTACGGAGCCGTATCCGCTCTGGCGGAGCGCGTCGAAGGCGACCGCGCAGACCATCGTCGCGACGCCTTCCGGTGCGTCCCTCGCGAGCGCGACGTCCTGGAGATGCCACCCGCGCGAGCCAGCCGAGGCGCCGACGACGAAGCCCTGGAGGCGTGGACCGCTGGCGGTGAGGGTCTCGACGCCGAAGTATCGACAGCGCGTGCCGCGCTCATAGGGGTCCACGCGGCGCATGAGCGCCCTCATCCGCGCACGGTACGGACCCTCGCAGGCGCGGTCGACGCGGCGGACCTCGTGCCGGTCCCAGTCGACGTCGGCGGGATGTAGCTCCCGCGCCGCGGCGCCCGCCCGCCGCGACGTGTCGATCACACGACGATGCGCTTCGCCCGATGCGCCGTCGAGAGGTCCCCGCGCGAGGTCGACGAAGTGCTCGGTGCCAACGCGGGCAGAGGCGAACCCGACTTGCTCCGCGGCGCGGGTGAGTTCGGCGCTCGCACCGACGATCACCACCTGCTTGCCGCGGCCCTGAGCGTAGCGTCGGAAATGGGAGACTGCCGCGTCGCGCGCGTCACGCGGACCGACCGGGTCGCGCCACCCGAGCAGGCTGAACGCCCCCTCCTGAAAGGGCACGACCGCGCGACGGTCGGGCGACGACAGAAAGGACCACGCGGGGGTCGAGGCCGCGCGCTCCGCCCCGACGCGCGCGGGCCACTCGCGCCAGACCTCGAACACGACGCCATCGGGGTCGCGCTGGCTGGATGGGACGAGGGCGCGGCGCGCCGCGAGCGTCACCACCTGGGCCAGGGTCGACATGCTTGAGGCTGGAAACATCATCTCTCGGCAGCCGAGCGCTCCGTCGACTCCGGGCCTGCGTCGGACCCCGATGAGCATCAGGCTCAGCCGCAAGGCTCGAAGGGAAGAGTCTCCGCTACGGCCATTGCCCCACCGCCTCCTCGAACCTTCATGCGAACGGTCGCCTGCGCGAGTTTTCGCAGCCGCGCCGAGGCTGCTTCGCGACCGCCGGGGGCGACGGGCGCCCGATCAGCGCATTCCCCCGCGTTACAGGAGCGGGTCGGCGATCGCCACGCGCTTGCCTGTTGTCGAGCACACGCGGACACGTAGAGCACGGCGCGGTGGCCGCAACCAGGAGCCTCACGCGTCGTGGGTTGTGGTGACCGGCGCCTCGGCGGGCTTCCTCACCGTCGAGCACACGACCAGCAGGACGAGGACGCCGCCGACGGAGGGCCGACGAGCCGACGATGCCGAATCTGAGGCCGCCGCACGCCTTCGAGCTGGTGAGCACGTTGCGCATCGTGGCGCCAAAGGGGCGGGTGAAGACGAACGCGACCCTGAAGAGCAGGGTCTTCGAGAGGCGCGTGAAGCGGCTGGCCAGGACGATGACCACCAGGAGGCTGCCGATGCGCCGCGGGCCGCGCGAGTGTGACAGCGCGGAGACATTCTCGCCGCGCCACAGACCACGGGTGGACCTCCGTGCCACGCTCGGCGCGTCGGAGGCAGTCGACTCCGAACCCCAAGGAGCGAGTCCCATGGTCAAGCCGTTCACGAAGGTACTGGTTGGCACGGACTTCAGCGAGTGCGCGAGCAGCGCCGTGGAGTGCGCCGCCGACGTCGCGCAACGCTACGGGGCGCCGCTCCACGTCATGCACGTGTGGGCGCTTCCTCATGTCGCGACCAGTCTGGTGATCGACCCGGGCCTCGAGTGGCACACGCCCGTCGAGCAGGCCGCGCGGGCGCAACTCGATGCGCTGATCGAGCGGCTGCGCGCGAACCACGTGGAGGCTTCCTCGTCACTGCTCAGCGGCGTGGCGTGGGAGCAGATCGTCGAGTCGATTGCGTTATTCGGCGCCGACCTCGTGGTGGTCGGAGCCCACGGCCGCACTGGCCTCCGCCGGGCGCTGTTGGGCAGCGTCGCCGAACGCGTGGTCCGATTCTCGTCGGTGCCCGTGCTCACTGTTCCCAGGGCTTCATCACGTTAGCGTGGTGCTCCGACGCGTTGGGCACGAGATGAGAGGTACCTGGCGCGGTGGGAGAACGAGCCTCGTGCGTCACGTGAGGTCGCCGCGGCGATCGCCTGGCGCCGGGCCTCGTAGAGCGAGTCGAGGATGCGCGGGTTGGCGTCGCGCATGCCCTCGTTGATCTTGGCACTGGCCTCCTCAACGGGCGTCAAGTCGGGCGAGTACGGTGGCGGCACCGCGTATGTCACTCCGAGGCCTCGACCGCCGCGCGCGCTGCCAGGGCGCGGTCGGCGCCGAGAGGCGCAGGTGTCCTGCGCAGCGATCAGGCGACCGTGACCGTGATCCGCTTCGAGCTGCGGAGCCGCCTTGCCGTACCCACACGATGGTGCTTGCATCGCTGCGCATGCAACGAAGCTGTCGCCTCGCAATCGCCGTGTTCCTGGTTTCCGGCTGCCATCAACAAATTGCGCCCGCGCAGCCGAGTGCCGCAAACGCGCAGCCGACGGACGCCCAGGCCAGCGATCACAGGGCGCTCATGCGCCAGCTCCGCAACGAGCGGGAGACCCGGATGCGCGAACGCGGCGCGGTGTTCGCGCGCATCGCCGTCCAGCATGACTACACCGGCGAGTACGTGCTGTTCCGCGACCAGGACGTGACGGCGTTTCTCGATATCAAGGATCCACACCACCCGCGCTATCAGCCGGGTCACGACGAGGATGGACCCGTCGCGAGCCCCAGGGTCCGCGCCCACATCCTCGTGGTGCCCAATCAGCCGCGCGAGAACATCGGCAGGGCCCTGGAGAGCGACATCACGGTTGAGGATCTCGAGGCGACCCTCCGGGTGATGCGCGCCGCGACCGCACTGTCCACGCGTCTCGGGATCACGAACGCGAGGATCTACCTCAAGTCACCGGCGCGAGCCGGGGTCGGCTACCTGCACGTTCACATCGTCGGGGAGCGCGATCCGAACGTCCCGTACCCGCCCGCGCTGCAGTAACAGATGCCGCCGCCGCGGCGAGAGGATACGAGGCTCAGTGCGATCGAACGACCGGTCCCTGGCAGGCGGTGAATGAAGTCGAGAGACTACGGTGCGCCTGCGGCGATCCGCTCGCGCACGAGGGTGATGAACTCGTCGGGCAGGGGATCGGCAGCCTGGGGCATGCGCGAGCCGCCCGGCGAAGTGCGCCTCGGCAGAGAGGAACGTCCAGCACGGGCGGAACATCGCCGACGGGTCGCACGGCCGTGGCGGGCGGGACATCGCGCCGCACGTCAGCGTCGACGCTGGATTACGGCGACCGCGGCGCTGCGGTTGCATTGGAAGTCGCGGCAGTCCGCGTAGGCGTTGCCTTCGTCGTCGAGGCCGTTGGCGCAGAGCGCGTCGGTGTTCTCCTGCCCCGCCGCGACCCTCGGGGCACATCCGCCCGAGCCCACCGGGCGATCGAGCGCCGGACCGGCGCCGTCGCCGAAACCTTACGGGAAGTTCACGCCGGCCCGCGGCGTCGCGCGATTTTCGTGAAGGTCGGCCCGCGGTGAGCCAATCGCCACTCTGGCTGTGACCCACACGCGCACCCCGCGCGCGAAGGTCTCCCACCCACTCGATCGGGAGTCTCTCACCGCAATGCCTGTCCGCTACGTCCGTCTTCCCCTGCTCGCGCTCGGCGTCGCCCTCGGCGCGTGCGCCTCGTCACCCACCAGCAGCGGCACGCCCGCCGATGCTGGCACCGACATCGCGCCGTCGGTCGACGTGGGCACCACGCCGCCCGCGGACACCGGCACCACCCCGCCCGCGGACACCGGCGCCGCCCCGCCCGCCGACGCGGGCGCCGACGCGCCGATCACCGGCACGCTCGGAACCCTCGGCGCGGTGCAGCCCATCGTCTCGTCGCTGGTCATCTCCAACAGCGGCGAGACCCTCGTCTACCTGAGCACGGCGCCGCTCTCGTGCGCCACGCTCCAGTCGTCGCGCTGGCTCGGCACGCAGCCGGCGGGCTCGCAGGTCATCGAGGTCGTGATGCGCGGCGCGCCCACGGCAGCCCAGATGGTGCAGGTTCCGCCGGGCGAGGTGAACTACGCCGCGGGCGGCCGGTCGTCGTCGTACGAGGTCGGCGCGAGCGCCGACACGATCACCTTCACCGAGGCGGCGGCGGGCGGCCCGGTCGCGGGCACCCTGCGGGCGACCTATCGCAACGGCAGCATGATCGCGGGCTCGTTCCGCGCCGAGTTCTGTGACCACGGCCAGCAATACTGAGCGCGTGAGAGCACCGATGAACATCAAGTCCACCCTCTTCTTCCTGGGCTTCGCGGCGAGCGTGACCGTCGGCGCCTGCTCCGATTCGAGCCCCACGACCCACCCCGCCGACGCCGGGGCCGACGTGCCGCGCGCGGTGACGGCCACGACGGGCACGGTGGCGCGCGGGCAGTACCTCGTCGACCACGTCCTCGTGTGCGGCACCTGCCACACCCCCAATGGCCCCGACGGTCGGCCCGACATGACGAAGTACCTCGCGGGCAGCCGCAACTACGACTTCCGCGACGCCGCCGGCACGCTCGTCAGCGTCTACGCAGAGAACCTGACGTCGCACGACCCCGAGGGGCTCGCCACGTGGACGGACGAGGCCATCCGCACGGTGCTCACCCCGGGGCCTCGACGACGAGCACGTCGCGGCCTACCCGATCATGCCGTACCCCGAGTACTCGGTGCTCACCCGCCAGGACCAGGACTCGATCATCCAGTACCTCCGCACGGTGGCGCCCAACGACAACGTCTTGCCTCACGACTTCCCCTACTCCGACCAGTTTCCCCCGGCGCCGACGATCAACTATGCCGGCGTTCCGCACACGACGCTCGCCGCGACCTCGCCGGACTACGCCGCCGCCGAGCGTGGGCGCTATCTCGCGACGGTGGCGTGCCTCAACTGCCACACGTCGCAGGTCTCGGAGGACGTCCCCGACCTCACGCGATCGTTCGCCGGCGGCAAGCACTACACCCTCATCCGCGGCGCTCCGCTGCACACCTCGACCAACCTCACCCCGGACGCCACCGGGCTCGCGGGCTGGTCGGTCGACGAGATCGTCACGGCCATCCGTAGCGGCACCGAGCGCGGCACCGGGCGCACGCTCTGCAACAGCCACCCGGCCGGCGTCGACTATCTCGGTCGCATGAGCGACCCCGACGCGCGCGACATCGCGACGTACCTCCACACGCTGGCGCCCGTGCACAACGGGCCGTTCACGTGCACTCAGTGACGCGCGCCGGGCTGTGCTGGGGCGCGCTCCTCGCGGCCGCCGTCGTGGGCTGCGCCGACGCGCCGGCCCCCGCCGGGCCGCCCGCGACCTTCACGCAGATCTATGCCGCGATGTTTCCGCTCGGCACCCACGGCCAGTGCAACTACTGCCACAGCGTTCCGGCGAACGACATCAGCAACGGCAACCTGGCCATGGGCGAGACGCGCCGCCGCCGCCTACGCCGCGCTCGTCGGACCCACCTCCGCGAGCTCGCGGTGCGGACCGCGAGGCGGACGGCAGGTCGTTCCGGGCAACCCCGACGCGAGCCTGCTCTATGTGAAGGTAAAGGCATCGCCCCCCTGCGGCGATCGGATGCCCCAGGGCGCCTCGCCGCTCACCGACGCGCAGATCGAGATGATCCGCAGCTGGATCGCCGCCGGCGCGCTCGACAACTGACGCACTGCCCACTGTCGGCGCGCGACCCCTTCACCGCCTACGCCTCAACCGAAAGCCGCGATGCTGGCTGGAGCGGTGGCCCGGTGGCTTGATCACACCGTCCGCGTTCATCCCTGGGGATGAAGCCCCACAGCCTGGACCTGCGAGAGAGGATCGTAGACGCCTTCGACCGGGGCGAGGTGACCGGACCGATCGGCCCAGCGCCCCGCGGCGGCGGACTCCGCCGGATCTTGCGCCGTCGGGACGAGCGCGCGCTGCGTGCGCTGGTGCGGCGCGGGGACGTCGTCGTGCTCGACCGCCTCGGTGAGCACCGCGTCCTCGGAGCCCGGAGAGCGATCGAGGCGCTGGCTCCATCGCCGCGGGCGTCAGCGCGCCCGTAGACGTAGGCGTCACTGCCAGTGAGCAGGCGGAGAACGTGGCGTTCGGGCATCCCGAGGAGACCCGTTGGCGGAGTGTCTCGATCCAGAACGCGTCTCGAAATGAGACAGCGGTCGAGGGCCCATCGCACCTCTCGAAACGGGCCGCCCTTCGCCAGCGTCAGCCCCGGCCCAGCAGCGGAACACGCCTTGCTGATCGTGGCCCAAGATGCCCCGATCCGCTCTCTCGGTCACGAGGTCAGGTCGATCTCGCTCCGCGTCCGTTCTCCTCATCGCGCTCAGCGGATGCGGGCACCCGGCGCCGACCGAGCGCTCGCTCCCGCGTCCCGATGTCTCAGCCTTTCTGCGAGTCGAGCCTGTGACGCTCGATGCCCACGGCGCGGCCGTCATCGCGCAGGGCACCGTGTCCGTCGACGAGCAGCACGTCGCCGCGGTCATTCCGCCCGTCCAGGGCCGCGTGATGCGCCTGCTCGCCGCGCCGGGCGATCATGTCGTCGCAGGCGCCGCGCTCGCCAGCATCTACAGCGCCGAGGTCGCGAGCGCGGGGGCTGGCCTCTCACAGGCGCGCATCAGTCGACTCGCCGCCGAGCAGAGCCTCGCCCGCGCCGAGCGCCTCGCCGCCGAGGGGGCGGG
>CBIHPK010000017.1:0-64165 GCA_966211675.1 uncultured Myxococcaceae bacterium
GGACCGTTCACCGAACGGTCCCTGTGCGCCGGTGATTCGTGCCTTGACCTCGCCTGCGATTTCCCACTAATCCCGGCAGCGCACCTATCGTTGCTTCGCGCGTCGCGCACTCCACCCTCGCGCCGGGTCTGCGACCACCCACGAACCCCCTTCGAGAGCCGCTGACGTGATTGGCCACTTCTTTCTCGACATTCTGACGTGTATCCCGGTTGCCGCCCGCGCCAGCGAGGGGGGGCGATGAGCGATCACGACTCCAGCCAGGGCCCGCAGCCCGAGGCCCGGCCGCACCCGCGACTCTCCGTGGTGATCCCGGTCTACAACGAAGAGAAGATCCTCCACGCCGCGGTCACCGACCTGCGCGACCAGCTCACCGAGTTCGGCTGGCCCTTCGAGATCATCCTCGCGGAGAACGGATCGAAGGACGGCACGGTCCCCCTCGCCCGCGCGCTCTCGGAGAAGTACCCCGAGGTGCGCTTCTTCTCGCTGGGCGAGCCCAACTACGGCAAGGCGCTGCGCGAGGGCATCTTCAAGGCCCGCGGCGAGTTCGTCATGTGCGACGAGATCGACCTCTGCCAGATGGACTTCTACCGCCGCGCGCTCGACGTGCTCACCAACGACGAGTCCGACCTGGTCATCGGCTCGAAGGTGCTCGAGGGCGCCTCGGACGAGCGCCCGATGGCGCGCCACGCCGCGACGCTCTTCTACAACGGCCTCTTGCGCCTCACGCTGGGCTTCAAGGGCACCGACACGCACGGGCTCAAGGCCTTCCGCCGCACCGCCCTGCTCGACGTGGTGCGAGCGTGCCTCGTCGACAAGGACGTCTTCGCCAGCGAGCTGGTCATCCGCGCCCAGCGCGGCGGGGTGCGCATCCGGGAGATCCCGGTGCGCATCCTCGAGAAGCGCCCGCCGTCCATCAACCTCCTCAAGCGCGTCCCCAACGTGCTCAAGAACGTCGGCAAGCTCTTCGTCGCCATCCGCATCAAGGGATAGCGACCCCCGCCGCTCTCGCCTACCGCTCCTCGACCGCGATCACCATCGTCGGGCCCGGCAGCACCCGCCGCGCCGCCCGGCGGGCCGCGTCCCGCACGGTCTCCGCGCTGGGGCGCGACTCGAGCGTCGAGTGCTCCCGCACCGCCCGCTCGACCGCCTCGCGCACCCGGCCGAGCGCCTCCGGCGAGGCCATCACCCCGCGAGACTGAACGCTCACCGAGCCGTCGAGCCGCCACTGGTGGGTCACCGGCACCGACAGGAACATCGCCCCCGACTCGGCCATCAGCGCGCGCTCCTTCAGGGTCTCCGCGGGGATCTCCTCGCCGCTGTCGATGTGCACGCGCCCCACGCGCACCGTCGCTCCGGGCACGAGGCCGTGCGAGTCGAGCAGCAGCGTCTGGCCGTTCTCCGCGAGCTCGACGCTGCGCACGCCGAGCTTCCTCGCGAGCTTCGCGTGCTGCATCAGGTGGTGATAGGTGCCGTGGATCGGCACGAAGGCGCGCGGCTGGATCCACTCGATCATCTGCGCCTGCTCCTCGCGGCAGGCGTGACCCGAGACGTGGATCGACGGGTCCGTCGCGCCCACGTGCACGTCGATGCCGCGGCGCTCGAACTCGCAGACCAGGTCCCACACCGCGCGGTCGTTGCCGGGAATGGTTCGCGACGAGAGGATCACCGCGTCTCCGGAGTTGAGCTTGAGCTTCGGGTGGTCGCCCCACGCGAGTCGAGAGAGCGCGCTCTGCGGCTCGGCCTGCGTGCCCGCGGCGATGACCAGCAGCTCCGAGCGCGGCACCTCCCTCGCGCGGTCGGGCGGGACCATCAGGTTGCCCGAGAACCCCAGGCGGCCGAGCTCCGTAGCGGCGCGCGCGTGGGTCTGCACGCTGCGCCCGATGAGGCAGATGCGGCGGCCCGTGGCCAGGGCGATCTCGCCGAGGGTCTTCAGTCGATAGATGTTGGAAGGGAAGATCCCGACGACCACGCGCTCGCGCTTGGAGGCGATGAGGGTGCGGAGGGCCTTGGCGACCTCGGACTCGCGCGCCGAGCCGGAGAGCACGTCCACGTTGGTGCTATCGGAGAGCAGCAGCGAGACGCCCTCGTGGCCGAGCTCCTCGAAGCGCTGCCGGTCATAGGACTCGCCGTCGAGGGGGCCCTCCTCCAGCTTGAAGTCGCCGGTGTGCACCACCAGGCCGCCGGGGGTGTGGATGGCGAGCGCGGTGGCGTCGGGGATGGAGTGCGTGACCCGCAGCGGCTCGACCTCGAAGCGACCGACGGAGAAGCGCTGGCGGGGCGTCGTCGCGTGCAGCTCGAGCTCGGGGACGTCGCGAAACTCCTTGAGGCGCTCGCGAATGAGGTTGAGCGCGTAGGGGGGCGCCCACACCGGGCGGGGGATCTTGCGGAGCAGATAGGGGAGCGCGCCGATGTGGTCTTCGTGGCCGTGGGTGATCACCACGCCGAGCAGGTCGTCGGCGCGGTCTTCGAGGTAGTCGAACAGCGGGTGGATGACGTCGACGCCGTACTTCTCCCTCGGGAACGTGATGCCGCAGTCGACGACCAGGATGCCGTCTGGCGACTCCAGCGCCATGCAGTTCATCCCGATCTCTCCGAGACCCCCAAGCGGAACCACTCGCAGATGACTCACGTATGACTTTCTCCGGCGCGCGGCGAGGGACCGCCACGTCTGCCCGACGCTGTATATCCCGGCGTTTTGCTCCGAGGACGGCGCGCACCCTACGTCCCGGCTCTCCGCACGGTCAAGGGTCGTCGCAGCCCTCTCGCGGCGCACTGTTCTCGCGCGTTGACGCTGCTCTCGCGTGCGTGTTAGCCCCTCGCGCCGAAGCCGATGTCCGGGTGTGTCCCGTCGACTCAGGTTCCTGGAGGTCCATGCGCCGTCCGTCGCCCACCGTTCTCGCCGTGATCGTCGCCGCCCTCGCGCCCTCCGCGCTCGCCCAGAACACCCCGCAGAACCCGTCGACCACGCCCACCGCCGCCGTCGACACCGCGGGCATCAACATGGCCGCGGCGGCCGCCACGGAAGACCACGCGGCCGCGACGCCGGAGCGTCCCACGCCGACCCCGGCCCCGACCAGCATCCTCGACCGCATCGGCAACATGGTGGAGGTCCACGGCTACCTCCGCGCTCGGCCGGAGTGGATGCACAACTTCGACCTCGGCTGGGATGACCTCGCGTTCCGCAACGCGGGCGGCAACTATGCCAACTCGCAGCTCCCGTGGGTGCGCAACCCCGACAACGGCCTGCCCAACCTCTGCAGCTCCGCGCCCGCCGACGGCAGCACCACGCGCGTCCCCGGCGACTGCACCGGCCGCACGCAGACCATGGCCAACATGCGATTCCGGATCAATCCGGAGATCCATGTCACCGACAACATCGCGATCTATTCGCAGATCGACGTCTTCGACAACCTCATCCTCGGCTCGACCCCGCAGGGCTATTACAACGGCGGCCAGGGGTCGCCGTGGGCCCCGGTGACCGCGTTCTCCTCCACGCAGGTCACCCCCACCGACCAGAACAGCCTCACGCCCTCCATCACCGTGAGCCGCGCCTGGGCCGAGGTCACCAACCAGAGCCTCGGGCAGATCCGCTTCGGCCGCATGCCCGGCCAGTGGGGCCTCGGCATCCTCGCCAACGCCGGCAACGGCATCGACAGCGACTTCCAGACGCACTCCGACCGCATCATGTACGCGGCGCGCGTCAAGCCGCTGCACCTCTTCCTCGCGGCCTTCTACGACTTCGCCTCCACCGGCGCGACCTCCGCCTCTCCCCGCTACGAGTCGGGCCAGGGCCAGCCCATCGACGTCTCGCAGCTCGACGACGTCAACCAGTACGGCCTCGCCCTCGGCCGACGCGTCGACCCCGCCGAGGCCCGTCAGCGGCTCGCCCGCGGCCAGCTGGTCATCAACGGAGGCCTCTATGGGCTCTTCCGCCAGCAGACCCTCTCCGCCGAGTATGTCAACGCCGACCCGGCCACCAACCGCGACCAGCGCACCGTCGGCGTCGACGGCGCCTTCACCACCGGGGCGCTCCGCCGAGACGCCTGGGCCGTCATCAGCGACCTGTGGTTCCAGGTGCTGCACCGCAGCTTCCGCTTCGAGGTCGAGGCCGCGTTCATCTATGGCCAGACCACCATCGGCCGCGCGGCGGCGGACCCCGGCAACAACCCCTATCGGCTGTCCCAGTTCGGCGGCGCCGCGGAGTTCGAATACCGACTCCTCAACAACCGCCTGACCCTGGAGTTCAAGACCGGATACGCCACCGGCGACTCGGACCTCGAGGGCATCAATTACCACAACGGACTCATCGCCCCGCAGCGCGCCGCGGCGACCTCCAATACCCTCTTCCGCTTCCATCCCGACTACCGCATCGACATGATCCTCTGGCGGCAGATCTTCCGGCAGGTGTCGGGGGCCTACTACTTCCGCCCCGGCGTCACCTACGCCTTCGTCAACTCCCCCGGCGGCGACCGGCTCTACGGCCGCGCCGCGGTCATCTGGTCGCGCGCCAGCGAGTTCGTGCAGACCCGCGGCAACGCCGCCGACCTCGGCATCGAGATCAACGCCGAGGTCACCTACCAGTCCAACTTCCGTGACACCACCCTCGGCGACCGCCCGGGCGCCGGCTTCTTCGCGTCGCTCCAGTACGGGGTGCTCTTCCCCATGGCGGGCCTCGGTCCTCGCGAGGACGAGCGCGCCACGTCCACCTACTCGGGATTCAGCTTCAGCACCGCCCAGACCCTCCGCGGCGTCGTCGGCGTCATGTATTGAGAGACATATCCTGTCACGGGTATCGTTGCGCTCCACGGTGGGCGCGCGGTAGTACCCGCCCGTGAAGGACGCCCTGGTCTTCGTCTGTCAGTCCTGCGGTGCCTCGCACCCCAAGTGGTCCGGTCGCTGCTCCTCCTGCGGCGCCTGGAACAACCTCGTCGAGGAGCGCGCCCCCAAGGGCCGCGCGGCCAAGGCCCGCAACGCCATCTCCGTGTCCGCGGGCGGAGGGGTGGTCTCTCTCGACGAGGCGATGGACGCGGAGATGCCGCGCGTCGCCACCGGGCTCACGGAGTTCGACCGGGTGCTGGGCGGCGGCCTGGTGCACGGCTCCGTGGTGCTCCTCGGCGGCGAGCCGGGCGTGGGCAAGAGCACGCTGCTTCTCCAGGTGGTGGCCGCCCTCGCGGCGCGCTCGCGAGAGTCCGACGTGCGCGGCGGCGTGCTCTACGTGAGCGGCGAGGAGTCGGCCTCGCAGGTGGCCTCGCGCGCCCGGCGCCTCGGGGTGGGCAGCGACGCGGCGCTCAAGCTGCTCTCCACGGGCGAGCTCGACGCGCTGGAGGCCGCGGTGCTCAAGGCCGACCCGTCCATCATCGCCGTCGACTCGGTGCAGACCATGAGGGCGAACGACCTGGAGAGCGCCGCGGGCAGCGTCTCGCAGCTCCGCGAGGTGACCGCGCGTCTGGTCACCATGGCCAAGCAGCAGGGCCGCACGGTGCTGCTGGTGGGCCACGTCACCAAGGACGGATCGCTCGCCGGGCCGAAGGTGCTCGAGCACCTGGTGGACGTGGTGCTGGCCTTCGAGGGGCAGCGCTCGGGCGGACCGCGGGTGCTGCGCGGCATCAAGAACCGCTTCGGTGCGAGCGGCGAGCTCTGCGTCATGGAGATGACCCGCGACGGGCTGCGCGAGGTCTCCGACCCGTCGGCGCTCTTCCTCGCCGAGCGCCCGAAGGACGTGCCCGGCTCGGTGGTGGTCTCGTCGGCCGACGGCGCGCGGCCGCTGCTGCTGGAGGTCCAGGCGCTGGTGACCCCGTCGGCGGCGCCCAACCCGCGGCGCATCGCGACGGGCATCGACGGCACGCGCCTGTCCATCCTCGCGGCGGTGCTGGCGCAGCGCGCGGGGCTGCCGCTGCGCGACCGCGACGTGTTCGTCTCCGTGGCGGGCGGGGCGTCCATCGAGGAGCCCGCGGCCGACCTCGCGGTCGTGTGCGCCCTCGCGTCGAGCGTGGTCGAGCTCGCGATGCCTGCCGACCTGGTGGTCTTCGGCGAGGTGGGGCTCGCGGGCGAGGTGCGCGCGGTGCCCCGCTGCACGCCGCGCCTGGAGGAGGCCATGAAGCTCGGGTTCAAGCGCGCCCTGATCCCGAAGGCCAACGTCGACCGCGACGAGGTGCCGCCGGGAATCATCGCCCACGGCGTGTCTCACGCGCGCGAGGTGGCCGCCTGGATCGAGCGCAAGGCCCGCGACCGCGATTGATCGCTGGCGCTAAACGCGCGAGCAGCCTTTGCGGGGAGCGACGGTTTACCGCTACACGTAATCCATGGCCGCCCACCTGCCCCGGTCGCTGCGAGAGAGCCCCCTCTTCCTGACGACGCGGGCGGCGCAGGCGCTCACGCAGCGCTGCCGGGAGGCACTGGCGCAGGCGGGCTTCGACGACATGGGCGCACCCGACCTCGCGGTGCTGGCGGCGCTCGAGGGCGTCGAGGAGGGAGAGAACCCCTCGAAGCTGGCGAAGGCGCTGCGCTACGAGAAGTCCTCGCTGACGCCCATCCTGGTGCGCCTCCGAGAGGCCGGCCTGGTGCTTCAGGCGAAGGACCCGAAGGACGCCCGGGCGCTGCGCATCACGATCACCCGGAAGGGCAGCCGACGTCGCAAGGAGGCCGAGGTGATCATCGAGCGGGCCACGCACGAGTTGCTGAGCGAGGTGCCGAAGAAGGTGCTGCGCCACCACGCGGAGTTCTGCGAGGCGCTGCTGCTCGCCGCGGAGCGCGTCGCGAAGCCGTAGACCGACCCCGGGCAGGTGTTGTTAGCTCCGAGGCACGATGACGAGGCACCGCTGCACCGTGTGTGAACATCCATACGATCCGGCCGAGGGCGACCCCGACTCGGGGGTGGCGCCCGGCACCGACTTCGGGAGCCTCCCGGGCGGCTGGCAGTGCCCCGAGTGCGGCGCCTCCAAGGCGGACTTCGAGCCCACCGTCGACTGATGCCCCATCGCACCTCGGCGCTCGCTCCCGATCTCCGGGTCACCGTCGAGCGAACCCTTCCGCTCGGGTACCGCGACGGCGCCGCCCCGGCCCTCGATCGCCCGGCCTTCGTGCGCGCGGGCTCCGGGGTCACCTGGTGGGGCGGACGCCTCGCGGTGGTGCAGGACGACACGGCCTTCGTGGCGCTGGTCGACCCGGCCACGGGGATCGCCGAGGGGGTTCCGCTGCCGATGGCCGACGGGGTGCGGCAGTTCGGGGTCGCTCGCGGCAACAAGAAGCGGAAGCCCGACCTGGAGTCGGTGCTCACGCTCCCCGACGGCCGACTGCTCGCCCTGGGATCGGGCTCCACCAGGGCGCGCGAGCGGCTGCTGGTGATGGGCGGAGACCGGCTCCCCGGCTGGATCGACGCCTCTCCCCTCTACCGGGCGCTGCGGGCGGAGAAGACCTTCGCGGGGAGCGAGCTCAACATCGAAGGGGCAGCGCTGCTGGGCGACCGGGTGCGGCTCTTCCAGCGGGGCAACGGGGCCGTCGTCGATGGCGTCGACCCGCTCAATGCGACGGTCGACCTGCCGCTACAGGAGCTCCTGGAGGAGATGCTGCGCTGGGAGAGCGATCCCGAGGGCGAGTGCCGGGTGGCCCTCCATGCGATCACCTCGTACTCGCTGGGGACGCTCGACGGGGTGGCTCTGAGCTTCACCGACGCCACGCCGTGGCCCTCGTCGCACCTCGGGCGAGTGGCCTGGCTCGCCGCCGCGGAGGACTCGCCGGACACCTATCTCGACGGGGCCTGCGCGGGCTCGGCGCTGGGCTTCATGGACCCGGACGGGACCCTCGGCCACCAGCCGCTGCGCACCTCGACGGGCGAGCTCTTCCACGCCAAGGCCGAGGGGATCGTGTTCGACCGCGACGACCCGACGCTCGCCTGGGTGGTGCTCGACCTGGATGATCCGGAGCGCCCGTCGGAGCTGTGCTCGGTGCGGGTCGTCAGCGGGTGAAGGTCACGTAGTCCTCGCGGGTGCAGCGCTCGAGGAGCGCGTCGAGCCGGGCGAGGCAGAGCGGGAGCGAGGGCCGTGGAGGGGCGGGAGCGGGCTCACGCAACGAGCGAGCGGACGATGGATCGGCGGGCGGACGATGAGGCTCCAGCGCCTCGCGCGAGGCCTTGAGCAGGGCCATCAGCTCCCGCCGAGGACCGCTCCAGCGAGGCAGCACCTTGCCCAGCAGCGCCCGGTCGAGCGCCCAGCCCGGCGGCACCGGGAGTCCGTCTCGGGCGCATCGATCGACGAAGCGCAGCACCTCGGAGACCACCCGGTAGCCGAAGGGCCGACCGTGGGCGGACATCACCGCGTGGAGCCGGTCGAGCGTGGCGCCGACGCCGTCCTGTCCCATGGCGAGCAGCATCGTGCGGGTGGGGTCGCGGTCCGTGTCCGCGGGCATCAGGGCGAGGCGCTCGGTCTCGCTGGCGGGCTCCTCGGCGGGCGCCGGGTCGATCCAGGTAGAGAGCAGCGAGGTCGGCGCGGCGGGCGGAAACTCCCAGAGCCACGCGCGGTCGAGCACCTTGGCGCTGAGGGGATGGGTGGTCTCGTCGACGTTTATGGTGCCGAGCACGATCACGTTGGCGCCGAAGCGCACCGACGAGGGAACGCCCCCCGAGCGATCGCTGGCCTCCACCGGCTCGACTCGCCCGTGCAGGTCGATGGGCGCGCCGCTCTCCATCGCCGAGAGCAGCTCCGCGAGGTAGTGCTCGGGCCGGGCGAGGTTCATCTCGTCGAGGATGAGGAAGTGGGGCTCCGTGGGATGGGCCGCCGCGCGCAGCAGCAGTCGAAGCGCCGGGGTGAGCTCATAGCCCGGCGGGTCGCGCATCACGTTGAGGTAGCCGAGCAGGCCCCGCGAGTCGATCCAGTCGGGGCGCACCGAGACCACCGCCACGCGAGACCCGGGGCCGCCCGGGAGAGCGCCGGTGACGAACTGCGCGAGGCGCAGCGCGAGGCGGGTCTTGCCCGTGCCCGAGACGCCCGCGAAGACCGCGAAGGGGCGGGTGCGCACGCCCACCAGCACCGCGCGCAGGAGGTCGAGCTCGAAGCGCAGTCCCTCGGCGCGCAGCGAGCGCTCGAGGCGACGCGCCACCTCCTCCAGCGTGGCGGGCCGGAGCATGGACGGGACGATCTCCCAGGGCCTCGCGTATCGCAGCTCGAAGCGGGCGAGCGACGCGGCCGGGACGCACTGCAGGTCGCCCAGCGCCCGACGCGCCGCGAGCCAGAGCAGCGGGCGCACGACCGGGTCTCCCAGGCACTCGCGGACAGCCGACCAGCCCGAGGCATCGAGCAGCCCGAGGTCCGCGAGCCGCGAGGCCCCGGTGGCGGCCCGGAGCGACCACCGCGGGCGCACCTTGGAGGCGACCACGGCGGGCTCCGGGGCGACGGTCCAAGGAGCGCCCTCAAGGAGGCCGGAGAGCGCGACGGCGAGGTCGCCGCTGGGGTCGGCGAGCACGGAGGCGATCAGCGCTTCCAGGGGAGGACCATCGCCGTCTCGGTGCTGCGAGGGCACGAGGAGCTGGGTGCGACGGACGATCGACTCGTCGACGTCGGACTCGCGGGCGCGCATCCATCGGATCCATCGCGACAGCAGCGCGGGGTCGGCGGAGCGCCGCAGCGCGGTGGGCTCTCCCGCGAGCGGAGCGCCGCCGTCAAACCAGCGAGCGTGGGCGAGCGTCGGGGGAGAGAGCGTGGTGAATCGCTCGGGGGCGAACCATCCGGTCACCGGGTCGTAGCACCAGGCCTCTGCGGCCGGCAGCAGCGAGGCGGGCGCCTCGGTCGGACCGAAGGCTCGCTCGTCCCAGCGCAGCGAGCGCACCGCCGAGGAGCGATCGCGCCCCGAGGACACGATCGCCGGAGGGAGCCTCCACCCGAGGAGCGGCGACCAGAACTCCAGCAGCCGCGCGAGGCGCTCGGCGACCCACCGGGCCAGGAGCGTGGTGGCGCCCTGAGGCGAGCGGGCGTTGAGCTCGGAGCGCCAGAGGTCGACCAGGTCGGGGGCGCCGTGGACCGGGTCGGACGCTCGGAAGCGGATGGCCCCCGCGGCGACCGAGGAGAGCCAGTCGAGCTCCGGCAGGGCCTCGTCGGACTCGCGGTGAGCGTGGAGGGTCGCGCCCTCCGAGCGGAGCGCGGCGAGCAGCGTCGGGAGCACGTCGGAGAACTCGCGCTTGCGGCGGGCGAGCTCACCGAGGCGCGGCCGTCGATCGGCGTGGTCGCGACCGCGAGCGGAGAAGCCCGCGGTGACGGTGAGGTCCTCGGGGGTGAGCGCGAGGACGAGCGCAGCGCCCTCGGTGGACGCGCTGGGCGCCCAGCGAACCCACGGGGCCTGGGACGATGGATGGTTCGAGCTGCGTACCAATGCCGAGAGCGGCGGAAGCGTCGCCTGCACCTCGGCCGCGAGGTGGCGGAGCGAGGCGCGGAGCAGCGCCCGGTCGACCCCTCCGCGAGCGTCGCCGAGGGCCGCGATCTCGTCGGGGGAGCGTTGGTTCGATCGAGCCATCGGGTGTCGCCGGGCGCGACCCTATCACGCGACCGATGCGCGCCGACCGAGGGGCGTGTACGCTGGCTCCTCGCGAACGCCCCCCACCAGGAGAATCGATGCGATGAGCGGGATGACGGCAGGATCAAGGGTGATGGCCTCATGGCTTGGCGGCGGCTTCGCCCCTGGGACCGCGGTGGAGGTCAACCCCGCCGCGCAGCTCGTGAAGGTGCGCTTCGACGACGGCCGCGAGGCCTGGGTCAGCAACATGAACGTCCGCCTCGCCCCCGCGGCCGCGGGCGCTCCGGGCGCGGCTCCGGCGACGGGCGGCTTCCAGCCCATCGGCGCCCCATCGGGCGGCGGCAACTTCGGCGCTCAGTCGTCCTTCGGCGCTGGGGGAGTCAACCCCATCAACACGGGCGGCATGGTCGGCGGCAACCCCTTCGCGGGGCTCAACCCCTTCACCCGGACCGGCGCTCCTCCGGCCCCGGGCGCAGCCCCTTCGGCACCCGTCGCTCCGGGCGCTCCGGGCGCGGGCTTCCTCGCCTCGGCGGCCGGCGCCATCTCCGCCGGGGTCGCTCGCATCGCCACCTTCGGCGGCCCCCCCGGCGGCGCTCCGCCCGCCCCTCCCCCGGCCCCTCCTCAGGCTCCCCTGGCTCAGCCTCCGGGGGCGGGGTTCAACCCCTTCGCTGGACCTCAGCAGGCCCATGCCCAGCCGCAGCCGCAGGCCCCCTCCGGCGCCTTCAACCCCTTCGCCGCGCAAGGCCCTGCGGCCCCGGCCGCGCCTCCTCCCGCGGCGCAGTTCAACCCCTTCGCCGCGGCGGCCCCGTCGCCCGCCGCGCAGCCTGCCGCGGCGCCCTTCGATCCCTTCGCCCAGGGCGCTCCGCAGAGCCCACCTCCGGCCGCCCCGGGCGGCATCCCGGAGCCCGCGTTCAATCCCTTCGCTCAGGCGTCGCCCGCCGCGCCGGCCGTGCCCGCGAACTTCCCCAGGACCGAGGCCATGCCCTCCGTCCCTACGCCGCCGGTCGACCCGGGCCCTGCCGCTCCCTTCAATCCCTTCGCTCAGGCGCCCGCGGCCCCCACGCCTCCCTCGGCCGATGCCCCGCTGCCTCCGCCGCCGGGTGAGTTCAAGCCCTTCGTTCCGCCCGGGACCTGAAGCCGTCGTCGGCTCGACGGAGTCCCTCCCGGGTCCCAGGTATGGCCGCCATGACACACTCTCCCCTCAGGCTCCTTCACCACATCGGGTCGACCGATGTCCCATCGGACGACGGCGCCACCTTCGAGCTGCGCTCGCCCACCCACGGCTCGCTCGTCGGCCTCGTCGCGAGAGGCTCCGCCGTGGACGTCGACCGCGCGGTGGCCTCGGCGCGCTCGGCCTTCGCGGCGTGGTCCAACACCCCGGCTCCCGCTCGCGGCGAGGTGCTCTTCCGCGCGGCGGCCCTGCTGCAGGCCCGCAAGGACGCGATCGCGGAGGTGATGGCGAAGGAGATGGGCAAGCGCCTGGAGGAGGCTCGCGGAGACATCCAGGAGGCCATCGACACGATGTTCTATGCGGGCAGCGAGGGACGCCGTCTCTTCGGACACACGGCCCCATCGGAGCTCAGCGACAAGATGGGCTTCACCCTGCGCCGCCCCATCGGCGTCGTCGGCGTCATCACCGCATGGAACTTCCCGGTCGCGGTCCCGAGCTGGAAGATCCTGCCCGCGCTGGTGTGCGGCAACACCATCGTGTGGAAGCCCGCGGAGGAGGCTCCCGCGAGCGGCGCCCTCTTCGCGCAGACCCTGTGGGACGCCGGGCTCCCTCCGGGCGTGCTCAATGTGGTGCACGGCTTCGGCGAGGAGGTGGGCGCCGCCATCGTGGCTCATCCCGACACGAAGGTGCTCACCTTCACGGGCAGCACGCCGGTGGGTCGCGGCATCGCCGAGATCGGCGGCCGTCTCCTCAAGCGCATCTCCCTGGAGATGGGCGGGAAGAACCCGGTCATCGTGATGCCGGACGCCGACATGGGGCTCGCCATCGACGGCGTGCTCTGGGGGGCCTTCGGCACCGCGGGCCAGCGCTGCACGGCCACCAGCCGGCTCATCGTGGTGGGCGACGCGCACGCCCGGATGATCGATGAGCTCGTGGTGCGCGCCGAGGCCATGCGCCTGGGCGACCCGATGGACCCGGCGACGGAGGTGGGGCCGCTGGTGAGCGAGGCGCAGCGCACGAGGGTGCACGGCTTCGTCGAGCGCGCGGTGTCGGACGGGGCGCACCTGCGCTGCGGCGGACAGCTGCCGACCGACCCGGCGCTCCGAGGAGGGTGGTTCTACCCGGCGACGATCCTCGATGAGGTGAAGCGCGGGAGCGAGCTCGCCATGAACGAGGTCTTCGGGCCGGTGCTCGCGGTGATCCGCGCGGCGAGCTTCGATGAGGCCATCGAGATCGCCAACGAGGTCGCCTATGGCTTGAGCTCGTCGATCTACACCCGCGACGTCAACCAGGCGATGCGCGCGGTGCATCGACTGCAGTCCGGCATCACCTACGTCAACGCCCCCACCATCGGCGCCGAGGCCCACTTCCCCTTTGGCGGCGTGAAGGAGACGGGCAACGGGCACCGCGAGGGCGGCTGGGCGCCCTATGACTTCTTCACCGAGCTGAAGACCGTCTATTTCGACTACTCGGGCACGCTCCAGCGCGCGCAGATCGACAACCGCGAAGACTGATACGGTCCTATTCGACCACGACGGTTCGCTCGACCACATCGAAGCCGCCGCGGGTGTCCTGCGCCGTGAACACGAAGCGCACGGTGCCGGCCACCCGGGGCGCCATCCATCGATTGCGATTGGGCCCGTCGGGGGCCAGGGTGGAGTCGACCCGGAAGGCGTTCTCCATGGTCCCCTTGTCGGTAAAGAACCCGAACTGGAGCCGCTCGGGGGTCATGACCCGATTGCCCTGCAGGTCGAAGGTGGCTTGGATCTCCCGCGAGCCCATGGCCACGCTCACGTCGAGCGTGTGCTCGGGGCATGGGTCGGTGGTGCAGCGCGGGACCCGTAGCGGCGTGTCGGTGCCCACCGTGACCGCGTCGGCCGTGGTCAGCCCGCTACGGATGAAGCTCACCCGATCGATGATCGGGTTGTGGTTCGGTGCGACGGTCTCCGCGGTGCGCACGAGTAACGATCGGGTCATCACCCACGACTCGCTCCCCTCGCCCTGGCAGCGGGGCTGCCGGGTGGTGGGGTCGAGCGCGACGCTGCCACCGGCGCAGGCCAGCGCGATCGCCTGGATGCGGGGTCGGTTGGAGGGATCGACGGAGAACTCCAGCCGCGGCACCTCGTAGGTGACCGTCGTGCCGGTGAGCACGGACACCCCGCGCGCGGTGCAGCCGAAGGTGGTGCCCATGACCGTGGCCTCGGCGCAGAGCACCCAGGTGACGTTGACGGGGCGCGCGGTCGGCGCGGGGTCGACGTAGCTGAGCGTGAGCCGCACCTGCTCGCCCGGCGCCGCCTCGGTCACGCCGGGGTCCGAGGGCTGACGAGTGACGTTCTCGATCTTCGCCCCGAAGAGCCGGAAGGCGCGGATCTCCCAGGCGGGTGCGAGCTCGTCGCCGCAACCTCCGAGTGCCAGCGCGGAGGTGATCGCGACCAGGGCCCGGAGCGCGTGGTGCTCAATACTCATAACGGAACCCCAGGTTGGGAAAGAAGGGGATGCCGGTGACTGTGGTCGACTGCGTATAGTTGTAATTGTACTGCACGCCTTCGGGGTTGGCATTGTTGTAGACGTTGAGGACTTCCAGGAAGAGGTTGAGGCTGCCTCGTCGGAAGGTCCACGTCTTGTCGACGCGCAGGTCGAGCTGGTGGAAGGGGGCGTTGCGGGCGGAGTACGCGGCCCCGGGGATCTGCGTATAGGTCCCGGTGTCACCGTTGTAGACCGCGCCGATGATGGGGGTGGTGGGGTTGCCGGTGACGAAGCGGAAGCGCAGCCCGAGCTCCCACCCACGGCCCAGTCGATAGCTCCCGATGAGCGTGAGGATATGGGTCTGATCGAACTGGAAGATGCGATAGGCCGACTCCGGGGAGTCGCGGCGCTCGGAGCGGGAGATGGTGTAGGCCAGCCACCCGAAGAAGCGCGCCGACGGGCGATGTCGGAAGAGGATCTCTCCGCCGTAGATGCGACCGATACCGCTGTTGAGGTAGGCCGCGCCCTGGATGGAGGGCTGGGCGACGATCTGCTGGTCGAGGTCTTTATAGAAGCCCTCTACGGAGAGCGAGAGGTATCGGGAGAAGTTGTGCTCCATCCCGAGGCCGTAGTGCACCGAGCGCTGCGTCGCGAGGAAGGGGTTGCCCACGGTGGTCGCCGGGTTGAACGAGTTGACCGCCCCCGAGCTCTGCTGCGGCTGCGGCGGCTGATTGAACACACCGACTCCGCCCTTCAGGAACCAGTCCCGCAGGAACTCCCAGCGGAACGAGAACCTCGGCTGCACCGCCCAGCTCCGGTTGGCGTCCCGGGTGTAGTCCGCGCGCAGCGAGGGGATGAGCCGCAGCCGCGACGTGGGCGTGATCTCGAACTCGGCATACGCGCCCGGTCGATATAGGGTGTCCGCGTCCTGCGTGGAGACCCGCGCCAGGTTCTGCAGGTTCGGCTGCTGCCCCTCGCTGGGCTGGCGAACCCCATTGAACCGGATCTCCGCCGGGCCGCCGGTGAGGTCGAGGCCCACGTTGGCTCGGACGTGGCGGTCGAGCTGCGCGGTGAGCTCGTAGCGGCCGGTGATGTTCCAGAAGGTGAGGTCGAGGCCGAAGACGTCGCCGCCGCCGACGTTGATCGCGTTGCGATTGACCGAGAACATCGCGCGGCTGGAGAGCGTCGGCGAGAAGGTGTGATCCCAGAGGAGCTGACCCGCGTGGAAGCCGATGCCGGTCGAGAAGCTCCCCGAGAAGCGCGGCGCGACCTCCGGGGGGCGATTGAGGAGCAGCGAGAGCGAGTCGTCGGAACCCAGCAGCGCGAGGCGGACCCGGTCCCTGGCGCTGGGGCGATATTCGAGGAGGGCCTGATAGTCCCAATAGACCGGCAGCGAGGTGAAGGACACCGCGTCGACGCCGCGGAGCACCGCGCCGAGGATGGCGTCGACGTAGCTGCGGCGAAAGGACACGGCGAAGCTCAGGTTGCGGGTGATGGCCCCCTCGACGAAGAGGCTCGCGTCGATGAGGTTGATGTTGGCGACGAAGCGGTAGCCCTGCCGCCGCGGACTGCGCAGCCCGACGTCGACGATGCCGCCCTGGGCGCGACCGTACCGGGCGCTGTAGTTGCCCGGATAGAAGTCGATGCGGTCGAGGAGCTCGGTGCTCACCACCGAGGACAGGCCGCCGAAGTGATAGACGATGGGGATCGAGGTGCCGTCGGCGAAGATCTGCGTGTCCTGCGGGGTCGAGCCTCGGACGATGAGCAGGCCGTTGATGGCGCGGGCGACGCCGGGGAAGTTCTGCACCGCGCGCAAGGCGTCTCCGCCAGTGCCGGGCATGCGAAGGATCTCCCGGAACTCCAGCGACTGGCGCGTGACCTCCCTCGGCGGACGGCGCGCTCGGACGGTGGCCTCGTCCTCGGGCTCCGCGCTCGACGGGGCGCCGGGCGTCGGGGCCACCGGGGCGACGACCGGACGCACCGGGCTCAGTCGATAGGTGAGCCCCAGGTCCTCGCGGTCGGCGACGGTCTCGCTCACCTCCATCGGCTCGTACCCTTCGGCGCGCATCGCGAGGCGGACGCTGCCCACGGCGTCGAGCTCCAGTCGAAAGGCGCCTCGCTCGTCGCTGGTGGCCTGTCGGGTGGTCCCGTCGGGGAGCGTGGCGGTGACCGAGACGCCCGCGAGCGGCTGATCGCCGCGGCCCCGCACCGTCGCCCGGATCAGCGCACGGACGCGGGGCTGCTGCGCCGCGCGGGCGGCGGCCGCGCTGAAGCGATAGCGATACCGGAGGATCGACGCGACCACGACGCCGTCCCGCCGCGCGGGCTCGAACACGAAGCCTCGCGCCGCGGCCGTCGCGGCCTCGTCGAAGCCGTGTCCGAGGGGCTGCACCACCGTGACCTGCGTGACGTGGCCCGTGGGGTCGATGGTGAGCTCGAGGAGCACCGAGCCCTCGAGTCCCTGGGCGAGCGCCTCGGGCGGATAGTCCGCCTGGACGAACTGCGTCAGGCGCGGGGCCGCCGTGGCGGCGGGCGTCGCAGGGGTCGGGTCGGCCTGCGTGGTGGCGCCGATCTGCGCCGCCGCGGGCGCGCCAGCAGAGAGGGTGATGGCGAGGACGCGAGCGCGAATCCGGCGGTTCAGCACGACGCCGGGTAGATGCATCGGCTCGCGATGGAGTTGCAAGCGACTCGCAGGCCTGCGGTCGCGAAGTCCTGGGGGGTCTCTCAGGACGCGGGCGAGGCGCGGAGCATCTTGAGCAGGATCTCCCCATAGGCCTCGACCCTGGCGGGCCCGAGCCCGTGCACCTGCGAGAGCGACGAGAGGTCCCCCGGTCGACGCGCGGCGACCTCCTGCAGCGTCCGGTCGAAGGCCACCACGTAGGCGGGCAGCCCCCGGCGCTTCGCCTCCTCGGCGCGCCAGGCGCGGAGCCTCTCGTAGAGCGCGGGGTCGTAGCCGGCGACCGCGGCCTCGGGTGCCGACCGGCGCGAGGGCGTGGCTCGCGTGCGCTCCCGATCGGGCGGCAGGCGGAAGCGCACCGGGTCGGTGCCCCGCATGACGGCCGCCCCGCTCGCGGTCACGAAGGGGACCGGGTGCTCGGTGGGGCTGAGGTCGATCCAGCCCGCCGCGAGGAATCCCCGGAGGAGGCCAAGCACCCAGGGCTGGGAGCGATCGCGGAGCAGTCCGAAGGTCGAGAGCTGGTCGAAGCCGAAGCGCTGGGTGCGCTGCGACGAGGCCCCGCGCAGCATCTCCGCGATCGCCTGCAGACCCCCGCGCTGCCGGGCGCGCGCGACCCCGGAGAGGCCCATGCGCACGACGGTGTCGACCTGCGACTGGGGCACGTCGTCGTCGCGCTGGTCGATGTTGGCGCAGACGTCACAGTGGCCGCAGCCGCCGAGGATCTCCCGCTCGTCGCCGAAGTACCGGAGCATGAAGTCGTGGCGGCAGGTGCCCGCGTCGAGGTAGCGGAGCAGCTCGCAGAAGAGGCTCCACGCGCGGGCGGCCTGCGCGGGCTCCGGGAGCTGTCCGTCGGTGCCCATCTGCGTGAGCCGGCGTCGCAGCGCGATGTCCATCCCGGAGCAGAGGAGCAGGCCGTGCGCCTCGGCGCCATCGCGCCCCGCGCGGCCGACCTCCTGGTAGTAGGACTCGATGCTCGACGGGGGCTGGAGGTGGAGCACGGTGCGGATGTCCGCCCGGTCGATGCCCATGCCGAAGGCGTTGGTGGCGACCACCACGTCGATCTTCCGGTCGCTGAAGCGCTCGGAGAGGTTGGAGCGCTCCTCGGCGCCGAGGCCGGCGTGGTAGGGCGCGGCGTTCCAGCCCGCGTGGCGCAGGTCGTCGGCGAACTGCTCGGTGTTCTTCCGGGTGGCCGCGTAGACGATGGCCCCGCCCTTCGGCCGGGCGGGCTCGCCGAGCACCCGGCGCAGCTCGCGGCGCACGGTCTCCTTGGACTCCGTGGGCCCGTCGACCGAGCGCGCCGCGAGGTGCAGGTTGGGCCGCGCGAAGCCGCGCAGCACGACCTTCACCCGGTCGCGATCGAAGCGTAGCCGCTCGAGGATCTCGTTGCGCACGTCCGGCGTCGCCGTCGCGGTGCAGGCCATCAGGCGAGGCGGCCGCAGGCGCTCGATGAGGTCGCCGATGCGGAGGTAGTCGGGGCGGAAGTCGTGCCCCCACATAGAGATGCAGTGGGCCTCGTCGACGGCGAGCAGCGAGATCTTCGCCCGGGCGCAGGCGTCGACGAAGCCGTCGAACTGCAGCCGCTCGGGCGCCAGGTAGACGAGCTTGTAGCGGCCGGAGAGCATGCCCGCGATGCGCGCCCGGCGGACGTCGGGCTGCAGCGTCGAGGCGAGGTAGGTCGCCGACACCCCTCGCTGGTCGAGGGAGCGGACCTGGTCCTCCATCAGCGCGACGAGGGGGGAGATGACGAGCGTGACGCCTGGCAGGCAGGTGGCGGTGAACTGATAGGTGAGGCTCTTGCCGCCGCCGGTGGGGGCGACGACGAGGGCCTGGCCGCCGTCGAGGAGGGCGTCGATGGCCTCGCGCTGCCAGGGACGGAAATCATCGAGGCCGAACCGATCGAGCAGCGCGGCGCGGAGCGGGTCGCGCGCGACCTGGGGGTCATCGTCGGTCATGGGGATGGCGGGCACCATAGCATCACGATGTAGACATCGACGCCGGCCGGCGAGCGCGGGGGCGCCGGGGCGCGGACATAGCCTGTCCGACGCTCCGTGGGTCAGGCGGCGTGTCGGCGCGAAGGGTTGGAGCGCGGGGCGTGGCGGCCGGAGTTCGCGGGCACCTCGAGGCGCGCGAGGCGATGGGCGGTGATGGCGAGCGAGGTCGCCACGGACCAGGCCTGCGCGTCCTGACCCGCGCGGCTGGGGATGGAGCGGGCCCAGGTCATGAGGGCGAGCGCCCGGGCGCGGATGGCGTCGCGGTCGTCGGGCGCGAACGCGCAGGTCACCCAGTGGCGCTGGCCGGTGGTGGGGTCGAGGCGCCAGAGGCTGACGCGGACCTGCTGGTCGGACATTCGGCGCCAGGTAAAACAGAATCCAGCGGCACGGAGGATGAGGGTCGGGTTGGTCATGGCGTCTCCTTCAGCGGTGTGGCGAACTTCGAGCGTCGGCGGCGAGCGCGCCCTTCGGGCTGAACGGATGTACCCGATAAAATCGGACGGGACATAATTCCTGGCAACGGATGTTCAGCCTGGCCTGCTCCCTAGGGACCGGGAGTCACGCCTTGACGGCGTGGGCGCACCTGAACGAAGAGGCCCTCCCAGGGGGCATCGGACGGGTCCTCGTCCGAAGAGGAGATCGTGCGATGGCTGAACTGAACGCGTTGTCCACCGAGGACCGCGTTGCGATTGACCGGGTGTTCGAGCGGCTGAACGGCCGCAGCCACTATGAGCTGCTGGCGGTCGCGCCGGACTCATCCTGGGAGGCGATCTCCCAGGCGGTGCGCGACCTCCGCAAGCGCATGGACGCGTCCCGCTTCGTCGGGGTCCCGTCGGAGGACTACCTGCGCCGCATCGAGCTGGTGCTGCGCGCGCTCGACCAGGCGGCGGACGTGCTCGGCGATCCGGTGCGGAGGTTTCTGTACGACCAGCAGCTCCGGCGGGGAGAGGGTCGGCGCGCCGAGACGCCGCCCGTGCGACCGGCCGTGACGCCCGTCCCCGTGAGACCGTCGGCGAACGGCTCCCGCCCGGAGGCCCGCTCCCAGACCCCGGACGGCGCGCCGCCTTCCACGTCGAGCGATCCTCCGCTGGTCGTCCCTGCTCCTCTCCGGAGGGATCCGCCTTCCGGGTCGGGCGGTCAGCCGACGCCAAGCCAGCGTCCGCCGAACAACCGTCCGTCGATCATCCCTCCGCCCATGGACGGCGGCAGTCGGGTGGCGCCCGGCAGCCTCGGGCCGATACCGATGCTCGCCGCGCCGAGCGCCGAGCGGCGCGACCTCGACACGCTCCTCGTCGAGGTCGAGCGCATCGCCGTGTCGGTCCAGTTCTGCATCGCGCAGATCCTCGACCCGCAGGCGCAGCGGGTGTCGGCGCTGCAGAACGCCGGTCAGGCGCTGGCGGACACGCGCGCCGTGCTGGCCGCCGTCCAGGCCCGGCGCGACGAAGAAGCCGGGCGCTGGAACGAGGCGGCGACGAACTGGCTACGCGCCACGCGCGCCAAGCCGCAAGACGCGGCGCTCCTCGCGCGGCTGGCCGAGTGCCATCACCGGATGGGTGATTTGCAGGCAGCCGACGACGTCGCGCGACGCGCGCTCGCGATCGATCCGGGCTGCGAGGGCGCGCGGGCGGTGATGTCCGCGCTCGGCCGTCGCTAGCGAATCATCGGTGGGCTCCAGACCGGAGCCCGTCAGTGCGCTCAACCGCCGGATGGTGCGTTGTTCTGACCGGCGGCCGACGGGTCCATCGCCGGAGCGGGCGGCGGCGTCGGAGCGGCGACGGCGACAGGTGCGGGGGGCGGTTCGGCCGGGGCGGTGGGAGCGTTGAGGCTCGCGCCCACGCACACCGTCGCGATCGCGCCGAGGTATCCAAGCCACTGGGTCATGACGTCCGGATAGCACGCGGCGGGGCGTCGCGACAACGACGACGCCTCGGCCCTCCGAGGCCCGTCTCAGCGCTCTCCGAGGAGCATCGCTCGGGTGCGCGCCGGGAGGCTCTCGGCGTCCTCGACCGAGGCCGGTCCCTCGAGCCGGATGAACGGGGACTGATCGAGGGCGGTGCGAACGAAGCTCCCCATCGGGCCGGGCAGCACCGTGACGCGCGCGGTCGCGTCGGCGCCCCCGAGCTCGCGCACCAGCGCCTCGCTGGACGACTCGCCCGTCAGCCGCATCAGCAACCTCGCGGCCCTCGCGGTGCGCGACGAGCCGCGACCCAGGCACCAGCCCCAGGTGCGGCCCACGACGGCGCGCTGCCCCTCGCCCGCCGGATCGCCCAGCGCGTCGAGGGTGAGCCGGTCGCCACGGGGCGGGAGCGAGAGCGTCCATCCAGCGACGCCGCGCCGCGACCACCATGAGAGCGGCGCCCAGCGTGCGACCACCGAGGAATCCTCCGCAGGCAGCGACGGGGCGATGGCCCCCATCGAGGAGAGCACCTCGATCGCCTCGGCCGCGGCCGTCATCGAGTCCGCCCTCGGGACCGCGCCGTCCGTCGTGGCCCCGAGGGAGCCCCAGCGCGCCACCGCCGCCGCGACCCCGGCGCCGTCGACGGGCGTCATCGACGCGATGTGCCCGCCCCGGCGGGACCAGCACCACGACGCCAGGACCAGGTCCCAGGAGGTCCAGCCGTCGAGCTCGCGGCGCAGGCTCGCGCCGGAGGGCAGGCGCAACCGGCTGTGGCTCCGGAGCCAGGCGTCGAGCGCGGGACGCTGCGCCGCGACGCACTCGCCGGCCTCCTGCCTCGCGGCGTCGCTCACCCCGAAGGCCACGAGGTCGGCCGCCACCGGCAGCGCGTAGGTGCCCTCCCCCTCGGCGCCGACGCTCGCACCCCACCGCAGCGTCTCGGCCCGCAGCGCGGTGCGGATCGCGAGGTATCCGCCGCCGTCGATCTCCGGGAGCACCGTGTCGAGCCGTCGGACCGCGTCGGCGGTGACCATCGCGCGGAGGTTCTCCGAGGCGACGCGCGCGTGGCCGACCTCCCCCGCCCGCAGCGCCCGCGCGGCCGCCACCGGTCCGTCGAGGTCGACCCGCTCGACCCGCACGGCGACGCCCTCCTCCAGGCGTCGGCGGAGCGCGGGCTGCCACCAGGTCGCGCCGACGCCCGATGGGATCCCGACCCGCAGTGGATGCCCCGGCGCCACCGAGCGTGTAGGGACCGGGGAGCGGGCGATGGGGCGGGTGCGGCGCTCGGCGAGGATGCTCACGGTGAGCACGCCGATGGCGATGGCGACGCGCTCGAAGAACACCCGGCGAGCGCGCGCCCCCGGCGGCGGGACCGTGACCGGGACGGCCCCCGGAGGCTCGACTGCGTCCGTGAGCGTGCGGTCCGTGGGCGCGAGGGAAGCCACCTCGGACCCGGCTGCCCGGGCCACCAGAGCGCGGAGGGCGTTTACATCGGGACGTAATCCGAGGCCCTCGCTCGCCGCCCGCAGCGCCTCCTGAAACGCCCCGGCGGAGTCGAAGCGGTCGTCCGGCAGGGGCGCGAGCGCGCGTCGCAGCACCTCGTCGAGGGGAGCGATCGCCGGGTCGAGCGGGGCGAGCTCGAGCGCGCCGCGCGTCGCCCGATCGCGGAGCTCGTCGCCCGTGACGGCGCCGTAGACCTTCGCGCCGGTCAGCATCTCGTGGAGGATCGCCGCGGCGGAGAACAGGTCCGCGCGGGCGTCGACGCGCTCGCCTCGCGCCTGCTCGGGCGCCATGTACGCGAGCTTCCCCTCCACCGCGTGGTGGCCCTCCGCGCCGGCGCTGCCAGCGACCGGGGCCTGGGCGATGCCGAAGTCCGCCAGCTTGATCTCGCCCGCGTGCCCGAGCAGCACGTTGTGCGGGGAGACGTCGCGGTGCACGAGCCCCATCGGCGCGCCGTCCGCCGCGCGCAGCGCGTGGACGTAGCCGAGCGCGTCGAGGAGCGCGGCGATGACCGCGAGGCCGACCCCCGGCGGGACGCGTCCGCCCTCCGCGCGGCGGAGGAGCGTCGCGAGGTCGCAGCCCTCGACGAGCTCCATGGCGAGGAAATAGTGCTCGCCCGCGCGGCCGAACTCATAGACCTGCACCACGTTGGGGTGGCGCAGCTTCGCGGCCACGCGGGCCTCGTCGACGAAGCGGCGCACCGCCTCGGCGTCGAGCGCGAGGCGCGGATGGATGCGCTTGATCACCAGCTCGCGGGTGATGCCCTCGGCGCTCACCAGCTCGGCGCGGAACACCTCCGCCATGCCGCCGACGCCGATGCGCCCGAGCAGCCGATAGCGTTGGGGGAGCCCTAGCGTCACGGTCGGAGTCTACTAGAGTGCCGGCCCATCATGGACCTCGTAACCCTCCGACGGAGCGCGCAGGCGCCGCCGCGCGACCTCCGCCGCTTCCTCCCGACCACCCGCGAGGAGATGGAGGCGCGCGGCTGGGACGCGATCGACATCCTCATCGTCAACGGCGACGCCTATGTCGACCACCCCGCGTTCGGCGGGGCCCTCATCGGGCGCTTCCTGGAGGGCCGTGGGTTTCGCGTCGGCATGATCGCGCAGCCCGACTGGCGCGACACGAAGGACCTCCTGCGGATGGGGGTTCCGCGGCTGATGGTGGGCATCACCGCGGGCAACCTCGACTCGATGCTCAACAAGCTCACCGCGCAGAAGAAGATCCGCGCGGAGGACCAGTACTCTCCCGGCGGCCGCACCGGGCTGCGCCCCAACCGGGCCTCGATCGTCTACTCCAACCTGTGCCGGCAGGCCTTTCCAGGGGTGCCGCTGGTGCTCGGGGGCATCGAGGCGTCGCTGCGCCGCATCGCCCACTACGACTACTGGTCGGACACGGTCCGGCGCTCGATCCTGCTCGACGCGAAGGCCGACCTGCTCATATTCGGGATGGGCGAGAGCCCCGTCTGGGAGGTCGCGCGGCGGCTCAAGGCGGGCGAGCGCATCGAGCAGATCCGCGACGTGCGGGGCACCGCGTACGTGCTGCGCAAGGGCCAGTGGGAGGACATCCAGCCGAGCGCCCGCGTCTCGGATCCGGGCGTCGTGGTGCTGCCCGCCTACGACCAGGCGCGCACCGACAAGGTGGCCTTCGCGGAGATGGCGCGGGCCTTCCAGTACGAGACCAACCCGGGCAACGCTCGCCCGCTCCTTCAGGCGCACGAGCACGAGGCGGTGTACCTGAACCCGCCGGCCTTCGCGCTCGACACCAGCGCCATGGACGGGCTCTACGACCTGCCCTTCCTCCGCAAGGCGCACTGGCAGTACGACGCGCCGATCCCGGCCTTCGAGACGGTGAAGCACTCCATCGTGACGATGCGCGGGTGCTTCGGAGGCTGCACCTTCTGCTCGATCACCGAGCACGAGGGGCGGGTGATCTCGTCGCGCTCGGAGGAGAGCGTGCTGCGCGAGGTGCGCTCGCTGCGGCGCATGGAGGGCTTCAACGGGGTCATCAGCGACCTCGGCGGCCCCACCGCCAACATGTACGACATGGCCTGCAAGGACGAGAACATCGAGCGCTCGTGCCGGCGGCTCTCCTGCGTGAGCCCTGGCATCTGCGAGAACCTCGTGACGGACCACGGCCCGCTGCTCTCGCTGATGAAGCGGGTGCGCGAGGAGCCCGGGGTGAAGAAGGTCTTCGTGGCCTCGGGCGTGCGCTACGACCTCGCGGAGCGCTCGCCGGAGTTCATCGCGACGCTCGCGAAGCACCACACCGGCGGCCAGCTCTCGGTGGCGCCCGAGCACTCCAACAAGGAGGTGCTCGACAAGATGAAGAAGCCGCCCATCGAGAGCTATGAGCGCTTCGCCGAGCAGTTTCAGTGCGCGAGCGAGGAGGCCGGGAAGAACCAGTTCCTGGTGCCGTACTTCATCTCCGGTCACCCGGGCTCGACGCTCAAGGACATGGTCGACCTCGCGCTCTGGCTGAAGGCGCGGAACATGAAGCCGCGCCAGGTGCAGGACTTCATCCCGACGCCCATGAGCCTCGCGACCACGATGTACTTCACGGGCATCGACCCGCTCTCGCGCACGCCGGTCTACACGGCGCGCGACCTCTACGAGAAGCGGCTGCAGAAGGCGCTGATCTTCTACTGGGACCCGGCGCACCACGAGGAGGCCCGCGAGGCGCTCGTGAAGGCGGGCCGGCAGGACCTCATCGGGACGAAGCCGGGCAGCCTCGTGCCGCCCGCGTCGGGGAAGGGATCGCTCTCGATCCACCAGCAGCGAGCGGGCGGAAAGCCCAGGCCCTGCCGCGAACGTCGCGGTTGAAGCGCCGTAACGAGCAAAGTATGGTTGCGCCCGAAGGCGCGGCCGGTGGGAGTCGAGTGGCTTCGGAAGCCTCGGCGACCAGCGCGCGTAAGACGTCGCAGAGTGGCGTAGAGGGTGTCGGGACAACCCCGCACCAGAGGAGCCGGTGAGCACGCATGGGACTGATCGACAGCGCGAAGAACTTCCTGCAGAGCGATGTGGTGAAGAACGGCGTCCGCGAGATGATGATCGCGCGCCCGGAGGACAACAACGACCTGATCTGGAAGCACCCCGACCAGACGATCCCGATGTTCGCGCAGTGCACCGTGCGCGCGGACGAGTGGGGCGTCTTCTCGAAGGAGGGCCGGCCGGTCGGGACGCTCGACGCGGGGCGCTGCACCCTGTCGACGGCGAACATTCCCTTCCTGTCGAACTTCATCGACCAGTACACGGGCGGCAACTTCCTCATGACGGAGCTTTTCTTCGTCAAGCGGACCCCGTTCCCCAAGAAGTTCGGCGGCACCCTCGGCAACATGATCGACCCGATGACCAGCATCCGCCTCCGGGCGCGCTGCCACGGTGAGATCCTGCTCCGCGTCGAGAACCCGGAGACCCTGATCTACCAGTACTTCGGAATGCGGAAGTACCAGGAGCACGCGGACATCTTCGACTGGTTCGTGAACTCCTTCTTCAACACGGTGAAGAGCACCATCGGCAAGCTCGCCCGCGAGCAGCGTCGCTCGGTGCTCGACATCATGGACATGCAGGACGAGCTCGCCGCCGCCTGCGTGGCCAACGCCACCGAGCTCGCGCAGGCCGGCATCCGCATCGTCAAGGTGACCAAGCTCGAGGTCGACGTCCCCGAGGAGGACGTGAAGCGCTTCGACGAGATGCGCCAGAAGGTCGCCGAGCAGATGGTCGGCCTCCAGGTCGACGAGATCTCCATCCAACGCGCCGCGCTCCAGGCGCAGGCCGCCGCGGCCGCCGCGCAGGTCGGCGTCTCGACCGCGCAGTACCAGGCGCAGGCGGCGCAGTTCGCGCTCGACCAGCGCCGCGCCCAGGACGCGGCCTACGTGCAGATGGCCGGCGGTGACATCGGCCGCCTCGGCCAGTTCGAGGCGATGCGCGGCGCGGGCGCGGGCCTCGCCCAGGGCGGCGGCAACACCGGGCTCGCGGGCATGGCCGCGCAGGTCGGCGTGGGTGCCTCGCTCGGCTCCAACCTAGCGGGCGGCGCGCTCGGCGGGCTCGTAGGCGGCGGCGCAGGCGCCCTCGGCGGCGCGATGGCGGCCGGCGCGGTGGCCGGCGGCGCTGCGGCGCAGGCTCAGGGACAGGGCTCCACCGTGACGTGCCCCCACTGCAACGCGAGGGTGCGGCCCGGGAAGTTCTGCGCCGAGTGCGGCGGCAACATCGCCGCGGCGGCGAAGAAGAACTGCTCCGGCTGCGGCGTCGAGCTCGCCCCCGGCGCGCGCTTCTGCCCCGAGTGCGGCACGCCTTCGATTCCGCCCGCTCAACCCGCCCAGCCCTGATCAACCCCTCCCGAACCCGACGCGGCGCCTCCGCATGCGAGGCGCCGCTCTCCCGAAGCGTCGACGGATCAGAACTCCATCGCGAGGCCGACGTTCCACGTCTCGGTGCCGAGGCGCAGCTGCGGACGAGCCCCGAGACCGCTCAGGTCGGAGCGCACGTACTCCGCGAACACGTAGCTGTGGTTGACGCCCATCTGCTGGTCCCAGGCGCGCTGGACGGCGGGCTCGAAGACGTCGAGCCGAAGCATGAGGCCGGCCGCGAAGTGCGTGCCCAGGGTGCCTCCGGTGGCGGCCTGGCCGAGGTCCGAGTCGGCCGCCGTCGCGCCGGGTGACAGCGACAGCGATCGACGAGAGAGCGTGTCGCCGTTGGTGATCCACCAGTAGGCATACCCGACCCCGTATTTGAGGTAGGGCACGAGGGGGATCACCGTGCGCCGCGCGAGCACGTCGATGCGGACCACCGCGACCGCGTAGCCCGGGATCACCTGCAGGGAGGTCTGCTGACCGTCCGAAGGGCGCTCCCAGCTGGCCGCCGCGGGCATGGGGTTCTGCGTGAGCGGGGCGACCGCGGAGGCGGACGTGTAGCCCGCCCCGACGCCGATGCCGAGCGACCCGATCGGGGTGATGCGGAGGAACTGCCAGTCGAGCTCGGCGCCCAGCAGCAGCCGATCGGTGGTGCCGAACATGTCGGCGAAGGGCGTCGCGCGCCCGTTGAACTCCGCGTCGACGTCCGGGTACCAGGGCCCGCCGCGAAGCTCGATGAGGAAGTTCTGCGTCGACTCGTGACGGCTCCGAGAGCGGTCGGGGCCGAACAGCTCGAAGGTCTGCGCATGGACGATCGACGGCGCCGCGCCGGCAAGGAGACCCGCGACCGCACATGCCCACCAGCGACTCATCGGGTCCTCCTGCGCCGCGCCCAGAGCGCGACGCCCATCGCCACACCGATCCACGCGCCGGCTCCGCCGACGCGACCTGTCCCCACGCCGCACGCGCCGGGACGCGCCTGCCCGCCCGCGGCGCGATAGGCCTCCCAGAAATCCGTGACGGGCACCGGGGTCACGCAGTTGGCCGCTACCGAGAGCGTGCTCCGGTTGCCCGCGAGGTCCTGCGCGACCACCGCCATTCGATACGATCGCCCGTTGGAGAGGCCCTGCGCCACGCCGCGGGTGGCGGTCGCGCCGATCAGGTCGCTGCACCGGTAGCGCGCGAAGGCCGCGCTGTCGTTGGGGTCGATCGTCGACAGCGCGGACGAGGCGCACGTCCCCCCGCTGCTCCCCTCCTCCTCGTCGCCATCGAGCACCGCCGTGACGTCGCTCACGCCGCCGTCCGTCGCGGCCGAGCCCGGAGGCGGGTCGCACAGCAGCCAGTACCCCTGAAGGTCCGGCGGCGCGGCCGTGGTGGTGCCGCCGTCCGCCGTCGTCGAGAGCGAGCCGGGGTACGTCCACGACACCACCGCCACGCCCTCGCCGGGGCTCGCAGTGACGTCCCTTGGCGCGTCCGGCGGCGTCACGTCATACGAGATGGGATAGGTCCCGATGACGTTGGAGTCCGACGGGGGGAAGGCCAGCACCGCGAGGTAGTTGGTGTTGGAGGTCCCCTGGGTGGTGCCCGGCGTCACGCAGTTGCCGCCCTCCGGGTCGACCAGGTACCGGCTCTGGATGCGCACGGTGTAGCTGAGCGGCGTCGTCGGGTTGGTGAAGGTCAGCGAGGGCGTCTGACGGATCGGCCAGCAGCGCGGAGTGCCCGACGTCACCGGCGCGCGCGCGTTGGCCATCGCGCAGGCCATCGCGTCGGCGCCGATGAAGTACTGGAGCGAGGTGGTGGTCATCCCGCCGGGGTTGGAGGAGTAGTTGATCGTGAAGGTCCACTCCTCGCCCTCGCAGTCGCGTCGACCGATGGGCGAGGTGGTGTTGAGCGAGCCCTGCACCCCACCCGGGTCCTGCGTGCGGGGCGAGCCCGAGCGCGAGATGTTGGTGAACACCTGGGCGAACCCGGTGGACGAGAGCCCGAGCACCGCGAGCGCGATCAACGCCTGACGACGAAACATCCCAGGAGCGTGGAGCAAGGCGCGTTCCTCCGGACCGCGCACACGATCGCCTGGATTCGCCGCGGGTTCGCGGGCTTCGGGGCCCTCTGCGCGCTGCCAGGATGTCACGCGGACGGTCATGCCCTGGTCGAAGGCGTCACACCGAAGGCCCGCTCCGCGATCTGCACGGCGTTGAGCGCGGCGCCCTTGCGGAGGTTGTCGCCGACGACCCAGAGCGACAGGGCCTGCGGGTCATCGAGGTCCTGACGGACGCGGCCCACGGCGACGTCGTCGGTGCCGGAGACCTCCCGGGGCTGCGGGTGCTGGCCCGGGCCGATGCGGTCGTCGACCACCACGCCCGGCGCCGAGCGCAGGCAGGCGATGGCCTCGGCGCGCGACACGGGCCGACGAAAGCGGGCCCAGACGCTCTGCGAGTGCGCGTTGCGCACGGGGACGCGCACGCAGGTCGGCGACATGCGCAGGCCGCGGAGCTCGAGGATCTTCTTGCTCTCGGCGACGATCTTGAGCTCCTCCTCGGAGAAGCCCGAGGGCTCGTGCTTCCAGTCGGAGAGCAGGTTGCCCGCGAGCACGCCGGGCAGGAACTCCACCGGCGGCACCTCGCCGGCCAGCACGGCGCGCTGCTGTCGCTCGAACTCGTCGACCGCCCGCGCGCCCTTGCCCGAGATGGCCTGGTAGGTGGAGACCACGACGTGCTCCAGGCCCGCGAGGTCGTGCAGCGGCTTGAGGGCCATCAGCATCTGGATCGTGGAGCAGTTGGGGTTGGCGACGATCGCGCCGCCGCGCGCCGGGATGCGGTGGCCGTTGACCTCCGGCACCACCAGCGGGATGTCGTCGTCCATGCGAAACGCGCTGGAGTTGTCGACCACGAGGCAGCCCGCGGCGGCGCCGACCGGGCCCCACTCCCGCGCGATGGACGAGCCCGCGGAGAAGAGCGCCACGGCTGCCCCCTCGAAGACGCTCGCGGAGGGCGCCTGCAAGGTCAGCGGCTGACCGCGGAAGGTGACGGTGCCGCCCGCCGAGCGAGGCGACGCGATGGCGCGCAGCCGTCGAACGGGGAAGGCGCGCTGCTCCAGCACGCGGAGCATCTCCTGCCCGACGGCGCCGGTTGCGCCGACGAGCACCACATCCATGGGATCGATCATGGGGGCTCTCTCTACCGAAGGAGCCCGCCGCGCACAATCACGCGACGGGCATTAGGTGACGTGATGGATGATCAGCGGCGCGGGCGGTCGCCGCCGCGGGGCGGCCCGCGACGGTCGCCGCCGGAGCTGCGGGGCGGCTCGTTGTGCGACTTCTCCATCCGCTCCTTGGCGCGCTCGCCCTCCTCGCCCTCCGGGAGCTCGAGCACCGCGCGGCGGGACAGGCGGATCTTGCCAGTGCCGTCCTCGATGGAGAGCACCTTGACCTCGACCTCCTGGCCCTCCTTGAGGACGTCGGAGACGTTCTCGACGCGGGTGTGCGCGAGCTCGCTCACGTGCACGAGCCCTTCGGTGCCGGGGAAGATCTCGACGAAGGCCCCGAAGTCGACGACGCGCTTCACGGTGCCCTTGTAGACGGCGCCGATCTCCGCCTCGGCGGTGAGGCCGCGGATGATGTCGATCGCGCGCTGCACGGCCACGCTGTCGGAGCTGGCGATGTTGACCGTGCCGTCGTCCTCGACGTCGATGGCGACGCCGGTCTGGTCGACGATGCCCTTGATGGTCTTGCCGCCCGGGCCGATGACGAGGCGGATCTGCGACGGGTTCACCTTGAGGGTGGTGATGCGCGGAGCGTACTTGGAGAGCTCGGTGCGGTGCGTCGGCAGCGTCGCGAGCATGCGCCCGAGGATGTGCAGGCGCGCGTCGCGGGCCTGCTTGAGGGCCTTCTCCAGGATCTCCCGCGAGAGCCCCTCGATCTTGATGTCCATCTGGATCGCGGTGACGCCCTTGGCGGTGCCGCAGACCTTGAAGTCCATGTCGCCGAGGTGGTCCTCGTCGCCGAGGATGTCGGTGAGGATGGCGATCTTCTCGCCCTCCTTGATGAGCCCCATCGCGATGCCGGCGACCGGCGCCTTGATCGGGACGCCCGCGTCCATGAGGGCGAGCGTGCCGCCGCAGACGGTGGCCATGGAGCTCGACCCGTTGGACTCGGTGATCTCGCTCACGATGCGGATCGTGTACGGGAACTGCTCGGCCGGAGGGATCATCCGCGACAGCGCGCGCTCGGCGAGGTTGCCGTGGCCGATCTCGCGGCGGCCGGGGCCACGCATGGGCTTGGTCTCACCGACCGAGTACGGCGGGAAGTTGTAGTGGAGCAGGAAGCGCTTCCACTTCTCGCCGATGAGCCCGTCGATCTTCTGCTCGTCCTGCGCGGTGCCGAGGGTGCTGGTGACGATCCCCTGGGTCTCGCCGCGGGTGAAGAGCGCGCTGCCGTGCACGCGCGGGAGCAGGCCGACCTCGCACGAGATGGGGCGCACGGTGGTGCTGTCGCGGCCGTCGATGCGCACGAGCTCGTCGACGATCATCAGGCGCATGACGTTGCCCTGCACCTCGCTGAAGGCCTCCTTCAGCAGCGCCTCCTTCTCGGGGAACTCGGGCTTGAGGGCCTCGAGCATCTGGCTCTTGAGGGCCTTGAACTTCCCGTAGCGCTCGCCCTTGATGCGGGTGCGCGAGGCGTCGCTCAGGCCAGCGCCCACGACCTCGCGGACGCGGCGGAACATGTCGTCCGTCGGGCGCTTGGCGGCGAAGGGGCGCTTGGTCTTGCCGACCACCTCGCGGATGCGCTCCTGCAGCTCGATCACCGCCTGCATGCTGCGGTGAGCGAACATCAGGGCCTCGATGAGCTCGTCCTCGGAGAACTCGTCGGCGGCGCCCTCGACCATCACGATGGCGTCGCGGCTGCCGGCGACCATCATGTCGAGGTCGCTCTTGGCCATCTCGTCGAAGGTCGGGTTGGCGACGAGCTTCCCGTCGACGCGGCCCACGCGGACGCCCGCGATGGGGCCCGCCCAGGGGATGTCGCTGATGTGCAGCGCGGTGCTGGCGCCGATGAGGGCGAGCACGTCGGTGGTGTGCACCTTGTCCGCCGAGAGCACGGTCGCGATGATCTGGATGTCGTTGCGGTAGCCGTCCGGGAAGAGCGGGCGGCAGGGCCGGTCGATGAGGCGCGAGACGAGGATCTCGTCGTCGCGAAGGCGACCCTCGCGCTTGAAGAAGCCGCCGGGGATCTTGCCCGCGGCGAAGGTCTTCTCGACGTAGTCGACGGACAGCGGGAAGAAGTCGATGCCCGGGCGCTCGTCGGCGCTCGCGCACGCGGTCACGAGGACGATGGACTCGCCCGCGCTGATGAGCACCGAGCCGTTCGCCTGCTTGGCGATGCGCCCGGTCTCGATGGTGATGGTGGTGGATCCGACCTCGACGCTCTCACGAATGATCGACATGTCCGAGCCTCTGCTTTCGTCGGCCTGAAACGGGACGTTGGAGAGAACTGCGGGGTCGATCGGGTCGTTCGGTGTCCTCGGTTCCTGGGCGCGCGGTCGGAGCGGGCGCGCACACGAAGCGAAGACCGGAGCGACGTGATCGATCGATGCCGCGCGGTGACCGGGGCGCGCCGACGTACGCCCCACACCGCGTGGTGGTCCCCGGATACACCGACGCCCCACCAGTCGTTGGTGAGGCGGGGTCAGAGGGAGCCGTCGGGAGGACTACTTGCGGAGGTTGAGCTCGGAGATGATCTTCCGGTACCCCGCGACGTCCTTGCTCTTGAGGTAGTCGAGGAGACGGCGGCGCTGGCCGACCATCTTCAGGAGGCCACGGCGCGAGTGGTGGTCCTTCTTGTGGGTCTCGAAGTGCCCCTGGAGCTGAGAGATGCGCGCCGAGAGGAGGGCGATCTGGACCTGCGGGGAGCCCGTATCACCCTCGGACTGACGGAACTTCTCGATGATTTCGGTCTTGGTGGTCGTATGCAGCGACATGTTGTGCGTTCCTTACTCGAAAACGGGCGCGGAGTATCTCCGCTTATGGACTGGTGTCAATCACCCTCTGATGTGTTAGTGCCTGCGCTCCGAACCCGATGGAGGTGGTCGGCGGACGTCGAAACAGCGACGCCCCGTTCAGACCTCCAGCGGCGACCTTAACCGGGCCGAAGCGCCCGACGCGAGCGGTTACCAATGCTGGAAGGATTCCGTAAGCACTCCAACTCGTTCTTCCTCATCGTGCTGATCGCGTCCGTCGCGACCATCTTCGGTGTGGGGCCAGGCTCGCAGAGCTGCTCCCAGGGAAGCCTGAAGGTCACCTACGCGGCGAAGGTGCACGGCCGCACCCTCAGCGAGAGCGACTTCGTGGCGGCGGTCGGGATGGTGCCCCGCATCATGCGCGCGTCGGAGGAGAACCCCGCCGTCGCCGGGGCCATCCGGCAGGGCGCCCTCGACGGACTCATCGAGCGGGAGCTCCTGGCCCACGAGGCCGAGCGCCTGGGCATGCGGGTGACCGAGGAGATGGTCAACGAGGAGTTCCGCAACTGCCGCTTCTACGCCTCCGTGGGCGTCGGGGCCGAGCCGGTGCTGGGCGTGCAGTCGGGCCGCGTCGAGCTGCCGCCGTCGTCCTGCGGCGGCGTCGGTGACCGCTTCGACTTCCCCCAGTTCGAGCGCGTCGCGCGGCGCCTCTTCCGTCGCACCGTCGCCGACCTGCGCGAGACCATGGTGCGCGAGATGCTCGCCCAGCGCATGCGCGACTCGGTGCGCGCCTCGGTGCAGCTCTCCGACGAGGACATGTGGCGCGACTACCAGCGCACGCACGACCAGATGGCGGTGCGCTTCCTGCGCTTCAACCTGAACTTCTACCGCAACCTCGTGCGCGACGACGACGCGGCGCAGGTCGAGGCCTGGGCGGGGCAGCACGCGGACGAGATCCAGCGCCAGTGGGAGCGGCGGCGCGAGAGCCTGCGCGGCCTGCGCCGGGAGTTCCACGCGCGGCACATCCTGGTGAAGTACCCGGAGGGCGCGACGGATGCGCAGAAGGCCGAGGTCCGAGCGCGGGCCGAGGCGATCCGGGCGCAGCTCGTGGCGGGCGGAGACTTCGTCCGCCTCGCGCGCCTCTACTCGGAGGACCCGGGCAGCTGGCGCGAGGGCGGCATGCTCCCCTGGACCGCGGTCGAGGGCAGCAACTTCGACGCGGCCTTCGTGCGCGCGGCCACCACGCTCCAGCCCAACGCCGTCTCGCCGGTGACCGAGACCCCCTTCGGCGCGCACATCATCCAGCTCCTCGCGTTCCGCGAGGGCGACGTGCCCGAGGCCGAGGCCAAGCGCGACATCGCCCGCACGCTCTTCCGCGAGACCCGCGGCGCCGAGCTCGCCCGCGAGGCCGCCCGCACCACGCTCGAGCGCATGCGCACGGCGACCAACCTCGACGAGGTGGGCACGCAGTCCCACGCCGCCGCGCTGCGCGAGTTCTTCCGCGGCGAGGTGCCGGGCCCGGTGGCCCTCGCGAACGGCGTCTCGCTCTCCCCCGTGGAGCGCGCCGACCTCGACGCCCCGGCCCTGCAGGACAGCGAGGTCTTCGCCCGCAACGGCTTCGTCGTGAGCGACGTCGAGCGCGCCGAGATGCTCACCTCCGTCGCCTTCACCCTCACGCAGCAGAGCCCACTCGTGCGCGAGCCCGTGCAGGCCGGCGACGACTGGTTCGTGCTGCGCTTCAAGGACGGCAGCCGCACCGTCGCCACCCGCGAGGAGTTCGGCCGCCAGCGCCAGGAGCTGCTCGCCTCGGTCAACGCCTCGGCCCTCGCCGCGCGGCAGCGCGACGTCCTGGTGCAGTACGTCACCCGCCTCCGCCAGGAGGCCGAGCACGACGGCCAGGTGCGCATCGGCAACTCGCCGCGGCTCCGCGCGCCCGCTCCCGGTGCCGAGGACGGCAACTGACCCCGTCGCGCTGATGCACGACGTCCGTACGCACCGGCTCGCCAACGGGCTGCGCGTCCTCACGATCCACCGCCCGCACCTGCACCGGGCGGTGGCCGCGGTCTACGTCCATGTCGGCTCACGGCATGAGCGCCCGCGGCAGAACGGCCTCTCCCACTTCCTCGAGCACATGCTCTTCCGCGGCTCCGAGGCGCTGCCCTCGGCGGCGCTCGTCAACGACGCGGTGGAGTCCCTCGGCGCCTCGATGAACGCCGCGACGCACTCGGACTTCACGATGTTCGAGCTGAGCGCTCCGCCCGACGCCCTCGCCGCGGCGACCTCCATCCTCGGCGGCCTGCTCACGGCGCCGGTGTTCGCCGATCGCAAGGTCGAGGTCGGCATCGTGCGCGAGGAGCTCCTGGAGGACGTCGACGACCGCGGCCACGACATCTCGCCGGACAACCACGCCCGCCGGCTGGTCTTCGGCGAGCACCCGCTCGGCGCGCCCATCGCGGGCACGGCGCACAACGTCACCCGCTTCACCGACGACGACCTCCGCGAGCACCACGCGCTCCACTACGTCGCGGGCAACATGGTCGCCTGCGCCGCAGGACCCCTCCCCCACGACGAGCTCCTCCGAGCGGCGAGCCGCGCGCTGCGCCACCTCCCGGCGGGGCCGCTGCGTCCGGCGAAGCCCTTCACCCGTCGTCACCGCCGCGGACGGCGCGCGCTCGTGCCCCACTCGGCCAGCCAGACGGCGCTGCGCATCGCGTATCCCTGCGAGGGCCTCGACGACCCGGGCGGGGCGGCCACGGAGCTGCTCCTGCGGGTCATCGACGACGGGATGTCCACGCGGCTCTACCGCCAGGTCTGCGAGGAGCGCGGCCTCGCCTACGACGTGTCCGCGGACATCGAGCGCTTCGCCGAGGTCGGCGTGATCGACGTGGCGGCCTCCGTCGGGCGCTCCTCGGTGGGGGCGGTGTTGAAGGAGGTGCTGGAGATCTTCCACGAGCTCGCGGTGGTCGGGCCGACCCGGGCGGAGCTCGAGAAGGCGCAGCGGCGCTTCGGCTTCGACCTCGACGCGCTCGACGACAACGCGCAGGAGCTCTGTGACTTCTACGGCCCGGCGGAGCTGTTCGGACAGCGTCGCAGCCCCGCCGAGCGGCGCCGGGAGCTGCTGTCGCTGGGCGCCGACGACCTCCGCGCCGCCGCGGCCCGGGTGCTCGATCCGTCGAGGGCCAACGTGGTGCTCGTGGGGCCCAAGGCGACGAAGCACGAGGCCGAGATCAAGTCGCTGCTGAGGTCCTTCCGCGCGCGCCAGCCGAAGGCCGCGGCGCCGTGACGCTCCGAGAGCGACTCCGTGGCCTTCGCGTCGGGTTCGAGGCCGCGTTCGCGGTCGTCACGCTCGGCCTCGCGACCCCCCTCTACGCCGCCGCGCACGCGCCGCTCCAGGACCTCCCGCAGCACATCGCCGCGGTGTCGGTGCTCCGCCGCCTGCTCTTCGGCTCGTCGCTCGACGCGGTCTTCGAGGTCACGCTCTCGCGCACGCAATACCTGCTCGTGTATGCGCTCGGCGTCCCGCTCTCCGCGCTCTTCGGCGCCGAGGGCGCGGTCCGGCTGCTGGCCGCGCTCTCGCTCGTGGCCATCCCCTACGCGCTCCGCTTCGCGCTCCGCCGGACGGGCGGCGACGAGCGCCTCGCCGCCCTCTCCTGGCCGCTGCTCTGGAACCCGCAGTTCTTCCTCGGCTTCCTCAACCTGCTCCTCGGCGTGCCGCTCGCGCTGGTCGCGATCGGGCTCTTCGCCGACCCGGCCCGTCGCTCCGAGCCGCGCCGTCAGGTGACCCTCGGGGCGCTCGCGCTCGCCACCTTCTACGCGCACCTCATCCCCTTCGGCGTGCTCGGCCTCGGCGTGCTCACCACGCTCTCGCCGCCCTCCGGGCGCCTCCGCGCGCTCGGCGCCGAGCTGCTCGCGTGGCTCCGGCAGGTGGCGTTCCTGGCTCCGGCGCTGCTCGCCGCGCTGCTCTGGATCGTCCGCTCGCCGGCCAACGACGCGACGGTCCTGGCGGGCGGCGTCGGGACCGCCCCGCACGCCGAGTGGCCCTCGGTGCCGAGCCTCGCGCGGGAGCTGAGCAACACGCTCCTGGACGTGCCCGGCGATCGCGACGAGCGGCTGCTGCTCGCGTGGGGCCTCGGCGTCCTGGCCGCGGTCGCGCTCGCGGCGAAGGAGCGCTCCCCCATCGAGGCCCGCGCCTCCCGCACTCGCTGGGCGCCGCTGCTCGGGGCGGTGGGCTTCGCGGCCGCCTACCTGCTGCGGCATCGGACCTTCCTCGCGCTGTGGGGCCCCGACGTCCCGGCCGAGGCGACGTGGTCCGAGATCGGCTTCCGCGCGGCGATGCTCGCGGCGGTGGGCGCCTTCGTGGGATCGGCCTTCGATCGCTCCTCGGAGCCGGGCCTTCCCGCGGGCGATCGCCCGTCGCTCGCCTGGGTCCCCTCGATCTGCGCCGCCCTCTACGTCGTGACGCCGTCGAGCTACGGCTTCATCTGGCCGATCCACACCCGCTTCCCCCTCGTGGCCGCGCTGCTGCTGCCGCTCTGGATGCCTCGCCGTTCGCTCGGGCGCGGGGGCTGGCTGCTCATGGCCGCCCTCGGCGCCGCGTCGCTGGGCTTCGTCGTCGACCTCCGCGCCCGGGTGGTCCAGTGGCAGGCGAGCGAGCTCGGGGACCTCGACGAGGCGCTCTCGCACGCGCGGCCGGGCCGCAGGCTGGTGGCGATCCTCGCGCCGCAGTCGAGCGCGTGGGTGCCCAACGTGCCGATGCTCCACGTCGCGGCCTACTACCAGGCGCGGGGCGGCGCGGTCGCGACCTTCTCCTTCGCGGACTTCCCCCAGTCGCCCTTCCGCTACCGCGAGGGCCCGGCCCGTCCGCCTCGCCTTCCGCCTCGCTGGGAGTGGACCGCCTCGCTCGAGGTGGCGGACCCCGCCTGGAGTTATTACGACTACGTTCTCGTGCGCCGTGGTGTCTCCGACTCTCCGGCGGCCGAGCCGACCCGTTACCGTCTTGCGTTCTCGGGCCGCGACTGGCTGCTCTATGAGCGCACGCGAGAGGTGATTCCCTGATGGAGATCGTCATCGAGCGAGGACGCATTGTCGGCTTCGACGAGCTTGCGCCCCGCAGCATCGCCCTGGACGGCTACGTCCTCGGTCCGCGCATCGACGCCGAGTGCGAGCGCTACAGCTTCGACCACCACGGCGACTGCGTACGCCACGCGACCCGCAGCACCGCCGAGCAGGTGCACGACGCCCTCGCGCTCGGCCTCAAGCCCCGCGACCTCACGGTCTACCTCAACGACGTGGACCTCGACACGGCGCTCGCGGTCTGGCTGCTCCGGCACATCGACCGCGCACAGGAGCCGCTCATCAACCGCCTCGTGCTCTGCGCGGGCCTGCTCGACGCGCACGCCGGCGCCTACCCCCTCGCGGGCGACATGCCCACCATCGTCGAGTGGCTCTCCGAGCCTGAGCTGCAGGCGCGCGCCGACGGGAGCTACTACACCCTCGACAACACCGGGCTGCGCGCGCTCCTCGACGAGGTCGGTCGGCGCATCTCGGTCTACGCGGACGGCGCATCGCACGCGTACACCGCCCACTTCGTCGTCGATCACCGGTACCGCGTGCTGCGCGAAGGCACCGGCTGGGAGCTCGTCGAGAGCCTCGGCTACCGCGCGCACACGAAGCTCTTCGCCGACGGTCACCAGCGCGTGCTCATCCACTCGGCGCTGCGCGACGGGTCGCACGCGTACACGGTGGCGAAGCGCTCGGAGTTCGTGAAGTTCTTCCCCGTGCGCACCATCCTCGCGGCGCTCAACGAGCGCGAGCGCGGCTGGGGCGGCGGCAGCACCGTCGGCGGAGCACCCCGCAACGCCGACGGCTCGCGCAGCCGCCTCAGCCCGGACGAGGTGTTCGAGATCGTGGAGTCGGTCGTGTGCGCCTCGACCGTTGCGTGCCGGATCGATTGACAGCGGGTTTTCCGCGCACCATCGTTGGCCGACCGTAACCCCGACGACGCGCCGAGCGCGCCCGAGAAGGAACACATCCATGGCATCAGAGCTTGTGAAGACCGTCACCGATCAGACCTTCGACGCGGAGGTGCTGAAGTCCGATGTGCCCGTGCTGCTCGACTTCACCGCCACGTGGTGTGGCCCCTGCAAGGCCCTCGCGCCCATCGTCGACAAGATCGCCAACGGCTACTCCGGGCGCCTCAAGGTCGCCAAGCTGGACATCGACGACTCGCCGCAGACCCCGGCGAGCCTGAACATCCGCGGCGTGCCGACGGTGATCCTGTTCAAGGGCGGTCGCGAGGTGGGCCGCTCGGTCGGGCTCGCGCCGGAGTCCAAGCTCGTCGCGATGTTCGAAGCCCACCTGGGCTGATCCCCCGCCGCTCCCCCTCGGCCTTCCTCTCCCTCCTCAGTCGTCGTCGATCAGATCGATCTCGTCCAGCGTCTCCGGGCGCGGGACCCGTCGCTCTGCGTCCAGCATCTTCGCCGCGCGAAGGAGCCTCGGGTCGATCATGTCGTCCTCGCGCAGCGAGCGGGACGGCGAGCTCGGGGCCGCCGCCGGACGCTGCGGAGCGGGGCGATGCACCGTCTCCGCCTCCGGGGGCGGGGCGGCCGGGGCCTGGAGCGGAGGGAGCGCTCGCGCCTTCACCGGGGCCGCGGGCGAAGAGCGTAGCGGGCTAAGACCGCCCGGCGGACCGGACTTCACCGCGAGCTCGGGCGGCGGCCCGGAGGCGGTGATGGGAGCCGGAGCGCGCGGGTTCGGCATCAGCGGCAGTGACGCGGTGGCGCTGCCGAGCCGCCCGTGCGCGAGGTCGCGCGCAGACTCGGTGAGGGGCGCGACCGTGGGAAGCCGCGACGAGGACGACGAGCTCGGAGCAGGCGTCGGCCTCGGAGCGGGCGGCGCCTCCATGGGCGTGCGGAGCGAGACCTGCTCGGGCAGCGGCAGCGGCGGATCGGCGGGGCGCTGCGAGAGGCCCACCATCGCCGAGAGCGCATCGAGGAGCATGCGGCTGCCGGCGGGGCGCCGCCCGGGCTCGCGATCGAGGAGCGTCACGATCGCCCGGCGAAGCTCCGGGGTGAAGCTCGACAGGTCGGGACCCCGGTCGGGCGTGGCGCCGCCGATCACCTCGGTGGTCATCGCACCGAGCGCGTACAGGTCGGCGCTCGCGGTCGGCCGTCGGCCCGCGAGCACCTCCGGCGCGAGGTAGGGCATGGCCTCGGACTGCGCCGCTCGCACCCTCTCGACCAGACGGTCGGGGGGAATGCAGACGCCGAGGATGCCGTCGGTGAGCAGCAGCCCTCGCGCCGTGATCATCACGTTCTCCGGGCGGAGCAGCCCGTGGGGCGAGGCGGTGTGCATCGCCTGCAGCGCGAGCACGAGCGAGTGGACGACGCGCAGCGACTCCTCGGCGGTCAGCGCCGAGCCGATCGAGCGCCGGGCCGCCAGCACCGACCGGAGCGACACGCCATCGACGAGCGGGCTCACCACCGCCACGCATCCGGGCGCCAGCACGACGTCGGAGGGCAGCACGCAGCCCGCCAGAGAGCGACGGGTGAACATCTCGCACTTGCCGTGGAAGTCGCGCCGCTCCCCCTCGTTGAGCAGCAGCAGCGGGCCCATCACCTTCACCGCGACGTCGGGGCCGCCGGTGGTGTCGAGGGCTCGCCAGGTGGTTCCGAAGAGGCCCTCGCCCAGCCGGGCGGTGAGCTGGAAGCGCTCTCGCAGCCACTCCCCGGCGGAGAGCCGGAGCTGGGGGTTGGTGAGCGCGCTCAGGGTGTCGATGTCGTCGTCCTCCGCCGTGGACCTCGGCGGCGGGCGAGCGGGCGAGGGCACCGGCTTCGGAGCGACGGGCGCCGTGCGAGCAGGCGTCGCGGGTGGCCGGGTGGCGGGAGGCGGTTGCAGGCCGGAGCCGGGCACCCGGGCGTTGGGCGGGGGACCCACGTTGAGCCGCGACGGCGCGACCCTCGCGGACGACGAAGGGGCCGACGCGGGCGGGCCGGGACGGGCCGAAGGGGGCGGGAGCGGTCGCGCGTTGGCGAGCGAGGCCTTGCACACCGGGCAGCGAGACGCCGACGGATCGAGGCGAGCGTTGCAGTACGGACAATGGGTCAGCACAGCGCCTTGCGTGCGGTCAGCGTACCACGTCGGATCACCGCCCCGTCGAGCCGAAGCCCCCGGCGCCGCGGTCGGTGGCGTCGAGGCTGGGCACCTCCTCGACGGTCACCCGGCACACCGGCGCGATGACCAGCTGGGCGATGCGCTCGCCGCGGGCGATCTCGATCGGGTCGGGCCCGAGGTTGATCAGCAGCACTCGCACCTCGCCGCGGAAATCCGAGTCGATGGTGCCCGGCGCGTTGAGCACCGCGAGGCCCTCCCGGAGCGCCCGGCCGGACCGCGCCCGGACCTGTCCCTCGTAGCCCTCGGGCACCGCGATCATGAGCCCGGTGGGCACCGACAGCCGCTCGCCCGGGAGCAGGGTGAGCGGAGGCGCTTCGGGGATCGCGGCGCAGAGGTCGAGCCCCGCGGAATACTTCGTCTGGTAAGACGGAAGCGGGAGCCCCTCGGCGTGGGCGAGTCGCTGGAGGCCTAGTCGCATCAGCCCGATGGATCGACGCCGCCGGCGTCGCGGGTCAAGTTCACGTCCGCGCCGCCAGTGAGGAGGCGCAGCGCCTCGCCCGCCGCGGCCTGCTCCGCGCGCTTCTTGCTCGTGCCGACCCCTCGCGTGCGCAGGTGCGGGTCGGCGATCATCTCGACCTCCCAGGTGCGGTGGTGGTCCGGGCCCTCGGCGCGCACGACCTCGTAGCGGGGCGTGAGCGTGTGCTGGGCCTGGAGGAGCTCCTGCAGTCGGGTCTTGTCGTCGAGGTCCGGCGTCGCTCGGGTGAGGGCCTCGTCGATCTCCGGGGTGAGCAGCCGGTCGACCACGGCGCGAGCGGCGTCGAGGCCGCCGTCCAGGTACACGGCGGCCAGCGTCGCCTCGAGGGCGTCGGCCAGCAGCGACGGCTTGGTGCGCCCTCCGGTGCGGGCCTCGCCGCGACCCAGCCGCAGGGTCTCGCCGATGCCCAGGGAGGTGCTCAGCCGGGCGAGCGCCGTCTCGTTGACCACCGCCGCGCGCAGCCGGGTCAGCTCGCCCTCCCTCGCCTGCGGGAGCCGTCGCCAGAGCAGCTCGCTCACGCACAGCGAGAGCACCGCGTCGCCCAGGAACTCCATCCGCTCGTTGTCCGTGGCCTTGTGCCCCCGGCGCGCCGCGCGTCCCTCGTGCGCCGCCGATCGGTGCGTCATGGCGGTCTCGAGCAGCGTCGGGTCTCGCAGGGTGATGCCGAGGGACGCCTGGAGGGCGATGAGGAGTTCCTTGTCCACGAGTCACCGCGTCTACCACCGCCAGGGCCGCGGGTTCCAGTGCGCCCGGGGGTCGTTCGCGCACGCCGACGGGGGTGCTACTCCCTCCAGAGGATGTATCCCCTGCTGCAGATCGCCGTCGTCCTGGGCCTCCTCGCCGTCGTGGGCTCCGTGCTCTGGGTGACGATCTGGTCGAGAATCCTGCGCCGGGGCTTCCCCTTCGACGAGGTCGAGACCGTCACGCTCTCCGACGGCGCGCGGATAGTCCTCGGTCACCTCAGGCCCCGCGGGGAGGCCTCCTCGCTGCCGCCGGTGATCCTCTGCCACGGCCTCGCGATGAACCGGCACGCCTTCGCGCTCGACCCCGAGCGCTCGCTCGCCTCGTGCCTCGCCACGGAGGGCCGCGACGTCTGGGTGCTCGAGCTCCGCGGGGCGCACCCGGAGACCCGCAACGCCGCCACCCGCTTCAGCACCTTCGACAGCTACGTCGGGGTCGACATCCCCGAGGCCATCGACTTCGTCTGCACCGCCACCGGCGCCCGAGAGGTCGACTGGATCGGGTTCAGCATGGGAGGGATGCTCGCGTACGCCTTCCTCGGCGCCGGTCGCGGCGGGCAAGTGCGTCGCCTCGTGACCATCGGGTCACCGGTGCGCTTCGCCAACCACCCCAACAGCCGCTTCCTCGTGCCGCCGCGGCCCGTCGTCGCGCTCGCCGGACGCCTTCGCTACACGCCCTTTCGCCTGCTCGCTCTGGTAGCCGCGCCGCTGATGCTGCGTCGGGTGCCCTACCGCATCACCAGCGGGATGCGACCCTGGAACTACAGCACCTCGATGCTCCGCGCCGCGATGGCCAACAGCTTCGGGGACGTCCCCACCGGGGTCACGATGCAGTTCATCCGCTGGATCAACCAGGGCCGCTTCGACAGCAACGACGGCCAGCGCGACTACGACGCGGGCCTCGCGGACATCCACGTCCCGATGCTGGTGATGGTCGGCTCGCGCGACCGCCTCGCTCCGGCCAACGTCGCCCGCCACGCCTACGAGGGGAGCGGCTCGACGGAGAAGGCCTTCATGGAGATCGGCCGCGCGACCGGGGCCGGGCGCGAGTACGACCACCTCGACCTGCTGCTCGGGACGCACGCGCACGAGGAGGTCTTCCCCGCGGTGATCGCCTGGCTCGCCCGGCGCTGAAGGCTCCTCAGCGGGGCACCGCGAGGACGTAGACCACGAACACCGAGTTGGGCGGCGAGTCGGGGTGATCGCCCTGAGCGACTCCCACGCCGATGTAGCGCGAGGCGTCGTCGAGCAACGGCTCCAGGCGCTCGGCCCCGTCGATGCGCGGGCCGAAGGCGGCCGCCACGCTGATGCGACGGTAGAGCAGGCCCTCGCGCTGCACCCGCGAGCTCGCGTCCCGGAGCGCCTGCTGCTGGGTGCGCGCCGGGTCGTGGAAGAAGCCGGTCGCGGCCTCGCGCGCCGCGTTGGATAGGGTGGGGCGCTCCTCCAGCGGGGTCAGACCGCGACCGCGGCGAGCGAGGTTGATGGCGCGCAGCAGCGACTGGGCGGCGGCCGCGGTGTCGATCGCGGTCGCGACGGCCACGAAGTCCTGGGTGACGAGCAGGCCGTTGCCCGAGGGGTCGCGCACCACGCCGATGCCGACGTGCGTGACCTCGGGGTTGAGGATGTTCGCGCGGTGCCCCGGGCTCGCCATCAGCCCGTCGAAGATCTCACGCGGACCGTAGCCGCGCGCGACGTTCTCCAGCATCAGCCCGCTGCGCAGCCCCGCGCGCTGCAGGCGGTCGGCGGTGCTGCCCTGCGTCGGAGAGTTGTGCGCGACGAAGCGGTGCTCGGCCATGTCCTGGCAGTGCGCCCGCGCCGCTGCCGTCAGCCCGGCGAGGAGGGCGAGCGGCGGGAGGTGCTCCCGGGCGCGCGTCGCGTTGAGCATGCCGAAGAGCGCGGCCTCGACCTCCGCCGGGTCGCCGACCTGCTCCGGGGCGCCGTCCTCCGCGGTCTGCGGGGCCGGGGTGTCGACGTACACCGGGAAGTTGGCGAGCACCGTGTTGCCCTCCGGTCCGGTCGCCTCGAGCTCCACCTGCCAGACGCCCCTCGCGTCGAGCGGGACCCGCGCGAGGAACTCCGGTCCCTCTCCGAGCGGCTGGTCCTCCACTCGCCCGTCCGGGTGCGCCAGCGAGAGCGTCGGCGCCCGCAGGCCCGCCTCGATCGCGCCCTGCAGCACCAGCCGCTCGCCTCGCGCCAGCTGCCGCGGCACCGCCTCCAGCCGCAGCCGCCGTCGGGTGAGCGCGATCACCATCCACCGCTCGTCCCCGCGCACGACCTCCGCGACGCCAATGTGCGTGGGGCGATCCTGCGCCGCGATCTCGCGCAGGCCCGTCGCGGTCTCCTCCCCGAGCGGCCCTTCGCCGCCGCGGTGCACCGTCACGATGCTCGGAATCGGGTCCGACAAGCCCGCCTGCCACGCGAGCCCCTGCACCAGGCGCGCGCTCGGCGGCCGGTGCTCCGGGTCCGCCGCGACGCGCTGCGCGACCAGCCTCGCGGTCTCCGTGAGCGCCGGGTCGACGACCAGCGCCGCCCCGCCCTCCCCGAGCGCCGCGCGCGCCACGTCGGCCAGCCGGCTCGTCTCCGGGGGCGCCGTCCACGCCGCCGCCTGGACGTACCGCGCCGCGGCCACGGTCCCGCCGGGCGTCGGTCGCGGCGTCGACGAGCACGACATCACGCACGCCAGCACCGCGGCCGCCGGGGCCCTCACCGCGTCACGCTCCGGGGGAGGCCGGCTGCTCGGCCAGGCCGTCGCCGTCGCGGGTGTAGGACCGCTCGCAGGCCTTGCACTTCAGCGTGGTGTCGAGGCGCTCTCCGCATCGGCACATCCATCCCATGAAACGCGCCGGGACGCCGCCGACCATCGCGAAGGGCGGGACGTGGCGCGTGACCACCGCGCCGGCGGCCACGAAGGCCCCCTCGCCGATGTCGTGGCCGCACACGATGGTCGCGTTGGCGCCGATGCTCGCGCCGCGGCCGACGCGCGTCTCGCGGTACTCGTCCTTGCGGGGAAAGGCCGAGCGGGGGTTCACCACGTTGGTGAAGACCGCGCTCGGGCCCACGAACACGTCGTCCTCGAGGTGCACGCCGTCGTAGAGCGAGACGTTGTTCTGCACGCGGGCGTTGTCGCCCACGGTGACGCGGTTGCCGACGTAGCAGTTCTGCCCGAAGGAGCTGCGGCGGCCGATGCGCGCGCCGCCCATCACGTGGCAGAAGTGCCAGACCTTGGTGCCCTCGCCGAGCGTCGCGCCGTCGTCGACGATGGCGCTCGGGTGGACGTAGAACGACGGTTTCGTTTCAGACATGGTGGGTACAGACGCCTCCGGTGGGGAGCATGAGGAGCGACGGAGCCTGTCAGAGGATGATGGGGGCGCCGCCACGGCGCAGCGACGCCTCGGCCGCCGCGAGGGCCTCGACGACGCGGCACGCCTCCGGGCCGCCGGTGCGAGGGGCCTTGCGGTCGCGCACGCACTCGATGAAGTGCCGCACCTCGAGCCGCAGCGGCTCCTCCATGGGCACGCTCGGGATCAGGATGTCCCCGTCGCGCAGCGTCAGGAACGCGTCGTACGTGTGGTACTCCTGCGGCCGGTCGAAGCCCTTGTCGTGGATGCGGATCTTCTCCGTGGGGTGCGTGTCGTCGAACACGAGCATCTTCTTGGAGCCGACCACGGTGAGCGAGCGGTGCTTGTGCGGGTCGAGCCACGAGAGCTGCACGTTGGCCATCACGCCGGACTTGAAGGCCACGTTCACGAAGACGACGTCCTCGGTGCCGGGCCGGAGGTACGCGTGGCCGCGCGCGGAGACCGACTCCATGGGCTCGCCGACGAGCTCGAAGATCATCGAGAAGTCGTGCGGTCCGAGCGACCAGAGGGCGTTCTCGTCGGTGCGGATCTTCCCGAGGTTGACCCGCTGCGCGTAGATGTAGAGGACGTCGCCGAGCGCGCCCGAGCGCACCAGCTCGACCACCCGCTGGAAGGCCGGGTGGAACACCATCAGGTGGCCGCACATCAGCACGCGGCCGAGGCGAGCGGCCTCCTCGGTGACGGCGCGAGCGTCGGCGACGGTCTGCGCGAGGGGCTTCTCGACGAAGACGTCCTTGCCCGCGGCGAGGGCCTGGCGGGCGAGGCCGGCGTGCGTCGATCCGGGCGTGGCGAGCACCACTGCGTCGACGTCGGTCATCGCGAGCAGCTCGTCGTAGGAGCCGGTGACTTTCGCCGCGGGGTACTCGCGCCGGACGCGGGCCTGCACCTTCGGGTCGGCGTCGCAGACCGCCGAGAGCTCGGCCCCCTCGGCGGTGGCGAAGTTGCGGACCAGGTTCTTGCCCCAGTAGCCGGCGCCGACGCAGCCGATGCGCACCTTGCCGCTCACAGCGGCGTTCCTTCGACCGCGCGAACCGCGTCTCGCAGGGCGTGCGCCACGGTCTCGACCTCGGCCACCTCGAGCTCGCTGTGCACCGGGATGGAGAGCACCTCCGCGCACGCCCGCTCGGAGTTGGGGAACTCCCCCGGGCGGTGCCCGAGCGACGCGAAGACCTTCTGGTAGGGCATCGGCATCGGGTAGTAGACCTCGCTCCCGACGCCCTTGGCTCGCAGCGCGGCGGAGATCGCGTCGCGGCGCGGGTGGCGGATGGTGAACTGCGCGTACACGTGCCGCCCATCGGGGTCGTCGGCCGGGAGCACCAGCTCCGCGGAGACGCCCTTCAGCGCGGCGCGCAGCCGGTCGGCGTGGTCGCGCCGGCGGGCGATGCGGGCCTCGTAGTGCGGGAGCTTCGCCCGGAGGATGGCGGCCTGGATCGGGTCGAGGCGGAAGTTGCCGCCGGGGAGCTCGTGGACGTTCTTGGCCGTGGCGCCGGTCACGCGGACCTTCTTCATCAGGTCGGCGAGCGTGGGGTCGTTGGTGACGCACGCGCCACCGTCGCCCGCGGCCCCGAGGGGCTTGGCCGGGAAGAAGCTGAAGCAGCCGATGACGCCGAGGGTGCCGGTGCGGCGGCCGTGGCGCTCGGCGCCGGCGGCCTGCGCGACGTCCTCGACGAGGTGGATGTTGCGGTCGCGCGCGAGGGCGGAGAGCGCGTCCGTGTCGGCGACGCGGCCGAAGAGGTGCACCGCGAGGATGGCGCGGGTCTTCGGGGTGATGCGCTCGGCGACGCGGGCCGGGTCGAGGTTGAAGGTCGCGAGGTCGATGTCCGCGAACACCGGCGTGGCGCCCACGCGGTGGATCGCGCTGGCCGTCGCGAGGTAGCTGAAGGCCGTGGTGATGACCTCGTCGCCGGCGCCGATGCCGAGGGCCTGGAGGGCGACGACGATGGCGTCGGAGCCGTTGGAGACGCCGACCGCAGCGGCGGCGCCGCAGTACGCGGCGAACTCGCTCTGGAAGGCCTCGACCTCCGCGCCGAGGATGTAGCCGCCCGAGCGCAGCACGCGCAGGGCGGCCTCCTCGATCGGGCCTTGGAGGTGGCGGTGTTCGCGGGCAGGGTCTGCGAGGTTGATCACGGCAGGAAAGGCCTCCACGAGGGGTTACAGGCCGCGCCGTCTAACATGAAGCGCCGGGGGAGTGAACCGCTCCCGCGATCAGCGTGGGCGGAGGACCGCCGCGGCGTCGCTGCGGAGGCCGCCGTCGAAGCCGGAGATCACCGAGGGGATGACCTCGCGGCGGATCTTCGTGGCGACCCGGTCGCCCGCGGTGCGGATGTCGACGCCGAGATCGTGCGCCTCGGGGGTGCCGAGGATGCGGCGGGTGTGATCCCAGAGGGTGCGGGAGCCGGTGATGGGCACGAAGAAGTACGCGTAGAGCGCCAGGAGGGTGATCAGGCTCGAGACGATCCAGCGGGTCGCGCGGAACATTCCCGATGAAGGAGAGCACCGCGGCCCGTCGGCCGCGCAAGTATCCGGCGCGCTTGACACGCGCGTCGCGCCGGTGGTGCTGTCCACGCCGTCCCCACCGCCCAGGAGAGAACCTTCGATGGCCGATCGTCCGCCCCGCAAAGCCCCGCAGCGTCCCTCCTCAACCGCCGCCGCGCGCCCCTCGCCCAACGACCCGAAGGGCTACCGCGGCCCCGGCTTCCGCGACGCGCCGACCTACGATTACCAGATCGACTATGCCGGGCTCCCCAAGGACGAGGAGGAGGACGCCTCGCTCCCTCCCCCCAGCGGCCCGGCGCTCCCGAGCGCGGTGCTCACCTCGCACGAGGCCCACAACCGCGGAGGCCGCTCGCCCCGCGGCATGGGCGGGCGTCGCCCCGACCGCGGCGGCACCGACCCCAACGCCTACCGCAGCCCGGGCTTCAGCGAGCAGCGCGACTCGCGCTTCCGCGGGCACCCGATGACCCGCGGAGACATCGGCCCGGCCCCTGGCGCCGAGGCGACGACCGAGCCCGAGGCCGAGGGCGCCGAGGCCGGCGACCCCAAGCCCCCCACCGACTGAGCCTCCGCCTACTCCTCGCGCAGGAAGCGCTCGGCCGTGGCGACGTCCTCCGAGCTCCCGATGTACAGCGGCACCCGCTGGTGCAGTGCGGTCGGAGCGACGTCCAGGATGCGCATGGTCCCGGTCGAGGCCGCCCCGCCCGCGGCCTCGCAGAGGAAGGCCATCGGCGCGGCCTCGTAGAGCAGCCGCAGCTTGCCCTGCGGGCTCTTCTTGTCCGCGGGGTACGCGAACACCCCGCCCTTGAGCAGCGTGCGGTGGAAGTCGGCCACCAGCGATCCGACGTAGCGCGCCGAGTACGGCGTCCCCATGGTGCCGTCGGGGTTGGGCTTCGGGGTCTGCATGTCGGTGATCCAACGGCGCAGGCCCGCGGGCCAGAGCAGCGAGTTGCCCTCGTTGACCGAGTAGATCTTCCCCTTCTTGGGGATGCGGATGTTCTCGTGTGAGAGGAAGAACTCGCCCACCGCCGGGTCGAGCGTGAAGCCGTGGACGCTCTCGCCCATGCTGTACACGAGCACCGTGCTGGAGCCGTAGATCACGTAGCCCGCGGCGACCTGCGAGGCGCCGCGCTGGAGGCAGTCGGCCTCGGTGCCGTGGCGGCCCACGGTGATGCGCCGGTGGATCGAGAAGATGGTGCCGATGTTGATATCGACGTCGATGTTGGAGCTGCCGTCGAGCGGGTCGAACATCAGCACGTACTTCCCCGTCTGGAACTGCTCGGGGATGCGGACGATGCCCTCGTTCTCCTCGCTGGCCATCACGCAGAGGTGACCGCCCGCCTCGACCGACCGGATGAGCACGTTGTTGGCGAACTCATCGAGCTTCTGCACCTCCTCGCCCTGCACGTTCTTCTCGCCCGTGAGGCCGAGGATGCCGGCGAGGCCCGCGGAGCGGACGCGTGAGTTGATCACCTTCGCCGCGAGCGCGATCTGCTGGAACAGCCCGGTGAAATCCCCGGTCGCCCCGGGGATCGCGAGCTGCTGCTCCAGGATGTGCCGCTCCAGGGTGATGCCCTGCGTCGAGAGTGCCGAGCCTGAGTACATCGCTATCGCTCCTCCTGTCCGTGTCCGGGAATGCCGTCGTGCGGGGGTTCTTGCACGGCGCGCGTCAGGCCTTCAATGGGTGTCTGCGCCCTCTTTCGCCAGTCGCCTCGCCGCCGCGATCGTCTCGGGCTTCACCCGCCCGCTGCCTTCGAGCGGAACCAGCACCCGCGCCAGCACCGCCCGATAGAGCGCGCTCACCGTCGGGTCGCCGGCCATCACCGCGAGGTGCCGGGCGACGGTCTCCGTGTCGTCGCGCAGCAGCGGCGAGGCGAGCGAGGCGTCGGGGCCGAGGTGACGGATGTTGCGCGCCACGCTCACCAGCAGCGAGGCCGTCGCCTCGCGGAGGTCCTCCTCCGAGGGCGTGGGCGCGACGGCCCCGGCCAGCAGCCACGCCGCGCCCTGCGCGAGCGCCACGGCCCCGGAGGCCACGAGCGCGGCGCCCGCGTGGTAGCGCGATCGATCGACGGCGCTGGCGACGAGGAGCGTCCCCCCGGCGAGCTCGGCGATGTGCCGCGCGACCTCGACCGCGAGGGCGTCACCCTCGACCATGAAGGCCGCGCCGGAGAGGGAGCCCGGCGGGTCGAGCGTCGCGATGGCCGCCAGCGGGTGCAGCGCGCCGATCGCCGCGCCCGCCTCGCGAGCGGACTCGAGCTCCCCGAGGCCCCGGGCGCCCGCGAGGTGCAGCACCACGTCCCCGGGGCGAAGCGAGGGCACGAGCGACCTACAAGCGCTGGTAATGGCCTGGTCGCTGACGGCGAGGATCCACACGACGGCCTCGTCGCGGAGGCGCTCCGGCGCCGGGGCCCGGGCCGGATATCCAGCGGCTGGGACCGCGTGCGAGCGGGCCAGCGCCAGGAAGGCGCGCCCCATGCGACCGAGGCCCAGGACCATCCACGGAGCCCTCACGGCGTCCCGTAGAGGTGGTGTTCGCGGGCGTACTCGATGACCCGCCGGGGGACCACGTCGTCGACGGCGAGGCCGCGAGCGAGCCGGTCGCGGACCTCCGTCGAGGAGACCTGCGGCACCACCGACGGGGGCGCGTCGGCGCGCTGGTGCCCGAGCCGGCCGAGCACCAGGGGTGGCGCCAGGCGGACGATCTCGGGCCAGCCGAACCAGCGCTCGGTCTCGTTCAGGATGTCCGCGCCGATGATCAGCCGTAGCGACCAGTCGGGGTGCGCGGCCGAGAGGGCGCGGAGGGTGTAGAGCGTGCGCGAGGTCTCGCCCATCTCCTGCTCGATGGAGGAAACCTCGACGTGGCGCAGGTGCTCGAAGGCCCGCTCGCACATCGCCTGGCGGTGCGAGAAGGGAGCGAGCTCCTTGCCCAGCGGGTGGTCGAAGCACGGCACGACCAGCACGCGGTCGAAGGGCTGGGTCGCGAGCACGTACGACACCGCGAGGACGTGGGACACGTGGGGCGGGTTGAAGCTCCCGCCGAAGAAGCCGACGTTCATGCGGGGCGCAGCCTAGCCCAAGGACGATCCGGGCGCGCGGTCGCGTGATAGAACGTCCGGCCTCACGAGAGCTTCGATCCCCCGGAGAAGAGGAGTCCCCATGAACGGTCGATGCACGATCATCCTGGCTGCGGGCCAGGGAACCCGCATGAAGAGCGCGCTGCCCAAGGTGCTGCACCGGGTCGCGGGCGTGGCGATGGTCCACTGGTCGATCGAAGCGGCGCTGGAGGCGGGCTCGGACGACGTGGTGCTGGTGGTGGGGCACGGGCGCGAGCTGGTCACCGAGGCCGTGCGGGCGCGCTTCGGAGAGCGGGTGCGCTTCGCCGTGCAGACCGAGCAGCGGGGCACGGCCGACGCGGTGCGCGCGGGGATGGCGGAGGTCCCGGCCTCCGCGGCGGAGGTGCTGATCACCTACGGCGACGTGCCCTGCGTGCCCGCCGAGGCGCTGCGCCAGCTCATCGCGGCGCGCGTGAGCTCCGGAGCCCCGCTCGCGATGATCACCACCGAGGTCACCGACCCGACGGGCTACGGGCGCGTGCTGCGCGACGTGGGCGGGCGCATCCACGCGATCCGCGAGCACAAGGACTGCACCCCCGCGGAGCGCGCGGTGCGCTGCGTGAACCCGGGACTCTACGTGGCGGCCCGCGACTTCCTGGCGGAGTCGCTCGGCAAGATCGGCTCGTCCAACGCGCAGGGGGAGTTCTACCTCACCGACCTGGTGGAGATCGCGGCGCGAGGCGGCGGCGTGGGCGAGCTGGCGTGGGAGCCCATCGCGCTCCGCGGGGTGAACGATCGGGCCGAGCTCGCGGCCACCGAGGCGTACCTCTGGCAGTACATCGCGGACAGCCATCGGCGCGCCGGGAGCACCGTGGCCCCGGGCGTCTGCATCGACCGTGACGTCACCATCGAGGCGGGCGTCACCATCGGCCCCAACGTGGTGCTCCGCGGCATGACCTCACTCGGCAGCGGCACCACCGTGGACGCGGGCTGCGTGCTGGAGGACGCGACCATCGGTCGCGACGTGCTGCTCAGGCCCTACACGCTGGTGACGCGCTGCGAGGTGCACGAGGGGGCGCAGCTCGGTCCCTTCGCGCACCTGCGACCGGACAGCGTCGTCGAGGCCGGAGCGCACGTGGGCAACTTCGTCGAGCTGAAGAAGACCCGGCTCGGCAGGGGCGCCAAGGCCAACCACCTCGCGTACCTCGGCGACGGCGTGGTGGGCCCGAAGGCCAACATCGGCGCCGGGACGATCTTCTGCAACTACGACGGCTTCCGTAAGCACGTGACCACCATCGAGGAGGGAGCGTTCATCGGCTCCAACAGCTCGCTCGTGGCCCCGGTGACCATCGGGAGGAACTCCTACGTGGGCTCCGGCTCGGTGGTGACCCGCGACGTCCCGGAGGACGCGCTCGCGATCGGCCGCGCCAAGCAGGAGAACAAGGAAGGCTACGGCAAGCGCCTGCGAGAGCGCCTAGCGCCGAAGCGCTGACGACGCCACGAGAGCGCCGCGAAGAGCCCCGCCAGCAGCATCGGCCCCCGCCCGGACGGGCCGTTCCCACCCACCCGACAGCTGCACCCGTTGCTCGTGTCGTTGATCGCGATGAGTCCGTCGTCGGTCGCGGCGTCGATACTCGCGCCGGCGTCCTGCGGCTCCGGGGGGACGTCCCGCTCCCCGAGGTCGAAGAACCCGACGTCCGAGAGCGGTGTCGCGTCGCGAGGGACGCCCCCGTCGGGCACCGGGATCGCCGCGCATCGCCCCATCTCGCAACGCTCGCCCGCCGGGCAGCGGGCGCCCTCGCAGGCGTCGACGCAGCGGCCGTCGACGCAGGTGCTGCCCTGAGCGCAGGTCACCGCGGCGCAGGCGGTCGCGCGGCAGCGCCCGTCCGATCCGCAGGCCTGACCGTCGCCGCATCGCCGGCACTCGCAGCGCGGGACGCACACCCCGTCGACGCACGCCTGGTCGCTGTCGCAGCTCACGCCCGCGCATCCGTCCACGCATCGACCCGCGCGGCAGAGCGTCCCCGCCGGGCACGCGATGCCCTCGCAGGACCCGACGCAGCGACCGCCCTCGCAGCGCTGGTTGGTCCCGCAGCTCACGGTCTCGCAGGCCGCCTCGACGCAGGTGCCGCGGTCGGTGCATCGCAGGCCAGGGAAGCAGCCGAGCTCGTTGAGGCAGCGGTCGACGCAGCGTCCGCGGTCGCACACCTGCATCGTCCCGCAGAGGGCGCTGCCGTCGTCGACCATGCCGTTGCAGTCGTTGTCCACGCCGTCGCAGCGCTCCGCCGAGGCGGTCACGGACCCAACGCACGCGAGCGCCCCGGCGCGGCACTGTAGCGTCCCGGCGCCGCAGGCTCCCTGCATCGAGGTGGCGCAGCTGGCGCCGCCGCCGGTGCAAACGATCTCGTCGACCTGGGCGATGAAGTCCGTGAAGTTGTTGTCGCCGCCCGAGTAGAGGTCCTCCCACGCGAAGTAGAACGAGCGAGGCCTGACCCTCGAGTCGTAGGTCAGCAGGTGGATGTACGAAGACGTCGCTCCGGAGCTGTCGGGGTTGTAGGCGCGCTCCGAGTAGAAGGACGAGCCCGTGCGCGAGAGGTCGGCGCAGCAGGCCCCGTCGGGGCAGGTGCCGGACATCCCGACCTCGGGCGTACGGAGGAAGAAGCCGATCTCGCCGCCCAGGTACTGGGGATTGCCCCGGAGGTTGAGCGTGAAGCGCTCGCCCGGCATCGCGCCGCAGGGGATCAGCACCTGCTCGGGCCGCACCGGCGGGGGATTGTCCCGAGAGGGCGTCACCCCCGGCCGGACGTTGTACCAGCCGAACACGTTCTGGAACCTCGCGTTGCCGCGGGTGACGAGCGTGAAGGTGAGGGTGCATCCGGGCACGAAGCGCTCGGGGACGATGGCGGCGTCCTCGCGCACCCGGATGGCGGTCTCTCCGCGCGCAATGAAGATGTCCTGGAGCTGGTTGCCGACAGGGATCTGCGCCCCGTTCGGCTGGGTGATCGCGAAGGCGGAAGAGGACAGCAGCAGCGAGCTGAGGAAGAAGGGCGCGACGCGCATGGAAGGGGCCTCCCGATCGACGGATGCGGGAGGTTGTACCGCGTCGGCCGCTCGGGCCGCGAGGCGATCAGGCCGCGGCGGCGCGACCGTTGACCAGGGCCTTGAGCGCGGCCGCCATCGCGGCGTCGGGGCGCTTGGGCAGGTTGCGGAGCCGGTCGTGCGTGAGGGCCAGCTGCTCCATGACCGCCTGCGCCTTCGGGTCACGCCGGACCGGCACGTCGAGCGATTGCACCCAGGCCACCAGCGCCATGGCGCCGGCATAGGCCCCATCGCGGTGGGGCCGACACGTCGCGCGGGTCACCCAGTAGCGCTGGTGACCGTCCGCCGACTCACGCCACATCTCGAGCGTCGCCTTCCGGCCGCCCTCGGCGGGAGCCCAGGTGAACAGATACCCGGCAGCACGGAAGAAGCGTTCGGTGTCGGTCATGGTTGTGGCCTCGGTGGATGGGATGGCGAGGAAACCGTCTGGAGCTCTACCTCATTCCGGTCAGCAAGGCGCAGGCCAGCATCGAGGCTTGGGTCATCCCTGCCACGGTCGCCCAACCCTGACCGCACTCAACCGGGAAAACTCTAGGGCCCCGCCCTCCATGGTGAGTGCGAGAGCCTGTGGCGTTCAGCCGCAAGCGTGGCGGGGATGCAACAAGGAGCACGCACGCATCGTGTGCGCAGCCGCCGAGAGACCACGCAAGCGATGCGCGGGTGAAGGTGTCGGGAGTGTTTGACGTGCACTCGTCGCCCGGTGCAACCCTGTCGCCGATGCGACGGTCCATCATCGCGCTGTGCCTGCTGGTCGGATGTGGAGGAGTCGCGGGTTCACCTCCCGCGACCGACGCGGGCGCCGACGTCCGCGCGACGCCGGACCTCGGATCGGACCTCGGCGGGGCCCTCGACGCAGGCCCCGAGGTCGGGGCCGACGCGGGCTCCCGTGACGCGGCCACCACCCGCACCACGCTCCGCGTTCACTACCCCGTCGGCACCCGCTCGCTCAGCCTTCGCGGCGACCTCGCCGGGCTCTCCTGGGATCGCGGGGTCTCCCTCACCCGCGTCACCGCCGACGTCTGGGAGTGGTCCTCCGCCGAGGTCACGCGATCGTTCGAATGGAAGCCCCTCCTCGATGACCGCGAGTGGTCCATCGGGATCAACTACCGCGCGTCGCCCGGTGCCACATTGGACATCTATCCCAGGTTCGTCACCCGCTCGGGGCGCTGGTCCCGCGCGATATCGGCCTTCCACTCCACGGTGCTCAACAACGACCGCGGGGTCTGGCTCTATCTCCCGCCCTCCTATGACGAGAACCCCCTCGCCCGCTTCCCCGTCGTCTACATGCATGACGGTCAGAACCTCTTCAACCCCGCGACGGCCTTCGGCGGTCAGCCCTGGTACGCTCAGGACGCGCTGAACCGGGGCGCCGACAGCGGCGCGGTGCGCGAGGCCATCGTCGTCGGCGTGGAGAACACCGCCGAGCGCATCGACGAGTACACCCCCACCCGAGACGCGGGCCGCATGGCCGGAGGCCGCGGCGATCTCTACCTCCGGATGCTGGTCGAGGAGGTCAAGCCGTTCATCGACCGCACCTACCGGACGCTCCCCGGGGCGGCGGACACGGTGCTCATCGGGTCGTCCCTCGGGGGACTGATCTCCGCCTGGGCAGGCATCCACCACGCCGGGGTCTTCGGCAACATCGGGGCGATGTCCCCGTCGACCTGGTGGGACGACCGGGTGCTGCTGCGCGAGGCCGCCATGCTGCGCGGGCTCGCCCCGAGGCCGGGGCGCATCTACGTCGACAGCGGAGACAGCGGCGACAGCCGCGACGACGTGGACAACACCGCCATGCTGGCCGAGGCGGTGCGCGGAGCGGGGTATCGCGACGGGGTCGACTTCCGATATGTGGTGCAGCCCGGGGCCGTCCACAACGAGCTGTACTGGTCGCAGCGATTGCCCGGGGCGCTGGCCTTCCTGCTGGGCGGCCAGTGACCCGAGGCGCGCTCCCGCTCAGGGGGTGAGCAGCACCTTGCCGACGTTCTTGCGGTCGTGGATGCGCTGGTGCGCGGCGGCGGCGTTGTCGAATGAGTGGGTCGAGTCGATCACCGGCTTGATCGCGCCCTCTCGATAGAGCGCGAGGATCTGGTGGAGCTGACCGAGGAGCATGGTCGACTCGTTCCAGAGGTGTCCCATGTTGACGCCGAAGATGCCCCGGTTGTCGTTCATGAGATTGAAGGGGAAGAGGTCGATGAGGGGCATCTGGAGCACGCCCTTCACCAGCGAGAGCACGTCCCGCTTGCCGTCCGGAGAGAGCGAGGCCGCGCCGAACGCGAAGAGTCGGCCCGTCGGCGCCAGCAGCCGGAAGCTCTTCTTCAGCGAGGCGCCGCCCTGCGCGTCGAGGGCGATGTCCACGCCGCGGCCTCCGGTGATGCGACGCACCTCGGTGGAGAAGTCCTGCGTGTGATAGTCGATGGCGTGGTCGAGCCCGGCGGACCGGAGGTACTCGTGCTTCGACGCCGAGGCGGTGCCGATGGTGACGGCGCCCGCGTGCTTGCAGAACTGGAGCGCCGCGAGCCCGACGCCGCCGGCGGCCGCGTGGATGAGCACCGTGTCCCCGCGCTTCACGTTGCCGAGATAGACCAGCATGTGGTGCGCGGTGAAGTAGACCACCGGGATCGCGGCGCCCTCCTCAAAGGACATCGCCTCGGGCATCTCAATCGCGAACTCGCTGCGAGCGCAGACCGTGTCGCTGTATCCGCCGAAGCGCACCACGGTGAGCACCCGCTGTCCGACCCGCGAGGCGTCGACGCCTTCGCCCACGGCGTCGATCACGCCGGAGACCTCGTAGCCCACCACCATGGGCGGCGGCGGTGCGTCGGGGTACATGCCGATGCGCGCCATGACGTCGGCGAAGTTGACGCCGCTCGCACGGACGCGCACCCGCACCTCGCCCGCGGCGGGCACCGGGTCCGGCGCCTCGCGCACGACGAGGACGTCCGGGGCGCCGTGACGGGTGATCCAGATCTGTCTCATGGGGCGCAGGGCTAACACGCGCCCCGGAGGAGTGTCGATCAGCGGCGGGGGATGAGCGCACGGAGGGCGGTGTCGAGCACCGGTCCGTAGGGCGGGCGGAGCAGGAAGCTGCCGTTGACGCGCGCCTGGTGGAAGACGGGCTTCATCTTCGACATGGCCTCGAAGCCCTCGCGGCCGTGATAGTGGCCCATGCCGCTGGGGCCGACGCCGCCGAAGGGCAGGTCTTCCTGCGCGAAGTGCAGCATCGTCTCGTTGACCGAGACGCCGCCGGACACCGTGCGATCGACCACCGACTGCACGGCGGCGCGGTCGTCGCCGAAGGCGTAGAGGGCCAGCGGCCGCGGGCGGTCATTGATGTACGCGATGGCCTCGTCGAGCGAGTCGTAGGGGACCACCGGGAGCAGCGGCCCGAAGATCTCCTCCTGCATGACGGTCATCTCGTCGCCGACGTCGAGGAGCAGCGCGGGCCCGAGCTTGCGCGAGGCCTCGAAGGACTCGCTCGCCGGCGCGAGGGGGACTATGGTGGCGCCCTTCGCGCGGGCGTCGTCGACGAGGGCGACGAGGCGGCTGCGGTGGTGCGCGTTGACGATGGAGGTGTAGTCCGGGTTGTCACGCAGCGTCGGGTAGAGCTTCGCCGCGGCGGACCGGCACTCGGCCACGAAGGCCTCGCGCTCGCCTCGAGGGACGAGGGCGTAGTCGGGGGCGATGCAGGTCTGGCCGGCGTTGAAGAGCTTGCCGGTGATGATGGAGGTGGCCGCGCGGGACAGCGACGCGCCCGGGGTGAGGACCGCGGGGGACTTGCCGCCGAGCTCGAGCACCACGGGCGTGAGGTTCTCGGCGGCGGCGCGCATGACATGCTTGCCGACGCGGGTCGAGCCCGTGAAGAAGAGCAGGTCGAAGGGCAGCCGCGAGAAGGCCTCGGCGACCTTCGGGCCGCCCTGCACCACGCACACGCGGTCGGGCGTGAAGCACTCGTGGACGAGGTCGGCGATGATCGCGCTGATGTGCGGCACGATCTCCGACGGCTTGAGCATCACCCGGTTGCCCGCGGCGAGCGCGTAGATGAGCGGCGCCCCGAGGAGCTGGAAGGGGTAGTTCCAGGGGCCGATGATGCCGACCACGCCGAGGGGCTGCGGGATGATCTCGGCGCGCCCGGGCTGGAAGATCCAGCGCACCGGGCGGGCGCTCGGGCTCATCCACTCCGCGAGGTGCTCTCGCGTGTGCTGGATGGACTGGAGCGTGACGAAGATCTCCGCGATGAGCGTCTCGTGCCGTGAGCGATGTCCGAAGTCCTCGGAGATGGCGCGGGCGATGTCGTCCTGGCGTCGGAGCATGGCGCTCGCGAGGCGGTCGAGGTCGCTGATGCGCTCCTCGTAGGTGCGCGCGGCGCTGTGCCGGGAGGCGCGGTGCATGGGGTCGAAGAGCGCCCGGAGCTCGGGCTCGTTGAGCTCGGTGGCGTGGGGCCTGGCGTCGATACTTGCCTCGGTCGTCATGGCGGTAGACCTCGTGGGTGTCGCAGGTGTCGGGCGATGCGTCAGCCGAGCGCGGACTGGATGGCGCTGCGCAGCTCGGCGGACTCCGGGGCGACGCCGGAGCCGAAGCGCCCGACGATCTCGCCGCGGCCGTTGATCAGGAACTTCTCGAAGTTCCACTTCACGTCCCCGGAGGGCGTGGCCGTCGAGGTGAGCCATTGGTAGAGGGGATTCTGCCCGGCGCCCTTCACCACGGTCTTCGCCAGCATCGGGAAGGTCACGTGGTAGTTCGTCTCGCAGAAGGACTTGATCTCGTCGTTGGAGCCGGGCTCCTGGGCGCCGAACTCGTTGGCGGGGACGCCCAGCACGGTGAAGCCGCGAGCGGAGAACTCGTCCTGAAGCTGCTGCAGGCCCTTGTACTGCGGCGTGTACCCGCATCGGCTCGCGACGTTGACCAGCAGCACCGTCTTGCCGCGCAGGTCGGAGAGGTCGCGCTGGGCGCCATCGATCGCGGGGAGCTTGAAATCATGCAGCGTCGTCATCGGTGGGGGACTCCTTCGATTCAACCTTGCGGGGACGGATCGGGCGCGGGCTCGTCGAGGCTCTTGAGCTTGCGTCGCAGGGCGACGAGCTCGCCCTCGTACTCCTGCAGATGGGACCAGGCCACGTAGAGGGCCACGCAGACCAGGGTGATGACCGAGAAGGCTACCAGCGCCGCCGCCGCGAAGCCCCATCGCCAGGCAACCACCGGCACGGCGAGGAGCCCGAAGGCCATGTACGGCGCGCGGGTCATGCTGACGCGCAGCTCGGAGATGTTGCCGAGGAGCCACTGCTCCCGATCGGCCATCTTGCTTCGTCGTTGATCGGATATTTCCACGGCGACGGTCCTTATCTCACCGGACAATGGTCCAGCGACCCGAATGTCTCGTGGCCAGGAAGCCGAAGGCGAAGGGCCGCTCGTCGGTCGCGGCCACCAGAGGCATGCCCCCGGTGGAGTCGGTGACCCGCACCATCCGCCCCCCGGCGCACGGGACGGCCGCCAGCTCGGAGGGATCGAAGGGAGCGACGCGCCAGGTAGGGTCGGAGAAGAGTTCCTGGAAGAGCTCGCGCTGACCCTCGTCGATCTCCGAGAGGGGGACGTCAAGGGCGCGGGCGAGCTCCTGGGACTTGAGGGCCGTGAGCGCGATCATCGCGTCGACGTCCCGGGTCGCCATCGCCGCGTGGACCTGCTCGGCGAGCGCCACCAGCGCGCGCGCGTCGGCCTCGCCGGGCGGGACGTCCGGCGCGTCCTGCCAGATCCACCGGCCGAAGGCCCGCTCGGCGACGACGGTGAACTGCCTCCCCCAGACCCCGGTGAGCTCGCCCGGGGTCACGGGCATCGCGGCCTCGTCCCATCGGAAGGTGGCGATCACACCCTGCGGACCGGGGTCGACGCCGTGCTCTCCCGCGATGAGCTTCACGGTCATCGCGCGCGGCACCCCGAGGGCCCGGCCCTCGTCGTCGGTCATGGGCGTGAGGGCCAGCTCGAGGTTGTTGGACCCGACGACCACGTACGGGTTGAGCTTCGACTGGAACTGCCGGGCTCTGCCCTCCCACTCATTGAACACGTCGACGCCGTTGAGGGTCACCTGGGCGACCAGGCCCTCGCAGGCGACGTCGAGCACGTAGATCCAGTGCGGCATGCGGTGGCTCTCGCAGGGTTGCGCGGCGAAAGCTACGACGAGCGCCGCGGCGCAGAAACCCGGACCCCAGAATTAGATCAACCCACCGATCGGCTGATCGGTGGGTTGACACCCGGTGCGAGCGAAAGGACTTGAACCTTCACGGTGTTACCCGCTGGAACCTGAATCCAGTGCGTCTGCCAATTCCGCCACGCTCGCGTCGAAGGGAGGCGGGGTCTACCGCCGATCCAGGGGGATCGTCAAGAAGGAAACTCACGGTGACGCAACCTTCGTCTCCGCGCTTCGTGAAGTGCTTGCCGAAGCCGCGTAGGACCCTACGCGCCGTCACCCCGCGGGTCGTATCACCGGCTTCGCACGTAGGGCCGCGGGACTTGTCGAAAACGCGGCAATGCCCGGAGAAACAGGGCAATGGAGACGCCGTGGCACGCTGACTGCTGAAGCGGTGCTCGAACGGAGAACGAACAACATGGCGTTCAGTGACGAGTGGATGGACGGCGGGGTGAGCGAGGGGTCGGAGCAGTCGCTGCAGATACTGGCTCGGAGCATCATCCGGGAGATGAAGCGCTCGGGCTATTCGAAGGCGCAGATGGTGGGGCTCGCGAGCGAGGTGATCGACCTCGTGAGCCGCGATCTGCGGGCTGAGTCTTCCTCCTCCACGCCTCAGGTCTGAGCCTCCGCCGGTCTTGCCTTCGGGGCCTCTTCTGACTACGGTTCCGCCGCCGCGCGGGCCGATCGGAGGCCCGCCTAGGAGGACGCAATGGCTCGCAAGATCGCGATCAACGGGTTCGGCCGCATCGGTCGGTGTGTACTTCGGGCTCTCAAGCAGCAAGGGACCCACGACCTTGACGTCGTTGCCATCAACGACCTCACGGACGCCAAGACCCTCGCCCACCTCCTGCGCCACGACTCGGTCCATGGACGCTTCGACGCCGAGGTGAAGGTCACCGAGAAGGGCCTCAACGTCGCGGGCGACGAGATCGCCGTCTTCGCCGAGAAGGACCCGGCGAAGCTGCCGTGGAAGGCCCTCGGCGTCGACGTCGTGCTGGAGTGCACCGGGCGCTTCACCGACGCGGCCGGATGCGGCAAGCACCTCGAGGCGGGCGCCCGGCGCGTGCTGCTCTCCGCGCCGACCAAGGGCGAGGAGGACAAGGAGATCCTGACGGTCGTCTACGGCGTGAACCACACCTCGTACGACCCGTCGAAGCACCGGATCGTCTCCAACGCCTCGTGCACCACCAATTGCCTCGCCCCGATGGCGAAGGTGCTCCACGAGGGCTTCGGCATCGTGAAGGGCCAGATGACCACGGTGCACAGCTACACCAACGACCAGGTCATCCTCGACGCCCCGCACAAGGACCTGCGACGCGCCCGCGCCGCCGCCACCAGCATGATCCCCACGTCGACGGGCGCCGCCCGGGCCGTGGGTCTGGTGCTCCCGGAGCTCAAGGGGCGCCTCGACGGCTTCGCGATCCGCGTCCCCACGGCGGACGTCTCCATGGTGATCCTCTCGGCGCAGGTCGGCCGCCGCACGTCGAAGGAGGAGGTCAACAACGCCCTCCGCGCCGCCGCCAACGGACCCCTCAAGGGCGTGCTCGCGGTCAGCGACGAGCCGCTCGTCTCCTGCGACTACATCGGCAACCCGGCGAGCTCCACCGTCGACCTCGCGCTCACTCAGGTCATCGACGGCGACTTCGTGTCCGTGAGCTCCTGGTACGACAACGAGTGGGGCTTCTCGGTGCGCATGCTCGACGTGATGCACCACCTCGGGTCGGTGGAAGGCTGATGGCCTCGCTGCTCGACCGCATCGTCCCCGTCGACGCGCTCGACGTGGCCTCGCGGCGCGTCTTCGTCCGCGTCGACTTCAACGTCCCGCTCACGGACGACGGGCACGTCGCCGACGACACCCGCATCCGCGAGGCGCTCCCGACGATCCGGCACCTGGTGCAGGCGGGGGCCCGCGTGGTGCTGGGCTCGCACCTCGGCCGCCCGAAGAAGGGCCGCGACCCGAAGCTCTCGCTCGCCGCCGCGGGCGAGCGCCTCGCCGACCTGCTCGGCAGCGACATCGTGCTCACCGACGACTGCATCGGCGACGGCGCCCGCAAGGTGGTGCACGACCTCCGCGACGGGCGCGTGGCGCTGCTGGAGAACCTCCGCTTCCACCCCGAGGAGGAGGCCAACGACGAGGCCTTCGCTCGCGACCTCGCGCGGCTCTGCGACATCTACGTCAACGACGCCTTCGGGGCGGTGCACCGGGCGCACGCGAGCGTCGACGCGCTCCCGCGGCTGGTGGGCACGCGCGGCGCGGGCTTCCTCCTGATGAAGGAGCTGAAGGTGCTGGGCGCGCTGGCGGCGGGCCCCGAAAGGCCGTACCTCGCGGTGCTCGGCGGCGCGAAGGTGAGCGACAAGATCGGGGTGATCGAGGCGCTCTTCAGCAAGGTCGACGGGCTGCTCATCGGCGGAGCGATGGCCAACACCTTCCTCGCCGCGCAGGGCCGCTCCATGGGCCGGAGCCTGGTAGAGGTCGACAAGCTGCCGCTCGCCCGCGACCTGCTGGCGAGGGCGAAGGAGAAGCGCGTCGCGGTGGCGCTCCCCACGGACGTGGTGGTCGCGGCGCACGTGGGCGCGGCGGAGGGCCGTGTGGTCGCGGTCGACGCGATCAGCCCGGAGGACATGGCCCTCGACATCGGGCCCGACACGGTGGCGGCCTTCCGCGAGCGCCTCCTGCGCGCCCGCAGCGTGTTCTGGAACGGTCCGATGGGCCTCTTCGAGAAGACGCCGTTCTCGCATGGGAGCGTCGGGGTCGCGAAGGCCATCGCCGAGGCGGCGGCGTTCTCGGTGGTGGGCGGCGGCGACTCGGTGGCCGCGGTGCAGCAGGCGGGCCTCGCCGAGCGCTTCACCCACGTCTCCACCGGCGGCGGCGCCAGCCTGGAGCTCCTGGAGGGCCGTACGCTGCCGGGCGTGGAGGCGCTGCGGACGTGACCTCCCCGTCGCGACGGCCGCTCATCGCGGGCAACTGGAAGATGCACCGCACGGTCGACGGCTCCGTCGAGCTGGCCCGCTCCCTGGCGGACACGGCCCGCATCGGGCCGCGCACCGACGTGGTCGTGGCCCCGGTGTTCACGGCGCTCCACGCGGTCTCGAATGCCCTCCTCGGGACCGCCATCGGCCTCGCGGGGCAGCACTGCCACTGGGAGGACCAGGGCGCCTTCACGGGCGAGATCGCGCCGCCGATGTTGAAGGACGTCGGCTGCTCGTGGTGCCTGGTGGGCCACTCGGAGCGGCGGCAGCTCTTCCAGGAGACCGACGCGATGGTGCACCGCAAGACCATGGCGCTCCGTCGACACGGGCTCCGGCCCATCGTCTGCGTCGGGGAGACGCTCGGCGAGCGCGAGTCTGGCGTGACCTTCGACGTGCTGCGACGGCAGCTCGATGGGGCGCTCGGGGGCCTCTCCGGCGACGACGCGAGGGCCTTCCTCGGCGACGTCGTGCTGGCCTACGAGCCGGTCTGGGCCATCGGCACCGGGCGCACCGCTCGGGCCTCGGACGCCCAGTCGGCGCACGCCTACCTGCGAGATCGCATCCGCAACGAGCTCGGCGAGGTCGCGGACGGCGTGCGAATCCTGTATGGGGGCAGCGTGAAGCCTGACAACGCCGCCGAGCTCCTGGCGCAGCCCGACGTCGATGGCCTCCTCGTCGGAGGCGCCTCGCTCGACCCGGCTGGCTTTGCCCGAATCATCCAGGCCGCGGGATAACCTTCGGCCCCATCGAGAGTTCTTCGTCCATGCAAACGCTGCTCACCATCATCCATGTGTTCGTCTGCCTCTTCCTCGTCGGCGTGGTGCTCCTGCAGTCGGGTCGTTCCGGCGGCATGGGCGTGCTCTCCGGCGCGGCCACGCAGACCGTCTTCGGCGGCCGCGGCGCCAGCGGCTTCCTCGCCAAGGCGACCAGCGTCTGCGCGATGTTGTTCATGCTGACCTCCGCCTCGCTCGCGTACATGAGCACCTCGGGCCGCGACTCGCTCGCCCGCGCTCGCCGAGCGGCCACCACCCCCGCGGCGGCCCCGGCGCGTCCCGCCGCCCCGGCGCGTCCCGCCGCCGGTGACGCCGCTGCCCCCAGCGCGCCGACCCCCGCGGCGGCACC